>CAKMKJ010000009.1 GCA_927443345.1 uncultured Anaerolineaceae bacterium | reverse complement strand
TGATGCTCCTCTAAAACCAGCGCATAACGGTCTGGTTGATTATATTTAGAATCCAGCTTGGCCATATACCAATAGACAAAATCAAGATCATCAACGGCACAATGACAAAAAGTTCGCGCAAGTTAATTTCTGAAATTTTGCCAGCCCAGGTTTCATTGAACGGGCCTTGAAGCACCAGTTTGAGTGCCTTTACCACATACACACCGGTAAACAAAAGTCCGACCATGCTGATAGCCGTCAACAACATGAAGATTGGCCAAACACCTCGTACAATCATAAATTCAGATACAAATCCATTTAAACCTGGCAATCCCAATGAGGCCATCGAAAGAAAGATCAAAATGGCACCATAAGTCGGGACAATGGCAAACAACCCACCAAATTTGTCGAGCATGCGCGTATGAGTCCGGTCGTATAGCACACCTACCAGAAAGAACATGCCCGCCGCACTCAATCCATGGTTGAACATCTGCAGCACCGCGCCATTGACTGCGATGACACTGCTTTGCTTGATCGCCGGGTCAGTGCTGCCGCCAGCCCAGGCTGCCGCAGCCACTGCCAGGATCACGAATCCCATGTGGTTGATGGAAGAATAAGCCACCAGACGTTTGAAATCTTTCTGACTGGCAGCCGAAAGCGCGCCAAAAACAATGGCAGCTACAGCTAAAACCGCCAACCAGCCCGCGAATTTTGCAGATTCAACCGGGAAGAGCGGCAGCACTAAACGCAAGAAACCGTATGCACCAAGTTTCAACAGCACACCTGCCAGGATCATACTTCCACCGGTGGGCGCTTCTGTATGAGCATCCGGCAGCCAGGTGTGAAAAGGCCACACCGGAACCTTAATGGCGAAAGCGATTACGAAAGCCCAGAAGGCTATCGCTTTGACAGTCTCGAGTGGAAGGCCAAAGAGTGTGCCACTTTGCAGCGCAGGCCAGGCATATAGGATTTCAACGAAATCGAATGTCCCCGACACCACTCCAATCATCTGGATGGCCAACAACAGTCCAAGCGAGCCGCCTATAGTGAATATAATGAATTTTAATGAAGCATAATTGCGTTTCTCGCCACCCCACAGATTGATTAAGAAATACATTGGTACCAGACCGATTTCCCAGAAGAGGAAGAATACCAGCAGGTCAAGTGAGACGAAAACGCCAAGAATGCCTGTTTCCAAAAGCAGGAACAGCACCATGAAAGCTTTGACATTCACTTTAATATTGAAAGAGGTCAGAATCGCTAACGGCGTTAAAAGAGCAGTCAATAGCACCATCACCAACGATATACCATCAATACCGAAATGGATATTTGAATTTATCGCCGCAAACCATGGGATGTTCATCTCGAATTGAAATAGCGCGTCTGCCTTGGGTTGATAATTTACCCACAACACCACAACCATTACTAACGGAATCAAGCTGATACACAAAGCGCTCCAGCGCAGCAGTGCGACTTTTTTGCCAGGAATCAATAATAACAACAGCCCACCCAAAACAGGGATCAAAATCAACCAGGCGAGAATCGGAATTGAAAGAAAGGTCATAAGGGTTTCCTACTCTCAGATTTGCACAAAATAAACTACCGCAATAGTAATCAACACGATGAACAATATCGCCAATCCCATATAGTGCTGGATCTTGCCGTTTTGCATGCGCCGCAGCAGATTACCCAGTCCTTTGGTGCTGGCTGCCACCCCATCCCCGGCACCGTTGACAACAGGTTGGTCAAACCCGAAGCGAAAGAGCTTGCCCAATCCATTTCCGATGCGCCCAATGCCGTGCAGTGCGCCGTCAATGAGGGTTAGGTCAAAAAATTGGTATGAAATTTTATCTGCAAACCAACCCGCAGGTCTGATAAAGACCACCTCGTAAAACTCATCCACCCAATACTTGTTCTGGAAGACCTTAAAGAAATAACCTAGACCTTTTTCCAAGGGGTCTTGCTGGTTTGCGGATTTAAATCTGCGATAAACCAGCCATCCCAAAGTTAAGCCACCCAGTGAAACCACCAGGGAGGTTAACACGGGAACAAGTGAGTGCCCTTCTGCGTGTGCGCCTTCAACCATTTGTCCCATAAAGGTTTGGAACCAGGCTGGAGAAATCGGACCAAGAATCGGGAATTCCTTTGGAATTCCCACCCAGCCCAACGTAAGGGCAAAAAACGCCAGAATCAACAGAGGAGTCGTCATCACTGGCTTGGTCTCTGAAGCATGTTTGGCCGCTTCGCTGCGCGGTTCGCCAAAGAAAACCAGAGTTATCTGCCGAGCCGTATAAAATGCGGTCAATAGGGCTGCCAACGCAAGCATGATAAAAACTGCCATATGTGAACCTAAAAATGCGCCTGTAAGGATTTCATCTTTAGACCAGAAACCTGCTGTGATTAATGGAAAACCCGAGAGCGCCAATCCGCCGGCCAGGAAAGACCAGAAGGTGCGCGGCATCTTGGTTCGCAGCCCTCCCATCTGGCGCATGTCTTGCGGATCAATGTGCTTGCCGCTGTGCAGAACCCCGTGTTCCATGCCGTGGATCACCGAACCGGAACCCAGGAACAGCAATGCTTTGAAGAAAGCGTGGGTCACCAGGTGGAAAGTCGCTGCTGTGTAAGCACCAATGCCTAACGCTGCGATCATATATCCCAACTGCGAAATAGTCGAAAAAGCCAACACCCTTTTGACATCGTTTTGTGCCATGGCAATCGTAGCTGCAAACAGGGCTGTGAACGCGCCAATACTTGCCATAATAGTCATGGTCGGATTGAGCACGTCTCCTTGATGCCATCCCGCTGATATCAGCGGAAAAAAGCGGATCACCATATACACACCTGCCGAAACCATCGTAGCCGCGTGGATCATGGCAGATACTGGTGTGGGCCCTTCCATGGCGTCAGGCAGCCAAACGTGCAGCGGAAACTGAGCGGATTTACCGATTGTGCCGATAAACAGCAGCAATCCAACCAAACCTGCCCACGTCAGACCCAAGACTGGTGAGATACTGGTGGAAAGGGTTTCAAGAACCGCCGGGTTGGAAAGGATCTCATTAAAGCTTAAACTGCCGGTCAGTGTATACAAAGCCGCCAGACCTAGCAGCATGAAAACATCACCAATGCGAGTGGTGATAAACGCTTTGATGGCTGCTTTACGTGCGGATTCTTTACCGTACCAGAATCCAATCAACAAATAGGAGCATAAACCCATGATCTCCCAGCCGATGTAGAGCGTTAACAGATTGTCGCTCACCACCAGCAAGTACATGGCAAAAGCAAAGAGGCTGATAAGCGCGAAAAAGCGGGCATACATCGGTTCAATCGAAAGCACGCGGTGCGTCTTACCGTGTTCTGAAACCTCGGCTCCTTGTGGCGGCAGACCTGGACGGTCGCGGTCACCTTTAGGCTGTCCAAAGTTGTGATAGCCCACGCTATAAATAATGATCATTAATATCGTCCAGGCGACAAAGAAAAGCATCACTGCCGACAAGGGGTCTACCATGACACCAATCTTTAGCCAGGTATCTCCGGTAGGCAGCCAGTTTATTTCACTGCCAAAGGGTGCCTTTGCCAGCCCGGTTGCAGTGATTGCCTTGATAAAGACGATCATACTGCCCACAAACGAAAGTCCTGCGGCCAAAATAGCCGTCCAGTGACTGGCTCGATTAAACTTTTTGACCAATAAAAGAATTACCACAAAAGCCACCAATGGCGGCAAAGGGATCAACCAAATTAGTTCATTTAGTGAAAGGATCGAATTCAATGGATTAACCTTTCATCGAGTCAATTTCGTTGGCAACAACCGTTTGTTTCTGCCTGTAAGCAGAGATAATCATCGCCAGACCAACAGCGGCTTCTGCAGCAGCAACCACAAAGATTATGATTACGAACACTTGTCCGCGCAAGTCGCCGGTCTCGGAATATAAATAACGCCAGAAAGCCAGCAAGTTGATATTTGCAGCATTAAGCATCAATTCAATCGAAATCAGTATGCCCACCGCGTTCTTGCGCGTGATAACCCCAAACAAACCAATACAAAAGAGCAGAGCGGCAAGGAGAAGATACCAGTACAACGGAATCATTTCTTTTTCTCCTTCCGTTCATAAGCCACGTAAATAGAGCCAATTAAAGCAGCCAATAATAGGATCGAAGTGACTTCAAAAGGCAGCGCGAATCCGTCAGGTGCGGTGAGAGCCAACCCAAGAACGCCAACATCAAGTTGATCCGCAGAAAGTGGCGCTGTCATGCTTTGAATCTGTGGCCACGACCTTAGCGAAAACACTAACCCGGCAAAAATAACACTGACAATTACCAGGGTCATAAGTGTGGCTCGATTGAACTGTTTACCATGATCTTCAAGGGCTCGCCTGGTAAGCATCGTGGCGAAAATAATCAAGATGGCAATTGCACCCACATAAACCAGCACTTGCACAACCGCAAAGAAACTTACTTCCAGCAAGGCATAAATTACCGCCACGCCGAGTAAAGCCAAAACAAACCACAAAGCTGCATGTATCATCCGTCTAGAGGTGACACTCATAAATGCTGACGACACTACAACAGCGGCCGCTATGAGAAATATTAACTGCATGCCTGTCATTGAGCAGTCTCCTTTTCGGCAACCGAAAGAATTTCAGGGCGTGCCAATGGTCGCAACTTGCCAGTCACCACTTGAACAGGATTGCGTTTGCTAAAGGTCGTGATCATGCGGTCAGCCAGAAGCCATAAGATTAAATTTGCGACAAGTAAAGCACCAATTCGTATGGCTGTCATTTCATGAGGGATTGCTTTATCCACCAGGGCGGTCATGACCACTGTGACCAACGCCAACGGAGTCAGGATTTTCCAGTTGAGAGCCATCATCTGATCAATTCTGAAGCGCGGTACAGTAAAGCGGATCGCCAGCATCAAGAAATAAACCAGCAGTGTTTTGATCAGCATGTATGCTCCGCCGAGAACGGGTATCTGCTCCACACCAGGACCCTGCCAGCCTCCGAGGAAAATGGTGGTGAAAACGATGGCTGAAGTGAAGGCATGCAGAAAGTCGGCCACGAAGAACATGCCGAATTTCAAACCGGAATATTCAATATTGTATCCTGCGACCAATTCTGAATCAGCTTCAAGTAAATCAAACGGTGCACGACCATTTTCTGCGATGGAGCAGATAAAAAATATCATGCAAGCCACTGGTGCATAGACTATGAAGGGAATCGTCTGTGCCTGAACAATATCATTCAGTCCCATAGATCCGCTGAACATTACTGGGATCAACAAGACGATCACCATGGGTACTTCATAGCTGATGAGCTGGGCCACTGCCCGGAATGCTCCCAACAACGCATATTTATTATTGGAACCAAATCCAGCCAGGATGATTGCCATCTCGCCTAAACCGCCAATTGCGATAATAAATAATATGCCTACATTAATGTTAGAACCGAACACTGTCTGAGAGAAAGGAATCACAGCCCAAACAGCCAACACGGCTGCGACAGCCAAAATTGGTGCTAAGTTAAATGGAATCTTGTCGATGCCAACAGGGTTAATGTATTCCTTGGTAAAAATCTTCAACATATCTGCAATGGATTGAAAAATCCCCCACGGTCCAACCCGATTGGGGCCAAGGCGGTCTTGAAAACGGCCGCCGATCTTTCTTTCTGCCCAGATAAGCATGGTGGTAAAAAGCATGGCACCAAGACAAATCAAAACAGCACCAACGAGATACAAAAGGGTGGTTACAAAATTTTCTGAAAGTCCCCAACTTAAAAGTAGTTGGGTCAACCAGTTTATCACCCACGGAACAGGATCATAAATAAAGTTCATTGATTAACTCCAATGCTTGTGCTTATACCCATTCCAATGCGCCTTTGCGCCATGCATACAACAAACCGCTGGCCAAAATTACTATAAAAAGTATCAGCTCAATAACGCCAAAAAGAGCCACTTTATTGTAAGCAACTGCCCAGGGATAAAGCAGCACAATTTCTACATCAAAAACCAGGAAGATCAATCCATAAATATAATATTGCACTTTAAACTGCACCCATGAGACACCTACGGTTTCCATACCGCATTCGTAGGTCGAATCTTTGATTGGGTTTGGCTTTTTGGGAGAAAGCATTCCTGCAATAAGCAAAGCTGCAGCAGGGATTGCGAGAGCAATGACAAGAAATATCCCCAGATATAACCACTCGTTAAGCATTTGCCACTCCTCAAACACGAATAATATTACTAACTTGAGTTATTTTATCATATACAAATGCAAATTGCATCTACATAAGATTGTACGTCAAACTACGCAGCTTTTGCCAAATAATTGGAAAGAATATTATAAAAAAAGCAGTGATCAACCCAATGAAACCAATTATTCTTGCCATCTGATAAGAAACACCAAACAAAGATTTAGCGACCAGTTCAATAGGTCGTGCCAGAATCAGGTCTCTATCACCCGTATTTGATTCAGCAAAAAGCCACAATGTACCATTATATGTTCCTGCATTATGCGGTATCACCTTCCAGATATAAACCACAGGTTTAGAGGGGTCAACCGTTACTTTTCCTTCTTCTCGCGGAGTTACTTCCAGATTATCCAATTCAAGTTTGCTAAATAAGGTGAGCGGTACACTATCTGCGTGGTCTTGGTTAAATACGACTTTCAGACTAATCTCAGCCTCATCCCCTACTCGCATTTGTCTTGGTTGGATAAATTCCAATTTTCCTGACAAGTCATCCGGTAATGAAAAATCAATATGGGACGAGAAGGAAGAAATCGGCCATATAGAAACGATCAAAATTATTATTGCCAATGAACAAAAGATTATGCCAATAACGTGATTCCATTTCATAAATGGATTATACCGGACTTGAAAAAAAACCGGCGCATCAGCGCCGGTCATAAGGAGTGAAAAATGATCAATTGATAAAAATATCTACTTTAGTTCCGTCTTTCTCATCATCAACCTGAACCTGAAAAGTTTCTCCTCTATTGATCGAAGCTTCAGCTTGATCCAGAACATTCAAAATATCCTTACTTTTTACTTCATCTGGCATATACTGACCGAAAGTACTCATCGCCCAACGCCCAATATTAAAAGGTATTGGCATGCTGAAAATAAAATTGTATTTCTTTCCTTCTTCATTTGCGCGTACTTTTACATGCATCCACGGAGATTCCATCAGCGCCCAGCCGAAAAACATCAATCCAAAACCAATCACCATGGGGATCCATGAGAGCCAAAACCCCCAACTGAACCCTTTATTCATATATCCCTGATAAACCCAATAGGCAGAAAAGCCCGAAAGTATCGCCCCACCTACCAAAAACATGCTCCAGGCTGCTTTCCAACAACCTGAGGCTTCATGCTTTTCGATGGGTTCCATGGAGCTCAATTTTCCATTGCTAGAGATCGGTTCGAAAGGTTGTGGTTCTGGCTCAGATTTCGCGCTTTCAAGTATGCCAATCAGGTCAGCACCTTCTTCAATAGATAGCGTGCCGTTTTCTACTTTTCGCAATATCTCAAGTTTATTTTCGTCAGTTGTCATTTTCTCCACCTCAGCGGTCCAGCGCATTTAACAATTTTTCGGCTTCTTCAACCGTAATCTTTTTTTCCTGAAGCATCTTCAGCACCAGCATCCGTTCTTCATCACTGGGTCCGGCTTTTGCATTGGGTGAAGCAGGTTGGCTTTCCCCCATAGAAAAACCAACCAGATTGCTGTGTGAGCCAGGGCGGTAATGTTTTCCATCCAGTTCTCTAAAAACGCGTTCCACTTCGCGACTGGCTTCCTTGGTTGCTTTTTCAGCTTGCTTGAGCGCCATATCAACTGAACCACCGGCAATTTTTAATCCCAAACGAACCGTTTGGCCGATGTTGAATCCAAAATTCTTCCAATGATCCTCATCCCATACCGAATCGTTTTCATCGTTTGCGATTTTTTCTCGATCAGTGACCTGGATGCTGTCGCCAGCAGTGAGTGCTACCGTGGCTCCGCCATTCCCCAGAGGAACGGAAAATTCACGACTTTCCAATTCAACATCCTGACCGGCAGCATGAACTTCTATGCTTTCACCGCTGCTTTTCAAGTCTAATTGGCAATTTGCACTTTCAGGCAGATAAAGCTCAATGTCTGATCCGGCTTTTACGCGAATCTCGGGTACGTTGGTTTGTGAAATTTGAATAATGACTTCATCGCCTGCGTTTACTTCTATCTTGCCTGAGAAATTATAAATGCGAGCATCTCCACCTACTCCGCTCGCAAAAATGGATTCTCCTCCATCAGCTATAAGAGAGCCGCCAATGCGAACAAGTTCAACAGCGCCTATCGCAGCGTATATATGACAGTCGCCACCCACCGATTCCACAGAAGCGCCGTTGATGGAATCCAGCTTTAAATCACCACCTACCTTGCCAATAACCACGCGGCTTTTTAGATTCCGTAATTGACTGTCACCGCCGGTTTTTTCAACCGTCACCGTCGCAGCATCTGGCAAAATCAAGCGGCAGTCAGTGTCAGATTGAATCCGATAAACGCCGTTTTCCTCCCGCATTCGCAGGCTGTCACCTTGATCAACGATTACCACCAAAGTGGATTCTGCGCTGCCCTCAACAGACAAATCTGCACTACATTTGATAAAAACATGCGCATCCGATTTAATCGGGATTATGGTTTGTTTCATCACTGCCTCTCAATATTCTTTTTCTAAAAAATCAATAAATCTAAAATAGTTTAGCAATAGTTATTCTTTTTGTCAATAGTATTCACATTTTATAAATTATTTTTATTTAATTATTAATAATATCAATATTTTTACAATATTTTTTCGTACCTTCAATTAACACCAATTGTTTGAAATATATTAATTCGCTTAATAGAAAGATTATTCGCTTCATGGTTGGGTGTATACTGCTTTCGTAAATCATATAAAGAAAGGAATAAAAAATGAAAACTCGATTGATCATTTTTGTAAGTTTATTATCAGCAATTATTTTATCTGCATGTGGCACGCAAGCGACGCCTGTTTATGTCGAGGAGGGGGCTGATCGTGACGCCATCCTCGATAAAACGGATGCCATAGTCAAAGATTTGATCACCGGCATTGAGAACAAAAATTATGATACATTTTCAAGCCATTTCTCTGACGTCATGCTTAACTCCATCAAAACGGCTGATATGGATAAAATCTATACCATTTTCGATCCGCTTGGAAAATCAGAATCTGTTGAATTGGTTAATGTTCAAGACATTGGTGATTATTACGCTGTGCGCTACAAAGTTACTTACGACAAAAAAGTTGTGATTTACCGTATTGTGGTGGATAAAACGGATCCCGGTGTTCAAAACGGGCTCTGGTTTGAGTAGTTCATCCTATTGATGAGGGTTGTATACTATTAATGTACAAACGACAATGGCACCTATTGGGAAATGGGAATTAGATTAAGGAGAATGACATGAAGTTAACCCCACCGAAAAAAGTTACTTTTTGGATTTCGATCCTGCTCGTTGTCTTGGGAGCCGCCGCAACTGTACTACCATTAGGCGTTGTGAGTACCTTCGCAACTGCCTTCATGGTGCTGGGCTTTGTGGTTCTGGCTTTGGGCAACATGATCAAAGGTTTATGATTTATCTTGTATTCAAAACACTCCCCGCCTGACTGGTGGGGAGTGTTCGTTTGTATCATTAGTAAATAGAGAATCCGTCTCACTTAAGATATCTTCTTCTGACACATCCTTGATCTATCCTTCTCTCTTTCGATTCAATTCCACAACCCGTTGCGCAAGAGCAAGCAAAACCGAAAGAGAAAAAGTTTGAACATCTTCAGTATGAATACTCAAAATGCGCTTCCAGATTTCTTCGTCGCGTATTTCATGAAGAAATTCGCGGCCTTCATTGGTTAATCTTGCGGCGAAGAATCGGCTGCCAAGTTCCGTTTTTTGGTTAATTAATTCCAGCAATCCAGCTCGGCCAAAAAGGGTTACCTGCCTGCTGAACATTCCATCCGGAATATCAGAAAATCCCAATTGATCTTTGGTGAGTGGCGTGATCGGATCAGTCTCTTCCCGTTCTACTGAGAACAGAAATTCACGTACAAAGTTAAAGTCAGTATTCATGATGGACCTCCTAAACAATTAGTCCATCTGCATTGTAATCGTAAAAATTCATGATTTTATGAAGATTTCATTATTGCAAAGTTGTGGCCTCCAAAAAACCTTCACCATCGATAGATTCTTACTCATATATAAGTCTCATTTTGACTCTACACCAATATGTGAGATTACATATTAGAAAAAATGTCCGGATTTAATATATTTTTAATTTAGATAGACATAACCTAAAATGCATTGAGTTCATTAGGACAAGGTATTTTTTTTTCTATTTTTATTCTGTGACCACTTCCTCCAGTGGACAAACCAATAATTTGTTTTCATCCATAGATGTTTTGTCGGAATAATACCCCCCCTGCTGCATGGCCTCATACGTTGTGCAAGCCTGTGACGCCACGAAGGGTTGAGTGATCTGTGACATGATTACCTTTATCTGATCGGTGTCTCCAAAATAGATGGCGCCCTGCAAGAATGGCATCCATTCAATTTCATCGCCTGGTTTATACCCTTTCGTTTCGGCTTCTGATTTAAACCCGGCTATTTTTTCCCATTGTTCAAGCTGAAGCGCCAATTCGGCTTTCTGATAAATGGCACACCAGTTATCTTCATCCAGTTTGCCAAATATCTTCTCGTCGTAATTCGCATACGCTCGAGGTGAAATGATATTGGATATATCCGATTGTGAGGCGAACATTAACACCTGGTCGCTGTCAAAAAGCGATAAACGCGGCCAACGCGAATCGATGATATGCACACACGAACTTAATGTAGGTTGACTGATTACCACCAGGTGATCGTAACGCGTATAAAACAGGTGCGTGCGGTAACCAATGCCTAATTCGCTGTTCATTAATATATTCTTGGAGGTCTCAATTTCAGGCTTCAACCCCGCATACGGATAGTGCACCGCTCCTTCTGAAACATCAATATTATCCGGCTGCGCATAAAGGTAGTTTACCGGCGCCCAGATAGCATCCCAATTATCAACCGCGTATCCGTTTGGTAAATTTACCAAAAAAGTCGTGTCAGGCACCATGCGCGGAGCACGGATATACACTTGCTGCCAAAAATTGGCAATCGTTGTTTCCTCTTTAACAATACTTACAGAATAACTGTAATTAGAAACCACCAGAAATCCAATCACCGAAAGTAAAATCCCCTGGCGCAAGTGTTGAGATCTGACCCAGTTTATGATCACAAAAAGGATCGGTGCAGCAGCCATGAGGGGATTCAACAAATAATGTGAATAACTCACAATGGTCACTTCACGGTTCATCAGCACGATTGGAACGATTCCCCCAATGACACCTATCACACCACCAAATAAGGCTTCTTTTTCCCATTGCCTCGAATTTGGAGCTGACCCAGTCTCATCCGGGTCAGAAAGATAACTCTTGGTAACCATTTTTTTGACCACAAATATTGTGAAAAAAACTAAAATTGCAGCGATCAAAAACTCAACTAATTTAAGTGTAAAGAAATTATCTGCAAATGGTTTGATCCAGCCAATGAGATTTATATTGAAGAAACTTTTGATAAGGCTTTGAAGCCACAAAAAACCAACCTGAATGGGTGTGGCGAAAAACTGCCCCATTTGCAGGCTGATATCCGTTTCGCTTCGGGCATTATTAAAGAAGAAGGTTCGCCAGATCATAAAAACTGCAGGAATGATAATAAACGGCAGCCAACATAATGCTGTCTTTTTAATTTTTGCTGCGATTGTGGCAACAGGCAGTTCATGGCTAACATATAAAAACAAAATAACTATGCGAAAGAGCTCCATGCCAATCGTATAATCCACAAACATCAGACCGATCCAGCCAGCAACAGCAGAACAGCCCAAGAAAAACAGCTTCTTGAAGAGGCTATTGGCTTTTAAGAACAGCAACATGGTCACAAATGAAAACACCTGTAACAACTGTGTCAATATATAAGGTTGGTACTCGACCCCTGAAACCCACCATAAATAGCCGGGATAAAGCAGGAAAAGCATAGAGATCCACAAATTGGCTTTTTCGTGTTTTGGCCAAACCAGATTGAGCAGCCAGAAATAGAGCATGCCGCTGATCAGCCGCCACACATAAGCCAGGATTTGGTATGGTAAAGGATCGGTTTTCAAAAAAGTAAAAAGATATTCCCACAAAAATCCGCGTAAGGGCCGGTCAATATAAAACATCTCGCGGAAAATTTTTGGACCGCCAAAGAAACCATCCACGATGTAGTACCAATCATCTTTATAAAGGGTGAATTTTGTTATGTTAGGTAAATAAGCTAACGCGGAAACAAAAAACAAGAGGAAAAGCGCTTTCCTATATTTTTGAAAGAATACGCGCAAGGAGTTCGATTTCATTTATGTTTCCTTAATAACGATTTATGAATTCTAGATAACAACAATAAAATTATACTAGCAACTCAAACATAAAAAAATAGGGTTATCATTAGGGTTGGCAACATAAACAAATTATCTATCAGATTCAGAATAACAATGAGTAAAAAAATGAAAAACATTTGGAAAATTATCTCGATCAGCATAGTTCTTGCCCTGGCGCTCAGCGCCTGCGCTGCCAACACCGCCACCCCCACCATGGATCCTGCAGCGGCCAGCACAATCGAAGCTTTGAATCTTCAGGTGACTCAGATCGCCAGCACGTTAAACGCGATCATTGCAGAAAAATCCGCCACGCCCAAGCCCACTAATACCTCGGCGGTCACATCCACACCCTCTTTCACCGCCACCCCATCTGAAACCGCCACTCCCCTCAGCGGAGTCTGGCTCAATTTTGACGCCGCCACCAATTGCCGCTACGGCCCGGCCACCACTTTTGGCATTGCCGCCACCGTGGATGCAGGTGTTCAACTTCAAGCGCTTGCCCGCAGCCAGGACGGCGAATTCTTTTATGTACGCTATTTCGACACCTCCAACCATTACTGCTGGGTCTGGAAAGGCACTTCATATAAAACTGGCAACGAAAATAGTCTACCTGTTTTCACTGCTCAACCCACTTATGCTCCCACCATTACCCCCACCTCCGCAGCCAGTTTTAACGTGAGCTACAATTCTCTGCAAACCTGCTCAAACAAATATTTTCTAGTATTCAATATCACCAATACCGGCAACACCACCTGGCAGTCTGTAAAAATTGTAATTGTCGACAGTACCCAGGGGATAACAGTGACACATTCCTCTAACTATTTCAGCGGATATTCTGGCTGCAGCCTCACTAAAGAAGAATCAGATCTCACCACGGGTGAACCCGGTCAGGCTACCAGTTTCAGCCCTGGCGAATTCTCTTATGACCCAACCGGTCACACCCTGCTGGCAACCATCAGCGTGTATTCCGAGAAGAATCAAACGGGTACTGTGATGTCGAGAGTAATTCCGGTCACACCGTAACATAGCATCTTTCGTAAGTATTCTTTTCAATAACAGGGTGCCTTGTTGACTGCACCCTGTTTTATTCACTTGTTCGTGGGTCTTTTTGAGCCCTCTTTGGATTTCTTCATAAAAGTGTTCAGGCGTGAATATCAGAAGCGTGTTATAACCAGTATATAGAGTTGCAATACCCTTTCCCTGCATGTTAATTGAGGTTGGCAAGGATATCGCCAATCTACAAATTTAGAGTTCATTTCCATTCCCTTTTTTGGGGGTAATGGAGTTCCACACAGACGCCCTAAATTTAAGAGTGTAAGGCTTGGCTGTTTTGAATCCCTTTTCTGCGTGAAGTGGGTTTCTCGGGATTTCATACCCTGTCAAATTAGTGCAAGATATAGTGGTTGTTGATGGAGACCAAAGATGAGCGATTTAGTAAAAACCCCACAAAGTAAATTTGAAAAAATGAAGATGAAAAAAATATCCAAAAGTGAGAGCAAACACATCCGCCGCATGAAACAAGCTGCCCGCAACGAAGCCATTCCCATGCCGATAAAAAGGAAATAGAATTTTTAGGCAGTTAAAGAAAAAAGGAGCGCTTCATGAAAACAGAAACTGGCATGTGGGTCGATCATCAGAAGGCAGTCGTGGTCACTCTAGTTGACAAGAAAGAAACCGTCCAGATAATCCTATCCAACCTGGATGATAGCGCCCGTTATTCAGAAAATGTCCTCGCGGCTGCAACACCTTCAAAATCACCCTCCGTGGCAGATAAAAATCAGGTGCATAATCTTAGCCTGAATAGATATTATTCAGAGATTGCCTACAAGATCCGCGAGACAGATTCCATCTTGATCTTTGGCCCAGGCGAAGCGAAATTGGAATTTGCCGCCCTGTTGAAATCAGAAAAACTTGGCAGCAAAATCGCGTCCGTGGATACGGCAGACAAGATGACTGACCGCCAGATTTCAGAAAAAGTGCACGCCTATTTCATTTAAGCCTGGGTTCAGGTCTATTATGACCTATTCAAAACGGGATTGTCTCAAGTCAGACGATCCTGTTTTTGTTAATTTTTTTTCACTTGCGTTGCTCTCTTGAAGATTCATCTTTGAATCATTAAGCAATAATGTAACTTCTTTGGTGCATTTACCATCTAATAAATATAGACATAAATGAAGAGTTGATTTTTTTGGCTTCAATGATAAAGTCTTGACGGTTAACTTATATTCAAAAGATTTACTTGGAGGTAAATCATGACAATTCGCGAATCTTCTGCTAAATGGCAGGGCAATCTGGTTGAAGGTAAAGGCAGCATGCGCCTGGGATCTGGTGCGTATGAAGGCGCTTACACTTATGCATCCCGTTTTGAAAACGGCCCCGGCACCAATCCGGAAGAGTTGATCGGCGCGGCGCATGCGGGATGTTTCTCAATGTTTCTTTCGGCCATCCTTTCAAAAGCGGGGCATACACCCACGTCTATTGCCACGACGGTGAAAGTGCATCTGGGCGACGGACCCAAGATCACGCTGCTTGAACTATCAACCGTTGGTACAGTGCCTGGCATTGATGAGAAAACCTTCATCGAGTTCGCTGAAGAAGCCAAAAAAGGCTGCCCGGTTTCGCAAGCGCTTTCAGCAGTTGAGATGAAATTGACCGCTAAATTGAGTTAATCATATTTCACAAAGCTATTAGTAATATAAACCGTTGATTTTTGATCAACGGTTTTGTTATTGATGTTCTACTTCATGATCAGCGGAACAAGCGCCGCCACGCCCCAAAGCAGCAGCCCAGAAATGCCCATGTAAATCATGCGGTGGTTCGCTTTGGCAATGTCTTCTGATATTAGATGGTAACTGGATTCCCTTTCCTGGGTGCTGATGCGGCCATCAGCCATGCCGCCCACCCGGTCATCAGATCTCGCCCCCATGGCGTTGACCAGCCCGATCAACAGCAGCACCCCGCCACCATAAAAATACCCGTCGCTATACTGCACATCGGTCTGCCATTTGCTGATCAAGCCGATGACCAAAACGATAATGCCTGTTACGACAGTAATGACGAGAATTATGATAATGAACCGCATTGCCTTATTTTTCATATCCGGCTCCAGTGGATATTATAGGGAGGAAATGTTAAAACCATATTGGTTTTAAAGAATTTCTTATATAAATTTCGCCAATGTTACACCTTATCTCATCTATATTTATTCGTTTTTGTTTCAGAAAAAAATCAGAAACGAATACCCTTCGCTCTGCTCGGGCACAGGTAAAACGAATATTTTGAAGTCAAAAAAGTGGTTTTGATTGGTTCTTTGTTTTTTGTTTTTATGCACGAATCCTAAACCTTTATGCGAAAGAAAGGGCGACCGCATTTAGCTAGATCATTATAGAACTTTTGTTCTTTTTGTCAAGGGAAATATTCTATAGGGTTTTGATACCCCTTCGGGGCACGTGACCGCCGACCTCCCGGACATGAAAATTTATCCAATAGAATACCCATTTTGCTTCATAATTGATAAACGGTGATATTTCATAATTTTGGCAATTATATAATTAAGCATTTTCTTTCATAACACAATATTGTGAGTGAAAGATAATAAAAATATGTTTTGACGGAAAAAATAATTACTTTGATAAAACATCAAACATTGCATAATAAGCTGGTTTAGGTTGGAAATTGACATCAAATGGTAAAGGCTCAGCGTTAGGTATTTGAAGATAATCATACCAAGTAAGATAATCTGATAATCCAAATAAACTAAACCCCTTACACTCTTGAATTTCCAAACATGTTTCTAGGATATTTCTGTATATTGTTCCTTGATATTCCCACCGTGTTTCTTGGTCTCCAGGGTACGCATTAAGATTGACATCAAATTCAGTAATGTAAACTGGCATTCCATTATCAATAAACAGGTTTAATGTCTCAGTAAAATCTTCTTTTGTAGGAATCACATTGTTTGACCAAGGAGAAAGGACGTGCATTTGAGTTCCCACAACATCAATCGGGGTGCCGTCAATCCTCCATGTAGTAATAAAGTCAATCATTTGCTCAACATTTAATTTATTATATTCATGTTCAATACTTTGATTATCACATTCGTTTAGCATTAACAATGCATTAGGGTCAGCTTCATGGGCCCATTTAAATGATGATTCAATATATTCTTCACCCAATTTTTTATACCAAAAATCACCTCCACAACAAATCATATTTCCTATGGATTCATTTGCGATGCTCCAAATATAAATCTTCCCCTTATAATGGCTGACTACGGTATTTATATATTCAAAAAGGATTTTTTTCAGCTCTTCCTTTGAGTGATTACCATTTACCAACCAATCAGGCATTAATTCTGTCCATCCATAAATCAGGTGTAATCCTGTTATTTTCATATTATTTTGAATTGCAAAATCGACAGCAACATCAACGGCTGAAAAATCGAATACGCCTTTTTCAGGTTCTATTTGAGACCAATGGAAAGTTATGGTTGCCCCATTGAAATTATCTTTAATTAGATCCTGATATTTTGAATTGAAAATCATAGGTCCATAATCAACAACAGTTCCTAATAATTTGCCTTTTTCATCGGCCAACTCCCGTAGAGTTGGTGTTTCTGGTTGATATATTCCATCTGGGATCAGTAAGAGGTCGAATTTATGAACCATTAATTTACTATGAGGTGTTGCCACGGTCTGAAAAAAGAAAACATTATCCGGAAACAATCCATTTTTTAATAATCCACCAGATAAATATGGAATATCCAAAGTTGCAACAATTTTTCCTTTGTCATCCTTAATTAGGATTATTTTGCCAAAAATATCTTGGGCCTGTATATAAATCCGTTGACCAGCTATTTGAGGGAGCTCAATAGAGTAATAGGAATTCTCTGATTGTCCATTATAAAAGTCAATTCTTCCATTTCCATTTATCAACATCGAATTTCGATTTTCCCACCAATGAAGACCTGGCAATTTTCCTGAAAGGATCACAACTCCTTGTGTTTGACCTTCTGATGAAAACTGAAGATCTATTGATACCGGTTCTGAAATATCAAAAGGTCCTATGTCATTTCCGGCATATTGATCAGAATCCATATTATCAATTATTAATTTTCCATTTTCTTTAAAAGAATTAATTTCATAAACATAATCTATTAAATTTATTTTTAAAGGTTCAATTTCTGCTCTCGAAATTTCAGGGACTTTCATAGTTAATTCTGATAGTTTAACTGAGGGGACATAACCAATTGAATTCAAGTATTCTATTTTAATGAATTCCCCAAATTTCCCTAATGGAGTGAGTTTAGTCCCAACAGGTATTTCTACCAATTCGTGATAATTTTTCGAAGTTGGATTGTAAAACATAAATGAATCTACAATTGTTGTTACTTTTGGTTGTTCTGTTGGTGTTGGATTGATATCAGTTGATATTGGAATAGTAAATTCTGATTCATTTATAGTTTTATTAGTAGGATTGCATGAACAAATTAGAAAAACAATGACAAACAAAGAATAGGCAATTTTTTTCATTCTGTTCCTCAATTTTGTTGGATAATATTTATTACTTACAAAAATTTTTCTCAATTGGACAATAAGTTGCTCATTTATCGAGACCAACTGCCTTATAAATGGAAAAACGCATTAATGGTGATTTCATAGATAATCACCATAAGATAATTTTTTTACCGACCTCCCGGTCATGAAAAACTATCCGATTCTGTCATCGTTTTTGAAAATTTTCCTTCCATTCTTCAGTATGTATTCGACGTTCTATCTCACGATAAAGATTTGCGATTATATCTTCATGATTCCCACGCTTGATAAAACGGAATTCATCACATCGGTCACAGTAATATTTAGAATTATATCCTTCATAACTATATAACAACCTTTTTTTACAATTGGGACAAAATGCGGAAAAACCATCTGCCGCTAAAGTATTACCATCATAATCCCATTTCCATAACACTCCGTCAATACCGTCTTGTTTATAATCAGACCAATGCAATCCTGGTTTTTTACCGAAAATTATCATTAAGAAAATAATTCCGGTAATAAAAAGCAAAACAACTAATAACAATAAAATAAACACCCACCATTTTATTAATACAGAAGATCCCAAGAAAATAAAAATAGCGCTAACTACTTTAGCCAAATTCTTCCAGATATTGGGGATAATGAGTTGAAGAACAAATATAATTACTCCCGCAATCACGGGATAAATAATGTATTTAGTAATTGGTTTTATTGGTTTTATTGATTTTTTCTTCATTTCCGTTTCCCCTTTCGAAAAAAAAATATTGTTTTGGCAAAGTGATTCCATGCTCTTTTAGAAAATCAACTAATCCAGAGATCGCTGAATCAAGTTTAATCGTCATGGCTTTATATTGTGACTGGAAAGTAAGCAGCTTTGTAACGATCTCTCCAAATTATTCAAGGGTTTAATAGCTTTGCCAGGAATTAAATTGTGCTGCTGTGCGTTTCTTGGAAATGGTGATTTTCAGATAAAACAATGATCACCAATCCGTGATCCCTACTTCTTTCAAATAATCAATCGCAGCAGGAGTGAGTACATATTTACGAACGCTCTTTCCATGTTTCACCGTTCTGGCTTTCCTGTCCTCTTGCACCTCGTTTCTTCCACTGTCCCCTCCAAAAGCTTCACAAGCACGCATTTTCCGACCTATGCGTTTTGGATCAATTCGACATAATTGTGACATCTTGATGTACTTATAGTTCAAGCATTCTTTGTGAGATGGTATCCAACTTGAAGGTGTTGGAGGGTCAACCAGCAACCAGACATAATTTCCATCATATTGATCCATTTTTCCTCTGGATTGTTGAACTCAAGAGTAAAAACTGGAATGAAATTCTAATTAGGAAAAAATACCAATTAAATCCCCAAACTGGTAAACATTATGGGAGCAATGAAAAATCTTGCCCTTGGAAACGATATTATATTATAGAAATTGGTTTAGTTGGGGATCGCTTCGACGATGAATCTGTCTCGCGATGACAGTAATGTAATTGTCGGGGCGGGCGGATTTGAACCGCCGACCTCCCGGTCCCGAACCGGGTGCTCTAGCCGGGCTGAGCCACGCCCCGAACAAGTGCGATTATACCCGTCCCGCCCCCTTTCGACAAGACTTTTGTGTTTGCCCACGCCTGCCGCACACGCCAACGCACACGGTTGCGCAATTTACGCACAAACTTATGCACATCCATGCAAATTGGGTATAAATTCACCTCTCCTCTGTTATAATCGACAAGTTGGAGTGATTGCGCTCCAACGGTTTTATCTTTATTATTCTCAGTCAAACCGTCTCTCTTTAAAGGAGGAAACACCCAATGAGCAAGAGCAAAAAAGTACGTGTAGCAATTATCGGCGTGGGCAACTGCGCCTCTTCACTCGTTCAGGGCGTAGAGTTTTACCGCAACGCCAAAGACACTGATCGCGTTCCCGGGCTGATGCATGTGAACCTCGGCGGATATCACATCAATGACATTGAGTTCTCCGCTGCCATCGACATCGTCGATACCAAGGTCGGCAAAGACCTCTCAGAAGCGATTTTTTCTTTCCCCAACAATACCTTCAAATTCTGTGACGTTCCCCATATGAACGTACCAGTTGTGCGCGGCATGACTCACGACGGTTTGGGCAAGTACCTTAGCCAGATCCTCACCAAAGCCCCCGGCCCCACCGCTGACATCGTAAAAATCCTCAAAGACACCGAAACGGATGTGGTGGTCAACTACCTGCCAGTCGGTTCTGAAATGGCTACCAAATGGTATGTCGAACAGATTCTTGAAGCCGGTGTGGGCATGGTTAATGCCATCCCCGTCTTCATCGCCTCCTCCGAATACTGGTCCAAACGCTTTATGGATGCCGGTCTGCCCATCATAGGCGACGACATCAAGAGCCAGCTCGGCGCAACCATTCTGCACCGTGTTATCACCAGCCTGTTCGTAGATCGCGGCGTACTGTTAGACCACACCTATCAGCTCAACTTCGGCGGCAACACCGATTTCATGAACATGCTTGAACGCGACCGCCTTGAATCCAAAAAGATTTCCAAGACCGGTGCTGTAACCTCCATGCTGCCCTACAAACTGGATCCCAATGACGTGCATGTCGGCCCCAGCGATTATGTGCCCTGGCTGACTGACCGTAAGTGGTGCTACATCCGCATGGAAGGCACAACCTTCGGTAACGTGCCCCTCAACCTTGAAGCCAAGCTGGAAGTCTGGGACAGCCCCAACAGCGCGGGTGTGATCATTGACGCCGTTCGGTGCATCAAGCTTGCCCGCGACCGCGGCATCGCCGGTCCGTTGTATGCGCCGGCTTCCTACTTCATGAAGACCCCTCCCAAGCAGTTTAAAGATGAGATCTGCCGTGAAATGACCGAAGCCTACATCAAGGGCGAAGAATACAAAGGTTAGTTGAAAATTTAACGATCAAAAACCCCGCTGATCAAAATCCGCGGGGTTTTGCTTTTATTTCCATAATATTATGCCTAACTTTATCAATATCCGGGATTGTTTTTGCTTTTTTGACATGCTATACTTTTATTAACCGCATAATTGGTGGCATTTTTTTATAGGTGTTATGGAGGTGTTAAATGGCAAGTGCACGTTTTTTGTTTTCCAGATTACTGACTTTTACGGTCTTATTGGTATTAATATCCGGATGTAATCTTCCGATAGGCGGGCTTGACGGTTTGGAAGATGCTGTTTTATTTGCAGCCATTACCGGCAGCGATAGCAATGACTGCCAGACAGCTGAGACGGCATGTCGCAGCATTCAGCGTGTGGTCACTGTAGCAAACGAACTTCCTGTTGCGATCATCAATATTGCAGCCGGCACCTACGACGAAAGCGAAATCCCAATTCTTTATCAATCGATGACCTTTACCGGAGAGGGTGCGGTGGTCATCAACCGGCTTCCAGGACCAAACCCCGAATCTAATGACCATATTTTTGTTTCATTACCGCCAGCCGGGGGCGTGGTTCGCTTTGAGAACCTCACCATCCAGGGAGGTGAAATCGGCATCCGCGTTGGGCGTGGCAGATTGATCCTCAACCAGGTCACCCTTCAAGACATCCGGTTAAATGCAGTCTACGCCAATGATCTGGATGTGACTGCAAACATCTCGATCTCTGACAGCCAGATCATCAATAATGGCGATAATCCTATTTCGGCCTATGGTGACGGTGTTTATATATCGATCCGCAACTCTGAAATTTCCGGCAATAACGGCACGCCCATCATCAACCGGGGAGCTAATATCGAACTGGATGGGGTGGCGATTTTTGATAATCATGCAACCGGCGGCTATCCCTCCGCCATATTGAATATGGGGACTGATTCCACTGTAACAGAAGGTGGAATTATCAACATCACAAATTCAAGCATTTACAACAATACCAGCACAGAGGCAAGTTCTGACACGATCCGCAATGGGGGTGAACTGCTTTCAATGGTCAACTCAACCATCAGCGGTAATGACGGCAATGGGCTTTATGCTGGCAGAAATTCTGAAACAGCCCTCACACACGTCACCATTGCCAACCAACCTGGTGCCGGGTTGATAGCTCTTGATGTATTAGACCTGCGCGTCAACCTCACCAACAGCCTGCTGGTCTACAATGGCCGGGATTGTGAATTACAAACCATTTACAGCGATGCGCCAACCACCCGCATTACCAGTTTGAACAATATCGATTCGGATAACACCTGCCGTGAGCCGCAATCTGAAGAACGTGCCGCCTGGGATTTCTACCCCGGTGTTGATTCAACCCTTCAGGTAAACGGCAGCGGGTTGCCCACCCATGCCCTGCTGGATGACAGCCCTGTTATTGATTCGATCCCCTGTGCAGTTGGTATAACAACAGACCAGCGCGGGATAGCACGTCCGCAAGGCGCAAATTGTGATGCCGGAGCCTATGAACGCGAGCCTATTCTGGGTGAACCCCCTTTGGCACCCACCAATACCCCGCTGGCGATCTTGCTTGAGACAACGCCTCAAGAAACACTGCCTGTGCTGCCAACCCAGATCCAGGCGAGCGCGACACCTTCACCCTTTGTGCGTTTTATCACCAGCGCCAACTGCCGTTACGGCCCCGGTACAGTGTATGCAGTCTATCTTGCGCTTCCCGAAGGAACCAAAGCATCTCTCATCGGCAGGAATGCCAATTCTACCTGGCTGCAGATCAAACCAGACAACGAACCAAAATGCTGGGTTTCTGCCTCTGCCATGGAATCTGTAGGCACAATTTCAAACCTTCCAGTCATCCCGGCGCCGCCCACCCCGACACCGACCATTACCGCCACCCCTACTGTTTCAGTGCAAATACCCAGCGCACCGCAACAGCTTTACTTTGAAAACCTGGCATGCAATGGGCAGATCTACTCGCTCACCTTGAGATGGTTAGACACGAGCAGCAACGAGACAGGCTTCCGTGTTTATCGCGACGGCGCTTTATTGGCCACACTTGGCGTAAACTCAACTTCGCATGCTGACGCCCCTCCATACGGCGGCCCCTATACTTACAGTGTTGAGGCTTTTAATACGGCAGGCTCCTCAGGCCAAACATCGATAATCCAGGCAGGTTGTATTCCATAGTTTTTCTGAAGGTAGAATTAGAACAGAGGCTACTCATCGCCTCTGTTCTTTTATTAATGGCTTTTGGTCTGTCAATTTCAGCGAGATGAATCTGCGTTTCACTTTATCATGCCGCTAATTGTAATTTTTTTTCGTCTTCATGATCATAAATGCGGCTATATATTTTTCAACCTATTCTACGTGACTGTCCCACAAAACCTATTAACCACGAAGTCTTCACAAAGTTTTTGAAAAACCTTATCTCTCGCACAATTGCCCTCCCGAAGGACATCGGGACGATGAGGCTGCAAGTGCCAGAGAAGACGCAACACCACTCGCTTCGCTCGGGTGCGCCAAGTCTGCGAGAACGCGGAGAAAACCTGTTTACCACGAAATACACTAAAAGGAAAAATAAAAATCTGAAAGAACCCCACGCTTACGATATTACTTAACTGAAATAGAATTTTGATTTTTTGCATTTATTTTTTTGTGTATTTCGTGTGGTTCGCAGCGTGGTCTTTGCGCCCCTGAGCCATGAAACTTCGAATGGGGTAAAATGCGCATATTTTCATAGGCAAGGAACTTGCAACCTTAATTAGTTATGACAAACTGCATCTTTTGCGACATTATTGCCAAAAGCGCCCCCGCGGAAATCATCTACGAAGATGACCTGTGTATGGTCATCACCAATATTAACCCTCTCGCGCCGCTGCATCTGCTCGTCTTGCCGCGCAACCACATCCCATCCTTAAACGACATATCCTCCGCGGATGAAACGCTTTTAGGGCACCTGCTCTTGACCGCCAAAGCGATGGCCGAAAAAATGGGGGTCTCTGATCATGGCTACCGTCTGGCGCTCAACACCGGAAAGGGCGGTGGACAAACCGTTTTCCATCTTCACATCCACCTCCTGGGGGGCAAACAAATGGATGACTCACTGCTCTCGAGAGGGATCGCATGAAAATCAACACTGCGGCAGTGGTCTCACTCTTCACTGTGCTGCTCTTACTCAGCGGATGCGTCGTTTCTGCCCCTAACACTCGCCCGTGGCTGCTGGATACACCTGCGGCTTCAGATTCACAAGTTAAAAACCTGCCCTCCTCCCTGCTGGCACTGCTTCCCACACCGCGCCCGGAAGGCTCGCTTTACTTCACACCCACACCAGACAGCGGTCATAGCCTGCCTGCCATTCGCACTGAAGCGGCGTCTTACACCGTGCAATACGGAGACTACCTTGCACTAATTGCCGCGCGTTACAACCTGCCGCTGGTCGCACTGATAAACGCCAACTCGCAAATTGACCCCAATACACTCGAAGTCGGCATGATTCTCACCATCCCTGCGCCGCAGCCTGCGGCAGCCATATCAGATTTCAAGATCATCCCAGACAGCGAACTGGTTTACGGCCCTGTCAGCGCCACACTGGATATCAGCGCATTCGTCTCACAAAAAGGCGGCTTCTTGAGCACCTACACGGAGCAGATCGAGGATGTCACCCTCACAGGCGCAAAGATCGTGCAGCGCATCAGCTATGAATACTCGGTAAATCCGCGCTTGTTGTTGGCCTTGCTGGAATATCAAACCCGCTGGGTCACCCGTGCTCAGCTTGACCCTTCATACACTACATATCCGATGGGACGCTATGAAACCAACCGCGAAGGGCTTTACCGCCAACTCGCATGGACGGCCGACACGCTCAACAAGGCTTACTACCGCTACCAGATCAACGCGCTGCCTTATGTCATCCTCGCGGATGGCAATCTCGTGCAGCTTTCAACCTTGATCAACCCCGGCACTGCCGCTGTGCAATACCTGATGGCGCAGCTTCACGACCAATCCGGATTTCAACTGGCTGTCTCAGAAACCGGTGTCTTCAGCTCTTACACCAACTTCTTTGGCATCCCCTTTGACATGGCCATAGAAAATTTGGTTCCGGCTGACCTGACCCAACCTGCGTTAGTCCTCCCCTTCGAAGAAGGATCAACCTGGTCTTTCACCGGCGGACCGCACGGCGGATGGGGCAGCGGATCTGCCTGGGCAGCTTTGGATTTCGCTCCACCTGGTGAAGCCTTTGGCTGTGTTCAATCTGACGCCTGGGTGGTTGCCGCTGCAGATGGATTAGTGGTGCGCGCCAAAGACGGCGCTGTGCTGCTTGACCTGGATGGCGACGGTCTGGAACAAACCGGTTGGACGCTTCTCTATGCGCATATTGAATCACGCGACCGTGTCAAAGCCGGCACTTATCTTAAAACCGGTGACCGCATCGGACACCCCTCTTGTGAAGGCGGGGTATCTAATGGCACACACCTGCACCTCGCGAGAAGGTATAATGGTGAATGGATATCGGCAGATACACATCTGCCATTTAATTTGGAAGGCTGGATCTCTTCAGGCGACGGAGCGGAGTATGATGGAACTCTCTCTCGTGACGGTCTGAGTGTCACCGCCTGGGATGGTCGCATTGCAGAAAACCAGATTCAGCGCTAATAAGCTACAAACCATTTGCGTGACAGCCTCATTCGTGCTGGCTAGTCTGGCCTGTTCGCAAGGTTATGTCAGCCCTGTTGAATTGACAGCCATTGCTCAGTCTCAAGGCAAAATCACCACCCCTCTGGCACCTCTTGTCACGACTGCCGCCCTCACGACCACCCAACCGACCGCCTCACCGGCTATGACTTCCACACAAGCCCCAATCCCCACCTTTACAGAACTTCCATTAAACTCCGCCACCCCCGCCCCGACGGCTACGCTTGATCCTCTGGCCACACCCAGACCCCCCATCCAATATTACACACAATCAGGCGATACGCTTCCTTCCATACTCGGACGTTTCGGCGTCAGCGCAGATCAGATTGTCTACAGCCAGACCGTACCTGAAACTGGATTGATCAACCCGGGTATTCTGTTGATCATCCCCAACGTATTACATGATGTTTTCGATTCCATCGCCGTCATCCCAGACAGCGAGGTCGTTTTTTCACCTACGGCCCTAGATTTTGACATATCCGCATTTGCCAACCAGGCCGGCGGATTCTTGAGTACCTATAAAGAAGAACTCTCCGGCGGCCCCACCGCAGGAGCAGATATCATTAAACGCGTCTGCCGCGAAAACTCCATCAATCCTCGTCTGCTGCTGGCGCTGCTTGAATACAAGAGCCATTGGGTCTATGGTCAACCAGCCAACCTGGCTGAAACCGAATATCCCATGGGGTATGTCAAACTTGAAGAAAAGGGGCTTTACCGTCAGCTTTCATGGGCGGTCTCGCAACTTTCTCTCGGATATTACGGCTGGCGAGCGGGCACTCTCTCGACACTACCCTTCAGCGACGGCACAGTTCTGCGCATCAGCCCTGGTTTGAATGCCGGTTCTGCCGGTTTACAATATTTGTTCGCCCAGTTATATAACAGAGCAGATTGGGTGAGCGCGCTTTATGGCAATGACAGTTTTACAGATTTAATAAGGAAGATGTATGGCGATCCCTTCGTCAGGGCTGATTCCATCGGACCTCTATATTCGCCTGAGCTCACCCAGCCCAAACTGGAGCTTCCCTTCGTTCCTGGCCGGGTGTGGGCATTTACCGGCGGACCGCATTCTGCCTGGGGACCAGATGGTGCTTTGGCTGCCCTGGATTTTGCACCTCCTTCATCGAAATCAGGCTGCGTTGATAACCCCGAATGGGTGGTCGCCATGGCTCCCGGTGTAATCGTCCGTGCGGAAAACGGCGCTGTCATCCAGGACCTTGATAACGACGGTCTCGAAAACACCGGCTGGAATATTTTCTACATGCATATCGCCACTAAAGATCGTGTGGCCGTGGGGACACGGGTTGAAACTGGCGACCATATCGGTCACGCTTCTTGTGAAGGCGGCGTCTCAACCGGAACACACACCCATGTCGCCCGCAAGTATAATGGAGAGTGGATTCTAGCTGACGGACCCATGTCTTTTAACTTGAGCGGCTATATTGCGGTTAACGGCATAAAAAGTTATGATGGCACGATGACAAAAGGTGATACCATTATTATCCGCGATGAAAATGGCGGCAAAGAATCTCACATTTCGATTCCAAAACCGTAAAAACAAAAAAGAGGCTGGCAATTTGATGGATTCAAAGCAACACAGTGTAAAAAATAGACTTCTTTTTGCACTAAATATTCTAATGGTTGTAGGGCTGCTGTCTGCCTGCACCGAAGTTCAATCCACCATGGTAGTGCCGCCTATTGTCAGCCCAACCCAGTCTACTCTCGAGGCGGATTCTTCCACCCCGTACCCCTCCCGTCCCGTCTATCCACCGGGTACACTGGTGGACTACACCGCACAGAACGGTGACAATCTGGCAGCCATCGCCAATCACTTCAATACCAATGTCGCTGAAATTCTTGAAGCTAATCCGCTGCTGCCCAAAACCATCACCACTTTGCAGGCCGGTTTTCAATTAAAAATACCCATCTATTACAAAGCACTTTGGGGCAGTCAATTCCAAATTCTACCTGATGCGTTATATGTAAATGGGCCTGCCCAAACAGGGTTTGACACCATTTCATACGTCAATTCTCAACCAGGCTGGCTAAAAAACTACACCGTCTTTGCAGACGATAAAATGCGCACCGGCGGCGAACTAATAGATCTGGTGGCACTCAACTATTCCATCAGTCCGCGAGTGCTATTGGCTTTGGCTGAGTATCAGACTGGTGCACTCTCTCAACCCGAACTGGCAGATAATTTAAGAGTGTATCCATTAGGTTACGAAAATCAATTGTATAGAGGCTTTTATCTGCAGTTGGTGTGGGCGGCCAGCTTACTCAACAATGGATATTACCGCTGGCGCAACGGCAGTCTGGATGAAATTAACCGCACCGACGGTACCCTCGAAATACCCGATCCGTGGCAAAACGCCGCCACAGTTGCATTCCAACATTATTTTTCACAAAAGCTGAGTCTCCAAGATTATGACTACGCCATCCATGAAAATGGATTCTACCAAACCTACAAATCGTTGTTTGGCGATCCCTGGATAGAAGTTCAGCCCCATATCCCTGGCAACCTGCAGCAGCCTGATCTGGTGCTTCCTTTTGCGGTGGGTAAAACCTGGGCATTTACCGGCGGCCCGCACGAATCGTGGTGGGGATCTGGCGAACCTTACGGCGCACTGGATTTTGCCCCTGCCACAGCGGGCGGTGGATGTTCGACAACTGATGAGTTTGTTGTCGCTATGGCTGACGGTCAGATCATACGCACCGAACCTGCCATTGCTGTTTTAGATCTCGACATGGATGGCAATGAACGCACCGGTTGGGTGATCTATTACCTGCATTTAGGCTCAAATGATATGGTCAGTCAGGGTAAAATGGTAAAAACCGGTGATACAATCGGTCATCCATCATGTGAAGGCGGTGCCTCAACCGGTACACATGTACATATTGCCCGTAAATACAACGGCGAGTGGATGGAAGCAGACAGTGCTGTGCCCTTCAATATGGAAGGCTGGATCGCCAAGATTGGTGTCAGGCCATATTTAGGTACGCTTACCCGCAAGGGCAACGTGATCACTGCCAGTGATTCAGCTTCAGGAAGGTCCGCAATCACGGCAGGTTTAAAGTAAGATTAACCAATTAAGGAGTTCGAAATGCACGTTAGAAGGTTCATCAGTCTGGCATTTTTAATGGTTTTTATCACTGCTTGCACGAATGCCGGCAACCCACCTGTAGAGATCACTCCTGTTGCGAGTGAAACCGCTGTGGTTGAAACCAAAGCCACCGTAAACCCCACCGAAACCACACCCGCTGCGACAGAAACTGCCTCAACTGCTGAAACTGCTGTTGCAACTGTTTCACCTGTCTCCTGGCTGGAGATGCCTATCATCCCCGAGCTTTCGCCTGCCATGCTAGAAGTTTATCAGCGCGGATTGGCTGCAGGACGCGATCCCCATCGCTTTTCCAAGATCGGCGACTGCCAGAATATTCCGACCTATTTTTTGGCCATGTTTGACGGCGGCACATACAGCCTTGGTGACGAATATACCTACCTTCAGCCTACCATTGATTATTTCGCCGGCTCATGGGGCCGTAAAAGCCTTGCGGTAAGAGGCGGTTTGAACATTATCGCTGTTCAAAACACAATGTGGACCCCCGCAGTTGAAACTTATGCCAAAAAAGAAGGGGTGTGCAAAAGTGATGAAACCCCCCTGGTCTGTGAACTTCGAGATCACAATCCCTCATTCGCCATCATTAGCATGGAAGAATCTTGGGATGGCAGTCTCGACATGTATGATAAATATATGCGTCAAATTATCGAGTATGTGCTTTACCTTGATATTGTGCCAGTTTTGGCTACACGGTCTGAGCTTCTCACCCA
This sequence comes from uncultured Anaerolineaceae bacterium, assembly GCA_927443345.1. GTDB lineage: Bacteria > Chloroflexota > Anaerolineae > Anaerolineales > Anaerolineaceae > UBA6107. The sequence continues at coordinate 11,744 of CAKMKJ010000009.1, read as the reverse complement.
GGAACGACAGATCAACCACATGGTGATCAAAATCGCCGAAGAGTACGATCTGCCTTTGTGGAACTTCGGTGCGGCTGCGGCCAAACTTCCCAATGCAGGGTTAATGACTGACGGCGGCGACGGGTTTCATCTTTCGCGCATTGAAAAACAATCACAAGCGCTTTTTGATAATCCAGAGAGTATGGAAATGGGCTTCACCTGGCGTAACCTGACCGCCCTTCAAACCATGGATGCTATTTTAGCGACCCTTAACGCACAATAAAATATAGTATAGGTACACCGCGCGCTGTGTCCTCACTTCGTATGTTCAAGGTAAGGGCGTATGGCTATACGCCCTTACGATAATGCTTCCTTTACCGTGCACTTGGTATTAATCTTCACGCTCTGCTTGAGCATGCCGTTCACCGAGCAATACTTCCCTTCGCTCAAATCAACCGCCCGCTCTACCGACTCAAGATCAACCCCGTGACCTGTGACGATGTATTCCATGGTAATTTCGGTATACACTTTGGGGTGATCCGCGGCGCGCTCGCCATGCAGCACAACTTCAAACGATGTGACATCCTGCCGTTTCTTCTGCAAGATCGAGATCACGTCCATGGCGGTGCAGCCGCCCAGACCGACGAGGATCAATTCCATGGGGCTGCTGCCCAATCCAGTTCCGCCGTGATCCACACTGGCATCCATCGGCACATCAAAACCCGACTTTGATTTGCCAGTAAAATTTAGACCACTTTTCCAGGTGACTTTGGCGTCCATATTTTCTCCTAATTGTTCAACTTAATGGCCAGGTGGGCAGTACATCCAGGTCAAGCGGATCAACCTGCCCATTGATATAGTGATAATAACCAGCGGTAGCGATCATGGCTGCGTTATCTGTGCACAGCGAGAGCGGCGGAATATGCACCGGAAATTCTGTTTGTCCGGTGAAAGCCTCACGCAAAGCGCGGTTGGCTGAAACACCACCCGCCACTACAATAGCTTTGACATTAAATTCACGCGCCGCCTTCATGGTCTTTGTAAAAAGCACATCCACAGCGCAGGCCTGAAAGCTGGCCGCCAGGTCGTTCACCGGCAGCACTTTGTTTTCTTCTTGCAGCTTTCGCACCACGCGCAGCACTGCGGTCTTCAATCCGCTGAACGAGAAGTTCCAGGTGCCGTCCAGCCGCGAACGTGGAAACTCAAACGCCGTGGGGTTGCCCTCTGCGGCTGCTTTTTGCACGGATGGTCCGCCGGGATAAGGCAGCCCAACCAGGCGGGCTACCTTGTCAAAGGCTTCGCCGGCAGCATCATCCAGGGTAGCGCCAAGGCGTTGATATTTGAGGTGATCTGTGATCAGGTTAAGTTCGGTGTGTCCGCCTGATACCAACAGCGCCAACAATGGAAATTCAGGTTCAGGAGGCGGCTGCGGGGTTTCTGCAGGATAAATCCATGAAGAATAAATATGGCCCTCAAGATGGTTCACGCCTACCAGCGGTAAGCCTTTGCCAAATGCCAGCCCTTTGGCGGTGTTCATACCCACCACCAACGATCCGGCCAGGCCGGGGCCGCGAGTAACCGCGATTACGTCAATATTTTCGAGGCTCATATGCGCACGCTGCAGCGCTTCTTCAACCACTGGATAAATGGATAGAATATGCTGCCGTGAAGCCACCTCAGGAAAAACTCCACCGTATTGTTTGTGCAAATCAATCTGGGAGGCGATGACATTCGAACGCATACAGCGTCCGTTTTCAACCACTGATGCAGCGGTTTCATCACAGGATGATTCAATTCCTAAAACTCTGACAATTTGCACGGTCAATCCTTAATCTCGAAAATACAGCTATTTAATCGGCAAAATTAAATCATACGGATATTCAGCCAACAGTTCAATCTTACCATCTGCCCGTGCCGTGTATGAATCCTCGATGCGCACGCCCATGCCCTTTTCGGGATAGTACAGACCAGGTTCGATGGTGAAAGCGGACCCTGGAGCCAGCACATCTGTGGGCGACGGGTGGATCATGGTCGACCAAGGCTTTTCGTGCACCTGCAAACCGATGCCGTGTCCCACCGAATGAACGTAACCTGACTGCGTGGCTTCATTGGTCATGATGGTAACATGCCCTCTGGCCTCAAACAATTCGCAGGTGCGTTTTTGCGCATCACAGAAATTCTGCCCCACCTTGAGTTCGGCCACCAGAATATCATATGTGGATTTCACATCTTCATACAGTTTCAAAATTTCATCAGAGGCATATCCTAAACACCAAGTGCGGGTGAAATCATAAAAGTAACCTCCGCCTGGCTCGCACGGATAAATGTCATAAACAATGGTTTGACCAAGGCGCAAGGCATCGCTTGCTTTGCCCATGTTATGCGGCACACCAGCATCCCGGCCAATGGCGAAGATGGTGCCTTCGGGGTTTTCGGCGCCGGCCTCGGCCAACCACAGGTTGATCTTCTGTTTGACCTGGCCAATCAACAACGGACTTCCATCCGCGTGCACCAGCATCCCTTTTTCAGCTTTGTGACCAGTCAGAAAATCAGCCGTGCGCCCAACCACATCCGTGGTAATCTTGCCCATCTGGCGGATGTGCTCAAGTTCATCGTCATCCTTGGTCATCATGGCTTGCAACATGATCTCATCACGCATAAAACCCGTGAAGCTCAATCGGGGCATGCGTTTTTCAAGGCGTAAAAAGACTGAGTGCATCAAACCGACGTCTTTTTGGCCGTAGACCGCCACGCTGCCTGATTCGATACCCAGTTCTTTGAACATTCTCTCATAGCGGATGGCATACGCCTCGACAAAATCGCCGTGGGCTTCTGCTGCCAGTTCTGACATGGGATATTTGGAATACGGAATTACTTTCAATCCGCTGATAGCCCCTTCTTCTCTTTCCATCGCATTGCAAAAGAGCACGGCATCACATCCGCGTTTCTTAATCAGGTCGCCATCCGAAACATGCACCGCTCCGGTAAAATAGGTCATCATGGCGTTGTGTTGAGCCGAACCTGTCACCAGCAGCACATCCATGCCCTGGTCTTGCATCAATTGGTCAATGTCGGATCTCATAAATATCTCCGGTGTTTAATGGTTTTTTTCCTAAACAAGTCTTGGCTGTCGCTTAAGTGTAATACAGAACGCCACTAATTTCTACTGCATCATCAAAGATATTGCAGAAACGAGAGGTTTTTCTATTGAAACTTCTTGCGTAACATTATCTGGATGCAGCCTTAAGCAGCCTTTCAATCTCATCCAGGTGGTCAATACGATGCAGTAAGCGATCGACCCAGCGCGCACTTTCTTCTTCCAATTGATTGAGCATTTTGTGTGAACATACCTTAAGTAACTGGTCTACCATTTCTGCGCTGCTGAGCACCAATTTTATCGCTTCATCGGGCGGGATGGCTCGAAAAAGGGTTCGATAATGTCATTCAGTTGAGCATCCAATTCGGTGCGGATGACTTTACCCTCCTTTTTGGCCATCTTGATCGAATGGATGACGCGCTGATCCCAAAAAGCCAGGTGCACCAAAGTGACTGACATCGTTCAATTGTTGGGCAATACAGAAGTTAACTGCTTAGTGGATAAATCATCAATGAATTTTTCCAGTCTGTCTGTAGACTGTCGATTGGCTTCGACAAGTAGTAGAGTGTTCATTGTTTTTTATTGCATCCCTTTTTTTACTTTATAAATAATTCAGGTTTATTGATTGTTCAACAAAAATTTTTAATCAAAAGGGATTTTAGATATTTTTGTAGTTTAAACTCTCCGGTTCAAAATAATGAGGTTCATCTTGAAAACGGTTCGGCCAAAAATCGAGTTGTTCTTGAGGAATGTTCAACTCTTTTCCATAGCGTTTAATTTCTCCCCAACTTGAAGAGTGACTTGTGACTATAAAAACCCTATTTTTGAAGATTACCACGAGCATTTCATCATCATAAAGGTGGGCATAGAATGGTTCGTCTTCCCGCATATTTGTTTGAATTTGAGCTATCGAATGATCTAGACGCTCTCTTGAAATCTCTATGCCGTATAAGATCCAATCGCCTGATTTTTGTTGCCCAAAAAGTGTAAATTGTGTTGGATAGGTAATATCTGTAAATGCCATATTTACAAGTATTCCATGAAATTTGTTCTGTGGCATGATTCCCTCCGTGATAAACAACTTGTGAAATCGAAAATACCTTTCAACTTAATATTTCAAATAATCCATTTAAGGAAAAGACATCTTCCCAGATTTCGTCGGCCACCTCTGGCACACTCATTCCACTGGTGTCGATTTGTTTACCGATAAAGCCACGCTGCGCTGCTGCGACCTGAATCTTGTGCAGTTCGATGAAGCGCTCCAGTTCCCACTTGATCTCGTCCCTTCCCCTCCCGCGGATGCGCCGAGTCTGCTCCTCTTCACTGCAGGTCAGCCAGTAGGAATGGATATCCGGGTCAAGCGGTTTCAACAGGTCAAGTAGTTCCTGCAAGGATTCCGCGCTTTCAAACACATAATTGATCACAAAACAGCGGTAGCCATTCTGCTGATGAAAATCGATCAAGTGTGCCAGTGTGCGGTAAAGATAACTGATGCGCGCGTCGTCGTAGATGATAAACGGATGCACATCCCCGATGGCGTCGCCATCCAGATGGACTGATTTTTCGAACTTGTAATGCAGTTGGTCGGCCACGCTGGTTTTACCCACCCCAACTGATCCATTAATGATGATGATCATGCCTTATCGACCTTTTTCCAATTTCGAATACTCAAAGGCATCAATCCAGATGGGATTGCCCACTTCATCCATGCAGAAGTAAGCGACCTGTTTGAACGCACCTTCACGCGTAAAACCGATCTTTTCCAGCAGCTTCCATGAGGCCGGGTTCTTCTGGTCGCACCTGGCCATGATGCGGTGCGGACTCAGGTTGGCAAAGGCATAATCCACCAGCGCGGACGCCGCTTCTGATGCATAGCCCAGGCGTTGATAAGCGGGGTTGAAGATATAGCCGATCTCCCATGTGCGGAACTCGGGCGGCTGCCGCTGCTCAAAATATAAATGCCCGATCATCTTGCCGCTTGCTTTTAAGACCACCGCCAGAAAGTTGTCTGCTTCTGCCCTTTCTCTAGCAAGATCAGAGGCTTCTTGCAGGGTGGTCGGTTCACCTGGTTCAAATCGGTAAACCTCGGGCAGACTGAGATACGCAAACAAATCCACCGCATCAGACGGCGTGAACTTGCGGATTAATAATCGTTCAGTCTCAATCAAAAAATTCTCACCTTCAATTAGCCGGTTACCATAAAAGTTGTTCTGCCAGTTTTACCAACTGCTCTTTGCTGATCCAACCTTTGCTGCTGGTTTCGTTGCCGTTGAAAATGAGGGTGAAGTAATAACCGTGCGCCTGCCATCTCAGCCAGTATACAGGTGCCTGATTTTGCCACACGCCATTATCATCACTACCCTGCACAAACTTGGCCCACAGGTTGCCCAATAAGACATCTTCAACTATGGCTTCTTTTGCATAGTTGACCTGCGGATTGACAAGCTGCTGGGTCAAAAACAACATTTCGCCTGAAAAATCATCATCATTCCAAAAATATTGAACCGTGATGCCTTGCTGATCAGGGTTGTGTACGACACTTTGGAATAAATAATCTTTCGGCAGCGTGTGCGGTAGTTTGATGGTGAAACCCGCGTCTTGCTGGGCGAGACTTATATTTTGGACATCAGTCACGGTATAAACATCACCTGCAGATGAAGCACCGTCCTCTTTATTGCAGGCTGCTGCACTGATTAATATTATCGCCAGACAAAGCACTCGAAATATGTTCTTAATCATCATTCCCTCAATTAACAAAGATTCGCGAAAAATCCCTGAATAGTATCAATATCTAAAAAGCAATGTTATCACTGTTTAAACACGAATTCCTGCAAGTTTTCCACGCAGGAGATTCACAATCTTCTTCAAATGAGGAAAAAACTTTACTTGATACCCACGTAGATCGCAAAATTACTGCGCTTCCAAACCACATCCACAATCGAGAAACCGGCTTCTTTCAGCAGCTCCAAGTGTAACGGACAGTCAATCGGCGAATCTTCCACATGATAGTTGGAGAGGATGCGATCCACTTCGGCATCCACTAATCCCTGTTCCTTCAAGAAAGCGCGCCAGCCGTTCTCGTTGAGTTGGCTGAGCGACTCATCCGCACCGGCGACCACGTCACAGCAGACGAATATGCCGCCCGCTTTGAGCGCTTGCTCGAATTTCTGATATAAGCCGCCATACTCCGCCCTGCCGCGGCAGTGATGGATGGCGAAGCTGGAAATGATGGCCTCGTATTGCGCAACGCCGTAATCTGCGTCAATGAAATCTGCCACCAGCGTTTCAAAACGCCCAGCAAACGGTGCCAGCACCAGCGGAACCGCCGACAGCATGTTGGCCGAAAAATCCATCAGCACACAGCGCACATCCGGGATTGCCTCCAGCACGCTGCGTGAAAGATTGCCTGTGCCGGCCCCCACATCGAGGATCACGCTGCCAGGCTTGACATGCGGTTTGAGCAATTCGGGTACCAGGGCAAACATTTGCCTGAACTCTGGCAGCCAGATCGGATCGCGCTGGCTGTAAAGCGCCGCCACTTCTTTGTCAAACCTGCCCTGAATTTCGGCGCGGCTCATCTTCTCCGTGCGCGCCGAGGTGTCAGGTCCGATATAACGCGGGGTGATTCGCTTTTCGTCACTCATGGATCATCCCTTGTGCGGATGGTAAGGCAGGTAAGACTGCCTTACCGGCGCAAACACGCCAACTATGACGGAATCTTCAAGAACATCGCCGCTGTGCTCCAGATTGCCAGGCACATTCCAACTGTCGCCGGGGAAAACTTCATGAACTTCTCCGTTAAAATACAGACGCATACGACCTGACACCAAATAACCGTTTTGTTCTTCTGGATGTGAATGCAATTCCAATTTACTGTTTTTTGACATTAAGAACTCAACCAACAGTGACTTTTCGCCATAAACCAACGTCTTGCCTTTGATCCCTGGCATAATCTCGTGATAGTCTTGATCGTCATTGTGAAAAAACATTATGCAATCCTTTCGTTAATAACCCAACATAAAAAATCTGACGGTTTTGCGCGAATTTTTTGTTTGGCGGTCGCCTGCCGTCACTTGTAATTCTTGAAGGAATAATTAATCTCATTATAATCAAAAGCACTATCACTTTATCGAGAGGACTTTTTCAACCAACGGTTCCACTCGACCATGGATCATCCCCCAATCGTGCTCAATCTTCACAAAGATTGAATCTTCCGGTTTGACCAAACTGGTAATACCAAAAGCTGCCCCGTCCTGCCAGTCTTCATCCACGCCGACTACATGCATACCCACTGACCTGATAATCGACGCCAGCGGTGCCAACAAATTTGCCTTGTAAACCGGCAGCGCATCTTCCGTCTGCCCGCCGTGGACGATCAGCCCCACTCTTTTGTTGGCCAGGGGAAACATATAACTGTTGTATGCACACCAGTTGAGGTATGCGATCTCCTGGAACTTCTCAAGCAGCATCACCAACTTGGATGGAATGGTGGCGTATTGCGGACAGATGATAAAGATACGATCCGCCTCTTTTAAGGCAACGTAGACTGCATTGAAAGCTTCATCACGCACGCAATCGCCCGCTTCAAGGCACTTGCCGCACATGCGGCAGGGTTTAATCTCATAATCAATCAGTGGAAGGATGCGCACCTCGGCATCGGTCTGTCTTGCCTGCACCATTTCGCTGATCATCTCGCAGGTGCGAGTTGAAACACTGAGATCTTTGAATGGTTCAATGTTCGAAGCAGATAAACATAGAATTTTCATTTCAGCCCCTTCGACTTATATATGATCTTCTTTACGCCCTCGCGGTTTTGGCGCACACAAATGAAGCAAGTGGTGCTGCGAGAGACATGCTTTTCTTAGATATCCGCTTTGTAATCCGTAACCTCCTGCTTGCACTTCTCGGGAACATGATCGTACGAGAAACAGGAATTTTCACAACTTCCGCAGAACCAATGATCCTATTCAAATACATTCAATTTAGATAACCTTACTCGTATATTCATAACTAGCAATTGATTAAAAACCTATTGGTTAAATGATCTCGACTTCCAATATACCTTCTGTGTTTGATAGTGAGACGACATCCTGACCATCAATATACGAGCTAAAGCCATTGTTCATGTCACTGATTAAACTACTGGCAAGCACACGTAAATTCCGCGCCTGTGATACCGCCTTGACTTCATTAATGACGCGCGCGAAGTTGTTTTCGGTGAAATGATAAATGAAAAGCAAAAAATCCAGATGATCAGTGGGAATTTCGCTTATATGTGGAAGGTCATAACAAATCAATACCTTAAATCGCTTGCCAAAAAGCTCAAACACTTTGTGTTCTGCGCCAGGGACTATTCCGGAATTCAGTTCAGTTTGATCCGGGAACAGTTTGAAAGTGCAATCAGAAGTGGGCAGTAACCTGCATGCATTGTAAAGTTTTCCATCTGATTCAACCAGCACATTCGCCATAAGATTTTTACCCTTAGGTATCACCATTTGTGACACGGCTTTTGCGCAATCTTCCGCCCATGCATGAACATCAGCATTTTCGTCGAGCACAAGTGAGCCGGTGAAGGCGTATTCCCCAAGCACAAGCAAGTCCCCTTTGCTTGAATCTACCAATTTTTGAATGACAACACGATTGTGATCAATGTCACCGCGGATGATTTTGGGCTGTATAAGAGAGATGCGCATCAAATACCACCTGAATGAAATTTTTTATTGTGCATATCAAAATTTTCGTGGCACAGTTTATGCTTTTCCGAGCCAGATCATGGCGAGAGGGAAAAATTGTTATTACCTCATTTACAACCTGCCATCCACGATTATATTTTGTACGGTGATGTACTATTTATGCAAAGAAGTCTTAATCCGGTTAGCCAACACCAACAAAGCGATGCCCACCACTGCAGATATACCGCCATAGATCGCCCACTTGATTTGTCCGGTCATGAAGCTGCCAGGCAGCACATTGATGCCTTGCAGAATCCATACCCCACCCCCAAGGATGAGCAAAACGCCTAAAACGTTCAGAATGATTTTTTTCATTGTTTTTCCTTTCGACTAAGTAACTAATTTGTAAGCGATGGTCTGCTGTAACGGTCCATTTTGAAGTCTTTGGTTGAGTTTCTTGGATTATGTATTGAAGAAAAAGAAAATTAGTGTTTTTAATGATTTTTGGTGTTTTTAGTGGTTAAAGCATTTTATCTCATTAACAAAAAGCAATCCACAATCATATTCTGCACGGTGATGAACTCGCCGCTCTCCAACTGATACAAAATCATGGTTGTCACGTTCGGGGGGTCAATCATTTCTTGGGAAAGAGAAATGCATCTGAACAATTTCCCATCGATCATCCCTCTTTTCGAGGGTTCCTGTCCACCTAACATCATCCCAACCGCCGGGAGCTCCGTCCCACTCGTAGTGGTCGTCAAGCAAGCATGCCCACCAGGCACAGCACTCTGATTTTGAAACATTGAGATGTAGTTCCTTGAGTACAAAATCCGTGGCTTTGAAGGAGTCATTTCTAAACGCACGCTCAGCCATCTGCTTAAAAGCCTCAAATCCGTGGATGGTGCTGCGAGAATCAGGGTGAAAAATAAAAAAAGCATCATCATTTGCCACGATGGAATAGAGTCGATCAAAATCCTTGTTTAGCGCCCATCCGATGGCATCGCGAATGATCAGGTTAATATCTTGTTGCTCTTTTTCACTCACCATTTTTCTCTCCTTTTGATTAGGTGGTAAAAAACTTGCCATTTACCTCATCAATAGTCCGCCATCCACAATCATATTCTGACCGGTGATGTACTCGCCGCTCTCCACCAGGTAGATGATCATGGATGCAACATCCGCGGGTTCTCCCATGCGCTGCAGTGGGACGTCACGCTCAAACGATTTGCGCGTTTCGGGGTCGTCGGTGTGATAACGCAGCCGCACTTCTTCGGTGTCAATGCGCCCTGGTGTGACCGTGTTAACGCGGATATTCGGCGCCAGCTCCAACGCCATGCACTTTGTCAATGTCAGCACCCCGGCCCGCGCAGGGCAGTAATTTGCGCCGTTTTTGCGTCCGGTGATGGCGGTGGTCGCGCCGAAGTTGATAATGCTGCCGCTGGTGCCTGTGTAACGACGGGCGAACTCTTGAGAGCACATGAAAGTTCCCTTCAAGACCGTCGCGGTGACCGTCTCCCACTCCTCATCCGTCATCTCAAGAAACGCACTGTCACGGTTGATGCCGGCATTGTTGACCAGTACATCCAGCCTGCCAAACCGCGCGTAGATCTGCTCAAACATGGCCGCCACTTCTGCCCTCACGCGGATATCCGCCTGAAAAGGTAAGACCTGAGGCGCTCCAATCTCACTCACCAAATAGTCCGCGAAACGCGCGGCATCATCCGGTTTGCTGCGGTGGTTGAGCGCCACGGAATATCCCGTTTTGGCAAAGGCCTGGGCAGTCGCTCGGCCGATATCACTCAAAGCGCCGGTAATGAGAACCACTTTTTCTGCTGAAACAGTCATATAAAATCACCCTCAAATAGAAAATTCACATCAATTTACTTATTGTACATATTAATGAAACAAAATCAAAAACCAGGACTTCTTGCCCTGGATTTCATGGTTTTCCTTTATTTCATTTTTCCGTGTTTTTAGAAAATTCACGGTCTTTGTGCCCCGGCTTTTAAGGGGTCGAATTATTCGTGGTTCGTGGTCCTAAACCTCACCTCACCCCCAGCCCCTCTCCATCCTTCGGATAGAGAGGGGCGACTGTCGAGATAGTAATTTATAAACCATGGTTTTTACCTTGGCTTTATTAGATTATTTTTTGTGTGTTTAGAAATTTTGGTGTTTTTCGTGGTTAAGTACTTACCCCGAAACCACGAAATTTACTCCGCCGGCGGGGACCATGTGTTGCGATCAAAACAGCCTCACCCCCTGCCCCTCTCCAACGCGTTGGAGAGGGGTGCCTTCCTGAATGCCATAATCAAAAAAACCAGAACTATATGCCCTGGTTTTTTTATATTTTTTTGTGTATTTACAAAATTTTTGAGAGTTTCGTGGTTAAGCATTAAAACCAAACACACGAATAACTATTCCTCCGCCGGCGGGGACCATTTGTTGCGATCTAAACAGCCTCACCCCCCTGCCCCTCTCCAACGCGTTGGAGAGGGGGGGGCCTTCCTGAATGCCATAATCAAAAAAACCAGAACTATTTGCCCTAGTTTTTTTATATATTTTTGTGTATTTACAATTTTTTTTGAGAGTTTCGTGGTTAAGCATTAAAACCAAACACATGAATAACTATTCCTCCGCCGGCGGGGACCATGTGTTGCGATCTAAACAGCCTCACCCCCTGCCCCTCGCCACCTTGTTGGAGAGGGGTGCCTTCCTGAATGCCATAATCAAAAAAACCAGAACTATGAACTGCCCCCTTTAAACAAGACAGAAAAAGAAAGACCCTAGTGAGTTAGATGGACAGACACCTAAGTTGATAAGGTGTCTGTCTTGTTTTTAATTGTATCCTTTCATAATTGCAAAACAAAATTCTCTAGGGTTGGTGGCAAATACCTTGAAAAAAGCTTTACAAAAAGAAGTGGTCACTGATGGACTGATCCTCCACAGTGACCAAGGGTATCAATACTCTTCGCAGATATATTTTGCCCTAACCAGAG
>CAKMKJ010000008.1 GCA_927443345.1 uncultured Anaerolineaceae bacterium | reverse complement strand
ATGAAAAATGGACATTAATAACTTCTCTGGATGACTTCAGCCGAAAACTACTATTTGCAGATTTTTTTGCTCATGAAACATCTTGGGCTCATATTCAAGCTGCTCAAACAGTATTGGTTAAGAATGGTTTTCCGGTTCGCTATTATGTAGATAACTTACGCGTTTTTCGTTTTATCGAAGAGCGAGATAGTATCTATCGCAATCATGTCTTACGTACTGACGATGTTGATCCCCAGTGGCGGCAAGTTATGCGTTTACTCAATATTGAGGTTACTTATGCCCTCTCTCCACAGGCTAAAGGCAAAATCGAAAGACCCTTTCGCTGGCTGCAAGACAGGATTGTTCGAACTTGTGCCCTTGATGGAATATCATCCATGGAAGGTGCTCGCCAGATACTAAATAACGAAGTGGATCGTTACAACAACCATCAGGTACACTCTACAACTGGAGAGATTCCTTCTGTGCGTTACGATATTGCTAAAAAGGCTGGCAATAGTCTATTTCGGCCTTTCGTTGTACCAAAACCTTATTCATCACTTAAGGATGTTTTTTGTCTACATGATACTCGCACAACCAACGGTTATAACAAAATCAAGGTCGCTGGTTCTGAAATTGTGATTCCTCATGTCCCCATCAGAGAGGATGTTGATCTTCATCTTTTCCCTATTAATTCTGATTTAGTTGAAGTTCGCGTTTGGTTTGATCGCAAGATGGTTTATTCGTTTACAATGCCATCCTCAAAATTCCGTGGAGTCCACTTTTGATCGTTAATTCGCTTTCTTACCAGAGTGTCCACTTTTCATCTTTAAACGTGTCCACTTTTGAACTTTTGGTAACAGTACCAATTCTTCTCTGTTTTCCCGAGCATTGCCACTCACCCCTTCAATGGTCAACAATTGGCGCAAATCTGTATCAATTTGCCATTCTCATTGTCAATGCGAAGCGATCCCAACTCCGACAAGCACGAAAGAATGAATCAACATAATTCATCCAACACCTTATTACCGAGGATGAATCCAATAAAAAACCTCCCCAAGCGGATGTTCCGCTTGGGGAGGTTGAAACATATATCAAATCGTTTACTCGTATCTCAGTGCTTCAACAGGCTGCAGATTGGCAGCTCTATTAGCCGGATAAATACCGAAGAACAGACCTACTGCAGTAGAAAAGACGGTTGCCAGAATAATGGCATCCACGCCAACCACGGGGTTGAAGGGTGTGCCGCTGGCAACGGCAATCCTGCCAACAATGAAGGCGATCAACCAACCCAGCCCGATACCGATAATTCCTCCGAGCAAACTGAGCAGCGAAGATTCAGTCAGAAACTGGATCAGGATATCTTTTTTACGAGCACCCAATGCTTTGCGCAGACCAATTTCGCGGGTACGTTCGGTGACGGATACCAGCATGATATTCATAATGCCGATACCGCCTACCAGCAGTGAGATGCCTGCGATGCCGCCCAGGAAGATGGTCAACACGCCAGTAATCGTTTTGGCTGTGGCCACAAAGTCATCCTGTGAGAAGACAGTGAAGTCATCTGCGCCAATGCTGGTGCGGTGGCGTTCGCGCAGAATTTGTGAAATTTCATCGCTGGCTTGTTTCATCAATTCAGGTTCTAACACACTGACGAAGATGGTATCTACTGAATCGCGATTGCGCCGCATCAACCTGGCTTGCGCGGTTGAAAAGGGAACCATGATCACATTGTCTTCAGAGCCAAACGACCCGCCGCCTTTAGATACCAATACGCCTGTGATGCGGAAGGGCTGTCCCTCGACGCGGATAGTTTCACCGACCAGGCCATCACGCCGGCCAAAGAGTTTGTCGGCCACATCCACCCCGATCAGCACTACAGATGCACGGCCGAGGTTTTGTTCATCGGTGATGAACTCTCCTTCTGACATACTGTAATTACGCACATCTTTATAACTTGAGGTAACGCCGTAGACAGTTGGATTGGTTTTCTCGCCGCCATAAGTGACTTGTAGGTTATCGCTCAAAATAGGCGCTACCTTGTCGACCGAAGGAGCCTGGAATTGATCCAGCAGGGCGTTGGCATCTTGAAGCGTCAAAGGCTCTACGTGGCTGAGTTCTTCAGTTTGGTTGCCCCTGAACACAAACAATAGATTACTGCCGATACCGCTGATTGAGCCGGTGATGGTTTCTTGTGCGCCGTTGCCCACAGCTAACATGGCAATGACAGCGCCTACACCTATAACGATACCTAAAATGGTAAGGGAAGAGCGCAATTTATTAGAACTAACGCTTTCGAGCGCTTCAATAATGGCTTGTCCGAGATTCATGCTGCAGCCTCCGCAATCTTTCCATCCACCAGTCTAATTATCCGCTGGGTCTGTTCAGAAATCCTGGGATCATGGGTCACGATGATCAGGGTGGTGCCCATTTCTTTATTGAGGTTCAAGAGCAGTTCCATGATCTCTTTGCCAGATTTGCTGTCGAGGTTGCCAGTTGGTTCATCTGCCATCAGGATTGAAGGATTATTAACCAGGGCTCGGGCAATGGCAACGCGCTGCTGTTGACCGCCTGAAAGTTCAGTTGGTCGGTGATGGACCCGGTCTGCCAACCCCACGGATTCGAGTGCTTCTGAAGCCCGTTTTCTTCGATCGGGCACTTGTCCGGCATAGCGCATGGGTAGTTCGACATTTGCCAACGCGGTCGCTCTTGGCAATAAGTTGAAACTTTGAAATACAAACCCTACCTTTCGGTTACGGATGCCTGCCAGTTGGTCGTCATCTAGTTCGGAGACTTCTTCATCGTCAAGGATATAGCTGCCATCGGTGGGATGGTCAAGACAACCGAGCAGGTTCATCAAGGTTGATTTACCAGAACCAGAAGGTCCCATGATTGAGATAACCTCGCCGCGTTCAATGCTGAAAGAAACGCCATCCAACGCGTGCACTTCAATCTCACCAATCTTGTAGATTTTTCTTAGTTCATTAACATGAATCACATTATCTGTCATTTTGATCCTAGAAGGGACGTCCACCGCTCATCATGCTGGAAAAGTCAGTGGATGGGTTCAAGATCAACACATCACCAGCTTTGAGATCGCCAGAAATGACTTCACTTAAGGTGTCTGAAGAAGATCCAATTTCAATTTCAACTTTGGTTGCAACGCCATTTTTCAAAATATAGACGACACGTTTTCCTTCAACAAGACGCACAGCTCGGTTGGGAATGGTCAAAACGTCTTTAAGATCGCTGACGACTATATTTACCGCAGCCGTCATGCCTGGCATAACTTGTTCGTCGGGGTTAAGCACTTCGATGGTGACTTTAAAGTTGACGGCACCAGCCGAGATTGCACCGATACGGGCAACTTCTACAATTTTGCCCTGGTATTCAGCAGCGTTAATTGCATCAAAAGTCATGGCGACGACCTGTCCAACTTTGATGCGGTTGATATCTACTTCAGGAATTTCAACGTCAATAAACATCTGTGAGAGGTCGTCCACGCGGAAGGCGAAAGCGTTGGGATTGACAATATTACCAACCATGCCAGCAGCGTCAGTGATCACTCCTGCAAAGGGAGAAGAAATTTTTGCCAAATTTAGGGTAGCTTCAATGGCTGCCACACGGGCTTTTGCAGCTTCGATATCGGCAGGATCAGGTCCATCCATCAAACGATCCCATTCGCGTTGGGCATCATCCAATTTGGCTTTGGCAACCGCAATTTCACCAGAAGAGATGGATACTTCTTTAGTATCAGGAGCGTCGTTATAATAATTCAGGCTTAGTTTTGCTTCTGCTAATGCTTTTTTGGCGGCTGCCAGATTACTTAGTGCATTTGCTTTAAGCAGATCCGTTTCTGATGATTCTCCGTACTTGTCATACTCTTTTTGTGCTCTATCAACCCGATCTTGGGCAATCACCACGGCTGCACTGGCAGAATCCAGTGTGTTTTGACTGGTTTCACGAGGTTTATCAGCATAGACAGCATTCCAGCGTACTTTGTCATAGTTTTGCTGTGCATTTGCCAGGTTTAACTGTGCCTGGGCGCGGGCTGTGTCTGAATTGATCAGCTCATCAAGGTTACGCTGTGCAGTTACCAGATCTGACTGCGCCAGGATAATGGATTGCGACAATGAGGATTGGGCAAGGGTTGCCAGTTCTTCATCAGTCTTTACTTTATCGCCGATAACAACATTGATAGATTCGATGCGTCCATTGGTCTGCCAGACTAACGAAGCAGATTGGTTGGCGCGCACGGTGCCGGTTGCACCAACAATGGCAGTCAAGTCACCTTTTTCTAGAACCTGAGTTTGCATTGTGGCAGCAGCGGCTTTGCTGGCATTGATGTTGTTAACTACAATCACGGCGATAATGCCTAAAAGGACAACACCAATTACTGACCAGGTTATTACTTTGGATTTTGTTGATTTTTTCATAGTACCTTTCCTGTCTGAAATCTCAGATTCTTTCGTTAAATTTTTCATTTTCAGCGACGACAATCCTTGGTCCAATTTAGTTCGAGATAGAACTATACTACTGCGCAATAATAAAGTCTAGAGGTTTTGGAGCAAATCTTATACAACACTAATATACGAGCATGGCATCACAAAGTTGCTCTTGTTTTTCATCTCAAAGCGAACACGGTATAATTTCAAACATGAAATCATGGGCTCTCAGTCGATTTTTGATCTTATTCTTCTTTCTGGCAGTATTTTTTACCCTATCCACGCCTTCTCTTTCCACATCAACCGATAAAGCCAGGCAATATACCCGGCCTTTAGAGTTCGATTACATTTCATGGGATATTAATGCATTTATAACAAAAATAGGCCAATCTGGCATGAATTCCTGGCGGATGTTAAGTGATGTTCAACAACATCAGCTTGTCATGCATTACATTGACATGACCAAACAATTGGAAGTCCTCCAGAACAAAATCCAGCAAGTATATGCTGATCCCTCTGTTATTGACCCGGATGCTGCTGCCCGGGATGATCTTGCACAGCAAAAGGCACTGCAAGCCAGTATTGTTTCACTAACGCCGTTGGTTGAATCCATCTTGCAGGGGCAGGTGACCGAAATCCTCGTTGAAGAAGGCATCGCAAAGCTCGGCAGTGCTGTCCCACCGCTGTTGTTTCATACCACTCCGCTTCCCAAAGCGTTGATCGCCTCGCCGCGAGATAGCATACAGCAAGAGGTGAATATTTCATTGTTGGCTGACCTGACATTGGAGCAGATCAACCAGTTAGAAGGCCAAGTCGAAAAAGCCACCGGTGAATCTGTTCTGATTGTGGATGTGGGCGGCATTGGTATCTATCCAACTATGGTCATGCGCTCGTCTAACTTTCTGTGGATATTAGACACAATTGCACATGAATGGACTCATAACTATCTCACGCTTAGGCCGTTGGGATTGAATTACGACACCTCGCCTGAATTGCGTACCATGAATGAAACAGCCGCATCTATTGCTGGCAACGAAATCAGTAAGAAGGTATTTGAACGCTATTATCCAGATTTTTTGTCATTAATTGAGGAAGACCAAAGATTGACATCGTTAAGATGGCCTGATGCAACTTTTGACTTCAGAGCTGAAATGCACTCCACCCGTGTGCGTGTGGATGAGCTGCTTGCAGAGGGCAAAATCGCTGAAGCCGAACAATACATGGAAGAGCGGCGTATCCGCTTTGTGGCTCAAGGATATGAAATTCGTAAACTCAACCAGGCTTATTTTGCTTTTTATGGAGCATATGCTGCCACACCGGGCGGTGCCGCGGGTCAAGATCCGGTGGGGCCAGCGGTGCGGATGCTGCGTGAACAATGCGCCTCTCTGGCTGATTTTCTTCGTACCATCGGCAAGATGAACAGTTTTGATGACCTGCAGGACGAAATCAGGTAGGGGGTCGTTGCGCAGCTAATGGGTTCTCAAGTGTTTTATTGCCAGAGGGGCAACGAATTCCTATTACAATATATCTACATCAATCAGGTTACACCAATAGTAACAAGATTTACAAAAAGATATTCTCTGCGTACTTTGCAGCTTTGCGTGAGAAAAAATTATAAATCCACATCCATCGTCTCACCGCCGGAATTATCCGATAATTCAGGCAGGTCGCGTTCAATTTCGTCAGGAGATTGCCCTCTTTCAAGGCGGTTAACCACTTCATCAAACTCGCCGGGCAGATCATTGGTGCCTAGTTGGGTTTTCATCTCACGCATCATCTTGCCCAAAGCTTGCGGGTCAGACTCAAGCGCGTTCAGGTTCTCTGGGTCAGCCAGCGTCGCCAAACGCGAACGATCACCAAGCGCGAAACGCACCTTGCGGATGTAGCGGGCAACATTGTTTGACTCACAATGCGGACATTGGCCCTTGTAATCGTCATAATTTGCGAAGCTTAAAAACACTTCATATCTCTTACGGCAGTCGGCACAGCGGAATTCGTAGGTAGGCATGCAAACCCTCAATCAGAAATTGGACAATATCCATTATAATCTTTGAAAACGTGTATCTGAAAATCTTAAAAGGAACGTGATGGAATTGGATGAGTTAAGTTTCGATCTATATCGCCCCCAGCCATTATTGATTGTCATTTCGGGCACTTCAGGCATTGGTAAAGATGCCGTGCTGCAAGGGTTGAGAGAACGTAATTGTGGGCTGCATTTTGTGGTCACCGCCACCAGCCGGCTGCCTCGTCCAAATGAGGTGGATGGCCGAGATTACTTCTTCTTCTCTCGTGAAGAGTTCGCCAGACGGATCGAAAATGGTGAGTTCATTGAATACGCTATGGTCTATGATGATTATAAGGGTGCTCCGCGTTGGCAGGTTGATGATGCGTTAAAAAGCGGTAAGGATGTTGTCATTAAGGTGGATGTGCAAGGTGCTGAGACTTTTCGGAAGTTGTATCCTGAAGCGGTTCTCATATTCCTCATCCCTAGCAATATTGATGAGTGGTTTGGTAGATTGAAAGCCCGCAACACAGAATCACCAGAAAACCTGAAAGTGCGCATTGATACTGCCATAGAAGAAGTCAAAAAAATTGACCTTTTCGACTATGTTGTCGTGAATGCTGAAAACTGTCTTGATAAGGCTGTGAATGATATTCTCTCTATTATTAATGTCGAACATCACAAAGTCCACCACAGAAAGTTGATTTAATATGACCCTCCCTAATTCTGAAACGCCGCCACCTGTTCAACCAGGTGAGGGGCGCGTTCCTGTCTTTTTGCGAACCAAAGCTAAAAAGCCCATGGTGACTTACGTAATATTGGGGGTTACCATCTTGATGTTCGCACTTCAATACCTCTCCCAGACCTTTCTTAGTGGCATGGATTTGCCTTTTGTCTTGGGTGGCAAAATTAATGAGATGATTCTGCGCGGACAAATCTGGCGTCTACTTACGCCAATGCTGCTTCACGGTGGCCTCCTCCATTTGGCGTTCAACATGTATGCTCTGTTTATTATTGGACGAGGGCTTGAACATTTTTATGGTCACTGGCGTTACCTGGTTTTGTACTTGATTGCAGGATATACCGGTAATGTGTTGTCTTTCCTGTTTTCTGCCAATCCCTCACTGGGGGCTTCAACCGCAATTTTTGGTTTGGCCGCGGCTCAGGGGGTTCTGGTTTTGAAAAATCGCAAATTATTTGGCAGCAAATCACAATCCATGCTGATCAACCTGGGATTGGTGCTCGCCATCAATCTCTCGTTAGGGTTCAGTGCCAACTCAGGCATTGACTATTGGGGTCATATTGGCGGGTTGGTTGGCGGTGCGATCTTCGCCTGGGTGGCTGGCCCCAAATTTGTGGTTAAAACCAACAGCGAAAATGGTATTGAATTGGTTGATATGATTGGCCGTGACGAACTACGCTGGGCGGTAATGCTTTCGGCAGGGCTTTTTACTGCTGGTGTGATAGGCAAGTTCATCGCTGTATAAAAAAACGAGCTTCCAAATCGGAAGCTCGTTCTCTCATAAGGCAGGTTTAGGGCTCGCTAATCTCAAACCAGTTGACATTTACTTTGACTGGATAGTTTTCATAAGATGAAACACCAAAGTTGATTTCTTTCAAAAAGATCATAAGCAAATCACATAAAAATTACGCGCCGCCGGCACCATAATATTCAGGATCGGTTGGTGTTTTTCCAGACGGGTCCCAAACATAAACTGTTTCATCCATATTAGCCCAATCAAACAGCCAGTGTGAGTCGGCTATCGAGAGGTTTACACACCCGTGAGAAGACTTATACCCAAAATTTGTATGCCAGTAAGCGCCGTGGAGCGCGCGTGCCTGATCGTAATACATAATATAGGGCACGTCTTCAAGATAGTAATAATCTGAACGGTCTGCTTCAAAAGATCCGCGCATATATTCATGATCTATCTTTTTGTAAATTTTGAAAACACCTGGTTGGGTAAAAAATGGTTCACTCCCTGTGGTTACGAGGGTGGCGTATACAATGCGATCCCCCTCATGAACCAGCATGACTTGTTCGTATAAATTGATCTCAATCCATCGATCTGTTTCAACCCCCGCAGGTTTTTCAGTGTTGGGGATTACCCGACTAATGAATCGGTGGTTGATCCATTCATTTGGACCGATCATTAACCATTCCAGCTCACCTTCCATCACTGAATCGTAGACGTTTACAACGTCGTAGCGGAAGTATTCTTTGCCAGTTTCAGGTGCATTAGAAAATGGTCCGCTGCGTGATTTGGTTACGTCCAGGATCCAGCCAAATGAAACGGTTGGGTTTTCTTTAAATTCATAACCTTGAAAGAACTGTACGCCTACC
The DNA here is from genome assembly GCA_927443345.1 of uncultured Anaerolineaceae bacterium. GTDB lineage: Bacteria > Chloroflexota > Anaerolineae > Anaerolineales > Anaerolineaceae > UBA6107. The sequence continues at coordinate 25,807 of CAKMKJ010000008.1, read as the reverse complement.
TTGGAAATATGTTCCCTGCTGATCCATTTGCCATTGGCGATCTTGTAATAAAGACCCATTTCCGTTTCGGCTTTGTCATATAAAGAAACATATTTTATTCGGCTGGAGGGCAATTTACTCTTGGTTTGTTCTGCACTGATAGCTTCGAGCGAATCATACAGGGGTATTTCTTCATATTCTACTACTTTGGCATATGAAAAAGAAACATCGCCAAGGCTGGCCGGAGGATTGGCTACATATAATGGCGCTGCAGGAAATGTAATTCCTTGTTGCTGCAGTTCATCCAACGTTTTGGCAGGACCTGCCATCTGGCAGTCTTGCGTACTGAAAAGGTCGCTTTCGCCTGGAATGCACAATCCTGTGTTTGAATTGGTCACATCAGCCAGGGCTGGTGAGGGTGGATTGGCGATCAATTGAACCGCTAAAACGATCAAAAAAGAGCCGGTAATTAAGCATAGTTTTTTCAATGGACATCCTGTAAAAAATCAGACTAAATTTACCTTATTTTATCTTAAAATCATTGACTTGAAAATTATCCATCAACCAATTTGCTTTATTAGGGTGATTTCATCCCTGATAGGGATGTTATTTTCAGCAGCCAAGGGGATGGAAATTTTGACTTTTCTGGCTTCATCAACTGCACCAGGGCTTACCTCTGATATATAAAAACCTCGTCTTTGGTAAAAACCGAGGGCATTTAAATTGTCGTTTGTGGTTACAAGCTTGCAAGTCTTGCACTGATGCGAAAGGGCATAAGATTCCACCACTTGTATTAGTGCATCACCAATACCTTCTCCCTCACGGAAGCTGTTAAGTGTAACGATTTCACATTCCTGTCCTTTAATCAAACAGGTGACCAATCCGACCATTTTTTCGTCGTCCATGATTTTATAGCCGGGTAATTCTGCTGGATGGATAATGTCACCGTGAATGATCACATAATCGCTGCCCCATTCCTTAATGATGATTTCTTTGACTTGTTCGAAATCACCAGAATCAAGGGGCAGAATTCTTTTACTCATCTTGATTTATCCCTTCCGCTTTTCAGCGGCAACCTCTTGTAAGGCCTGGTAAGTTTTTTCACCCAACAAGTATTCCAATTCAGGGGCAAATAATTCGATTAATGGGATGGTTTCATCTGATGCTCTCAGACAGCTTCCTTTTTCAGCCAGCAGGGCATCCACTGTATCGACGGTAAAACGGCCTAGTTCATCTTGGTCAATAGGATGAATAAGGCAGTAAAAGGGTTTGAAGCGCCACGGATGAAGGTTATTTGCTACGGCAGCTACTTGCAATGCGCATTTTCCATCGGTCAGGCAAAAAACACAGGCGGTGTTGCCGTAATGCCAGGGGGCATTTTCAACTGCGGTGTGAAGCACTTTTCCGCTTGGACTGTGTTCATCGGTGTCTTCAACAGGAACGAACCACTCACCCGGGTTTTTTGCAGATTCAGGCATTGTAGGCAAGATTAACGAAGCATTGGCGATGATATCTTCCACTTCGCGGGGATCAATCCAAACGCCAAAGACGCAGCATGCGCCAATACAATCCTCCAAACAGCAGCGTTTAAGAGGTTCTGAATCATACATCCGCGGATTGATGCGGTTTTCGAGAGTATTCTTTATGTTGTTCACGTATAAATTGTACCATTCAACCTGTTTACCTCAATTACCTCTCATCGGACTTCGCGAATTGGAGTAAAATTAATTAAGATTTAATTAAAAAGGAAGAGGAGGACACAATTGTCTGAGTGGAAAATCTTGATTACTGATGGTCTTGATTCCAATGGAGTTGCGATTTTGAAAAAATCTGCCGATGTAGTGGAAATGACAGGTATATCTCCTGAGGATTTGATAAAACAAGTTGTCGATTTTGATGCATTAATTATCCGTGGCCGCACAAAGGTGACCACGGCTGTTTTTGAAGCTGCAAAAAATCTAAAAGTAGTTGGCCGTGCCGGTGTTGGTGTGGATAATATCGATCTGGCTGCTGCCAAGACTCACGGTGTGACTGTTGTGAATTCTCCGATGGCGACAACCACCGCGGTGGCAGAGCTGACCATGGCGCTGATGCTGAGTGCTGTTCGTCAAATTGCGCTGGCTGATTCCTCCATAAAAGCTGGCAAGTGGCTGAAGAAAGAATTGGAAGGTTTTGAATTGAGCGGCAAAACCCTGGGCGTGATTGGTTTCGGACGCATAGGCGCTTCGGTGGCCAAACGAGCTGCGGCATTTGACATGACTATTTTGGGTTACGACCCTATGGTTCCCGCAGATGAAATTACATCCCGTGGTGGCAACCCCGTCACTTTGGATGAGCTTCTGCAGCAATCTGATTTGATCACCATGCATTTACCCCTCACCGATGAGACAAGAGGTATGATTAATTCAGATGCTTTTAGTAAAATGAAAAAGGGCATCTATCTCATTTGTGCAGCTCGCGGCGGTGTGATTGACGAGGCAGCTTTGCTTGAAGCCCTAAACAGCGGTAAGGTTGCCGGTGCTGCACTTGATGTATTTGCAGCAGAACCACCCGGTCTGACAGACTTGGTGACCCACCCCAAACTGGTTTGTACACCGCATGTTGGTGCTCAAACTATTGAAGCCCAACGTCGGGCATCCAACGATATTGCCGAAGAAGTATTGGCAGCTCTGAATGGGCAGTCATTACGATGGAAAGTAACCTAAGCCTAAAAAGGAAAAAACGCTATGAATCAAAAACTCGAGAAATTTAACAAGATTATGGCAGAAGTGACCGATCTGGGCAGGGCTGAAGCGCTGCTGGGTTGGGATCAACAAGTGAACATGCCCCGTGGTGGGGCTGAAGATCGGGGCAATATTCTTGAAACGATTGCCGGGTTGATGCATGATAAATTCACTTCGGCTGAAGTAGGCGAATTGTTGGAAGATCTTAAACCTTATGCGGAATCTCTTGATCCCCGCTCTGATGACGCTTGCGTGATCAAACGTGTGGCGCATGAATATGAGAAAGCGGTTAAAGTTTCAACCCAATGGGTCGCAGAATTCGCCAAGGAAACTACAATCGGCCAAAGTGTCTGGGAAGAAGCAAAGGCTAAAAATGATTTTGCGCTTTTCCTTCCGCATCTCGAAAAAATAGTTGAATTACGCCGCCAATATGCTGACTTCTTCAAACCCTGGGATCATGTCTACGATCCCCTGTTGGATGATTTTGAACCCGGACTCAAGACCAGTGAAGTAAAAGAAATCTTCGGCAAACTGCGTCCGCAGCAGGTGGAGCTCTTAAAAGCCATCGCCGCCAAACCCGTGATTGATGACAGCTTCCTGCACATCCCTTATGATGAAAAAGGTCAGTGGGATTTCGGTGTGGATGTGATCACCCACTTTGGTTATGACTGGAACCGCGGACGACAGGATAAGGCAGTACATCCATTTACTACCGGATTTGGCATTGATGACGTCCGCATTACCACCCGGTTCGATCCTGAAAGGGCCGCATCAGCCTTATTCAGTACTATGCACGAAGGCGGACACGCTCTCTATGAACAGGGTGTTAGCCATACCCTGGCACGTACTCCCCTGGCCACCGGCACCTCCATGGCAGTGCATGAATCCCAGTCTCGAATGTGGGAAAATCTCATCGGTCGTTCCATGCCCTTCTGGAAGTTCTTCTATCCCAAACTGGTGAAACTCTTTCCGTCTCAACTTGGCAACGTCAGTCTGGATGCCTTCTATAAGGGCATCAACAAGGTTGAACCTTCTCTGATTCGGGTTGAAGCGGATGAAGCCACTTATAACCTGCACGTTATGCTTCGGCTCGAGCTTGAGATCGCACTCATGGAAGGGTCTCTGAAAGTCAAAGACCTGCCCGATGCCTGGAATACCCGCATGAAAGATTATTTGGGTGTGGTGCCTTCCAAAGATAGTGAGGGCGTGTTGCAAGACGTCCATTGGTCAACCGGCAGCATTGGCTACTTCCCGACGTATGCCCTGGGCAATCTCGTTTCATCACAGTTGTGGGAAAAGATTAATCAAGACATCCCGACCCTTGAAGCCCAGATCGAACAAGGTAAATTCGATGAACTACTTTCCTGGCTGCGACTTAAGATCCATCAGCACGGCGCCAAATTTGAACCTCAGGTTTTAGTTAAAGAGGTGACCGGCTCAAGCATAACGCCTGAACCATATATCCGCTATCTTCAGACAAAATACACCGAAATCTACAATCTCTAATCTTTTTGTTTCTGTACAGGCCTTGCGTGGACGCGCAAGGCCTGTATACTTTAATAGATCAATATCATAGGTTATTGTTAGAGGAAATAAAATTGAAGCTTATCATCACGCATGTAATTGTTTGTTTGATCTTCGTAATGGTTATGTCTGGTTGTGCTCCCAAAACAGGTACAGCACCAGTAATCACACCCATGCAAAATGCTATCCTTGACAGCACAACCCCGGCTCAGGCTACCAGTGTCTTATCCCTTACAGCCACCCCCACAAAAATGCCATCTGGTCCGACGATGGTGATAAAAACCCTGGAAGGCACATCCATCCCGCCGATTGTGCTTACGCAGCCAACACCACAAGATACTGCCACCCTTGAACCAACCGTAAATGAAAAAAAATTTCCAAATGCGCTGATCCAGATCATAACACCGGGCAGCATGTCTCAGTTGGCTTCTCCATTCACGGTGCAGGCCAGCGTTTTTCCGGGGGCTAACGGTCTGGTGAGCATGCAGTTGTTTGGCGAGGATGGGCGCTTGATCCACGATCAATTGCTCAAGCTGTCAACAGCAGATTCTGGTTGGTCAAATTTACTTGAAGAGATTAGCTTTGAAATTCCAAGCGCTGGTGAATCTGCCATGTTGGTAATCACCACAACCGATCAGTTTGGCCGACGAATCGCCCAAACCGCTACACAGATCTTTTTAATGCAAATTGGCAAAAGCGATATTAACGCCTTTGATTTCATTAAACAGCCTTACATTGTACAGTCTCTCAAAGATGAAGCGGTAATAAGTGGCGGTTTAGTACGTGTAGCTGGATTTGCTCATTCTTATAACAGCAATCCAATAATCATTGAGCTTTTAACGGAGTCTGGCGGAGTACTTGAAACCCAGCTCGTAAAACTACCACGAGGATCAGAAAAGCTCAATTATGTGCCCTTCAGCGCGGATATCCCATACGATGTGGGTATTTCCACCCCGGTGCGCATGACCATTCGGCAAAGGTCGCTCTTGCTGCCAAGTATTGATAACGCCCTCGCAAGCTGGACGCTCACGCTCAAACCGTAAAATGTAAGGGCACGTTGTGCGATTTATGCACACCTGAGCCGTTTTTATGGCGAGAGGTGCAACGTGCCCCGACAATAATCAATCCGCTGCGATCTGAGCAGTCGAAACATCTTTTTGTGAACTGTCCAGCGACAAAATGGATGGGATAAAAAATGCGGCCAGGCCGATAAACATGGTCAGACCGCCACCCACCCAATACCACACACGAAGACCTAACAATTCAGCCACTGGGGCCATAATCAACAACGAAAGCGGCATCATGGCTGTGCATATTGCGCTGGTTGTGCCCATGACGCGGCCCTGCATCTCAGGCGCTACCTTGCTTTGCATGATCGCTTGTATTGGCCCGTTTGCGATGGGGTTCATAAATCCTAGCAACACCATGCCTGCGAGACCCATCCAGAAGGCGTTGGCTGGGGCGAGGCCAAAGACCAAGACGCCCATGCCGAGCCCGATGATTCCAGTTAGACTGGTGACGATCTTATTCTTAAATCCACCCCAAACTCCCAACAACAATCCACCGATTACTATGCCAATCCCCAGGCTGGATTCCAATGCACTGAGTTCCCATACCCCGGCTTTGAAGTGCTGGGTAACCACCAGAGGTAAAAGCGTTCCGGCAGGTACCAGTAAGAAGTTTAGCGTGGCTGCCAGAAAGGTGAGGTAAAGCAGCCCCTTCCAGTTTTTCATATATCTAAAGCCTTCGGCCACATCTTTTAGCAGTACTTTGGGTGTCAACGTCACACCTGCATCCGCGCGGACGGGCTGGGGGATGCGGATAAAAAGCAGCGGTGATACAGCGATGATCGCTGTAATTACATCCACCGCAATCACCTGATAGAACTTCAATACAGACATTAACAGCGCACCAAGTGGAGGCGCAATGATGCTTAAGCCTCCCCGCAATGCCTGGTTGATGCCAGCTACCCTGGCCAGGTGTTTTTCTGGCACCATTAGCGAAGTTGAGGCTTGCATCGCCGGCCAGTGGAAAACACTGCCAATTGATCGTAAAAACATAACCACAAAGACATGCCAGATCTGCACCATGTCAAAGGCGAACAAAATCGCCAGGCTCAAAGTTAGGAGCGCAATTGCCACGTCTGCTGCAATCATCACATAACGGCGGTTGAGCCTGTCTACCAGCGCACCGGCAAAGGGTGAAAGCAGCACCTCGGGCAGAACAGCCACCAAAGTAGCCATAGCCAGGTAGGTTGCAGACCCGGTTTGTTGGGTGATCCACCAGATCAGGGCGAATTGCACCAGACTGCTGCCTAATAACGAGAAGAGTTGTGCTGACCATATCGGCACGAACTTCTTCATCCAGTCTTTTCCAATTTCATACGTTGTATTTTCCATAAATCCTCATCAGTTAATATCATAGAGCACACATGGCGTGAGCCAGTGACTATTGTGTTTTGTTTTTTATACGTAAAGGAAGTTTATTCGATGTAAACTTCTATGTGTTCACCATCTTCATCATCGTAAATATCCATGATTTGACCAGTTTCGCCTTTAGAGAGTGCCTCAGCCAGTTTGGCTGCATCCAGACCTTCGACTTCAGGAGAGAAACGCATCCCCATGCGTACACCGGCGTTGACCATCCCCAACGGCAGACGCACATTCACTCTCGTACGGCCTGTATCAGTGTCAGTGATCCGCACTCTGAAAAATTTTCCGCCATCCCATCCCGGAAAGACCGCATTCGCAGTATCATCCTGGGCTGGCTTTTTAGCGCCGGCATCCAGGGCTTTAAGCAGCTCGGCAGCCATTTCAGGAGTGATCTTGCCTTCCTGAACCATTTTTAAAACTTTTAGACGCTCTTCACTGGTAGCCATGGTTACTCTGCCTGCGCCGGTTTGGATTCAACATATTTCTCGCCTCTTAATCTGGCCTGAGCTTCATCCCAGGTGATCGTGCCTTGATCGAGGTCTTCGAGAATTGCACGCCTTTCTTCAGCCGAAAGCTGAACAGGGGCTTCTTCTTTGCCGGGTTCATAACCGAGCGCCCGTACAATCTCGTTCAAACGACTGCGCAGGGTGGGGTACGAGAGTTTCATTTCATCTTCCATGCGGTTCAACTTACCCTCACAGCGCACGAAGGTGAGCAGAAACTGCATTTGTTCCGGACTGAGGTTTCCAAAGGGAGTATGTTCGGCAACAAAATGACCTTCTATGGTGGTGTTGCAGTTGACGCAATACAAACGTGTGACCACCAGGTCTTCATCACAAACCGGACATTTACTCAAAGATTTATTTACCATATGTGCCTCGAATTATTTAAAGGTTTCTTTTTTATCTAATTTTACAAGCGTATTCTTGATTGCGATTCCAGTTTTAGCCATTTGGTTGGCCAGTGTCTGCATTAATCTTGAAACCCATCTTTGAGAAGTATAAGGGATTTTGATCTTTACGTCCTTAAACTCTGCAGGCAGATCGGGTGTTATTTGTTGTTGAACTGCGATTTTCGATAATTCAATCTATAAAAACTATGATACATCTGATGCTTCGGTAAAGAAAACTTGTCAAATAGCAAGCCTTCCGAAACAATAGTATCATTAAAATTAGAAATGTCAATGTGTTATTTGATATAATTAAAGAAATAGAATAAATATATTAATTTTATTGATTATTAATTATTCTTTGGCGGTTGTGGGCTTTCTTTCGCCTTTTAGGAACCATTTTCCTTTGCGGTCGTCACAGTCTTCAGGGGCGCGATCGTAATACAGCTCAAAGTATTGCCCAGATTCGGTTTTCACGCGAAAGTAATACCTGCCCACTCCCCATGACCCTCTGATGCGGGCGGTGGCTGCATGTGTCGGTTTCATGTTGCGCGCGCTTTTTCCGCGGCGCTCAAAATCCACCCACTCTTCAAGCGCTTCTATGATCAGATAATTGTTGCCCCGCCAGGTGAACCCCTGCGGACAGTCTGGGCTCTTCTCATAGGTGGGTGGCACCTTGAAAATGACTTCAATCGGGTCGTCGTAAAAGTGGAGGGGGAGGGTTTGCACGGCGATTCTCACTTCGAATCAAGATGTATTTATCATACTCTTTTTCAAATTTAAAGCGAGTGGTGAGTGCTGCTATGTAATTAATGCTGGTTTTCCTTTGCCTAATCCACCCAGTCATCGGGTTCGACATGCACATAGGCGCGGTCAACTTCTGAAAATTCCTCAAGTCGTTTGATCACTCGATCTGTTATCTCATGCACTTCGATCAAGGTTTTGCTGCCTTCGACATTAATGTGCAAATCCAGCATCAACCGCGGACCGACGTAGTCGGTCATGATGTGATGCACGCGCAGCACGCCGCGTATCTCTTCAGCAGCGGCAATGAAAGCTTTGACATCCTCGGTACTGGCGCTCTTGCCAGTCAGAAATCCCAGGTTTTCTTTACCTGCCAAAAAAGCTTGTCTGAAAATCCACAACGCTACAACAAACCCGGCAATCGGGTCTGCTAGCGGATGGATGAAGCTGGCTCCCAAAACACCAATAAAAGCTGCCATGGTGGCGAGTACATCGCTCAAGTTATCTTTAGCGGTGGTATTCAAGGTTGGGCTCGAAAGCTGTTTTGCGATCCGTCTGATCACCACAAACATGCCGGCTTTAATCAAGGCGCTGCTCAGCAGGATGATGATCGGTAAACCAAGCGCAATGCTTTCACCGCCTGTTGAGTATCTCGCGTATGCATTTCGTGCTGCTTCATAACCTGCGAACGCCATGGATAAAGTGACGAGCAGCCCCACCACAGGCTCGAAACGCGAATGCCCCTGTTGATGCGAGAGGTCGGGCGGCTGCATGGCCATCCACAGCCCAAGCACCATCAGCAGCGAATAGACGACATCAGATATGGAGTTGGCCGCATCAGCATAGATGGCCGCACTGCCAGAAATAGCGGCAACAATCCCTTTGGCAGCAGACAGCAGCAAGTTGCCGCCGAGTGTGATGATTATGGCATTTCGATATAACTTGTTTTGGTCTTGTTGTGGTTGATAATCTCTTACCCAGCGCATGATGATTCAACTCCTGTTTAACAAAAAACCCAAAGGGCAGCTCTAAAAAAGAGCTTGCACCTTTGAGGGTTTAATCCTTCATGGGTTCCAGGCTGAGTGCTCCGCCTGGAAATTTTATTTTACCATGTTTTTGATGGGTATTGGATAATTTTTGTCGTGATTCCGCGACTAATTACACCCACCGTGGCCGCTGCTGCAAGGTTTAGTCTCAAACTGGATGGTCGTGTGCTGGATGTGAAACTCTTCATCCAAAAGCACTTTCAATTGATCCATCACTGTGGATTGTTGGGTCTCGAGCTCCTCATCTAATATCACATGTGCACTCAGTGATACCTGGTCTGAACCGAGGTTCCACACGTGCAAGTCACATACAGCCTTCACGTCTTTAATGGTTGACATGCGTGTTTTGATTTCCATGATCGAAAGTCCTTCAGGCACACCTTCAAGCAAGATATGCATGGCGCGTTTCAAAACACGGAAGGCGCTGACAAAAATGATCACTCCGATCAATATAGAAATCAGCGGGTCAATCCACGAAACCTTGGTGAAGTGTATGATCACCGCAGCCACAATGACACCCACGGAAGAAATGGCATCTCCGAGCACATGCAAAAATGCAGATTGTACATTCAGATTACGTTTTTCACTGACTTTTTTATGACCATGATCATGGTTATGTCCGGTTTGATCGTGATCATGACCGCCAAGAATAAACGCCACAACCAGGTTGACGATCAAACCAATCACGGCAATGACGAACATCTCGGTACTTTTAATAGCGACCGGGTTTTGAAATCGTTTTACCGCTTCAATCCAGATACCGATAGAAATAATAAACAACGAAGCGCCGTTAATCAAAGCAGCCACGACTTCAAGCCGGAACCAGCCGAAAGAGTGTTTATCATCTGGTGGTCGAATGGCCAACTTCAACGCCACAAAACTGAGTACCAGTGCAAAAATGTCCATGAAGACATGGGCTGCGTCAGAGAGCAGCGCCAGCGAACCTGAAACCAATCCGCCGATGACCTCGGCCACCAAAATTAAACTGGTTAAGACAATAGAATAGATAAATCTTTTCTGAATGGAACCGTTATTCTTGGATATCATAAATAGTCTCGATTATTCTGCAGTGATGATGATATCCGCAACGGAGTTCAGGATCTGTGTGGGGCGGTATGGAAAGCGTTTTACATCTTCTCTTCTCGAGACGCCGGTTAAGACGAGGATGGTTTCAAGACCACTCATCACGCCAGCCACGATATCGGTATCCATGCGGTCGCCGACCATGATCGTATTTTCAGAATGCACGCCTAAATAGCGCATAGCGCTGCGCATCATCAGTGGATTGGGCTTGCCCACAAAAAAAGGTGCCCGGTTGGTTGCCTTTTCGATTAAGGCTGCCAGCGCACCTGTCGCGGGCACGACACCTGCTTCGGTGGGTCCGGTTGAATCGGGGTTTGTAGCGATGAACATCGCCCCATCATTGATTAGACGGACGGCTTTGGCGATCATTTCAAAATTGTAGTTATTGACTTCACCAAGAACGACATAATCAGGGTGAGTGTCGGTTTGTACATAACCCACCTCGTGCATTGCCTGGGTCAATCCGCTTTCGCCGATCACGTAGGCAGTGCCGTTGGGGTTTTGATTTTGCAGAAAACGCGCAGTTGCAATCGCAGAGGTGAAAATGCTTTCAGCCGGCACTTTCAACCCTATCGAGTTCAAGCGGTGTTCAAGGTCGCGCTGTGTATAAAGCGGATTGTTGGTCAGGATGAGAAACTTCGTTCCTGCATCCAGCATCTTTTCAATAAATAATTCCGCACCAGGGATTAAGGTTTTTCCGGTGACCAGGACGCCGTCCATATCAATTAAATAGTTTTTACTCATAAATTTTCCTTTTTGTTAAACCTCATTTTAACATGAATGCAAAATAGTGTCTCATCCACGCAACTATTTTTATTTAAGAGCAACCAGACTAAATCGGTTATAATCAGTCAGGGTAAAACCCGGGAAGAACAGGAAATCTGATGCCACGTCAGCGATCTATTGAGGAATTTACTTCAGAAGAATTGCGACAGCTCCTCGTGGAAAAAAGACGCGCCGAACGGGAAGCCAGGCTCGAGTCATTCCGTAAAACTGGTCGTGTGATTCAGGTTGAAACTGAAAATCCGATTATCCCCAATGTGATTCCAGGGGATGATGACGAGCCAGAGGAGGAAACCTTAACCAATCGTCGGCGTGCACGGAATCGCCGAAAAAAGGGGATGGAGCGGTTTCTTTTTATTGTTGAGATTTTAGCTATCGTGGGTCTGGTCGTGATCATATTTCAAGCGTTCAATGTGCTTAACCTTCTTAATGAAGAAACCGCTGGTGCGCTTGCAATGCCACAACTTACCCCTACCGCCTTGATTACCGCGGTTGTACTCCCAAGCGGACACACCGCCCCCGTCGAAGGCGTAGAAGTCAGGCCGAATGATGCAGAAATCCCTGAGCATCTCAGACCGCTCATGCAGAGTTACGCTGATCTGCCCATTCCGACACCGGGTGCGCAGCAGGCAAGGCAGATTCAGATTCCAGCGATTGGTGTGAGTGCTCCAATTGTTTTAGGAGACGGCTGGGAACAGTTGAAAAAAGGTGTTGGTCAGCATGTAGGCACAGCCAACCCAGGTGAAGTCGGCAACGTCGTGGTCTCAGCCCACAATGATATTTTTGGAGAGTTATTCAAAGATCTCGACAAGCTGAAAACTGGTGATACGGTAATCATCACCACGCAAGATCGCTCTTTTACTTATGTCATAACTGGTACACAAATAGTTGAGCCCACCAGAGTGGATCTGATGGCGCCAACCCCGGAGAAAACATTAACCATGATTTCGTGTTATCCCTATCGCATTGATACCCAGCGCATCGTGGTTACCGCAATTTTACAAGAAGACTAATTCTGAAAAAATGAAACAAGGAGAAACAAATGGCAAACTCAAACAATAAACGATCAGTCACCACTGCTTCTGCACCAATTACTACTTCAGCACATGTCAAGACCAATCGCCCTGCAGTAGCTGAATTTAATCCCGATTACACCTACGTAAAGAAAGATCTTGCCAAAATTGGCATCATGGCCGGATCATTCATTACCATTTTAGTGATACTGTCATTCTTCTTGCGCTAATCAATCAACCCATTGCATAATTAATGGGGTTAACCGTGCAGGTTTTGATAAGGAGAGTATTATGAGCCGTATGTTTGTTCCTGGTCCAGTCGATGTCGCTCCAGAAGTTTTGGCTGCTCAAACGAAGCCGATGATTCCGCATCGCAGCAAAGATTTTGAGGCCATATTCCAAAGAACTGCTGAAAAATCCAAAGACCTGTTCTATACACAAACCCGCATATTCCAGGGTTCATGTTCAGGGTCTGGCATGCAAGAAGCGGGCATCCGAAATTTCGTTCAAGAGACCGTGCTTTCTTGCGTCAATGGGTCATTTGCCCAGCGTTGGAACGATGTTGCTATCGCCAACGGCAAAAAAGCGGACAAGCTTGAAGTTGAAATGGGCGAAGCCATTACGCCTGATATGCTGCGAGATGCTCTTAAACAAAAACATTATGAAGCCGTCACCATCGTACACAATGAAACCTCCACCGGCGTCGAAAATCCGATCAAGGAACTTTGCGCCGTGGTCAAGGAGGTCAGCCCCGACACTCTCATTCTGGTGGATGCAGTTTCATCTCTGGGCGGAGTCAAAATTGAAATGGATGCCCTCGGGATCGACTTCTTGTTGACCAGCTCACAAAAATGCCTGGCGCTGCCCCCTGGCATATCCCTGGCAGGTGCTTCAGATCGTGCGATGAAAAAAGCCGAATCCGTCACCAACCGCGGATGGTATTTCGACCTGCTCCTGATGGAAAAACATCGCCTCAAAGATTCCACCCCCATGACCCCGGCCATGTCTTTGATCTATGCATTAGACTTCCAGTTGGATCGCATTTTTGCAGAAGGTCTCGACAACCGTTTTGCACGCCATGCTGCCATGTCTAAAAAAGTGCAGGATTGGGCTCAGGCCAATGGTATGGAAGTTTTGGCCAAAGAAGGCTATCGTTCCAAAACTGTGGTGAACGTCAAGAACACACACAATTGGGAGATCAGCGCCTTGAACAAATTCCTTCAAACCCGCGGCATGCGCATTGCCAATGGTTACGGCAAGCTCAAAGACATTACTTACCGTGTGGCCACCATGGGTGAAACCTCTCTTGCAGATGTTGATACACTGCTTGAAAGCATGTCCGATTTCATGAAGCAAGGCTAATATATCGAAACAACAAGACCAGGTGGAACCTCCGCCTGGTTTTTTATTTTAATGGCAAATCTTATTGACGCTCTTTGCCTGCCGTGATAGAATTCAGCCGTTCTTGGGCGCGTAGCTCAATGGTAGAGCAGCGGCCTTTTAAGCCGTTGGTTAAGGGTTCGAGCCCCTTCGCGCTCACAAGAATAAACTCCCTCCGGGGAGTTTTTGTTTGGTTCAGGGCACCCGTAGAGGGTGTGAAATTCGAGCCACCGCTCTGCGCACCTTTAGTTTTAATGCTCACAAAAATAAACTCCATTCGGTAAATTCTTATTTCATTTTTGTAAAATTACCACAATTCTTAACGAAATTGCATTGTCAATTGCTTAAATTGCATTCACCACTCATTCGATTTTTTCTGAAGCTGATTTGATTGTCGATGAGCTTTTAAAAATTTAATAGTCAACACAATAAATTTGGCCGTGATCTCATGTAGGACGAAGATTGGTATTAAAACAAAACAATTGAGTTTGATTTATATAACTCAATTGTTTTTTCATAATGAATAAGTAACTATTCTGTTGAATATTTCATCTCAAAAAATGAAACTGGCGCATTTGGATTGTATGCTCTGGATTTTTGTATGAAATCATACAGCGGAATGCCGTTAGGAAAATCCTTTTCAAACCGGTCTACCTTTTCACGCGTCACAGGTAATAACGGCAGTTTTACAATTGAACGGCCTTTTGGCATTGGATACCCGTTCAGGCTATCATAAAGGATACTCAAGCCGAAACCAAATTGAAGCCAATGTCCGCCTATATCAAATAACTGTTCTCCGTTTCGTAAGGCTTTAAGGCTTTCAGAATCAAGATCCATGCCCACAAAAAAGATATCTTTACCCGGATGGCGTCCTGCCAATTTAGCACCTTCGATTCCACCTTGCGTCATTGCATCACCTGCTGCCCAAACCCCCTGGATTTGTGGCGATTCATTCAACATTTCTTGCATACATATCTTTGCTGTTTCAAAATCAAAGTTGGCAGTTTTTGAAGAAATTAATACCGCTTCAGAGTGTTCTTTCATTGCCCGAATTAATCCTTTATGGCGAATAATGGCCCCTGGTGCGCCTTCAGTACCGTCTAGAGAGGCTATAAATTTCTTACCCTCCTTTGAAGGGGATAAATGATTCAACAGATAATTCCCCATTTCATATGCGCCTGTCTCATCAGCCGGGCCAACAAAAGCCAGATAGTTTGGAAACTCTTCCGATTGCGGTTGCAGACCTCCCTCATAAGAATCAATCAGTAAAACAGGAATTCCAGCGTTTTTTGCCAGGGTCAATCCTTTTCGACCCAGGCCAAAATACGGAACCCACAGAATACCATCAACTTTCTGGTTTACCAGGTTGGTTATATGATTTTCCATTATCACTGGATTCTCTTCTGAATCACACACGATCAGCTTTGCCCCTAATTCATCTGCTCCTTTTTGAGCAAACTTAATGGCTGTTTCCCAGAAGGCAATTTTTTTAGGAATAATTATTCCAACGGTAGGCTTTAGATGAGAAGTGTACGTTTTAGTTGGAATAACAATCTCGTTTAAACTGTTGTCATATGCTGAAACAAGGTTTTGTAATGAAGAGGCCATCTCTGCCAGGGTTTGTGCAGAGGCAGTTGAGTCAGCTACCAGGGTGCAAATTTCGGTAGTTAATTTCGATACACCGATGGCCGTTACACTATTTTTGGCGCTGATCTCTGCAATATTTTCTATTTCTTTGGCAATGTTATCTGCTTCAGCCGACATTTCTTCTGACGAAGCAGAATTTTCTTCTACTACAGCAGAAACGGATTCCATGGCATTGCCAAGTTCTCTGCTCAAGGTAATCTGTTGATTGGTCAGACTGACAACATCCTTTAATTCCTGATGAACGGTATCTGAAGTTGAGATGATGGTTTCTAGAGCTTTACCAGATTGCTCTGCCAGTTCAACACCATTCTGAACTTCATCTACACCCATATCCATGGTTGTGACAGCTTCATGCGCGCTCTTTTGGATGGCTAAAACAAGGTTATTTACATCTTTTGTGG
Organism: uncultured Anaerolineaceae bacterium; assembly: GCA_927443345.1. GTDB lineage: Bacteria > Chloroflexota > Anaerolineae > Anaerolineales > Anaerolineaceae > UBA6107. The sequence goes on along the minus strand of CAKMKJ010000008.1, from coordinate 10,163 downwards.
CAATGACGGAGTTTTCTGCCAGTTTTCTGACTTCACTGGCAACCACTGCAAACCCGCGGCCCATTTCTCCCGCACGTGCAGCCTCAATGGCTGCATTCAATGCCAATAGATTGGTTTGAGAAGCGATGTCTTTTATTTTTTCAACAATGATGCTGATCTCTTCAGAGCGTGTGCCCATTTCTCTTACTTTTTCTGCTGACTGCCCAACTTTTTCGCGAATATTGTTAATGGCCTTTACGGTGGCATTAATTGTTTTACCGCCTTCATTGGCGGCCTCAGCAGCCTGCGCAGATGCTTTGGCCGCGTTGGAGGCTTTTACAGCGATTTCTTCAATAGCTTTATTTACGGTATGTGAAATTTCAGTAGCGTTTCCCACAGATTTTGCTTGATCTTGTGCGCCTATGGCTATGCCTTCAGTAGCCGTTGCCATCATTTCTAATTGGTGCGCTACTAATTGAATGGATTCATTTTCCTGGCTGGTTCCGCTTACCACCTGGTCAATTGCTTTGGTGATATCCTTCGTATTTACTTCAGTTTGATGCGTTAGCGTATCCATGTACCCTGAAGCATGTCCCAGCATATTGGCAATCGTGGATACTTTTTCGGCTAACTGAGAAATATTGGCGTTTGCAGCAGATAACAATTCAGAATCTTGCGCAATCGCGATTGATGATAGTGATTCATCAATCACGTCCTTTTGTTTTTTGCGTAAGGTTTTTGAAAAATAGCTTCCCATCATAACTGCAAAAAATATCGAAAAGGGGGCTGTTAAAAGAATGCTAAGGAATGGTTTATTATAAATGCTGTAAGTGGTGAAAAATAATGCCAAGGTTAGAACAGCCTGTGCGAGAAATCCTACAATGATATGCATAGCGATTTTTCCTCCACGACCAGAAGTGTGTACGATTAATGACTCTAAAGATGCTCACTTACGTCCAGGACTGTGCAACTATAAAATTTTTAAACTGATTAGTCTTCCTTTTCAAGGCGGGCTGCTGTAAACCTGTCTGTTATTAAAATATTTACCCAATGACCACGCAGGGCTCCTAAAATTCCTGAGTATTTCCTTGACCCGCCTGCCACACCGATCGCGCGGTTTACTTTGGTTAATTGAGCCAACCCCATCGAGATTACCCGTTTATCCATACCGGTGTCGACCAGATTTCCATTTATGTCAAAAAAGTGAAGCAGTACATCTCCAACCGCTTTGCCTTGGTGTAGCATTTCCATATCATGTGCCGAAAAAATATTACCGCTTTCTGCCAGCAGAGGAGAAGGTTCCAATGCGCCAATCCCAACTAATGCTGTGGTGACGCTATCAAACAACTGCAAAGCGTTTTTGGTAACATCGTCGCCTAAAAGAATGTTGCGGGCTTCTTCTGAGGCTAAAATTCCGGGGACAGGTAAAAAAACAACTTCACCATTAACAAGTTGCCCCAACCGGGATGTTAATCGAGTGGCGTGTGCTTCAACTGATGGATTACCAACCCCTCCCAGTATTTGAACAACTTTAACCCCTGCTTTGCGCGGTAGTGGATGGAGCGCATCAACCAGAGCTAAAAGTGTTGCACTCCAGGAGGATATTCCGATGATTTCATTGGGGCGGATCGCAGATTCAAGATAGTAAGCCGCGGCTGCCCCCAAATCTCGTTGTATCAAATTTTCATCATTATCCAGGCTATCGACAACAATCGCGTCTCGCAAATTGAATTTCATGACCAGGGCTTCTTCCAGTTCAGTATATACACCCTTTGGCATATTGATCGATATGCGGATGATACCTTCTTCTTTCGAACGGCTAAGTAGGCGCGATACTGTAGTCTGTGATAAGCCAAGTTGTTCAGCTATTTCTGATTGCCTTTTGTCCATTTCGTAATATAAACGGGCAACTCGAGCAATCATGCGAAGTTCATCGATACGAGCCATGTAAAAACCCCTTGAATAAAAATTTGGTTATGAATAAATATTCGTTTTTTGTTGGATTTTCTATTTTCATATTGTATTATAGCATTAGCAAAATAAATATCCAACTAGGAATAATTATTCATGATATCCACTTCAGATCACCTGATTTCACGAGAAAAAACGGCATTATTGGAATTTAAGTCAATTCAATACCGAAAAACAATCCTTTCTCTTATTTATTCAGCAAAAGCAGGCCACACCGGTGGAAGTCTTTCATGTGTGGATATTCTTAATGTTCTTTACAACCAAACCATGAACATTACCACAAAGAATTTTGGTGATATTGATCGTGATCATTATGTTCACAGTAAAGGGCATTCAGTTGAAGCGTTGTATGCGGTGCTTCTCGATCAGGGTTTTTATACAATTGATGAGCTAAACACGATAGAAAAATATAACTCACCATTTATTGGTCACCCGACACGTAGCATCCCTGGTATAGAACAAAATACTGGCGCCCTCGGGCACGGATTATCAATTTCGGTGGGTATGGCTTTGGCTGCCAAAATGGATCATCGTGATAATCGGGTTTTTACTATCATGGGTGATGGAGAATTAACCGAGGGATCAATTTGGGAAGCTTCTGCCAGTGCAGCAAATTATAAACTTGACAATCTGGTTGCTATTGTTGACCGCAACACGCTTCAAATCAGCGGGCGCACAGAAAATGTAATGGCAATGGAATCTTTGGATGAAAAATTTTCAGCATTTGGTTTTGCGGTTCGTCATGTAGATGGAAACAATGTTGGTGAATTAGCGGCTCTGTTTGATACATTGCCCTTTGAAGAAGAAAAACCGAACCTGGTTTTAGCGCATACTATAAAAGGTAAAGGGATTAGTTTTATGGAAGATAACGTCGGCTGGCATCACCGTGTTCCGACAGATGAAGAGTACGCGTTGGCCATTCAAGAACTTGATTTAGCTGAGCAGAAAGTGGAGAACTCAAATGGCTGATACTACACTCTCTCTCGGAAAAACCAACCTTGATTTTTTTGCACAGACATTAATCGAATTAGCTGAGAATGATCGTGATATCTTGATCTGCACCAGTGACTCTCGTGGTTCTGGTCGTGTTACACCATTCGCTGAAAAATTTCCTCAACAGATTGTTGAGATTGGCATTGCCGAACAAAACCTTGTGGGTGTGTCTGCTGGTTTGTCATCAATGGGCAAAAAAGTTTTTACAATCTCACCAGCTTGCTTTCTGACGGCCCGCTCGCTGGAACAAATAAAAAATGATGTTGCATATTCTGACCACCCCGTAAAGATTATTGGCATCAGTGCAGGGGTTAGTTATGGTGCACTTGGAACCACCCATCATTCCTTGCATGATTTTGCCGTGATGCAAGCCATTAACAACATTGATATTGTTGCTCCTGCAGATAATTTTGAAACACAAAAAGTAATCCAGGCAGCAATTAACCATCCCAGGCCGCTCTATATTCGATTTGGTAAAAAGGCCATGCCTCATCTTCATAATGTTGAAACATATTTTGAAATTGGCAAAGCAATTCAACTGACGCCAAACCAGGATTCATATGATGTTGTCTTTATTGCAATTGGCGAGACGGTTGCGCCGGCATTTTTAGCAAGTCAAGACCTTGTCAGTGAGGGACTTAAATGTTGTGTTCTGAGTGTTCATAGCCTGCGCCCTTTTGATGAACTCGCTGTTCGACAAGCCGTAGAAAAATCAAAGGTTGTTATTACTGTCGAAGAACACAGTATAAATGGTGGATTGGGTAGCCGAGTGGCTTCATTTCTGATGCAGGCTGGAATCAATCGTCCATTTAAAATTGTGGGTATCCCGGATGAACATACTGTGACCGGCAGTCAAGGCGAAATATTCAAACATTATGGCATTTCACCTCAAGGGCTCGCAAAGACAGCTACTCAACTTCTCGAACAACGATAGGAAAAAATGGTAAATTCTGCCGGGTTATTTCTTGCGATTGACCAAAGCACTTCTGCTACAAAAGCACTCCTGTTTTCTCAGGAGGGGTGTCTTGTAGATCAAGAAACGTGTTCTCATCAACAGATTTATCCTAAACCAGGTTGGGTTGAACACAATGCAGAAGAAATATTCCAAAACACTTTGAAAGCCACCACGGCTTTGTTGTCTCGCCATACTGAAAAATGGAACAATCTATTAGCACTTAGTATTACCAACCAACGAGAAACATTTGTTATTTTTGATAAAGAAACAGGTCATCCTCTTTGCAATGCTATTGTCTGGCAATGCCGCCGTGGTGCTGCTATTTGTGACCAATTGGTCAGCGCCGGTAAAGAGGGTTTGGTGCATGAATTGACTGGATTGAAGATCGATACTTACTTTCCGGCCAGTAAATTACGGTGGTTGCTAGACTCAAGGCCTGATTTGCAAGACCGATTAAAAGACGGCTCTGCGTTATTCGGCACGATTGACTCCTATTTGATCTACCGATTAACGAATTGCAAAGTGTATGCAACAGACCATACCAATGCCTCACGAACACTTTTCTATGACATTGAAAAGCTGTCATGGAGTCAAGCGTTATGTGACGTGTTTGGTGTGGATTTCTTTCTTCTCCCTGAAGTGCGCGAAAGTAAAGCCTGGTTTGGGGATACGGATTTGGTTGGTTTCCTCAACACACGTATCCCCATCTATGGCGTTATGGGCGACTCTCAGGCAGCATTGTTTGCCCAAAGGTGTTTTGAGCCTGGTAGTGCAAAAGTCACCTTTGGAACTGGATCCTCTATTCTATTGAATATTGGTCACGAAAAGCGGCTATCTGATAGCGGTACTGTGACGGCTCTGGCGTGGGTAATGGACGGGGCTCCAACGTACGCATTTGAAGGGATTATCAATTTTACCGGGGCAACCATCACTTGGTTGCGAGACCAGATGCAGTTAATTACAAATGTTGCCGAAACAGAAGCATTGGCTTTATCTGTTCCTGATAATGGGGGTGTTCATTTCATTCCTGCCTTTGTTGGGTTGAGCGCTCCTTACTGGCGTTCAGATGTAAAAGCAGCCATTTTAGGCATGACACCTTCAACTACAAGAGCTCATATCGTACGTGCTGCATTGGAATCGATAGGGTTTATCGTTACAGATGTCATTAACGCAATGAGTAAAGATGCAGGGGTTGACCTGATGACAGTTCATGGTGATGGCGGAGCGGTGAGCAATTCATTCTTAATGCAATTTATTTCTGATTTAAATCAAAACACTTTGCTGGCTTCACAATTACCAGAACTATCGGCCTTGGGAGCAGTTTATAGTGGCGCATTAGGATTGAAAATTTTTGCTACACAAAGTGAATTAGCGGCATTGCCTGCTGAGTACACCAAATTTACACCAAAACGGGATGTAAAAACAATTGATGGTTTATTGGAAAATTGGCATCTTGCCGTAAATCAGATCTTGAATCAAACCAAAGAAGGATAAATTAATGAAACAAAAACTTTCCAAATTCATCTTTCCTGTAATTGTCATCATCGTTTTGGGTTTCATGGTGCGCTTCGGTTTCACCGTGGTCACAATTGAGAGTGCTCAACAAGCAGTCCAAAATGAAGCCTTTGATCCAGCGAAGTATGTCGACGAAATCTGGATGTCAACACTGTTACCGGCTTATGATGAAAAATCAGTAAATCTCGCCGATGTACTTGTGAAAATAACACCAGATGCAAGCGGAATTGTTCAAAAAGAAACCCTGGCTCCAATCGCAAATGAATTTGGCCTGATCACTGTTGGTGAATCGCATGTTTACATGGTCAAGACCACCGGAAAAGTTACCGCTGTGAACACCGAATCAAGTACTGGCACCATCGAAATTCAGGTCGATGATTACACAGGACCAATTAAAGTTCTCATGTACATTGGAACGCGTATCCCAAGTGATGAAACTTCAGTTCGAGATGCGGGTGGTTTTATTAGTTTTGGTGATTTTAAAGAACAAACTGAATATGGCAAAGTGGCGTCTGAAATTAATAAGCGCGTTCTTACTGACATTCTCGGTAGTGAAGATAAAAGCAGTTGGATTGGAAAAACAATTATGGTTGAAGGTGCTTTTAGTATTCGCACATTTAACATAATTCAAATTGATATGACAGAAATTCGCATTGTGCCGACCCACATAGAATTGGGAGACTAAAAAACATGCTAGAAAAAGATCCTGTTTTGGATGTGGGTTCTCCTGTCGAGGCAGATACTATTGTCTTGACTGCTCATAACATTACCAAGGTTTTTCCTGGCACAGTTGCATTGGACGATGTCTCCTTCAATGTGCATAAAGGAAAAGTAAGCGTTCTTATTGGAGAAAATGGCGCAGGTAAGTCAACACTGATGAAAATCCTTGCTGGCGTTGAACAGCCCACCAGCGGAAAAGTATTGCTGGATGGTAAAGAAATAAACCTTAAATCACCATTAGATGCCAGCCGACTCGGAATCGGAATCATCTATCAAGAATTGAACCTTTGTTTAAACCTTAGCGTTGTAGACAATATTTTTCTTGCAAGAGAAATTTGTCAAAACGGAATAATTGATAAAAAAAATGAAAAGCAGAAGGCGATTGATTTAATTCATCGACTTGAGCAAAGTATCAACCCCAACGAATTAGTGGGAGAGTTGAGAATTGGGCAGCAGCAAATTGTTGAAATTGCCAAAGCCTTGGCGCAAGATGTGCGTGTGTTGATCATGGATGAACCCACTTCGGCATTAAGTGCTTCTGAGGTTGAAATTCTCTTCCGTGTCATCCGTGATCTGAAGGCTCATGGAGTCTCGATTATTTATATTTCTCATAAACTGGAAGAGCTTCTTCAGATAGGTGATTTCATTACTGTCTTTAGGGATGGCAAAAAGGTTGCTGATGAAGAGGCTTCAAATGTAACCGTTCCCTGGCTTATTGAAAAAATGGTTGGAAGAAATCCCGCAGCTTTGTTTACCCGCCGTGAACATGAAATCGGAGAAGTTCTTTTAAAGGTTGAAGACCTTACACTACCAAGAATCGGAGGTGGATATTTACTTGACCATCTTTCTTTCGATCTACGTGAAGGTGAAATCCTGGGTTTTTATGGCCTGATGGGCGCTGGTCGGTCTGATTTGGTCGATTGTCTTGCAGGAGCGAAACTGCAAACCAAAGGCAAGATTTGGCTGAATGGCTGTCCAATAACCTCAAAATCAGTGACTGAACGCATAAAAGCGGGATTTGTTTTGGTACCAGAAGATCGACAACGGTATGGTTTGGTTCAGACACTATCTGTAAAAGATAATATGCTTCTTGCAAGTTTAAAGAACTACATGAAAAGAATATTCCTGTTGAGTAAAAAAGAGAAAATCGCTACAGATCAACAGGTAAAAGAATTATCCATTCGTGTGGCGAGCACTCAGCAACCAATTACCTCATTGAGTGGCGGTAATCAACAAAAAGTAGTTGTTGCAAAAGGGTTATTGACAAAACCTAAAGTACTTCTTCTTGATGAGCCTACCCGTGGAATTGATGTTGGAGCCAAATCTGAAATCTTTGAGATTATGAATAGACTGGCTTTGCAAAAGTACGGCGTTATTTTTGTCTCATCTGAACTAAAAGAAGTTTTGGCCTTGTCTGACCGAATTATTGTAATGTCTAAAGGCGCAATAACTGGAGAATTTACTCACGACGAGGCAACTGAAGAAAAATTAGTCTTGGCTTCTGCCATTGGTCACGGCCCATCAAACGGAGGTAATAATAATGGATCAGGGAACTAACCCAAAATTGCAAGAATCGAAGAATAAACGCCGAATCACTAAAACTGATGTGCAGCAATTTTTACTGAAAGGCCGCGCTTTTATCGCGTTAATTCTGGTTTTAGTTGTTTTTACCTCTTTGTCACCTCAATTTGTCAGTCCTGACAATGTTGTCATCATCACAAAGCACGTTGCCATTAATGCCATTTTGGCAATCGGAATGACATTTGTGATCCTGTCGGGTGGTATTGATCTGTCGGTTGGTTCAATTGTTGGATTGACCGCCATGATCGCTGGTGGTTTGATCAATGAAGGTATTCAATTGCCGCAGCTTGGCATAATTATTTATCCACATACATGGATGATAGTGGTCATTTCTCTTGCTATCGGCACATTGATGGGTACTATCAGCGGCTTTATTATCACTCGCTTCAATGTAGCCCCGTTTATTGCTACCATGGGCATGTTATATGTAGCTCGCGGTTTAGCTGGTCTGCGCAACAATGGTTACACCTTCCCTAACATCGTTGGACGGCCCGAATATGGGAATACTGGTTTTCAGATTCTAGGGGCTGGTGATTTTTTGGGCGTCAATTATTCAATCTGGATTATGGTGGCGTTTTCGATCATTGCTTACATAGTCACTACTCGTATGGCATTCGGTAGGCATGTTTATGCAATTGGCGGCAATGAACGTGCAGCAGAACTTTCAGGCGTCCGTATCAACAAAACAAAAATAATTGTTTACAGTATTAGCGGTTTTTGTTCCGCTACGGTTGGGTTGATTATTGCTTCACAACTCGTAGCTGCTCATCCGCTTACCGGAGATACCTTTGAACTAACTGCGATTGCTGCAGTGGTTCTAGGTGGTACATCTTTAGCTGGCGGGCGTGGAAGTATTGGCGGAACCCTAATTGGAGCATTTGTCATCGGCGTTTTGGGTGATGGTCTAATCATGATGGGTGTTTCTTCCTTCTGGCAAAAAGTAATCAAGGGCGCAGTTATCGTGCTTGCAGTCATTATCGATCAGGTTCAAGCAAGGATGCAAGACCGTATTGCATTGCAAAAACAACAAGAAACAAAGTGATATTCAAATCGATCCTGGTCATACAAATCACTTTAGAAAGGAGTTGTACTCAAAAATAAAGAATCTACCTTTTCTACCTTGTATTGAGAGAATGCTATTTGCAATTCCTAATCATAAAGAGGAGAGAATATGTCACAAAAGAAGTTTTATGTTTTGTTGAGTGTACTCGCAATTGTTGTGATGGTGCTTGCTGCTTGTAAACCCGCAGCTCCTGCTGAAGAACAAGGAATGATCTGCGTAATCGTTCCTGGTGTTGAAAACCCATTCTTCGGTACCCAGCAAGAAATCGCTGCTGCTAAAGCAGTAGAACTTGGCTACACCGCTTTGAAACTCGTCCATGATGATGATGCCAATAAACAGGCAGAATTGATCGATAGCTGCATCGCACAAAAAGCTGTCGCCATCATCCTTGACAATGCAGGTGCAGATGCAACCGTTGCGGCTGTTCAAAAAGCCAAAGATGCCGGCATCCCGACCTTCCTGATTGACCGCGAAATCACCCAAGAAGGTGTTGCAGTCTCTCAGATCGTCTCCAATAACTACCAAGGCGCGACCATTTTGGCTGAATACTTCGCTGAACTCATGGGCGAAGAAGGCAATTACATCGAGTTAACTGGTAGAGACACTGACACCAACGCTCATGTTCGCTCTGACGGATACCATGAAGTGCTTGATGCTTTGCCTGGTTTGACCATGGTTGCCCAACAGACCGCCAACTGGAGCCAGACAGAAGCCTATAGTGTAATGGAAAGCCTTCTTCAGGCAAACCCGGATGTTAAGGGTGTGATCTGCGGAAACGACACCATGGCTCTTGGCGCCCAGGCTGCTTTGAATGCTGCTGGCATGTCTGATGTTATCGTGGTTGGTTTCGATGGTTCCGATGATGTCAATATCTCCATCATGAATGGCGAAATTGACGCTGGTGCCTTACAACCAGTTGCTGAATTGGCTACCCAGGCTGTTGTCCAGGCCGATGCATTTATCCGCACTGGCAGCACTGGCAAACCCGAGAAACAGACCATTGATATGGTTCTGCTCACTCCTGAAAATGCCTGCCAGTACACCGGATTTGCCCCCAACGGCAAAACAAGCTGCGAACCAGTTGCTGCAGCTCCTGCTGATGAAAAAGGCATGATGTGCGTAATCGTTCCTGGTGTTGAAAACCCATTCTTTGGTACCCAGCAAGAAATTGCTGCTGCCAAAGCTGAAGAACTTGGCTACACCGCTTTGAAACTTGTCCATGATGACGATGCCAATAAACAGGCAGAATTAATCGATAGCTGCATCGCACAAAAAGCTGTCGCCATCATCCTTGACAATGCAGGTGCAGATCACACCCTTAACATCGGGGTTTGCCTGAAGAAGGCTTTCCATTACACTGTAGGCTTCAGTCTGGCTCCAGTTGGC
>CAKMKJ010000007.1 GCA_927443345.1 uncultured Anaerolineaceae bacterium | reverse complement strand
TCTTGTGGAGTTGTGCCATGATTCCCTCTCTTTTTATTTCATCATAGCTGTCCACTTTTCAGATTTAAACCCCCCAATCTTAAGAAAACAGTCAGTCCACTTTTGAGCTTTATATTGTCCACTTTTCAAGTTTAAATAACAGAGAAGAATTGGTACTTGACAAAAGGATAAATTTTATTTATAATGATTATAAATTAGGAATCATTATAAAATGGAAAAACAACAAGTCATTGAAGCACTTCGCAAAGCAGGTTTAAGGGCAACCCCACAACGGATTGCCATTTGTGAACTGCTGACTGAATCTGACGCACACCCCACTGCGAATGATATATATATAGAGCTTAAGCAGCAATTTCCATCCTTGTCGTTGGCGACCATCTACAACACGCTGGATGTGCTGGTGGGGATAGGCCTGGTCAACGCATTGGGCAGCATTGGAGATGACAAAGTCCATTTTGATGCGGATGTCTCACCACACATTAACCTGGCATGTGTAAAATGCCACAAAATTGTGGATGCCACATCCAATTTCATCAATCAGCTTAATGACGAAATCAATAAAAAATCAGGGTTTGAGTTATTTGGCTCAAGGATTTTGTATTACGGCCATTGCCCTGAATGTCAAAACAAAATAAGTCAAAATAGCGTTATGCAACCAATTTAGTTCAATATTACAGAGGAGAAAATATGTTATCCACAGTCTTACAAAAAGCACTCAACGAACAAATTAACAAAGAGTTTTATTCCGCTTACCTTTACCTTGCCATGTCAGCGCATTTTGAGGATGCCAATCTGTCTGGCTTTGCCAAATGGATGAAACTTCAAGCTGATGAAGAACAAGAGCACGGCATGAAATTCTATTCCTATTTACTCGAACGTGGCGCAAAGGTAGACCTCACGCCGATAGCTGGCCCCGTGATCGAAGGAAAATCCAATCTCGAGATCTTCAAACAAGTACAAGCGCATGAAGCAGTGGTTACCGCATCAATCAATGCGTTGTATGAACTGGCATTGAAAGAAAACGATTATCCTACCCAGATCATGCTTCAGTGGTTCATCACTGAACAGGTTGAAGAAGAAAAGAACGCCGCCGATATTGTCGCCAAATTGGATATGATTCAAGACAAAGGAACAGCAGTTTTGATCCTTGATCAACAACTGGGATATCGCGGTAGCGACTAATCTCTGATCAATTATAAAAAACCTCCCGAAATGAAGATTCATTCGGGAGGTTTTTCATTTATTCAACTTTGTTTTGATTTGGGTTGACTACACCACCTCTGAAAACGCTAACCTTATACAAATCTTACCGAATTCGCTTGTATTTATAGTACTACGTTGTATAATTTTTATATCGTACAAGATATAATCTCGTAAGATATAAGAGGAAAAATGAAACCTATATATGAAACCACAGTGACTGCATCAGGCGGACGCGACGGAAAAGTCGTAAGTCAGGACGGCGTGATTAATCTGGAAGTTCGAACGCCCAAAGAAATGCGCGGACCAGGCGGCGCGTATACCAACCCCGAGCAGCTTTTTGCTGCCGGTTATGCTGCCTGCTTTGACAGCGCTTTAAATTTTGTGGCTCGCACTGAACGCAAGAAAATCAATTCGCAAGTGTCTGCCACCATTGGTCTGAAACTGGCCGGTCTGTCTGGCTTCGAATTAGTCGTCACACTGGATGTATCCGTCGAAGGTGTAGATAGTGAAACCGCGAAAAAATTGTTGGAAAAAGCGCATAAAACCTGCCCATATTCCAAGGCGCTGCGCAATAACGTGGATGTGAAAATCAATCTTGTCTAAATATTAAGAAAACAAAGCCAATTCAAATTTATAAAGGTATAAAGTCTATGAAAAACGAAACCGCAACAAGCATTTATCAATTTTCAGCCAAAACACTTCAAGGCAAAGAAGTTAAGCTTGGTGAGTATGCAGGTAAAACCCTTTTGATCGTGAATACCGCCAGCAAATGCGGTTTGACACCGCAATACGAAGGGCTTGAGAAGTTGTACCGCAAGCATCAAGATAAAGGGTTGGTGATTTTGGGGTTTCCATGTAATCAATTTGCCAACCAGGAATCCGGCGACGATCAATCCATCTCGGAAGGGTGTCTGATCAATTATGGTGTGACGTTTCCGATGTTTTCGAAGATAGAAGTCAACGGCAAAAACGCGCATCCACTTTACAAGTACCTCAAACAGGAATTGAAAGGTTTTATCACCAATGAGATCAAATGGAATTTTACCAAGTTTCTAGTTGACGCAAATGGCAAACCGGTGAAACGCTTCTCGCCCAGTACTGAACCCGAAAAGATAGATGAGTATCTGGCCAGCTTTATCGCCTAGCCACAATGGTATACAATCAGGCGAAGAACTAATTCAAAACGATTATTTTGCCTGAAGAAAGTCAAGGTTGCCTTATGGGTTATGAACAACTTAAATTAGAAAACCAATTATGCTTTCCGGTTTACGCGGCTTCACGCCTGATCATCCGCGAGTACCAACCCCATCTGGATGCACTGGGCATCACCTATCCCCAATATTTGGTGCTGATGGTGCTGTGGGAAACCGACAGTGTTACTGTGAATGAAATCACCGCGAGGTTGATCTTGAATACCAACACCATCACCCCCATCTTAAAGCGTATGGAGGCACAGGGCATCATCACCCGCGAACGCTCCAAAGAGGATGAGCGTAAAGTCATTGTGACCCTGAGTGAAAAAGGCAAGCAGCTTCAAGAACAGGCCGCCTTGATCCCTGAAAAACTGACTGCCGGCCTGGTCTCTGAACGCGTGGATGTTGAAGGGTTGTTGAAGATGAAAGAGCAGCTAAACACCATTATCAGCTATTTGAATAAGTAAAACTTAACAATATATATGGATTAAGCTTTTCAATCTCTGATGTTGATTTGTAATCGAAACCACCTTTTCTCAAAAGCCACTTGAAAAAAAGCTTTTCATGTAGGATAATAGACATAAAGTGTCTATTATCCTACATGAATATTTCATCCCTTTCCTCTCTCGAGTCAATCCCTTATTTCACCACTGAAGCGGTAAAACAGCTTATTGGCGGCGAAACAATTGCAGATGGCTCTTTACAGACTGCCCTCTATCGATGGATGAAAACTGAAAAAATCATCCAACTCAAAAAGGGGGTTTATATGACCCGGCAATTTTATGAAATACATAAAACAGATATGGATTTTTTGCCGGCAATCAGTTCAATCTTGATTCCACAATCTTATAATTCGATGGAATCCATTTTGCAGAGGTACGGAGTTCTCACAGAAATCACCTTTCCAATAACGTCGATTACATTAAAACATACACGTGTAATAGACAATAAATTTGGAACTTTCATTTTTCGCAATCTTAAAGAGAATCTCTATACCGGCTTTGAAATCTCTGATTACATGGGAATACCTTATGCCAAAGCAACTATTGCCAAAGCGCTGTTTGATTATTTCTATCTACACTCAATGAACGGTAAAGAACGCCTGGCAAATTACGATTTAGCAGAGGATTTCCGACTAAATCTGGGGGATTTCAAAGAATCAGACCGATCAGAATTTGCTGAGTATATTGAAATCAGTAAAAGCTTAAAAATGTCTCAGATTCTCTCGAATTTAAGGAAAAACATATGGCGACCTTGATCCAATCCATGCAGAATGTACTCTCACAAAAAGAACCTTCACTGGCAAACGAAACCAGAAGGATCGTCTTAAAAGAGTATTTGCAGGCGTTAACACTGGATTATCTCTACAATCACCCGGTTTATCGAAAACTCAATTTTTATGGAGGTACTTGCTTACACATTATCTACGGATTGAATCGCCTCTCTGAAGACATTGACCTGGATAACTCAGATGGAATTGATATTTCTAACCTGGAGAGTGACCTGCTGACACATTATCGCTCCAGTATTGGGTATTCAGATGTCACATCCAAGTCTCAAGTCGGAGAATGGGGCATAATTCGAACTACGCTTAAGTTTCCTCTACTTTTCGCACTTGGCTTATCCTCAAATGTTGATGAATCTTTGCATCTAAAAGTGGAAGTCAGTCAACATAAACAAATATCATTACTCCGAAAAACCCCTATATTTATTTACGGACGAAGTTTTGTGGCTTCTCATTTTTCACTAGAAACAATGATGGCCGGAAAAATGCTTGCCTGCCTGGAACGCAATTTTCTAAAAGGCAGTAGCGGTGTCGAGATCAAAGGTCGGGACTTTTATGACCTTTTATGGTTCATGCAGCAAAAAATCCATCCACTTGAAAAAAAACTTGCCAGCGATGGAAATACATCTTATTCCCTCGCTTCTGCATTCTTAGCGTTGGAGGAGAAGGTTAATTCTATAAAGGTCAGCCATCTTGCTGAAGATCTATTACCCTTGTTTGAGAAGCGAGTTTTTATAGATGCCTGGCTGGAAGGGTTTCAAGAAAATTTTCACGAGTATTTGAAATTCTATTTATGATTCTTATCCCCTACCTAGCTCTATATTCAGCAAAAGGTTAAAACACAAATAGTCTGTAGTTGAACTAAAAGACCACCCTAAGAAAAAAGTTTAGGGTGGTCTTCTATACATTCAATCGCAGCTACAACTCGCTAGATAAATTACGCTGATTCTTCATTCTGTACCAATAAAAACCAGTCAGGGTTGGGGATCGCTTCGCATTGACAAAGAGAATGTTAATTGATCTCAGGCTTACAACAAGTTATGACCGTTTACAGAGTGCGTGGCAATGCTCGCGATGACAGCAATCATTCTTAACAATTTCTTCATATTTTGCCCCTTGACATATCCCCACCGTCGGGTAAACTAGACAACATTATGACTCTATCATATCTGTTCGATAAGCAGCTCAAGAAACTCTCCCCACTCACCGCCAGGGTGTGCGGGCTTGCTGCCGTTTAGACAGGTTATTCAAACCAGTTGATTCGAAAAGTAAAAGCTCCCCCTCCTGGGGAGCTTTTTTTTATCTTGTACCGGAGGAAGCAATTATGGCAGAAATTTTAGACAGTACCCTGCGCGAAGGGGAACAAACCCCGCTGGTCAACCTGATGGTGGATGAAAAAATCGAGATCGCCCGACGGCTCGACCAGGTCGGCGTGGAAATGATCGAAGCCGGCGACCCCAGCGTCTCGCCAAACGTTTTTCAAGCAGTCAAACGCATCGCCAACCTTGGCTTGAAAGCCGAGATTGTAGCCCATTCACTGGCTACGCGCAGCGGAATTGCCAAAACTAAAGAATGCAACGCGGATCGGGTTGTGGTTTTCTACCCAACCTCCAAGATTCATCTGGACGCCAAGATGAACAAAAATCAGGAAGAAGCCATCACCTGGATTGTGGATCATGTGCGCTACGCCCGCGAACTGGGCTTGAAAGTGCGCTACACCCCTGAAGACGCCACCCGCACAGACTTTGATTTTCTCGTGCGCGTGTGCAACGCTGCCATTGAAGCCGGAGCAGACCGTATCAGCTTTGCTGACACGCTGGGCATCATGACCCCCAACCGTATGTTTGAACAGGTCACCGAATTGCGTGCCCGTCTTGCGCCCTGCAAAATTGATCTGCACTGCCACGATGACTACGGCCTGGCACTGGCCAACGCACTTGAAGGCATCCGCGCCGGTGCGGATTGTATTCACACCACGGTCAACGGTATGGGCGAACGTACGGGCATCCCCGATTTGAGCGAGACCATCCTCGCCATGCGCAATTTGATGGGCATTGATCAATATCAACTTCATCCGCTGATGGAACTTTCAGCATATGTAGAAAAAGTGACCGGCTTCTTTGTAGCCCCCAACAAACCCATCACTGGCGTCAACGCCTTCAGCCACAAAAGCGGTGTGCATACCAACGGTGTGCTCAAAGACCCGCATACATATGAAAACTTTGACCCCTCTCTGCTGGGACGAGAACGCCACATCGTGATTGATAAATACACAGGCAAACGCGCCGTTGAAGCCCGCCTGGCTGAGTTTAATGTCACAGTCACGCCTGACGAACTGACCTTGATCGTGGATGAGATCAAAAAAATCGGCGACGAACGCAAATTTTTGCACGACGCGGATATCATCGACGTAGCTGAACGCATTACCGGCCAATTGCTCGACATCTTCCCCAAGGAGATCAACGCTATTGTGATGATCGCTGTGGAATCCCACGTTTACACCACCTCGGTTGTGCGCCGCTTGAAAAACCTCAAACAGGTTTCCAACGTGTATGAACTTACCGGCGATTACGACATTACCGCCTATGTAAAAGTGGCCACCACTCTCGATTTGAACAACTTCATCGAAGAAATGCGGGCCATGCCGGGTGTCAAAAACACGGATACCCGAGTGGTTTTAAAAAAATATACCGAGATGGTTAAATCCTGACCGGTTCGAATACAAAGGAGAAGACAATGGGAACCCTGGTAGAAGAAATATTCAGCCGCAGGCTGGGACGAACCGTGAGCGCTGGTGAGATCGTGATGGTGGATGTAGACGCGATCATGTCGCACGACAACACCACACCTCTGGCGATTAAAGCTTTCAGCGAGATTGGCAAACCCATCCGCGACACCTCGAAGATCGTGATCCATTTTGACCACGCCTACCCCGCTCCCAACCAGTTGGCTGCCGAGAACCAGCAGAAGATTGTGCGCTTTATTCAACAGCAAGGCATCGACAATTTCTATCACCGCGGCGTCTGCCATCAAGTGATGATTGAAGAAGGCTTCGTGCGCCCGGGCGGCATCATCATTGGCGGGGATTCACACACTGTGACCTACGGCGCATTGGGATGTTTTTCAACAGGTTTGGGCTCCAGTGAGATCGGCGCCGCCTGGGTCACCGGAAAATGTTGGTTCAAGGTACCCGAAACTATTTTGGTGCGTCTGGAAGGTACTGCCCCTGCGGGGGTGTACTCCAAAGATGTGATGCTGGCGCTGGCCGGTCAACTCGGTATGGATGGCGCAACCTATAAATCACTTGAATTCGCCGGTTCCTATATCGACGCTCTGCCTGCGCACGCACGCATTGTCTTTTCAAATATGTCCGTTGAGTTGGGCGCAAAATGCGGCTTGATCGCACCGGATCAAACCACCCTCGACTACCTGGCTACCGAAACCAAAGCACAGGCACCTTTTGAACAATTCACTGCGGTCAATCCGCGCTATGAACGCACGATCACCATTGATGTCTCGACCTTGCAGCCGATGGTGGCCTGCCACCCCGATGTGGATCAGGTAAAACCGCTCACAGAAATCGCCGGTTTGACCATTGATCAGGTTTACCTGGGCACCTGCACGAATGCGCGCTATGAAGATCTCGAGATCGCAGCCGGCATTCTCAAAGGACGTCAGGTCAGCCGTTTCACACGCACCCTGGTAACCCCTGCCAGCCAAACCATCTATGAAAAAGCCATGTCCGCCGGTTTGATCCAGATCTTTTTGGATGCCGGCTGCACAGTGAACGCCCCCGGCTGCGGCGCTTGCATCGGTCGCCACGGCGGCATTCTGGCCCCCGGTGAACGCGCCTTCACCACCATGAACCGCAACTTCATCGGACGCATGGGCAGTGCTGAAGCAGAAATCTACCTGGGCAGCCCGGCTGCCGCAGCCGCCACAGCCATTGAAGGCCGCATCGCCGATCCCCGCCCCTATCTGGCATAAGGAGAGAGAATATGTCTCGAGCATGGAAATTTGGAGAAAGTCTGAACACCGATGAAATCATTCCGGCACGCTTCAACCTGACGATCGTGCCGCAAGAATTAGCCCAAAAAGTATTTTGCGAAGTGCGTCCTGATTTTGCCCCAGGTGTACAGCCAGGGGATGTAGTGGTGGCCGACGCCAACTTCGGCTGTGGATCATCACGCGAACACGCGCCGATTGCCATCCGCGGTGCGGGGGTCAAAGTAGTCATCGCTGCCTCTTTCGCGCGCATCTTCTTCCGCAACGCGATTAACATTGGCCTGCCAATCATGGAATGCCCGGCTGCTGCTGAAGGTATTGAAGACGGCGACGAAGTGGATGTAGACCTGACCCAGGGCAAAATTTACAACAGAACCCGCAGCACTGAATTTCAGGCAGCACCCCTGCCGCCCTTCGTGTTGAAAATCTCGGAGGCTGGCGGTATTGTCAATTTTCTCAAAACGCATGACGTTGAGGAGCTGACTGCATGAGCGCGTACCGCATCTGTCTACTGCCCGGTGACGGCATCGGCCCTGAAGTGGTCACCGCTGCCCAGCGCGTGCTTGTGTCGCTGCCACTGGATTTTGAATGGAGTGAAGCAGGCATCGGCCTGGCAGAATGGCAGCGCAGCGGTAATCCGCTGCCGGATGAAACATTGCAGGCGATCAAATCTGCGGACGCGACGTTGTTTGGCTCAGTAACCACACCGCCTGACATCGCCAATTATCGTTCGCCGGTGCTGCGCATGCGCCAGGAGTTAGACCTTTTCGCCAACCTGAGACCCTGCCGTTCAATCCCGCACGCCATTTCACGCCCTGATATTAATCTGCTGGTGGTGCGCGAAAACACCGAGGATCTGTATATCGGCCGCGAACGGCTTGAAGATAACGGCGACACTGCCATCGGCGAAATGCAAATCACACGCCGCGCCAGCACTCGCATTGCCCAAGCTGCTTTTGAGCAAGCCCGCCTGCGCGGTCTCAAAAAAGTAACCGTGGTGCATAAAGCCAATGTACTGCGCCAGACCAGCGGACTTTTCAGACGTGTGGCGCTTGAAGTTGCGCAGCAATACCCCGATATCCCCGTTGAAGAGATGCTGGTGGATACCTGCGCCATGGAACTGATCCGCGCGCCGGAGCAGTTTGGGGTGATCGTCACCACCAACCTGTTTGGTGATATTTTATCTGACGAAGCCTCCATGCTGGTGGGTGGGCTTGGGCTTGCTTGTTCTGGTAACATCGGCGCCGAAACCGCGGTGTTCGAACCGGTACACGGCAGCGCCCCGAAAATGGCCGGGCTTGATCAGGCTAATCCACTGGCTACCATCCTCAGCACCGCCATGCTGCTCGAATATTTAGGCGAAGGAAGCCAGGCACGTCGGATTGAAGCATCGGTGATAACCGCCATTCGACAAAACCGGGTCACCTCAGATCTGGGCGGAACTCTGGGCACCCAGGCCGCTGCGGATGCCATCATCAACCTGTTGGGAGAGAATTAATGAAACGCATTGGATTTTTATATACCCGTTTGCGGGTCGAAGAAAAACTACTGCTCGATGAACTCAAAAGCCGCGCGGATGTGGAAGTTGTGACCATCAGCGATGATGACAATTTCTTTGAACTCAACAAGATGCCCCAACAGGTGGATGTGCTCTTTGAACGCTCTGTATCCTATTCACGCGGATTGTATATCTCACGCATTTTTGCCGCCAACGGCGTGCCCGTGGTTAACGATCCGCTGGTGGCAGAACGCTGCGGCGATAAATACGTCACCAGTCAACTGCTGGTGAATGCCAACATTGCCACCCCGAGGGTGCTGATGGCCTTTTCTGAAGAATCCGCGCTGGCAGCCTGCGATGCCATGGGCTACCCCTGCGTGCTCAAACCGGTGGTGGGGTCATGGGGACGACTGCTTGCCAAAGTGGAAAACCGCGCCAATGCCGAAGCCATTATTGAACACAAAGCCGTGCTAGGCGGGGTGAACCACTCGATCTTCTACATCCAGGAGTTTATTGACAAACCCGGTCGCGACATCCGCGCCTTCGTGGTGGGCGAAGAACCCATTGCAGCTATCTACCGCACCTCTGAGAACTGGATCACAAATACTGCGCGCGGCGGGGTGGCGACCAACTGTCCATTGACAGACGAGATCAAAGACCTGTGTCAAAGTACGGCTAAAGCGGTGGGCGGTGGATTGCTGGCGATTGATTTGTTTGAATCAGCAAATGGCATGTCGGTCAATGAAGTCAACCACACCATGGAATTCCGCAACAGCATCACCACTACGGGGGTCAACATCCCCGCAAAGATGGTTGATTATGTTCTACGCAAGGCAAGTTAAACATCTTCTCCTCCGAACCCCGCCCTGCTCCCACTTGATGTGGGAGCAGGAACCGGGTGAAAGAGTGATTAGAAAAAAAGATAATGAATAAATATCATGCCGATCCCTGTTCAAATGATTTATAAGCCGCTGTTTATACTTAAAAGCGTTCGTGGATTAAAAAGATAGATTTAAGCAACTCTCGTTGATAACGGAAAATAGAAATAATTCCGGATCATTCCGATTTACTTGTTCGATCAAAATTGGACACTCTGTGTTTTCAGCTGGATCAGTGTTTTGTGAGATATTTAGACAATGAATACCCTTGCTTAATCGGTAAGAATTTTGAAAAACGGGGTGTTATTGCTTTTTCGGGGCAGCTGTATATACACCGCATACACATTATGCAATTACTCCCAAATTTTGGTTTGTTGTTATCTATACATTTAATATTCTTTTCAGGGCAATTATTCCAACAAATACCGCATGAATTACAAGTCTTACCAGCATGTAACTCTAATCCAAACAGCTTTGAAGCAAATGATTCCGCTTTACCAAGGAAATTTACCAAGAGCGACTTTCCCTTGACAAAAGGTATTGTTTGTTTCCTTTCTATAAGGGATTTGCTTATGCTTTTCATCTTTTCATCCGATTCCTGAATAAGCTTATATGCTAAATCATCTGGAAATGAAAGAATGATTGTCAATGGCATTGCCAGAATTTCATCAACAATAACAGAATAACCATTCTTAGCAAACAACTTTCTCAAATCGGAGGATGCCGCTCCATTCATCCAGTGAAGAGAACTACCAACACCTATTAAACTTACATCTTTATAGCGCCCAAGAGGAATTTGCCTGATAAACCGCTTAACTGTACGTGGTGCATTAAAACCATGGATAGGATACATAACAACAAGGTGTTCATTGCTTTCCAATTGATTTAAACTAATGAATTCCAATGGAAGTAATTGAACGCCGAAAGGTTTCAAATATTTAGCTAACGATTTTGCAAGATAAAACACATTTCCAGTTGGACTGAAGTATATAAGAGTGTACATGTCTACCGCTT
This sequence comes from uncultured Anaerolineaceae bacterium, assembly GCA_927443345.1. GTDB lineage: Bacteria > Chloroflexota > Anaerolineae > Anaerolineales > Anaerolineaceae > UBA6107. Next base: position 4,153 of record CAKMKJ010000007.1, on the reverse strand, counting down.
TCTTCGAAAAATCATGGGACGTATTAATCCGGGAATTTCATTCTGACCGGACAGGATTTGTACCAGGAGCGGAGTTTGTGTCCAATAAATCAAATTAATTATTAGCCAGAATTCCATTTCTACACAAAACCACCCTCATTCTTTTCCCCTGGTGAAGAATTTTTGATTATCTTTTTAGATTGTACCATCTTCGTCTCCACCATAACATGAATATTTATTATATTTTTTTGAAACAAAAATTACGATTTGTAAACATACCCGTCAAACATAAAGCCAAGACCAGATTACTCGAGAGTATTAACTTAAATCAAGCATCTGTCATACACTGCTTGCATTTTTGATGATTTTTTCAATAAAAAAATTATGATTAAATTTCAAGAATCGATTGTTGACACGCATAATAATTTTAAACACGGATTTACGCACCCCCTGTTCTTTATAATATTTACCCAGTTTGAAATGAGTATCCCGTATAAAAAATATCACCAAAAAGCAATAAATTAAATAGAATCCCACCAGTGTATTACTCAGGCGGGATCAATCCGGATTTTTTCACTTTCAACCAATAAACGATCAGGCTTTGCCCGGTAATTTTACAAAGGTTCCTCGGGGATAACAATCATCATGATGATATATGCCCAAAAGGTACCGCCAACCAGCAGCAAGCCAAGGACGAACAATAGCCGCACCAATGTGGGATCAATTTTGAAATAGGCGGCAAGGCCTCCGCATATGCCTGAGATTTTACGATCAGTGCGGGAACGATAAAGACGTCTGTTTTCTTCCATTTTTATTCTCCTGTTAAAATATTAGATTCTGGAACTACAAGCCACATGATCAAATAAATCCAAAAGGTCAAACTGCCCGTAAAAAAGAAACCGGCTATAAAAATGAGTCGCATGATGGTTGGGTCAATATTAAGGTGTTCACCCAAGCCGGCGCAGACTCCACCAATTTGGCGCTGTGAAATTGAACGGTATAATTTTCTTGGTTCGTTATTCATTATAGTCTCCTGTGTCACTCTCTAGATATATTTACGCACGAGAAAACAGAAAGTTGCGTCAGATTGATGACTTTTTGAAAAAACAGACTAAAATAAAAGCATGGTTAATGGTAACGGACTTGATCGGAGGAAAAATGTCTGCCAACAAATATCCAGAAGCGCACAAATTGATACTTTTTGTTGAAAAAGCACCTTTTTCAGCAGAAGAAAAAAGCCGGTTAATTCAAATGCTGCAAACTGACGGGATGATCGATGAAAGCACAAGTGCCGTCCACAAGGCGCTCACCGCTCTGCCAAAAGAAGCCTTTAAAGATGACTGGCAACAAGCCAAATTTAAGATGGATTTAGGAACAATATTGAAGCAATGGCAGCTTGTCGACGGAAGTAAGAATTTTAAACATTCCAGATAAAGAATGACCGACCACCCGCCCGGCATTCAACCGGGCGGTTTTTTTTATCACATTAGAAAGCAGAACTGATTCACATGCACTCATTGAAATCCATTTTTACAGACCGGTTGAAATCTGATTTGATCTTGTTGATAGCCGCCATTGTCTGGGGCGGCGGTTTCGTTGCGCAGCGCAGCGCATCAGCCCACCTTGGATTTTTTGCATTTAATGGTGTGAGGTTTCTACTGGGCGGACTGGTGATGCTGCCTTTTATTATTAAGCGTCTGCGCAATAAACCCGGCCAACTCTTATGGATCCTGCCTGCTGGAGCAATTTTGTTTGCAGGCAGTTCGCTGCAACAAGCAGGCATCACGACCACTTCAGCAGGTACCGCAGGTTTCATCACCGGTGTCTATGTGGTGCTTGTGCCATTGCTATTGTCTCTTTTTTGGAAGCACAAGACCAAGCCTGTCATCTGGTTTGCTGCAATTGCTGCACTGGGTGGCACTTACCTCTTAAGCACCGGCGGCGCGGACTTGACACCTTCCAAAGGCAATCTGATCGTTCTGATCGGCGCACTGGTTTGGGCTTTTCATGTGATTGTGGTCGGTTTTGCGGTCAGAAAAGTAGATGTCTTCGTCTTTTCGGTGGGACAGTTTCTTTTTTGCGGTATGTTGCACATGGTTTCTTCAATCTTCGTTAGCCCACCCACCTGGTCAGCCATTCAGGTATCGTGGCTATCTATTCTGTATGCCGGGCTTGGCTCAGTGGTGATTGGTTTCACATTGCAGGCAATTGGTCAGCGCAAAGCGCCAGCCTCAGATGCTGCCCTGATTCTCAGCCTTGAATCCGTTTTTGCTGCAGTATTCGGTGCGTTGATCCTGGCTGAAACAATGAATTTCATTCAGATTGTTGGCTGTGTCATCATTTTGACCGCCATCGTTGTGGCGCAACTGCCAGCTTTTCAACCAAAATCTATCGAAAACGAAACACCAGAAAAATCACAAGCCGGCATACATTCTTGACACTGCTACAGGCCTATGATAGAGTTGCCTTCAGATCATAAATCCGTCCTCCAAAAGAGGTAATCGTTTTGACTTACCCACACCAGCAGGCACTCGTTGACCGCATGCGCGTGTTACAACGCTCTTCACCTGAGGTGGAGGCAGCCGCACTAATTAGCCCTGATGGACTGATTATCGCGTCAGCCTTAAAACCTGAAATAAACGCGGATCGCATTTCAGCCATGTCGGCATCTATCCTTTCATTGGGTGAAGGCATAAGCAAAGAAACCAGTTTGGGCACATTGGAACAGGTGCACATACAAGGAAGTGACGGCCATATTGTATTGATGGCTGCCGGTGAGAAGGCTGTTCTCACAACACTGATCACAGCACAAGCAAAAATGGGTGTTCTACTCATGGATATGCGTCACGCTGCGGAAGATCTATTAAGAATTATGTCACAAGACGAACAAATCCAGACCGAGTGAACGGTCTGTGGTTTTAGGAGCGTGGATGAAAATTGCAGTCGTAATACCCACCTACAACGAAAGAGAAAACCTGCCCAAAATCACCGCCCAATTAATGGCGCTGCCGCTTGATTTACGTTTATTGGTCATTGAAGATAACAGCCCTGATGGAACAGGCCAGGTTGCAGATGAATTAACTCAGCAATATCCAGGTCGCGTCTGTGTGATGCACCGCACTGGCAAGCTTGGTCTTGGCACCGCTTATATTTCAGGGTTTAAACAACTTCTTGCCACCGATGCGGATGCTATCGGTCAGATGGACGCTGATTTTTCTCATCCACCTGAAAAATTATTAGAAATGATTACTGCTTTACAAGACGTCGATATTGCTGCCGGCTCACGTTATATTCCAGGCGGAAGCCTGGATGAAAAATGGCCGTTTTGGCGTAAAGCACTCTCAGGTTTTGGAAACATCTATGCACGCACCATTTTGGGCATGTCGCTTAAGGATGTCACCGGCGGGTTTCGTCTGTGGAAGCGACAAACGTTGGAGGCTTTTCCGCTGGATGAAATCAAAGCCAATGGGTATGTCTTTCAAGTTGAAATGGCTTATGTGGCGCAAAAACTGGGTTTCCGGTTCAAAGAAATTCCGATCCACTTCAACGAACGGATTTACGGTCAATCCAAGATGAATTTCAGAATCCAGATTGAAGCTGCTCTAAGGGTTTGGGAACTGCCCGGACGCTATCGGCATTTGAAGAAGATAAAATAACCATCATCAGACTCCCACGGAAATCCGCAGGGGTCTGTCTTTTTAACATCGTAGGGGCAATTGAATTACCCCTACCTCTTTGTTTGTTAAAACGGGCCGTAATTGATTACCGTGCCCAACCACAAGAAGAAGATGGTCACCGGCAGAATCACCAGCCATAGTTTGGCCGTCCACTTAATCCATTTGCCATAGCTGACCGCCGCCAGCCCGAGCGTTATCAACAACACCGGGTTGGTAGGATAAGCCAGGTTTGAAAAACCATCGCCAAAACAGTAGGCAGTGACGGTAAGCTGACGGGTCACACCCACCAGATCCCCCAATGGAACCAGAATAGGCATCATCAGAACAGCTTTAGCACCTGCCGAACCGATGAACAATTCCATGACCAGCGCCAGCACGTAGATGACAATAATTGCAACCAGCGAAGATGTGGTCTGCAGCATGCCAGCCGCGCTGTTGAGAATGGTATCCATCACACCGCCGGATGTGACAATAAATTTGATGCTGGCCGCCATAAG
>CAKMKJ010000006.1 GCA_927443345.1 uncultured Anaerolineaceae bacterium | reverse complement strand
GGTGAAACAGTACCAGCGATCACATACACCAAGAATCCGAATGTAACCTTAGCCACACCCCCAACATGTAGTTCAACCGTAACCGGGGAACCGAATGTTGGGACATACACTGGAGTAACAAGCTGCACAGGTGCAGCAGATGCGAACTACACAATCACTTATGCAGCCGGAACAGTTGACGTTACCAAGGCAGCACTGAAGATCACTGCATCAGACGGAACCATGGTTTATGGCGGACTTGTTCCGAGCATTACCCCGATCTACGCAGGACTACAAGCTGGTGATACCGCTCCTGAGACATTACCGACTTGTGTGACTGCTGCGACGAGCACATCCGGAGTTGGAACTTACGGTTCCTCTTGTATCGGTGCTGATGATGCGAACTACACAATCACTTATGCTTCTGGCAAGGTTAGCATTACCCCCGCGTCATTAATTGTAAGTGCCTCAAGTGCAACGATGGTAATCGGTGGCTCAGCTCCGACTATCACCCCAAGCTATGAAGGGTTGGTGGCTGGTGATACTGCTCCGGCTACACTTCCCACTTGTGGTACTACGGCAGCTGGTTTCCAACCAATTGGTACTTATATATCCTTCTGTAAAGGCATAGTGGATGATAATTACTCAATAACATACATAAATGGTTCAGTTCTGATTACTGCAGTTTTACTTCCTCCGACTCCTATAAATATTCCAGTGACTGGTGGAACAGGTGGTTTACTGATTCCGGTCACAGGTGGAAAACTGATCGTTTCAGGTTTGGGACACTCCTGCATGACCTATGATGATGGAATGGTTATTTGTTGGGGGCTCAATGACTCTGGACAACTCGGTGATGGAACGGTTGTTGATAAAACAAAACCAACTTATGTTAAAGACCTCGATGGTGTATTGAACTTGGTCGCTGGCAGCAAACACACTTGTGCGCTCACAATAGATGGTGATATTTGGTGCTGGGGTGAAAATAGCTCGGGTCAACTGGGTAACGGAAAAACCACGAATAGTTCTGTGCCAGTAATGATAACTGGTTTGCCTGAAAAGATATTGAGTATGACAGCCGGTGATGAATTCACTTGCGTTCAGTTGATGAATCAAGAAGTTTGGTGTTGGGGCAGGAACGATCAAGGCCAACTGAATGATGGTACAACCAAGAATCAACTTAAACCAGTGAAGACGAAGTTAGACTCGTTATTTGCGCAACTATCAGGCGGTCACGGACTTCTCCTTGGCAGTGATGTTTTCGGAAGCGTAAATGAATGGAACAAAGTACAACCTGTCGCGATTGAGCAAGTAAAGGATGCATTATCGATTTCTGCAAATCGCTGGGGTGATACGGGATGTGCAGTAGCATCTGATGGATCAATTCAGTGCTGGGATAGCAACCTGATTGCAGCGCCAGTAAAAGATGCTTTACCCGCCATAGAAGTGGGTGTTGGTTTGGCTCATAACTGTGCCATCAATACCGATGAGACAGTTTCATGCTGGGGATTAAATAAAATTGGCCAGCTTGGCAATGGCACCAATGCTGATTCTCTTTCTGCCTCTTTGGTTAAGAACATGAAAAGCGCTCGTACGCTGGCGGTGGGTGCAAACCACACCTGTGTTTTGAGCGGAACCAATAATACGCCGATGTGCTGGGGAGAAAACACCTTCGGACAGTTAGGCAACGATTCTACAACCAATAGCAACCTGCCTGTATATGTGATCTTGCCTGCGATTCAATAAGCGAATCTTTGCATTGCTTCAGCGCCCTTCTCTCAAACGAGAGGAGGGCGCTTTGCATATTGTTTGAATAATTAAAGGAATCTGTTTTGATCTAATAGTTTGGGTTCTTAAATGACCCAAATATTAAAAAGTTTTAATATTTGGCGATTGACATTTGTCAAGAGTGATGTACAATGTTTTTAATAAGATAAAAAAGGTAAAAATTATCAAAATACGGAGGAATTAATGAGAGCTGTAATAAATCAAATAGTCAAAACTTTGTTTGTCTTCATCGTAATAACAGCATTGATGGTGCCGCAATCCGTTTTTGCTCAAGACGCTCAATCAACTGCAGACCCTGCAGCCACAGATATAGTTATTACTGAGGTTCCAACTGATGCTTCTACTGAAGTCGCAACTGAAACCCCGATTGGTGAAGAAACTTCTATTCCTACTGAAGCTCCAGTAGCGGATGAAGAAACGGCTGTTCCCACTGAAGCCCCAGTAGTGGATGAAGGGACCGTAGCCGAAGTGGTTGAGGCACTCGCCGAACAAGACGTTGCTCTCTTGGATGAAAATGGTCAACCCATCGCCATGGGTTCTGCTCAAGCAGCAGAAGCAATTGCAACAGCCGACCCTTGGTTTTTGGATAATTCTACAGATTTTAAAATGATCGTTTATTTACCTGGTGCGACAGACTGCGAAGCTTGGACCAGACCGGCTGGTTATGAAGCTTATACGGTTGAATGTAAAGATGGTTCAGACGGCATTACCAATGTGATTCAAACCGCCATTGATGATGATCGTTCAACTGGTACTACCATCCACCTTTCTGGCACATTCACCGGTGAAACCATAACCATCGGAAAACCCGTCACATTGGATGGTGGCGATATTTCACAAACAACCATTCAAGCGCCATCCAATATGGTGGATGGAAGTCCTAACATTGCTGATTGGCCATCAAATTATTATGGTTTAATCTATGTGCATGATACAGATGGGGTTAATATTCGAAACTTAACTCTCAATGGTGGGGTATTCTCGGCTTTTGATTTAGCAAAGACTTATATTGCAGGGATATTGATTCATAACGCCTCTGTCACGATTCAACACACTCAAATCCAAAATTTTGTAGCACAGGATTATGTTCTTGTTGAAAACCCTGGTGTTGGTGTTCTTGTTTACAACAATGATTCATCCAATACAGTTACATTAACTAACAATAATATTCTGAACAACGAATATGGCATTTTCGCAAAAGGATCTAATTCTCAGCGTTCTATTGTCAATAGTTCTAATAACAACATTTACGATAACTCAATCTGCAATGCCAGGTTTGGTAATTACTCAAGCGGTGATTTAACGGACAATTGGTGGGGAGTTGATCCGATTGCTTATTACTATGCGACGGGTTTACATTTCTGGTATGGAGGAGGTGCTTATCCCAGAAGTGATGCAAGTTGTGGTTGGGAAGGTCCTTGGTGGAACCGACAATACATTTGTAGGTATAATGGAACGCCTGTCTCAATCAATTATGGAAATTATCCCACCTCAACATTAAATTGGGATGCATTTAAAAACGCAGCCAAGTTATGTGGAATTGAAAATTATGAAGCAATACCAGCGTTATCTACTTCAGCAGTAATTGACATGGTTACCACCACCACCACGGTTAACATTGCCTCAAGCAAAGTTTATGATGGTTCTGCATTAATTGGTGATGCCGCCGTAACTGGAGGTAGTCTTAATACCCCTCTACCAGTAACCTATTTCGGTCGTGCAGCAACGACTTACGGCCCAACGACCGTAGCACCTGTAGATGCAGGGGATTACACCGCTTCTGCTGTCTTTGAAGGAGATGCTTTCTATACACCCAGCAGCGACAGTGTAGATTTCAGCATCACCGCTCGCCCTATTAGCGTGACCGCGGATGCTAAATCCATGGTCTGGACCACAGTTCCTGACCCGGTATTAACCTATGCGGTCACAAATGTGGTCGCAGGTGAAGAAAGTGTCTTTACCGGTGGATTGGTACGCGACGCAGGAGGTGCTCCTGGAGTCTATCAAATCCATCAAGGTACGCTGACATACGGTGCGAATTATGCCATCAGCTATATTGGCAACACTTTCACCATCTTCATGACCCTTGGTCAGATGGATACCGACAATGATGGCATCAAAGATGATGTTGACAATTGTGTTCTCATACCCAATGCAGACCAAAAAGACACTGATGGAGATGGTATCGGTGATGTCTGCGATCCCACGCCATTTGGCAACCTGCAGCCTCTGTTGGTGCCGGTTACCGGTTTTGGCGGATTTACAATCTTCAACTGTAATGCAGAAACTATCTTGAGACTGCCCACCGGCGACTTCGTCATGGCCAACTCAGACTTCTGCAACATGCAGGGTGAATTGACCGAACAGCTTGAAGAAGTTTTGCCAGAAGATTTACCTGAAGGTGGACCTGCTTTCGAGTTTGGCATGAATCTGACGATTTTGGATGGATTGACCCCGGTAACTTCCGTTGAAGACCCTGGTCGTCTGACCTACTCTTTCAGAATCCCTGCTGAACTGCGTGACAGAGAACTTACCGTGTTCTTCTGGGATATCACTTTGAAAGAAGGCGCTGGTGACTGGGTGGAATTACCTGCCTATGCTGAAGAAGAAGATGGCACGCCTGTGATCACCTCGTTGCATGAAGAGGAACCCTCTGAATTGCGAATGACCCTTGAGGGTGTGAAGAAGACCGAATTAAATCGGGTTGAGTTTGTCACCAACTTCCCGGGTCTCTTCATCCTGGCCGTCAAGTAACAACACTAATATTTACAAAACCAGCCGGGTTGATCACCGGCTGGTTTTGTATCACTAAAGGATGAGGCAAATTATTTGATCGGCTCGTAGATGTACATGATCGAATCGGGGGCAAAATATTTGAAATTTTCGTCGTAGACTTCCATATCAAATCCACCAACGGGTTTCATGCCCGAACGCGGGAACCACTCGGTGGCGATCAAATGATAGGTATTCATCAATGTTTCTTTGCTGCCAACATGTTCAAATACAGCATACTTGTTCTCAGGAACATCTACCACAACCATGCCTTTGGGTGGGACCGCATCTGAGGCGACCTTGAACCCGGCGATGTATTCAAACACGCCATCCGGTGCATTGCTTTCCATCAGACATACACCGTATGAACATTGACCGATCGCTGGAATCTCAGCACAGCGTGGATTGAGAACGTCCCATAGGTCCGAAATTTCTCCATTCTCATTTTTACCACGATATTTCATGCCCATTACTTTAAAGGCCGGCAGGGTTTCAAATTTTACGGGTTCCATTTTTTGCTCCTTATTATTATTATTTTTCTCGTCTCGTTCGGTTCCGCATCTGACGGGAACCTGAATCTCAATCAGCCTTTTGTCGAGAGGTGTCTCGGGGGTTTCGCCGAGATATATTAGGCGTGTTTCACCGCAAGCGTGGTAACCATTTATTTCGATCCAATTCAACAGTTCAGCTTGGGGCAACTGGCCAACCGTCCCGCCCAATAAGCAGGCAGCCAGAGGGATCTCTGCCAATCGGCTTAAATGAATTGGACCTGCTGTTGGTTTCTTTTTTGCAGCCGGGTTTAATTCAACTTGTACACCAAGATGTAGTTCAACCTTTCGATCGTCGAAACTGACATCTTTCAGCAGACTGAACCACTGTCCTGTGATGCGGATATGCTGGTCGGCACACCAATTGAAGATCAACTGACGCAAGCTTTCTCTGGCATCATCCGCTTGGTCTATTGTAGCGGCACGCGAATGCGCCCAGGCGGTAAAAGATGTTTGGATAGGTTTTAAAAGGACAACATTGCCGCTGCTTACTCCTTCGGTTTCTATTTGTTCAAGGCGCTTCTCAATTCTCGCCAGTCGCTGTTGTTCTTCATGCACATGCTGCTTTAACTCTACACGTTTGAGTCTCAACATTCCTTTCAATTCGTCCGCTGACACACCGCTTTTCAAGAGATGGTTAATCTGATCCAGGGTAAACCCTAAATCTTTCAACGCCAGGATTCGATTGAGGTGCGTCAACTGATCGAGTGTGTAATAGCGGTATCCACTGTACCGGTCTATCCACACGGGTTCGAGCAGTCCTTCTTGAGCGTAGTGCCTCAATGTTTTGACTGACACATGCGCGATGCGTGAGAAGTCACCTATCTTGAACACTTGATCCTCCTGATGGCCATCAGTGTGTAAAGCATATATCCTCCCCCAGGGGGAGAGTCAAGAGCAATTTTATATCCAGTTTACCAATGAAATTGAAGGCCATTGTAAATGAAAACCTTTTATTGGATATGGACAATTGAAAAGTTTCTTTCTTTACCAGCTATATATAAACCATGTTTCGGTGTCTCAGGCATCATTATTGCACCAATTATTCACCCTTTGTTATCATTCGACTTCCAGTACGATATGGAATATAAACGATAGGTCGTAAAAAATGCGTATAGACTAAATAACAAAGCTGTAGGTAGAAATCGGGATAATTCTATATATAATAAAAATGGCACCCTTTTCGCATGAGGAGTAATTATGGGCAAACGGATCTGGTTAATATTCATCGTTGTTGTTCTTACCCTTTCAACAGGGTGTGATGTTATTTTGGCTGGTATCCCTCAAGCGACTCCTGCAGGACCTTCGCTTGATGAGATCTCTACGCTGTCTGCGCTCACTACTCAAGCATACACAACTCCCACCCTTGAAATACCTGATATCGCGATACCAACGATCACCCCGATACTTGATTTATCAGGGCAAGGAGGAGAAGTACCATCTGATAATAACTTATCTGAGGGTAATTCGCCCACTAAAACAACAATGCCTGGTGAAATCAAAATTACAGGTATTACTCAAAAATCACCAGGTGTGGCACAAATTAATTGGGTTGCATCAGGAGATTCTCCATACGGATATAAGATTGTATATACCGATCAACAAACCTACCCAACTTATCCTGAAAATACCTATGCTTCTGTATACACTTCCACGGCTAAGGCTGGGGTGTTCAACTATGTCGCTGATCGTATCTATTACGTTCGGGTATGCCGGGTAGTCGTTGACAAATGTGATATTTATAGTGACCTTGGAATCTTCGCTTTTGCCCCTCCAACCCCCACACCTAAACCGACAAAAACGCCATCAAACGTTATTGTAAATGGAACAACGGTTCCTTACGATTCAACTCTGGTTATTAATATAATAAAATCGTCCGGTGATGGAAAAGCTTATTTTGCCTGGACAGATAAAAGTTCAAGTGCTAAGGGATATAAAATCCTTTACTCCAACAGTTCACAAGTACCGACTTATGGAAAAGATCCATATTTTCATATTGCAGATTCAACAGTGCGTTCTGCATATGTCGATGGCAGTAGCAACACAAAGTATTACTATCGTATATGCAGATTTGATGGAAGCACTTGTACTTCGTATTCGGCGGCTTATGAGTTTACTTACCCTAAATATACTGTCGCAAGCACAGCAGACAGTTCTACAATTACAATAACATCTATAACTGATACGGCAACCGGTGTTGCACAGGTAAATTGGACAGCATCAGGAACTTTTCCAAGTGGGTTTAAGATCCTTTACTCTAAAACGAATGCGCTTCCCACTTTGGCAGATAGTGTGACTGTGGTAAGTGATGGCTCACTTCGCCTGGGTAATATCAATGGGGATCCTTCAACCCTCTATCATGTTAGGGTCTGTAAATATTCTGGAGGTGAATGCACGATCTATTCACCGGTGTTTGATTTTACCTTTGCAGCAGACCCTGCGACAATCACAATTACCAGTCTGGTTGACAACGCCACAGTTGGCAGCATTGATCTAGATTGGACAGCATCAGGCACATTTACAAACGGGTTTAAAGTGTTGTACTCAACCAGTCAGTCAACGCCGACATATGAGAATGCTTCACTTTTAGCAGTTTCAGATGGCAGCGCTAGAACAGCTACAATTTCCGGTTCAGAAAATGAACACTATTATATAAGAGTATGCAAATTTACTGGCAGCGGATGTAGTGCTTATTCCAATATCGTCGAATTCACAACTCAAACTAGTGATGTTGTATTAACCAAAGACGGAGTTACTCCAGATACATACAATTGGTCATTGCCAGGTAGTGATGCAGATAACCCCGATGGTTATAAACTCTTTTGGGCTGAGGATGATATTACTCCTGTGTGGACATCTGGATTAGCAACGCAGGAATCAGCTATAGCTTCTCTTCGAACTATAACCCTTGGGTCCCCCCTAACAACAGGGCATTATATTCTTCGTTTGTGTGTTTACAATGCAGCAGACGGAGGCTCTTGTTCGGCTTACTCAAATACACTTGAAGTAGACGTTCCATAAATTAGATAACTCAGAATTGTTAAAAACATAACCAGAAGTGTATTCCTGGTTATGTTTTTTCTTCGGATTTTTTTATTGCTAAATTGTAGCGCCGTAGTGGTGGTTGACAAGCGGAATCACGTTGATCACAGGTTCTTCATAGGGGTGGACCAAACGCACTGCCTGGATGGCTTCAACGAGGTGTTCTTCGCGGCAGTTGATCTCAATTTTGCTTTCTTTACCCAGAATAAGTTTACCAACCTCGCCAAAAGCCGGTTTAGCGCCTTCCAGAGGTCTGTAGCTGCCCTGTACTTGAGAGATTGTAGAACAGTGGTCATAATTGCCAATCTCGCCTACGTGAGCCCCTGCCAGGGCTTCTAAAATTTCATTCACATTCTCTTCAGGGCAAAAAATTTCCAATTTGAAAAACGGGCTGTTATTCATTATTTTCCAATAACATAACCGAGCATTGCGAACATAAATCCGCCGGCCATGCCCAAAAAGGGGCGTAAACGGCCATACCACTTGGCCACGACGTTGGTTGAGCTTCTGCGGCTGCCGAGGATGGCTGCCAAAGCGCCGCCAGCCAAAGCTAACAAAGCGGTTAGTGGCAGCGCTGGCACACCGGGCTGAAGTAAATTACCTGCAATCATACCCAAAATCGTACCAATTGGAGCAGAAAGCAAAGCTCCAATGGGACGTTTAACTGCCAGGCCGACCATGAGTCCGATCACCAAACCGCCTGCCAATGCAATCAAGCCGTTGTTTACCATGCCTGATAAATAACCGACCATGAAAGCGGAAAAAGCAATTGAGGCAGCTTCAGAAGCCGTACGAGCGAAGAATGTGCATACCCCTAGCGCTCCGATGCCAAGACCTGCAGCCTTTAACCCATCTTTCAACTGGTCATTAATTGGCGCGGCATCCAGTGCGTCTCTAATTTGTTCAGGTGAGGTGTCTGCCCTCTGAGCCATTGCCGGGGGGGTGATGTTTCTGGCAGGTGTGTTAATCGTGGTCACTCGCACCGGCGGAACAATCGGTAATTCAATCGGCGCACCGCAGGCTTTGCATCGGTTGGTGCCAGCCGGATTGTTTGCGCCGCAGTAGACACAGGTCAGTGAAGCTTTGGGCATGTCAATTCTCTTTCCATCCATCATCGGATAAATAGTCTGATAGGGTTAATTATATCAATTCATACGGCAGCGGTTACCTTATCCATCTCCCGGTAATTCCTGCCAATGTTGTTACTGCTTTTCCAGATTCCATAACGGACGTAATAGAAGCGCGCTAAAGCTAATGACTGCCGAAAGCGTTCCGCCAACAATAAACACCGCCTGGATGCCAAACCTTTCACCCATCGGTCCGGCAATCAGCAAGCCGAGCGGTCCCGCCAGACCAAAAATCATGTTCAACAGCGAAAAGGCACGTCCCTGCATTTCGTTGGGGATGACGGTTTGCAGCAGCGCAATCATCGGGGCGTTACCGGTAGAGAAGGTGAACCCGCTGAGCCACCACCAAAAAACCGCCAACCAGAAAAGCGAAGAGGGGGCCAGAGCAGTGAGGGCAACCGCGCCGCACGAAATGCCAAACGAGACCATCACGATTAACGCTCGGCGGTTTTTGAGCTTCCATAGACCAATGAATAATCCGCCCAACAACATGCCAACGCCAGCCAGCCCTTCCATGATTGCCACCTGCGTAACCCCTCCGTTAAAATGTTCCAAAACCAGCAGCGGTGTGAGAGCAAAGGTGGGCATAATCGTCAACACCACCAGGCCGGTGATGGCATAAAGCGTTAGCAGGCCGGGGTTGGTGCGGATGGTACGCACACCCTCCCGCAGGTCGTGCAGCATGGTTTTTGCCTCTATGCCTTGCGGAACTTTGGGTTGCGGAATTTTGAAGAATATAAGCGGCACAATCCCAAGCACAGCGGTGGCCACATCAATCATCAACGCCCCCTGGATCGGCAAGACCGCCAGCGCCAGGGCACCCAGCGGCGCAGCAGCTATGGTCATCATACCTTGCAGGGTTTGGTTCATACCTGCTGCCCGGTCAAGCCAGTCGCTTGGCACCAGGTTCATAGTGCTGGCCACTGAAGCCGGGTGTTGAAAAGCCTGCATTGTCGCTCTAACAAACATGAGCGTGTAAATGTGCCAGAGCTGGATGCTATCAGTGGCAAACAAAATCACTAGAATCAGCATGCAAACCGCGGTGATCACGTCAGCGGTGATCATCAACATCCGCCGGCTCAGACGGTCGGCGATCACGCCTCCCAGCGGGCTGAACATCGCAGAGGGCAGCATGGCCATGATGCCGGCGGTGGCCAGGGCACTCGGCGAACCGGTCTCCTGGGTGATCCACCACACCAGCACAAACTGGGTGAGCGCGCTGCCCATTAGCGACAATGCCTGGCCAGACCAGATGGAAAAAAAGCGCGGTTTCCAATTTTCGATAAGTTGTTGAGTGGTCGTCATGCTTGAAAGCTCCTGCCGGCAATTATAACGGCATAATTATTCAGGTGAGAGTTGGCTTGTTGACCACGCTGACACCTGAAAAAGCTGAAATTGCAGCTCTATTTTTCACCAGGCGCACACTTTGGCATTCTTGAAGTTTTGTATCAAGCAAGTTGTCAGATTGAGGAATTAAACAACATAGCTGATAAATAGCCATATAAAAACCAGATAGAAACTTATATCTGGTTTTTGAAACAGCTACTACAAAATCGAAGTCAGTGTTTAAATTACATAAAACAGGTAAGTTAAGAGAAATTTCTGGTTACATAATGAAATCTTCAAAGTTGTCTCTGTTAATTAACTGAAGTATTGATTCAGGATAAGCTAAACTGAATTCATTGGAAACAGTTTTTCTAATGTTGCCAGCAGTCCATTTGAATTCGTATCCTAACAGTTTGCCGCCAAATTCCTCTATGCAATCTATCTCTTTTTGATCATATGTGCGCCAAAAATAAGAGTTAACCATGCGACCAGAATATTGGTTTGCTTTTCTTCTTTCGACAACGAGAAAGTTTTCCCAAAGCTGACCAACATCTTGGCGCAGTGCAAGGGGATTAAAATTTTGGATCAGGCTGTTTCGAATGCCAATATCATAAAAATAATAACGTGAGTTTTTGGAAATTTCCTTTCGAAGATTTCTTGAAAAACCATCAACCCTGAAGATTACAAATGACTTTTCAAGTAAATCCAGATATTTTTCGATTGTTTGCCGATGCATTGCCAGGTTTGTTGCAAGTTCTGCAATTGATACTTCGGAACCGATTTGAAAAGCCAACAATCGCAGTAGGTTAATTATTTTGTCGGACCGGCGGATTCCATCCAATTCAAGAATGTCACGATAAAGAGATGAACCAACAAGGTTTCCCAGTAATTGTTCGCGTAAAACGGGGTTGTCGGTGGATACAATGGCAGGGTACCCGCCCCAAATCAGCCACCGTTCCAATTGGCTGCGGGATACCAGTTTTCCCAATGTTTCACTGATCTCTCTATAACTGATTGGAAACAATATGTAAGTGAGTGCTCTTCCTGTCAAAGGTTCACTGATTCGGTTCGCCAAATCGAAAGAAGAAGAGCCTGTTGCTATAATTTTCGCATGTGGAAACATATCCACCATTATTTTTAAGTTCAAACCAATTTCTGGAACGCGTTGCGCTTCATCAATAATCAGCAATTCGGCGTTACCTAAAACTTCTCCAAGCCGTTGACTGCTCTGACTGGATAACGCCTCGCGATAAATCAATTCATCGGCATTAATGAACTTGCTGCGTAATGGGCAAGTATCGATCAGTTCCTTGCAGAGTGTTGTTTTTCCTACCTGGCGCGGTCCATAAAGAACCACCACTTTTCCTGGAAGTAAAGCGTTAATCAGTTTAGGTAACAAGCTCCTGTTGTATAACATAGTCATATTATACAATATTTTATAAAATTCGTTATACTATAACGATTGTATTATTAATAATACGTTACATTACATTATCTTTATTCATATATTCAAAAGAGGGTATTTCCGAAAAAAAGTTTGTAATTCTTACCTCACCCCAATACCTCTTACAACGCTCATGTACACAGAGTTCGCGCCCCTCATCATCCCGCGGATTGAGAGGGGCAGGTGAGAGGCGGAGTTAGAGTCGAGTATTTGCTTATTATTGGAAAAAAATAAACTTAGTACGCTGTAGTTTTATAAGTGAAGAATTCATACACCAACTGTGCTGCACCGAAGAATTCTAAGAAATACATCATAGCCAATAAATCACCGCGAAACCAAATTAAAATAGCAACAAAAAACCAGATGGAGAAATCTCTATCTGGTTTCATAAATCGTTATCTTATTGTCTCAGACTTAATACATCCCTTGCAACCACTCCAAAGGGTCAACCTGCACACCCCCAACAGCGACTTCGAAATGCAGGTGAGCGCCTGTAACGCGGCCGGTGCCGCCCACCATGCCGATGGTTTGTCCGGCATCCACATGGTCGCCAACTTTCACATCTATTTGGGATTGGTGCCAATAGCCTGTATAGACGCCGTGGCCATGAGAAATAATGGTCGCCCCGCCGCGAACTTCCAAATCTTGCGCAAGCACGACGGTTCCAGCCGCTGCGGCAAAAATGGGTGTGGAATTATTACCCGCAAAATCGACCCCGCTGTGAAAGTAAATATAATCACTATCGTTATATGAGCGCAAAAGACCGTATCTTGATATCCAATCCCCTTCAGAAGGGCTTGGATCGGCGAGGCCGAAAGTCCATTCTTTAGTTGGGGGAGCCTCCTGGTAAATGATTTTGATCATCTCCCATTCAGGCACTGTCACGGTTGAATCAATATAAGACTCATCCACTGTGATCGGAGCGCCCAGGCCGTAATCATAGGTCTTCACCTGAAGGTTCTCTTGATATGAAAACGTGGAGCCGTCTGGGTAGGTGGTGGTAATTCTCATGGCAGCCATGCCAGGTTTGGTAAAGCGGTGAACCCCTTGCAGGGCGACCATGCGGCCGTCGTCAGAACTGAAAAAGTGCAACGGAAATTCCGTCGATGTGTAGTTGGAATCTGTACCAAGCGAGTCATTAATTGACATTCTGAGGCTTCCACTGAGAGAAGCTCCTTCAGCAGGTGCATTTGTGATTATTTCGGTGGTCTTGCCTTGCAGCAGCGGAAAGGGTGAAACAGTCATGTCAGGTGCTGAGTCGTTTTGCACACCCTCTACTGAACCAGCATCTGGGGTCCACAGCGAAGTGTTGGGCAGCAGCATCCATGGCCCGGGCAGATTATTGTATTCAGCTACAGTCCATTTGCTCAGACCCAGTTTTACAGCCGTTTCAAGGCCAGTGAGACCCTCTGTAACCGGGATTTCTTTCACAGAAGGCGTACTTGTATACATAATGTAAAGCGGAGCGCCTGCCCAGGTTTGGTCAACATTTGTGATGAAATTTAATCGCGTCAATAATGAGAGCGGCTGATGCAGACTGCTGAAATAACCGGTAAGTGAGTTTCCGAAGGGTTGTTTAACTCGTATGACTTCACCTTCTACATCATCAAAACCAGGGATGAGTAATTTTTGACCCGGATAGATATAATCCAGGTCGGGGATGTAATTAATGCGGCGGATTCTATACGAGGTGGTGCGAAACGCGGTGGCAATAGAATCAATGGAATCGCCTTCCAACACTGTGTACTTTAACCCCGTTGATTGGGCTTTCACAGAATTGGGGGAGAACAACGCTGAAATGAGTACCAATATCAGAAGAGCCTGGAATAGTTGATAAATTGTTTTAGGCATAAACATAATTGTAACGGATAAAATGCGATAAAAACAGGAAAGGGATTCCAGCATGAACCCCTTTCCTGTAAATCCCATGTGTTTTAATCACTAATTTGAAGTGACTGTATAAATTGATCGAGGCAGTCCAGACCTGGAGTGAAGCTGGCATCCGGGGTGGTATTGAGCTTGTCTAACATGACGATGTAATAGGCTTCCATGGCGTTACCGTAGTTTGGATCATCCATCGCCGGCGCAGGGATGCCGCCATCAGGTACGTTCACAGAGTCGTAGGCTTCTTGCAAATAAGCTGCATTGATCGGCAGAATGGCAGAAACCCAATATTTGCCGTCAGCAGTGATGCCTTGGTAGGCATAGAAGAGGTCATCATTGTTTATCGGCGCATAATATTGTGCGTATTCCGTCAAGAATCGCACACCCTGTCCATTTTGGAAATCGAGATATTTTACTTGTGCTTTAAAAACCTGTGCGGCATTAAAAACAGGCAGGAAAGGAATGGATTGAGGAGCAGCAGGTTTGTCAGCAAGAAGAATCTGCATATTTGTCACGATGGGTGAGATGGCTGCTTGGTTCATGGCAACAAAATCAGCGATCGGATAAATAGTCAATCCTCCATGATCGGAACCATTTGCCTCAAAAAAACCGCCTGAAAGTGGATAACCCAGGAAAGCGATTTTGCGGTTTTCAGGATAATACTCCATTGGACCGTTGAATTCATCATACGGTACTGCAGGAACAAGCGTGCCGGTGGCATTCGCGGCCATACAGGGTGGAAGAACCATATAGATACTGCCCAGGTTCATTTCAATTCCATTCAAGGGGGCTGCAGTGTGGGCTGCTGGCGGTTCGGTTGCAATGACATCCACAGTCTCAGTTGCGTTGATTTGTACCGGTGTTTCAATTTGTTGAGTTGGAGGAGTATTCCAGTTAATAGTGAAAGGTAAGCTGCAACCCATTAAAAAAAGACCAATAATTATGATTAAGGCGATTCTTTTCATAGTTAATCCTGTCTACTAATGATGGTTAACTTATTATCGCTTAAATGATGAAAAAAAGTAGGTTAAGATTGCAAAAACCGGCGAAATTTCGCCGGTTTCATTTATACTTCGGATAAGTTTGCCCAGGGGTAAATTTCTGTTCCGAGTGCAGCATTTCGAATGGCAGGATCAGGTGAATAGAATCCCTGCCGTTCGGGGGGCAGAAGATAAGAGATGTGTTGCATGATGTCATGTCCAATTTCATCCAATTCTTCACGCCCCGGGCGGGAGCCGTCAGAAGCTGCTACAGGGCCGAAGGGTTTACCGAACTTTACCTTGACATGAACCCGCTGACCGAATTTGATGCGTTGAAAGAATCCAACAAGATCGTTCAGACCAACTGGCAGAATCTGGGCTTTTGTCCGCCAGGCTAAAAAGGCAGTGCCTGGTCTGGCCGGCCTTAGAACCTGCGCCCAACTTCCGCCTTCAGGGAAGATTGCCAGCACTCCTTTTTGCTTCAAAATTTCTTCTGCATTTTGCAGCGTTTCACGCGATCCGGTGCCTCGATAAGTTGGGATCACGCCGAAAGCTTTGCTTAACCATCCGACAGCACCGGGGGCATTGGGGGTTTGAGCGCCTCCCATGAATTCCATCGGCCAAGGGGCAGTATGGATCAAAGCCAGAGGATCAAGAAAATGAAAATGATTGGCAACCACTAAAAGAGGTCCCATAGATGGGATATTCTCCCGGCCTTCAATTTCGAAATCAGCCAGGATACCAAAAGCGGCAGCGATACCGGTTTTTAAAATTTTGCGTATAACCCGGCGGCGAGGATAACGGATGGTTGTTGTCATAGGGTTTATTATACTTTGGTTGATAAAAATTTCACCGCCAGAGATCACTCTCTGGCGGTGATTTGTGTAAAATTTAATCAAAGACCATTGGGTTTTTATGGGTCACTTTACGAACTTTAAGAAGAAATAAAAGTCCGATAACAAGGAAGACCAGAATGGAGCCAATGCCCCACATCAATCCATTATGTTCAGAGGCGACCGCATCAAATCCACGGTTTTGGTACCAGTTGTGCATTCGGAAGGATAAAGTACCAAACACGAGCGGTCCGATAAAAGTTGAAGTGCGTCCAGCCACAGAAAGAAAACCGTAAAATTCGGCAACTTTATCTGGAGGCGCAAGTTGGCTAACCATCGAACGGCTGACTGCCTGTGCACCAGAAAGGCTGAAACCGGCCACTGCACCCACCACGAAGAATAACACCATCGATTTAATGAAGAGCAAGGCGATGATTGCGCCAATCAAGATTAGTAATGCATAAATAACCGATTCTTTACTGCTTCGACGGTCTGAGATTTTGCCGAACAAGAAAGCACCGCCAGCACCTGCAATTTGAATAATGATCACAAAGATGATCAATTGGGTCTGGTCCACACCAAATAAAGTAGCGCCGATAATGGCAGCAAAATCCATTAACATCATGATGCCGTCGTTGTAGATTAAAAAGGCAACCATGTATTTAACGAATTCTTTGTAACTCTTGATAGCTTTGAAGGTGTCGGCAAGTTTTTTGAATGCCAATCCAAAGGTGGTTTCACCGGGGGGCAGCTTTTCTGGTTCAGAGATTTGTTTTACCCATAAAAATGTAGGTAATGCTGAAGCGGTGTAAAACAAAGCGGTAACCAGGAAGGCATACTGAACCGGGACATTAAAGCCTTTAAGTAAAGCCAGCACAATTACAAGGCAGACGACGCCACCAATGGAACCGATCGCCCAGCCTTTGCCAGAAACTGCGCCAATCGTTTCAGGTGTAGACACATCAACCAGGAGTGCATCGTAAAAGACCTGTGCACCTCGGTAGCCTATTTCAGCCAGGATGAAGAAGGTCATCGCCATGATGACATCACCAGGCCCTACAAAGAACAGGAGACCAGTGAATATGATTGAGATCGAGGTAAAGATAAAGAGCAATTTCTTCTTTGCTTTTGAAAAATCTGCAATTGAACCAAGAACTGGTGAGATAATGGCTACTAAAATAGCTGCCGTGCCCACGGCAATTCCCCACAAACGGGTGCCTTCAGCACCTCCAACGACAACACCTTTAAAATAAGCAGAAAAAACGGCTAATAAAACGACTGCAGCATACGCAGAGTTGCCAAAATCATAAAAATACCATGACCTTCGGGCTCTTCGATCTTTCAATTTAACCGGGATAGTATTTATCATATTATTCTCCGAAGAATGGGGGTTGGCGAGCAGAACTTCACGCAGGAACATTCTACCATAACCAATTGTTTAACACAGATACATCGGTTTAGTTACAAAATTTACCGGGTATTCCTAAAACTTCAGTAGTTAGATAAAATAAAGCTCAAAGATTATGAAATATGACGACTCCACCCCACAGACACTGGGCACTGCTGCAATATTGGCATTAAGTCAGGGTCTTCCCAACTTCATCGGACATCCCGTTGCTGCTGTCTTATCTTACCTGGCTGGTAACCGGGTTTTTAGCCCAACCTTTCGCGCTATCAGCCTCAATCAATGGGTTGCTCACGATGGCAAACTCAGTGCTCGGCAGCTTCGTCAGGCCATTCGTAAGGTGTATCAAAACCAGGGTAAAGCACTTTATGATTTTTATCATAATCTTGACCGGCCTGATGAGATTCGAAAATTTGTGAGACTAACCCCCGAATTTGAGAAAATGATGCATGAGTGCATGTTTTCAAAAAGCAAGCAAGGAACATTGATGCTGATGCCACACCTGTCAGGGTTTAATCTAAGCGGTTTGTATCTCGCTCACCTTGGATTCAAGTTCCTGACGTTAGCCATTCCAAATCCCAACAAGGGATATGCCTGGCAAAATAAATTGCGCAATGATCGCGGCATGGAAGTTGTACCCTTAAGTATGGAAGCCATGCAGCAGGCCCGGCAGCGACTGCAAAGCGGAGGAACCGTGGCTACCGGTATTGATCGCCCCATAGATCAATCTGATCAGCAGCCACAATTTTTTGGCCGAAAGGCCGCGTTGCCAGTGGCTTATGTCAGACTGGCGCTCAAAACCAACGCCAGGGTCTTTGTGCTTGGTTTTGAAACGCTTGCTGATAGTACAATAGTCGTGGATGTTTCACCTCAAGTAGAGTTCGAGCATCGTGAAGATACACATGATGAATTAGTGTTCAACGCTGAAAAAGTTCTAAAGATTGCTGAACAGTTTATCCGGCTTGATCCCAGTCAGTGGATGATGTTTCTGCCGGTTTGGCCTGAAGCGAAAAATGAGGTTCCAAAGATATGAATCGCACTCTTCAGAAGAGAATTTTCACTGTCTGTACCGGTATCTTTATTGTCATTCTAATTAGTGGATGTGCTTTGAGTTCAACTATTTTGCGCTTGAGTACAACCCCAACTCCTTTTCTAACGCATACGCCTGAAGCATCGGCCACAGCCACTATTACAGTCACTCCAACTTCAACTGCAACACCCACTGTGACTCCCACGGCCACTGCAACCGCGACAGCAACCCCCTGTGCCGAGATTAGAGGAACCGTCAATAAGGTATCGGTACCATCCAATGCGCTTGGAGTGTCGATGCCTGTATCTATTTACCTTCCGCCCTGCTACAACCCAACTGGCAACTACCCCGTTCTTTACCTGTTACATGGGCAGGGCATGGATGATAGCTACTGGATCAGTTTAGGTGTCAATGGCATCGCAGATTTGGCCATCAGCAAAGGCCAGACGCCATTCATCATGATTTTCCCTTTTGAAGAGCTTTTTCTTGAAGACAATTCTATTTCCAAATTCCCAGATTCCATCATAAACGATCTGATCCCGTGGGTGGATGCTAATTATGCTACTTGTACTATAAAAGAGTGTCGGGCCATCGGCGGTATCTCACGCGGAGGCGGTTGGGCCATCAAACTCGCCATGCGTTACATTGACTCCTTTGGCACCTTAGGCGGTCATAGTTACGGGTTGATGTTCGGCGATTCCAACTGGGTTCAAAAACAGCTTGAGACCCATACCGTTGAAGATTTCCCTCGCATTTATCTTGACCGCGGCGAACAGGATTCTTTAGCCCCCGATATTGATTATTACGTCAAAGTGCTGCTGGCCAACGGCATTCGGCCCGAATTTCATATCTATCCTGGTAGCCATACTCGAAATTATTGGCAAACCCATGTGCAGGAGTATATGAATTTTTACATGGATGCCTGGCCAGACCCCATCGCTCAACCTTAACCTCATTGAACCACCTTGATATAATCAACCCAGAACAATCCCATTCTGTTTGCGAAAGGACATTCCATGCCCTCTTCCCTGCGTCCATTTTTTGAAGCCACTGGCGTTGCTGTGATCGGCGCATCAGCCAATCCGCGTAAGCTGAGTCACGGTATTTTAAAGAACCTGATCGATTACAACTACCAAGGCGGCATTTACCCTGTCAACCCCGGTTCAGAAGATATTTTGGGGCGCAAGTGTTATGCAGATATCGCAGATGTTCCAAACCCGGTAGATCTGGCCGTAATCATCTTGCCTGCGCCGGCAACACCTGAAGCGCTTGAAGCTTGCGGCAAACGTGGAATTAAGGCTGTGGTGATCATATCAGGCGGTTTCAAAGAAACCGGCGCTGGTGGTACGGAATTGGAAACCCAATGCTTGAAGATCGCCGCAGAATATCAAATGCGTTTGATTGGACCCAATTGTGTTGGGCTGGTTAACCTGCATAATGGATTGAACACCACCTTCATCAGCGGTTTGCCTGATGTAGGTGGCATTGGTTTTCTCTCTCAGTCAGGGGCTGTGTGCGGCGGCGTAGTGGATTTGGTTCAGGGCAAGAAAGTTGGCTTTTCACACTTCCTCAGCCTTGGCAACGAAGCGGACGTGACTGAAACGGACATCATTGAATATTTGGGCGATGACCCCAATACAACGGTCATCGCTGCTTATGTTGAACAAATACGTGACGGGCGTCGTTTTCTAGAAGTGGCGCGCGAAGTCTCGCGTAAAAAACCGATTGTGCTGCTCAAAGCCGGACGTACCAGCGCGGGGGCGCGGGCGGTTTCGTCACACACTGGTTCGCTGGCGGGCTCTTATTCAGCCTACCAGGCTGCCTTTAAACAGGCAGGTGTGATTGAAGTCGACACCGTGGCGGAGCTTTTCGATGTTTCGATGTGTCTGGATTTTCAACCCCTGCCGACTGGCAAGCGGGCTGTCATCCTCACCAATGCCGGCGGACCAGCCGCCCTGGCCTCGGATTCACTTTCTGCCCACGGTATCTTCCTTGAAGACCTCGAAGTGGATACTCGTGAGGTACTGCGCCAGCATCTCAATCCGGCGGCGCAGGTGGGCAACCCGGTGGATATGTTGGGCGGCGCAGAACCTGCCGATTATGCAATGGCGGTCAAACAGCTCATTTCAGACAAAAATGTGGATATTGTCATTCCCATGCTTGTACCGCAATCTTTGGTGAACCCTGCAGGGGTTGCCCAGGCCATTGTGGATGCCTCTCAAGGCTCGACACGACCGGTGCTGACCTGCATTATGGGCGACATATCAGTAACCGAAGCCAGACTGGTGCTGCAAGGCAACCGCATGCCCATGTTTGTTCACCCTGAATCTATGGGCAGGGTATTAAAAGCCATGCTGGATTATGCCGATTGGCGCAGTCAGAATATCGAAACCATCACGCCGCTCACAAACGTGGATCGTTCTGCCGCGGAAAAAATCATACGAGCACCAGGGGCATCAAAAGTCTTTGGTGAGGCTGAGACACGGCCCATTCTGGCGGCTTATGGACTTTCGATGATCAAAGGTGGTCTGGCCACAAATCCGGTGGCTGCAGCCACACTGGCAGAGGAAATTGGCTTTCCGGTGGTAATGAAAATTGTTTCTCCGCAAATTTTGCATAAATCAGATGTTGGCGGCATTATTCTGAACCTGCAAAACGAAACTGAAGTCATGGCAGCCTATGAACGTATGTTCATCGACATCGGGCGCAAGATGCCTGAAGCCAAACTGGAAGGTGTGTTGATCGAACAAATGGCTGGCGGCGGACAGGAAGTGATTGTAGGAATGCGCCGTGACCCAGGCTTCGGTCCACTTTTGATGTTCGGATTGGGCGGCGTTTATGTTGAATTGTTCAAAGATGTCTCTTTCAGAGTTGCACCCATTAGTGAAAAAGAAGCACTTGAGATGATTAACGAAACCGGCGCGGGAAAATTGCTCAGAGGTTTCCGCGGAATACCCGCCTCAGATCTAGATGCTGTGGTTTCATGCATCCAGCGACTGGGTCAGCTTGCACTGGATTTCCCGGAAATTGCTGAGGTAGAAGTGAATCCGCTGTTAGTTCACACAAAGGGTGAAGGCGCGCTTGTGCTGGATGGGCGCATCATTCTGAGCTAATAGAGTTTTGCAAATTTACCAACAATTTAATATTTGGATTGCAAAAATTTGCTATAATAATGGTGATCTTCTGCTGGTTGCCCCCCTCAACCAGTGGAAGATCCTTTTTTACCCTCTTTATATATTTCTCTCTCCAAAACCATGCTATCTCGCCTAATATGGATTACCCACATTCGAAGTCAATTACTGTAATCGGAATTTTTCTAAATGTATAATAGAAACTGATTCGGTCTACTAGAGACCAGAAATTCTGGAATGATTAACACAGTCGATTTTCAATATTGAGCTATGTTTCCCATATCCTATGGTACTTATCGGTTAAAAATTATTCAGTGTTCAGGAGAGTTATGTTAGCCAAGTATTACACCAAAATGTGTGACCTTTTTCCAAAATTCAGAAAATCTTCTCGTAAACAGATGTACCAGCTTATGGCTTCTGGCTATCAAAAACGAGACTGGACCTTCATGAATTACGGTTATGCCCCCGATAATGCAACAGCAGATCTAGTTTTACAAGCGGAAGATGAGATAAACCGCACCTGTATTCAGTTGTACCATTACGTTGCAGGTGCAGTAGAATTGCGCGGACTTAAGCTACTGGAAGTGGGCAGCGGGCGGGGTGGTGGAGCGGATTACATCAAACGCTACCTTAATCCGGCGAGTGTAGTCGGTGTGGATTATTCAGACAATGCCGTCAACCTGTGTTTGGAACATTATCGCGTTGAAGGACTGAGTTTTGTACCTGGCGACGCTGAAAATCTTCCTTTCGACGACCAGAGCTTTGATATCGTACTGAATGTGGAGTCTTCTCACTGTTATGGGTCGATGGTGGATTTCCTTGCACAAGTCAAGCGTGTCTTGAAACCGGGTGGTTATTTCATGTTTGCTGATTTTCGTAATCTTGAACAACTTGATGAGCTTGAAGAACAACTAAAACAAAGCGGGATGGTCCTCCTCACTCATGAGAATATAACCCCTAATGTAATCAAGGCATTAGATGCTGACCATGGCCGCCGGTTTGCAAATATTCAACGCGGAGTTCCGAAAATGCTGCACAAATTACTGCGAGAATTTGCAGGGAATAAAGACACATGGATATATAAAGGATTCCAAACCGGCGAGATTGTTTATCAGAATTTCTTATTGCAAAATATTTGATGCACAATTGAGATAGCTGTCTCTTTTTAACATACTTCTGATATTTCTCTTTCAAATTTTTAATCCTTCATTTTTATATTTGGAGTATCAATAATTTTTGGTGACCATAAGGAGGTCAAAATGAACAGTAGCATTCTTCCTTTACGGCGCCGAGGCAATACAATGCCAGCCCGGCGCGAAAACGAAACCCCCGTGATGGCGATCCAGAACGAAATGAACCGCATGTTCGACCAGTTCTTCAATGATCCCTTCACCCTGCTTTCAGTTCCCGCTACGCGTACTGCGTCAGATTTCATGCCCCGTATTGATGTATGCGAAACCGAAGCGGCTATGTTAGTGACCGCTGAACTGCCTGGCATGGAAGAAAAAGACATTCAACTTACTTTGGAGAATGAATCTTTGATTATCAGCGGTGAAAAGAAAAACGACGTTGAAGAAAAAGGAAAAAATTTCCATCGGGTTGAAAGGTCTTACGGATCCTTCCAAAGAACGATTCCGTTGGTGAGCGAAATTCAGCAAGAAAAGGTTGAGGCTAATTTCAAAAACGGCATACTCAACATTACCTTGCCCAAAACACCTGCAGCAGCCAAACAGACCCACAAGATCGAGATTAAATCGAGTTAACCTTTTGGTTAACCACCCCGGGCGGTAGTGGGATTTTGACCCCTAACCGCCCGATAACAAAAAATGGTAAAATCCCTCCAACACGCGGAGGGATTATTTTATGTCAGACGATCTTAACCAAACCTACATGGAAAACAATCGAAAACTATGGGAAGAATGGGTTCCTGTTCACGTCAACTCTGAATTCTATGCAGTAGATAAGTTTGTGGCGGGAGAAAACGCATTGAATGCATTGGAAATTGGAGAAGTGGGGGATGTGCAAGGAAAAAATCTGCTTCACTTGCAATGTCATTTTGGCAAGGACACTCTCAATTGGGCAAGACTGGGGGCTCATGTCACCGGCATGGACTTTTCTGAATCGGCAATTGAACAAGCCATTCAACTTGCAGAGCGCTGCAACCTGGACGCCCGTTTCATCTGCTCCAATCTTTATGACTTGCCAAAGCATCTTTTAGGTCAGTATGATATTGTTTTCACTTCTTACGGTGTCTTAACCTGGCTGCCAGATATTCCGCGCTGGGCAAAGATCGCTTCTTCTTATGTAAAACAGGGTGGTTTCTTGTATATTGCTGAATTTCACCCCTTTGCGATGGTGTTTGATGACTGCTCGCCTAATTTGCAGTACCGCTACCCATATTTTGAGAAAGAAGCCATGCACTTTGATGTCGAAGGCTCTTATGCAGATCGTGATGCAAAAATCCAGTCAAAAGAAGAAATCGGCTGGAATCATACACTTTCAGAGATCACCAATGGTCTGATCGAAAACGGCCTGCAAATTGAATTCTTACATGAGTTTCCATTCAGCGTCTATCAGCAGTTGCCGTTTCTCGTACCTGACGGGAACGGACTCTATCATTTTCCCGATGGGCAGAAACCCATCCCGTTGATGTTTTCGATTAAAGCCACAAAAAGATAAAATCTATAAGTCCTTAAATAACAAGCATTTATGATTCCCACTCGTATTCTGCACCCCTTTTTGCTCGTGAAACTTGAAGCACAATCCGCCCTCCTTTGAGTATGGGTTTTTTGTTTGCGCTGAAATGGATGCGGTCATCAAGTGCTGGATGTTTAAGATTTTCGCTTTCGATACTTGCAAATTGAATGAATTGGTTGGTTTCAATGGATGTATGCACGCCGTGAAGCTTATCCAAACCGGGCATCCAGTAAATGACACCGTCATTTCCCTCGTAACGCAGGCCAATGGCTGCGAGTGCGCCAATCACACCCGCGCCGCTGCCTGAAATTCCTGCGGCGCCAATACCGCATCGTTTGGCAAGATTTATGGCATCCATGCGTTGCAATTCAACGAATTGGGCGTTTTTCCCCCATGCCACAACCTCAGGGTCGAATTGATTCCAGGCCGCCAGCGCGTATCCTGGGTTGGCTTTCGCAGCACTGTGACTGCGCAACGTTATTCGCGTGGTCATGTCAATTTCGCGTATCTTTTGCGCATCACTATCCAGGAGGAGGCAGCAAGCAGTGTTGCAGGTGGTATAGGCTATAGTAGGGTGGAGGAACAATTGATGGCACGAAACATTGAGCAGTCTTGCCAACCCCAAGGATTCCAGCTTTTGCCCGAGGCTGAGGGCAAGAGCGGCGGTGTTTTGAACCGCATTGGTAGCTTCCCCGATGGGAGGGGAATCGGTGTCGTCGATGCCTAATAGATAATACAAACCAACCTCGTAAATCCTTGAATTATTTGATATTTACACGGAATACAGATTATTCCTAAGTATATCTAAATTTATCCTTGATTCGTGCTGAATTGGCAATTGATTTTTAATAATGTAACTGGTGGGGTTTTTTCCCCACCAGAAGTGAATAAAGATTTGTTTTGTGAGAAGGTTAATTTGTAGGTTGACAAGAGCACGATGAATTATCCCACCACCACGGGAATCCTCCACCATTAATATTGGCTTCAGCATTACACTGCGCATCGGATTTAACTACACAACTTGGTCCAGATGGTACTCTGGGTTGTTCTGTTGGCAGTGGTGTAGGTGTTGGGATTACAAACTCACAAATATTGACGATCATTTTACTCGGCTTGCCATTAAAGATTTTGCTGCAAGTGTTATCAAACATCCATGTTTCTGTGTCTTTCTGACTGTCGACCAGTTCCATATCAACCGGCGAAACCGGGTTTAAGGTCGCCCATGCCCACCAAACAAAAACCTTGTTTTCAGGAAGCAGATCAGGTTTGAAGGCAAATTCCACACTTGCGCCATTCTCGGGGTTGATCCTAGCCCAGGCTAGATCAGCATCAAGACCCTGACCGGCGTCAAACAGCAGGGTTTCGTAGCCGTCGCCAACCGTTCCATCAGGCACATGAGGTTTGGCTCCTCCGACATCCTTCGTCTGGTCCCACCAAATCTGAACGCCGTCTGTTGTCCACTCCGTTGAGCTCAACCCATTGGCTAAAATCAAATATTCTCCGCGTGAATCGAGATCAGTATCAATTTCGAAGCCCAGGCTTAATTCAGGGGGTAGTTGGCCTGCTGCGTCTTTATAAAGATTGATTTTGGCGAACATCCACACTTGATTTGAGCCCATCTCGGCACGAACGATATCAATGAATGGATAGTATGTTCCATTCGGTGCATCCGCCGGACGCTCAAGTTTGGCTTTCTTCCAATTGTCACAGGCAACGCCAATCAATGTTGTCGCACCCAAGGCAACGCGTTCACCAGTGCTGCAATCATCAATTCGTTCGGCTGATGAATATTTTGAGACATCCGGAATTGCCTCATGGATAATTTCAGTGATGACAGCAGTGGGTTCTTCTGTTGCGAGTTGGGCGGCAACTTCTTCCACTGGAGCGTTTGTGGATGTAGGAACAGCAGTCTCTTCAACCGACGCAGCAACAGGTTTATCCGTTGGCACAGGTGTTGGTGCTTCTGCTTGAAGTTTTGAACACCCCAACAAAAATACCAATAGCGAAAATGCGACCAGTTTAATGAGTTTCCTTTTCATTTTTCATCTCCTTTATAATCTTTGTTTGAAAGACCTTGTGTTTTTTCGATTAATTGTGTTAAATAATTAATAAATGTATGTTGATCATGAAAACTGATAAGCTCACGGGTTAATGGGTTTTCGAGCGACAGATACCATTTGCACCCATTCTGTTCTTTTACTTTCCAGATCCGCAACAAGAATGAATGGTAGTCAGCCTTATCAACTAAAAGATGGAAATTTGAGTTTTGATTTCTCATTATGGGAATATCATAGAAAAACACCGTCAAAGTATCGTCAAACAGAAAGTTAGAATTTACATTGAAGCAAATCGAATCACATCACCTGACTTTGAAAGCCAATTTTTTTGGCGATTTTTCAATCAGTATTAACGGGTGCCCGTTGGTTGAAATCTCTTCACAAAAAGCCAGGGGATTATTTGCTTATTTATTACTTGAAAAAAATCAGTTGAAAACCCGCAGTTCATTGGCATCGATTTTCTGGCCCGATGTTCCAGATCAGACAGCGCTGCACAATCTGCGGCAGGCGTTGACCACGATTAAGAAGGCGATTTCAGAAACCATCGAAGATGTTGAAATATTTTCCAGCGATAGAGATACTTTGGCATTGAATGAAAATGTTGCCATTCAAGTTGATGTATTGGCGTTTGAAAATACAATCCAAATTTTGTTAGATCGCCACAACGGTCAGTCATCTTGTGGATTTCCAATTTATCAACTCAAAAAAACCATGAGCTTTGTTAATGGCGAAATTCTCCCTTTGTTGACTTTTCCGGATTCTGATTTGTTTGAAGATTGGCTGATACTGAAACGAGAAAAAATTAATCGACTTAAAGTGTCAGGGTATTCTATTTTGCTAAAATATTTTGAATCCCGCGGCGAATGGGTGCAAGCACGAAAAATTGCTGAAGATTTATTGACGATTGCCCCCTGGGATGAAGATATCCATGCTCGATTGATCCGTATACTTCTTCAATCCTCCCTGGCAAACGTTGCCTTAAGTCATTACCATTCCGCTGTTCGTTATCTAAAAAGCAGCCTTGATCTTGAACCCGGATTGCTTCTTCAGAATGCGTATTCAGATATTCAAAAATTTTTATCCTCCGGCAAAACTCAAAAACCGTGGATCTCGATTTTGAAGAATTTGCCAGGTTATGCCACCCCCTTTGTCGGTCGTGAAAATGAAATAATAGTCTTGGAAAATTGGATAACTAATCCGGAGTATAAAGTCATCACGATTACAGGCCCTGGTGGATCTGGTAAAACGAGACTGGCAGTAGAACTGGCCAACCTTCAAAACGCTCTTTTTAAGGATGGCGTTTATTTTGTATCTATTGCGGGGTGTTTCACTTTGGAACATCTTGCTTCAACAATTCTGCTCGCATTAGGGAACAGTATAGAGCACACATCGAATTCAATGCAAGAATTATCAGATTGGATTCTTAATCGCTCTGCGCTGTTGGTGTTTGATAATGTCGAAGACGTTGAAATATCAGCCCTCCTGGCAAAACAATTAACCGAGGTTGCACCAGATAGTGTTCTTCTGTTCACTTCGTATTCATTTCTTAATTTGGTCGGAGAGAAAGTTTTGGCTTTGAGCGGCCTGTCAACCCGAGAAGGTGAGCAATCAGATGCAGCGAAACTATTCTATTCTCATTTACAGGTTGAAAGTCTTCCTGAAATTTCCAACCCTGATTTCTCCACTAATGTCATAAAAATTTGTGATCTTGTAGAAGGCTTCCCTTTGGCAATTGATCTGGCAGCCTGTCAAACAAAATGGATTCCTATAGAAGAGATTTTGATTGGACTTCAAGAAAGTATTAAAATCCTGAACTCCAATTCAATAAATCTTCCAGAACGGCACCGTAGTATTCAGGCATCCTTTGAGAACGTTTGGCGTCACCTTTCTAGTCAAGAGCAATTATTTATTTTCCGATTAACCATATTTGAAAATCCGTTCACTGTTCAGGCAGCCCAGGTTGTTTGCGAAATTTCAGATTCTGTTTTGGAGGATTTCTCACGCAGGGCATTACTAATTTGGGATGGACAATCTCATTATCGGTTTCACCGGGTTGTCAAGCAAAACATCCGTGAGAGATATACGCTTTCAGAAGATGAGCAAAAGACACTTGCTGAACGCCACGCAGTCTGGTTTTATCAACAGAGTCTATATTTATATACAGAGTTCAAAGGAAATTTCGCAATCAGTTTTCACAAAGGGTTTGAAAGTATCCTCTCTGATATAGAGGTGGCAATCCAATGGTTTATCCAATCCGAGAAATGGAAACTTGTTGAAGAATTAATTACACCTTTAAACAACTATTTTGAAAATCTAAGCCTTTATCGAGAAGGTATAAAAACATTTGATAACTTGCTTGCAAAGTTTTCTGATAATGATCAGAATTTGATCTGCCGTGCAAAACTTGTTTGCCGGGTCGCTCTTTTTGGGATTAATATTCAACAGTATGAGAACGCAGTAGATAGTATGCATTTTGGGTTGGATACCGCTCGAAGATTTGGCTTACAGGACGAAGAAGCTTTTTGCTTAAATGCATTGGCAACCCATGCCAAAATATGTAAAAATTCTTCCACATCCATTAGCTTTGCATTGGAAGCACTTGAGTTGTCCCGGTTGATAAAAAATAATGAAGAAGAATCTCATTCACTCTACAACCTTGGATATGCTCGATTAAATCTGGGGGATCCATCCACTGCTGAAGAGAACCTCCTCGATTGCCGCGTGTTATGTGAAAAACTTGAAAATTGGCGTAGACTTTCAAAAGTACTGAATGTTCTTGCAGATATTGCATGTTATAGAGGTGATTACAACCTTGCTTTGAATTATTACCAAGAGGCATTGATCAATGTTCGTTCGAATCAAAATTTCTATTCTGAATCGCTGATACTAAACAATGTGGGTACAGCTTATTTGGAGTTGAAGAATTATCCTAAAGCGATTGATTATTTTTCCAACAGTGTAGAACTCTGTCGTCAAATAGGTGACCGCGAGGGAGAATCGATTGCCTTGTCGAATCTCGGTGAAACCGCGGCTTACCAAAATGATTTTGAGAATGCTATTTTTTATAATGAACAAGCTTTGGCTATTAGTGAAGAGATAGAATCTGATTGGGGAATCTTATCTGCGCGGATTGTTTTAGCTGAGGCATATCGCGAAAGTGGCAATTTGCAATCAGCAAAAAGTGAATTACTCTTGCTGCTGCAAAAAGCGATAGCGCTCGAAACGATGAATTTTTTCCATCGAGGGGTGGTTGAAGCTTGTCGATTATTGATCCATCTGGGAAACCAGAAGGGTCTGGCCCCTGTTTTGGAGGTAACCATGAATGCTGAAGGAGCAGAAGAATCCACGCGCCAAAAGGCAAAAACAACCTGGGATAAACTAACAGATAAGTTGACCGGGAAACAACAACTGGATATTCAATCGATTTATTCAATACTCAAAGAAAGATTGAACCAAATTCCATAAACTGAGAGCCTGATTGTAATTAAAACTTAGAAAGCGCTAAGCACCGTTTACTCATAAGTTGTTTCCACATTCCTCATCGAAAAATCAACAAGGCATAGGTTTTTGATCTGAGAAAACATAAGTTTTAACAAATCCGATTTTCACCCAAACGGTGATAAACCAATTCGGTAAAACTTGTTGTGTATTCTTAGATCAAATTGTGTATTTATTCTGTTTTTTTGATTAATTACCAGAGAGTGTGGGTTAAACTGTTTCCCTTAATTCTTTGCCAATTAGATAAAAAGATGATTTTATGTTGGGGTTTAACTCAGGTAACAGATTTTGTACCCCCTTCATTCGATTGGGTATTAATTCTTTATTCGGTTGTTCCTACTAGGCTGGCGAATTATTACAAAAGACAAAGCCATTTTCAAGAAGTATGTGTCTGCTAGCTGGATAATTAAACTTGAATTACCTCACTTCAAAATCTCCTAATGGCTCAATGCATTTATTAGGTTAGGAAAACCATTTTACGAGACAAATAAGACTTAAGTCATGGTATTTGGAATGTTTACAGCATAACATTCCATTATCAATAGTCTTACAAAACGCCAACTGCGAAATCCGTTTTTCGAAGCAAGTTTTTTTGATCAACAATTGGTCAGACCTTAATTTGAATTGAGCGGATTACTCAAATTTAAAGGAGGTAAAAGATCTACCTTGTAATCAGTAATGGGTAATTAACTCAACAATCATTTAAGGAGGTTCATATGCACTTTACAGACAACTTATGGTGGATTTATGTCACCCTGGTTATCTCCGTTGCTATTTTTTTTCTCGTATTTTCCATCTTGATAAAGGACAGAGGTAAGTAAGATGGATAAATCAGAGCGAAATTGGTTATTCTTTCTTGTCGCCTTATTTGTCGTTGTAAATGCGGTCACACTCTCAACGCTTGTTCCGTGGCAATCGTGGCAGTTATGGCAAAAAGTAACTCCTGCTAAAGTAGTGAATATTGAATATGAGGATTACATCATTTCAATGGAGGCACCGGTGGAGATCAAGAAGGGTGAATATGTGCAATTTGCTGCCACCTCCGCTGATGTAACTTATGGGTTCGGGGTTTTCCGAAAAGACAACAGCATGGTCTTCCAGATGCAGGTACTTCCCGGCAGAACCAACACGATCATCTGGATGTTCGATGAAACCGGCGTGTATGATGTTCGATCTACTGAATATTCTGGCCCCAAGCATTCTGGCATGGTTGTCAGAGATGCAATCGAAGTGAAATAGGAGAAAACCATGGCAAAACTTGGCTGGATTGAAAAATGGACATTGCGTTTTACGGTGGTTGCACTCCTTTTCATGCTGCTCTCCGGACTTGAAGGCATGTTAATGAGATCGCAGCAATATGATATAAATTCGCTGCATGGTATGGAAACCTTACTTAATAACATCCGTCCTGTCGGAAGCGACATCAGCACCGAAAATCTCTACTACGCCATGCTTACCGCACATCCCATTGTGGGTATCTACGGTTTCGTTTATATGGCAATTTTCGGCGCGTTTTATTTCCTGGTGCCCTATCTGGTAAAAAAACCCGTCAAACACCCCAAATTGGTAGTAGCTAACTTCTGGCTGCAAATCATCGGTGTCATGGTCTGTTGGGCCGCGGGGTTCTTTGGATTATTTAACGCTTTATACACTCTTTATTGGCCTCTGCCCGTTGCGTTTGACCGCGTTCCGTTGATTGGAAGTATCGCCTTCATGTTGGGGGCGGCCATCATTATGGTGAACATTTTAATCTTCTCATACAATATTTTTAAAACTGTGTTGAGCAAAGACCATGATGGTTCATATACTGTCGGTCAATTTCTTAGAGCAGCATTTGGTATTCCAAGATTAATGAAGCTTTTTGGCAAAGAAGATAAAGGCGCAGTAAACCTTGACTACAATGGCATGCCAGTATTTATCGTTGCAGTAGCAAGAGGATCCATCGACACAGTCATCAATGCGGTTGTACTGCTAGCGGCGGGTGTGCTGATCCTGGTGTATGGCGTTTTTGCGTTGTTGGGACATCCGCTTAACCCGGGGGCAGTTGATGCACTCCTCTACAAAAACCTCTATTGGTGGGGTTTGGATATGGTCGCGGATGGAAATGTACTCATCTATACGGCTGGTGTGTGGTACCTGCTGGTGCCGCTTCTCACCGGCAGGAAACTCTTTGGCGCGAATGTAGTTAAAACCGTTATTATGGTCGATTTACTGGTTTCAATGGGGGTATGGAGTCACCACTTGTTGGGTGATACCTCTCAACCTATGTGGATGAGATTGTTTTCAGGCCAGTTGATCACGTGGGGTGAAATATTCACCATGGGCTTGACCCTTTTTGCCACGCTAATGACCATTTGGAAAGCCCGCCCCGTGAAAATGTCACCGCCTTTACAATTCACCCTGGGGTCGATGTTCGGATTCGTCATGGGGGCTATGGCTGGTATTTTGCAGGCTAATGTCGGTTTGAACGTGGTACTTCACAACACTCAATGGGTGATCGGATTGCACGCGCACGCCCTGCTGCTCACCGGTGTCGGCACCATGCTCTTCTCGGTGATCTACACTCTGGTGCCCATGCTCACCCATCTTGAGTTTAAGTTCAAAAAACTTGTTGACTGGCATTTTTGGTTATGGATGATTGGCTCGGTTGGAATGGCTATGGCGATGGGTATGGCTGGATCAAAGGGTATGCTGCGCCGTACACTTTATACTGGCGGTGAATTTACCCCTTATACTCTGGCCGCCATTATTTTTGGCAGCATCCTTTCAATCGGGTTTATCATATTCGTGGTTAACCTCGTGAGTACTCTTGGGTTAAAAAATGTCTTCTCACTGGTCATTCCCGAAAAATGGCAAAAATCAACGGAGAAAGTATAAATATCAATTAATCTGGCAATGTGTAAAATTAAGTCGTTCTTAATTGACCGATAAATGTTTAGTAAAGGGGATTTTCATTCAAAAGGACTGAATACTCAAAATGAGTACTCAGTCCTTTTTTTATTAAGGGATTGATTCTACATGAATAAATATTATTCTGTTTGGTCAATCTCATAATGCTTCATTGATTTATCATTGAGGTTTATTTCAAGTGGGAAAAAGCTGAAGATACTGTTTATAATACTAAAATTGATTTTGCATTACACATCAAGAAAAGAATGTTAGAGTTCATAGCCAACAAGTTATGTTTCGGAAACAGAGACTATTTAAATGACCGTACCTATTCAAACTATTAATGATATTGCAATATTCAATTCGTTAAAACCGGAATCACGAGAGGAAGTGGCCAGGGTTTCTCTTCTAAAGGAATATTCTATTAACACAATCTTTCAAATGCAGGATGAGCCTTGCGAATTTGTGGGATTTGTAAGGTCAGGTTCCGCAATAATTTTTCGATTATCTCCCAATGGAAATGAACAGATCATCTCCGTTCTTATCCCCGGAATGCATTTTAACACTGTCCCTGCAATGGATGCCAATAATAACGTGCGGGCATGCATCAAGGCAATCTCACCCTTATCGCTTTTGATCATCCCAGTTGGATGTTTCCGAATTCTTTTACAATCTCGTGCTGATATCGCCTATTTAATCCTTACAGATTTTGCCAAGCGTCTTGATCATCTTGTTCAATTGGTTGATGAATTGTCTTTACATTCGGTACGAGGCCGTCTGGCATTATTCTTGTTAAAAAAGGCAAATGGTAGTCAATTTTCTAAAGCTTGGACGCAAGACGAAATTGCAGCCCATCTGGGTACAGTGCGAGATGTAGTTGGACGAACCCTGCGCGATTTTATCAAAGCTGGATTGATTGAACGTAAAAATGGGGAGATCGTTGTGATAAATCAAAAGGGCTTGGAAGAAGAAGCCAATTTCTAACAAGTAAGACAAAAAGCGTATTATTTGCCCCTTCATCACGCTAGAATCAATAACGTGAAAGGGTTTTCTTTTATGATTCAAAGCGAAATGTTATTTCAGATGATTAACGCATCATTATGTATTCATTGCGGGGCTTGTTCTTATGTGTGCGCAGCCGGAACAATTGCATTTCAAGGTATGGAACCAACCATCGACAAACCTGAACAATGCAATAATTGTGGACTGTGTGAAGAGATATGTCCAACGGGGGCTATTAATTTACCATTTTTCATAAGGTAGAGATCAGGAAAAATATTTGAAGAATGTTCTTTTGCATTTAGAACTGAACGACCCCTTCCTGGTTCGGTGTGCGAGGGTGTATGTTCGTGAGTGTGACAGAATATTTAAGTGTTGTATTTGGGATGAAGATTTTGAAAATCCGGCTTTTTTGATGGCGTTTAGATAACGTTTATGGTAGGCTTTTTCACACCTTGTTAAACTGCGACAATGATCCTAAGTAAGGTATCGACAAGGCTATTTCAAATGTCCAAAAACGAATCAATAGACTAAAGTAGCATTTGGATTAAATAAGACCGGGTTGGATTCAGATGTTAAATACCATTGCGAAATCATGTTCCCCAGCATTCAGTGATTGGTATACTGTATTAAATAATTAATGGTAAAAGTATAGATAGAAATCTTGTAGGTAATGACGCTGAAGAGGAGCTTAAAATGGAGCTTGTGCGGACATATATTGTCAATGATAGGGAACTCAAAATCGCATTCAACGAACCGAATAATGCAAGTGTTCCTTCAAAGTTAATTCAAACCCTTGTTGCTCCTGGGGCAGCTAAGTATCAAATCGATACACTTCAATTGGAGGCTGACAAGATCTCCCTGGGGGAATCACTCAAACTATCGGTCCAAATCAGCGGTGAAAATATAGCATTCCTTTTTACTGAGATTTATTTCAAAGACCAGGAATATGATTATTATTATGGCCCACTGATGCAGGAGCATGTGCGTTCAGCGGTTGAAAAAGAGATCACCAGATTAGTTCACCCCGTTTGGGATTCTGAGATTAACCTCTCACTTGAAATTTCCCCGGTGATTCGCGTGCTGACCGACGGACTCAATGCGGCCTTTGCCTTTATGCATCCCCTTGAGTATGCTCAAGAAGGCTGCCAGCTCGAAGGTTTGTTTACCAAAAAGGATTCGGGCAATGCCAATCGCGCCCGTTTGAAATTTGATCTTGATGGTGAAATGACCGATAAACAAATCATCCTGGAAAAACGAGGCCGACTCGTGACACATGATCTGACTATCAAATCAGGCGATATGTTCATCCCCACCGTGAAAGTGCTGACCGATTTCAATCTCAGCAACCCCAAGATGCATTCCCTGCGCGGCATTTCTGGCACCCTCACCAAACTTGAAGACCCCTTCCATTGGGTGGATGAAGCTGCTCTTGCCGGCGATTACCTGATCGGACTGGTGATTGAAGATTATAACGGCGACCAGTACCATCATTATTTGCCGTTTTCGATTAATAAAGCGTAGACAAAGAAAATAAAAGACGGCCGGGTGGGCGCCTTTACAAATATTAATAACAATTTACTGTTAACAGATAATTTGCTTTTTCCTCTTGAAAAACCAAACTAATTTTCCTACCCGACACCTACTTGCCAGGGTTGAAATTTCTCTGATTGTTCTGTTTTTTTGCGATATAAACCCCATAGCTAAAGTAGTTTCTATATCTCTCATATAGCTCTATTTCTCTTGTTTCCATTTCAACAATTGCTTGTGCTTCTATACTATTGCCATTACGGTTGAGAAAATCGTTAAAACTGTTTTGTAAAGAACGATAATAATTATCAAGCCAACAATATTCTGGCAAAACAAAATATCCAATCGGAGAATAACCTTTTTTCTCCAAAATGTTAATTTTTGCGGAGGCAACATCAATTTCTGAATATTCACCCTCCCAATATTCCTGAAGTTCTACCGGACGGGAGGATGTGATCCAGGTAATCTCCGACACGACAAGTAAACCATCTGGTTTGAGGAAACGATGCCAGTCTGTAACCCCTTTTTCAAAACCAATATTATAAATCGCACCCTCTGACCAGATAATATCAAATTCCTCATCTCTGAATGGGAGATTTTCCATTGAACAGGAGAGAGTAGTAATCTTGTCTGAAAGCCCCATTTTGGTAGCTCTGATTTCTAGTTCTTCAAGAAAGTCTTGCAAGAAATCAACCGCCACTATCTGGGCATTTAAAAGGTCTGCAAGAATCAGTGTGGATGCCCCTGTTCCACATCCGATATCAGCAATCTTGAGGGGGGCATTTCGGTCTACACTGGCAAGGTTAAGCATTTTTTCAACTTCTGCGACACCGCCAGGGCCTTGCCGATTTGCATTTTTATGAAGGTCAACTAATAGGTGATAATCTTCCATTTTCTCCTCTAATTTGTAATAGTGTAGCAAATTGACACAAGAAAT
This sequence comes from uncultured Anaerolineaceae bacterium, assembly GCA_927443345.1. Taxonomy (GTDB): domain Bacteria; phylum Chloroflexota; class Anaerolineae; order Anaerolineales; family Anaerolineaceae; genus UBA6107. Next base: position 104,409 of record CAKMKJ010000006.1, on the reverse strand, counting down.
GCCAATAAAATCCAAGAGGAAAAATATGTTAGTAAGTGGTTGGCAATTTAAGTTTTTCGGATGTTAATAAATTATTCTATATGTCTTTATAAAGTTCTTCACACTTTTCGGTTTTTGTTTCCTTTGGAATGAAGATGTTTACCTAGTTAAAGAATCCAACAACCATAATTCATAAGAGGTGAATACTCGTTTCGCTACCTTCTCATTTGGCATTCAAAGAAGTATTACCAAATGTTAAAACTTCATGGAAATAATAAGTAAAAAATCTTGAAAAATCAGTAATTACCCATCCTTATAAATACCCAGCAAGGGAGGACCAATCAAACTCTATATATGAGGTTCCGGAGAGGATTTTTTCCTTGCGTCCCATTAGGAATTCGTCTCGCCATTCACCACCCTGATCATCGCTGCCCGCTTTCTGGTAGGATAGAAATTCCGCATAGAGATCGATCTCTCTGAGTGATAAAAAGAGAGGAATTGTTTGAAGAAAAGAGGGGTTGATCCGGTTATGTTTTCGATAGGCTGTAAGAAAGGGGGGTAAAAATTTACCTGTAAAAGCGGTTGAATCGTCGAATCCGCCAGCAAAATAAAAGAGCACCATGGCTATGTCGTAGATAAAATGCCCATAACAGCACTCCGCAAAGTCAAATATTGTGAGGTTGAAATCCTCATCAATGCAAATGTTACTAAAGTGGGCATCTGTATGAATGAGTCCATAACACTCGGGGTCTCGTGGTAATGCTCGAAGAGTGTTTTTAACCTTACGATATAAATTCATAACCTCATCCTGCCCGGGCGGCATCTCGATATCGGCAGAAATAGCACCTGGTGTGTCCCAATCAGGTCTTTTCCAACAGGAGTTGCCGGGTAAATAGCTTTTTGTTGCTGCATGCATTCGCCCTATGAGATCACCATAGCTTTCAAAGAGTCTGTCACCAATATGTGTCATGCGTATTTCTCCACCAGGAGCTCTTTCAAATGCTGTGCACAGAAATAATCCACCCTGATCATCAATAATTGTTTCGACAAGGTTACCGTCCATGGAGTATATTGGACGTGCTGCTGGAACACCGTTACGAACAAGGTGTTCAATCCAATCAAGTTCTCCTTGAACAATAGCGAGGGTTCTCCTTGGATCCTGAAGGATTCGAAGTATAAAATTGCCATCTTGACGACTAAATTCATATACGAGGCTATCAAAACCCCCGAGAAGGTTTAAGGTATTTTTATTAATGCCATATCGTCTAGCTACATCAATAAGCATAGAGTCAGTAAAGCGAACAGAAATTGAAAGCTTCATCAAAATCACTCCTATAGTTACCCAATCATTTTATAAGCATACCGGGGAATCAAGAGATTTTTTATTTTCACAACTCTAAATGTTACGAGGAACCAATTTTTGCAACTTGTTGAGCTTTTATAAGTATTGGATCAGATTGATGTATTCTATCTTCTGCATTTTTTCTAATCGCTGATATCGAGAAAAATACTGAGAAAATTTGAAGAGTTTTCCAATTTTTATAAAATTGAGAACTCATATCAACAAAAATTAGTTTTCCAATCTTGGTTTGTTGAATAGTCTCAAAAAGGTTTCACATATTTTCATGAACTGCTTTCATATCTTCAAGAACAGTAATTCTTGAGCTGGGATTCCGTAAATCAGCAACATTTTTTTTGCTACAATTATTGGCGGAGGTACCATCCGTTGTAGAGGCTCGTTCATTTGGGTCGATGATTTTTCCCGACTCATCTACTATTAGAATCGTATCGTTTGCTAGATTAAACAGATTTGTATATGGGTTTTCCAAAACTTGAATGTTCTATTTCTTTAAAACTTAAGTTTATCCCGAAATCCACGTCACAATAAATCACCTTCATTGTTGTCCATCTTTCAAAGAATTTCTGTAAATCTTTATTTAGTATAGCATTTTCCGCGGCACCTTGCCTCAAATTTATCGAAGGTTTCTTGCAAATCAAATTATTGGGTATCGTAAACACACCTCATCAAGCAAATTGGAACCACCACTGACATTCGATACTACCTGCTTAGGATAAAAAGTTTTTATACACTTCTTCTTAGGGATATTATTCTGAGAGCTTCATCCCCTTCGAGTTTGTGAGAACTCTCCTAAATCTTGCCAACCCACTAATTCGACGGTACAAAGAATTTCTGGTACCCTCGCCTAACTTGAAGACCCCTTCCATTGGGTGGATGAAGCTGCTCTTGCTGGCGATACTCTGCTCGGCTTGGTGATTGAAGACAATCAGGTGCAAAAACGGTGCATTTTTCTTAGCATAAAAAGTTGGTTGCTCTAGCAGATGTATACCAAAAAAGTTAAGAGTAGTAAAAGCCGCACCGTTTTTGGTTGGCGATTAAATATCACGCCTCTTACCACAACATGCCCGTTGCGCGGCTTGTGATAGAATAACCTCTCTAAATCATTTATTACAGGATTTCTAATGGTCAACTTTGCACAAGACATTGCCAAGGCACTCAATATTCGTCCCACCCAGGTGGCCGCCACCATCGAATTGTTGGATGAAGGCGCAACCGTCCCATTTATTGCTCGTTATCGTAAAGAAGCCACCGGCACCCTGGATGAGGATCAATTACGCCAGGTGCAGAGTCTGCTCGATAAAGGCCGCACTCTCGAAGAACGCCGCGCTGCAGTAATAGCCTCCATCGAAGAACAGGGCAAGATGACGCCCGAACTGCTAGAAAAATTGACCACCGCCGACACCATGACGGCTGTTGAAGACCTTTATGCACCTTACAAACCCAAACGCCGCACGCGTGCCTCCATTGCCCGCGAGAAGGGCTTGCAAGGTCTGGCAGACATGATCCTCACCCAGGCGCGCACCCCCGGCGACGCGGAAAAGATGGCACTGGGTTTCTTGAACGAGCAAGTTGAAACCGTTGAAGATGCCCTGGCCGGTGCCCGCGACATTACTGCCGAAACCATCAGCGATTCTGCCGAAGTGAGAGCCTCCACCCGCCGCAAGGCCATGCAGTTTGGCACCCTCACCAGCGAATATATCGAAGATGCCAAAGATGAAAAATCTGTTTACGCCACCTATTATGAATTCACCTCGCAGGTCAGCCGCATGCGTCCGCACCAGGTGCTGGCCATTAACCGCGGCGAAACCGAAAAAGTGCTGCGCGTAAAAGTTGCCGTGGATGAGAAGGACTGGAAGAGTTCCATCGTGGACTATTACCGCCCGGACGTGCGTTCACCCTTCTGCGCTGAACTTGAAACCGCCATCACGGATGCTGCCGAAAGACTGCTGCTGCCCTCCATTGAGCGCGACGTGCGCCGTGAACTGACCGTGGCAGGTGAAACCCATGCCATCAAGGTCTTTGCATCCAATCTCAAGGCATTATTGGGTCAGCCTCCACTCTTGGGTCAGACTGTGCTGGGTCTGGATCCCGGCTTCCGCACCGGTACCAAGCTGGCGGTGGTCGGCCCTACCGGCAAACTTTTAGATACCGGTACCATTTATCCACATGCTCCCCAAAACGCATGGAAGGAATCCAAAGAAAAAATTACAGCGCTGATCGCCAAACACGGCATCACCCTTATCTCCATCGGTAACGGCACTGCTTCGCGCGAGACGGAACAACTGGCAGCCGAGATCACCCGCGATCTGACCACCGTAAGATATCTGATCACCAACGAAGCCGGCGCCTCGGTTTATTCCGCCAGCCCGTTGGCGCGCGCAGAAATGCCCGACCTGGATGTTTCCATCCGTGGTGCGGTCAGCATTGCCCGCCGCGTACAAGATCCGCTGGCTGAGTTGGTCAAAATTGATCCGCGCTCTATCGGTGTGGGCATGTATCAGCATGATGTAGACCAAACCGCCCTGACTGCTGCCCTCACAGGGGTGGTCGAAGATGTAGTCAACAGCGTGGGTGTGGATGTCAACACCGCATCACCCGCCTTGCTCAGTTACGTCTCAGGCATCGGACAAAAACTGGCCGAGAAGATGGTGGCCTTCAGAGATGAAAAAGGCACTTTCGCGGATCGCGAAGCCATTAAAACGGTGCCCGGGTTGGGACCCAAAGCTTACGAACAGTCTGCGGGTTTTCTGCGCATCCGCGACGGCAAAAATCTGCTGGATGCCTCAGCCATCCATCCTGAAAGTTACGCGGTAGCGGCATCCGTGCTCGACCTGGCTGGCATCAGCATGTCTTCTTCATTGGATGAAAAGCGCAAAGCCATCGGCAAGCTGCAAACAAAACCCATGCACGAGCTGGCTGAGCAGATCGGCTGCGGCGTGCCGACCCTCACTGATATCCTCGAGCAGTTAGTGCGTCCCGGACGTGATCCGCGTGAAGACACTCCTGCGCCTATTCTGCGCTCTGATGTACTCAAAATGGAAGATTTGTCCGTGGGCATGATGCTCAAGGGAACCGTCCGCAACGTGGTGGATTTTGGCACTTTTGTCGATATCGGCGTCAAACAAGACGGCTTGCTGCACCGCACCCAGGTTCCTGCCGGTGTGAGCCTTCAAGTGGGCGATATTATCGAAGTCGCCATCCTGAAGGTAGAAGCTGAACGGGGCAGAATCTCGCTGACTATGGAAAAGTAAGAGCAGTAATTAGTAATTAATGAATCGTGATTAGTCGATTCGTGATTTGGGATTTAGTTTTCCTATTCACAAATCACTCATCACGTTTTTGTTAATACGGTTCTAATAAATATCAATGAAACGAAAAAACATTATCCACGTATATTAATTATAGAAATCATTTGAACAGCTAAGGAAACGCGAAAAAAATCAGTTCAATCGTCACTTTTTGACGGTTCACGGATTCCGAATCACGGTTCACAAAAAAATGGAGAGAAAAATGTTTGATATTGGCAAGAAAATTTCACGAGCTTGGTACACAGTTTGGAACTACAAGGTTTTATGGATTTTTGCATTCTTATTGGCATTGGCCGGCGGCAGCACCATTAATGGCGGTGGTGGTGGCGGTGGTGGTACTGGTTATGACTTTAACTCCAATTCCAATCCTTCTGACCGATTCCATTGGGATCGCAACTTTGGTGGCAACGAATTTATAAATGATATGCCCTCATGGATGCAGGATAGCGCTACATGGTTTGAAAACGATGTGATGCCCCTCTTCACCCCTGACCGTGTTGTCGGAACCATCATCTGGACAATCGTAATCTTGTTTGCGATTGGATTAATTACCAGCCTTCTTTTAGCACTGGTGCGTTACCCCACAGAGACCTCCTTGATGCGCATGGTGGATGAATACGAAGCCGACGGCAGCAAGAAAAAATTCAAACAAGGTTGGGCTTTGGGCTGGAATATCCGTGCCTTCCGCATCTGGGTGATTGACCTGATCATTGGTGCCCCTGGTTTGCTGATTGCCTTGTCATTTGCCATCGGTGGTGCAATCTTTGCCTTCAACGCTGTCAATGGTGACTTCAGCTTTGCCCCCGGCATGATCGGATTGATCATATTGGCAGGCTTCCTGCTCCTCTTGTTGGCCATTGTGATGATCTTTGTTGGCCTGTGGCGCCAGTTTATTGTTCGCGCCATCGCCATTGACGATGCCTCAATTGGAGAAGGTTTCAAGCGTGGTTGGGCTTTGATGGCGCATAACTTCAAGAATGCCATCCTCACCTGGTTGGTCATGCTTGGTTTGAGAATCGGTTTCGGCATCGCATTCTTTGTCGCCCTTCTCGTTCTCATTCCTGTAATGGTTGTCATGATGATCCCCGGAGCAATCGTAGGTGCCATCCCTGGTGCAATCGCTTTTGGCATCACCAGCATCTTTTCTTCAGGTCTCGCTGCCTGGATCGTCGGTGGAATTGTGGCGCTAATCTTCTTCTTCACTGTCGTCGGCTCCCCAGCCACCCTGGTGGGCAGTTGGTTTGACCTCTTTAGCTCCAGCATCTGGACGCAGACCTATCGCGAAATGAAAGCAGGTAATGTGCCTCCAGTGCTTCAGACCTCTGAGGTTGTTCCACCTCCGCTTGCAGAATAATTAACACAATGTTGTAGAGGCGTATAGCCATACACCCCTACCTAAAAACAATGATAATGAAAAACCCCCGCGGAGTCGACTCCGCGGGGGTTTGAACTATCTTAGGGCTTATGCAATAAGCCCCTACAAAAACTAATACTTACTTGCGAACGGTGATATCCACGCCGTCCTTGATCACGTACAGCGGATAGTCGTGTGACCAGAGGGCTTCCCAGACATTGCCTGCATCCAGAATGACGAGATCGGCGTTGCAGCCTTCTTTGACGCCGTAATTCTTGATACCAAGGGCTTTGGCAGCATTGGTGGTGATCAGGTCGAAGAGAATTTCCATCTCGGGGCGGCTGACCATATTCATTAAATGGGCGGCCAAAAAGGCGACTTCCTGCATGTTGTTACGCCCAAACGGATAGTAAGCATCTGCGATATCATCCTGGCCGAGGGCAACACTGACCCCTGCGGCATAAAGTGACTTCACGCGGGCATACAGCGGTCCGGTCTGCGGATCAGAAACGAGGCCAATTTGACCCTTCTTCAAAAGGGCTTCTATCTTGCGATAGTAGGGTTCCGGGTACAAAGCCATAGCGCGTGCGTGCTGCACGGTCACTCGTCCCTGCCAGCCTTCGCGCAGCGTGGTGACAGCCAGCATCTCAAGCGTACGCAGGGTAGGATCACCAGCATCATCAATCAGCATCGAGACGTCTTTATTATATTTTTTCGCCAGTTTGAACATCAAGGCAATGTGTTCTTGTGAATCGGCATCGGTGTACTCAATCCAGGGGATGCCGCCAACGACATCAGCTCCCAGTTTGAGGGCTTCTTCAACGTAACCTTCAGCGCCGGGGTCGCGAACCACACCATCTTGCGGGAAGGCAACCACTTGCACTTCAACCCGGCCTTTATACTCTTCACGGGCTTTCAACAATGCTTTGACACCTTCCAGCTTGCCGGTGGTGTCAGTATCTGCAAATGCGCGGATGTGGGTGTTGCCATAGCGTACGGCCAGGTCAAGCGCTTTGCGTACGTTTTGGATAATCCATTTTTCGTCATATTTTTTCTTGACGTTGGATGCAAGTTCAATAGCCGTCATTGCGCCGCCCATACCGCCGTCGGTATAAGCGTTGATGGCTTCATCATCCATCATGGCCAGGGTGTAGACTTTATCGAGGTGTAAATGTCCGTTAATAAATGAACCGGTTACGAGATTGCTGTTTGCGTCAATAGTCTGTTTGGCGTCTCCGGAGATTTCTTCCGCAATTTTTACAATTTTGCCTTTTTCAATGGCAATCTGCATTAAATTACTGCCGGTTTCGCGGGTTTTTGCATTCTTGATCAAAATATCGTAAGCCATTTTAGTCTCCAAAAAGATAAATTTTACTTGCGTGTTTCTTTGATCATTTTTTGAGCAATCAAAGCGCCGTCACGGATGGGTTCATAGCCGGTACAGCGGCAAAGATGCTTATTCAAGGCATTGGTCATTTCAACTTCGTTGGCATCCGGGTTGGCTTCCAATAGCCCATAAAGTTCCATCACGATGCCGGGGGTGCAGAAACCGCATTGCACAGCGCCAGATTCTGAAATGGCTTTTTGGATGGGGTGGAGTTCCATCCCCTTGGCAAGACCTTCAACAGTTAAAATTGAAGTGCCGGCTGCCTTGGCAGCAGGCGTGTTGCAGCTTTTGATGGCTTTGCCATCCATGACCACGGTGCAGGTGCCGCAGGTGGAGTTGTCACAGCCGTGTTTGGTGCCCGTCAAATTGAGCACTTCGCGGAGCAAATCCAGCAACATCATTTCAGGTTCATAATCAACAGTCTGTTCTTTGCCGTTGATCGTAAAGGTCATTCTTTCAGCCATTATTTCAACTCCTTTCGTGCTTCAAGGGCAGCTTTCACCTTGTCTGGTGTTACAGGAATCTCAAACAGGTCCACGCCGATGGCGTCATAAATGGCATTGAGGATGGCAGGTGCAGCCCCAATGACTGAATGTTCGCCAATACCGCGCGCGCCAAACGGACCGATGGGATCGGGGGTTTCAACAAATTCGATAGTCTGTTCAGGGGCTTCTTTGTAGGTCGGTATATGATATTTGAACAGGTGTGGATTGGTGATGCGGCCTTCCTTGTCAAAAACGACTTCCTCAGTTAAAGCAGCACCGATGGACATCAACACACCGCCAAGCACCGATCCGCGGATTTGCAGGGGATTGATCACCTGGCCGACATCAAATACTGAGTAGAAGTGATTGATAATCACTTTGCCGGTTTTCTTCTCGATTTTGAGATCCACAGCTTGGGAGCCCATGGTGTACGAGACGCCAATGGAACCCTGTCCATTCTTATCAGGGTTGGAATAGCGGGGCAGGCGGGCATCTGAAACCGATTGGGCGAGTTCACCGATGGTGATACCATCGCTGGTAATGTAACCGCGGGCGAGGTCTGCCACAGCTACACGGATGGTTGGATCGTTTTGAAGGAAGACGAATTCACCGTCATATTCCAGGTAATCCACATCTGTTTTCAAAACCTGGGCGGCGGTACTCTTCAAGCTTGCAATCAGTTTATCTGCGGCACGGATGATGGCGCGTCCACCCTGGGTGGTGAACATCGAACCGATGGTCTGCCACTCATAGGGCGAATATTGGGTGTCGATTTCAGTGTATATTCTGATTTGTTCGGGTGGAATCTTGAGGGCTTCAGCGGCCACTTGTTTGATCACAGTGCGCAGACCCTGTCCGACTTCCGCTCCGCCCATGTTGATGTTGACGGAACCGTCATTGTTCATCTTCATGTAGCAGCCCTTGGTGGAGAATGGAGCACCCTTGGGGGATTTCATGACAGTTACCATGGCGCGGCCGTACACGAATTGATCATCTTCTGCTGGTTTGGGTTTGCCGAAGACCATTTTGTCGACACGGTTGGCGCATTCGAGCAGATTGCCGTTGTGTTTCCACATGGTTTCACCGACGGCATTGACCTTGCCTTCAGACAGGAAGTTTTTCTTTCGGAATTCAAGCGGATTCATGCCCAATTTGCGGGCCATGAGGTCCATCATGCGTTCGGTGGCGATCTGGCTTTCCTGGTGGCCATAACCGCGATAGGCGCCGACTGCCGGGGTGTTGGTATAAACGGTGTAACCGGTCAGGTCGCAGTGTTTGTATTCATATGGACCGGTTGAGTTGTGTGTGGATGCGATGGTCACGTTGACGGCTGTGTCAGCATACGCGCCGCCAGTGTGATAGATGATGCTTTTGATGGCGACTAATGTGCCGTCTTTCTTTGCGCCCATCTTCATCTTGGTGCGGATGCCGTGAGCAAGCAGGGTGCTGGTAAAGTCTTCTTCGCGGGTGCCCACCCATTTGACGGGGCGTCCCGGTACGAAGCTGGCAATCCAGGCAATGGTTTGTTCGGTGGTGACATCAGACTTGTAGCCAAAGCAACCGCCCAGGTCTGGGGTATGAACACGCACATCGCTGACGGGCATATCATATGAATGAGCCAGGTCTTCGCGGATGATGAATGGACAAATGGTGGTGGACCACACTTCTATGGTGCGGTCTTCTTTGAACCAAACAATGGTGCCGTGGGGTTCGATGGCAGCGCATGATCCAAGCGGATAGTTGAATTCTTCCTCGATGATCACGTCTGCTTCGTCGAAGCCTTCTTCGCCGCGGCCTTTGACAAGGTGATAAGTGTTGGCGATATTGGTGCCGGAAGCCTGTTTGAGGGTGGGCAGACGCCAGTAATCATCCATGTCTTCATGGATCAGGGCAGCATCTTTGGCCATCGCATCGCGTGCGTCAGTATAGACGGGCAGTGGTTTGTATTCCACCTTGATCTTATCCAGGGCAGCGCGGGCATGTGCGGCGGTGTCTGCAATGACTGCGGCCACCGGGTCTCCGATGTAACGTACTTTGGTGACAGCCATGGGTTGTAAATCTTTGATGTTATCGCCATAACGGAATTTGCAGTCTTTGCCTGTAACCACTTTGACCACACCCGGACATTTTTCTGCTTCGCTCGTCTCCACACTGAGAATCAGAGCGTGAGCGAATTGCGGACGTAGCACAGCGGTGTGCAGCATATCCGGCAGACGGACATCATCCAGATAAACTGCCTTGCCTGTAACCTTGCTGATTGCATCTGGTCGGTTGTAAGGTTGACCTACATACTTGTATTTCATCATCATATCTCCTGCCGTTTATTCACGGCGATAGGGTTTAAGTAGAGCTGATGGGGCTGAAGAATTTCGTCCTGCAATGGTCAGCGCTATAATGGTGACCACGTAAGGCAAGGAGAGGAACAATTCATACGGAAGTTTGAACCCCAGGGTTTGCAAGCGCAACTGCAGAGCCTGCACGCCACCGAAGATTAAGGCTCCCCACAAGACATTGACCGCTTTCCAATTGGCAAAGATGATCAGGGCGATACACACCCAGCCACGACCTGCAATGATGCCAAAGGTGAAAGATCCAAGTTGCGCCATGGTCAAAAATGCTCCACCTACCGCCATCAACGAACCGCCAATGGCCAGAGCCGCGGTACGTATGGCATAGACGTTCAAACCGGCTGCATCAGCAGCTTCGGGATTCTCGCCCACGGCTCGAATCTGCAAACCAAAGCGGGTTTTGTTGATGATCCACCAAACCACAGGGATCAGGGCAAGGCCGATAAAGGTCAATAAATATTGGTTGGTGATCGGAGCTAATATATGAGTTTCTGGCAGGATAGACAGCATCGGAAAGGATTCAATGGAGGGTGGAACTTTGCTTTCACCAAAGATTACGCGAAAAGCGTATAGAGATAAACCTGTGGTCAACAACGTGATTCCTAAACCAGCAACGTGTTGGTTGACTCCCAAACGCACCGACAACAAAGCCATCAACAACCCGGCTAGTAAACCAGCAATGATCGCAGCCAACAGTCCTATCCAAAGCGAACCGCTCAATGAGGCAGCGGCAAATCCAACGAATGCTCCCAGGAACATGGTACCTTCGATTCCCAGGTTGAGCACTCCTGAGCGTTCAGAAAAAAGTTCACCCAGGGTTCCGTAGATAAGGGGGGTGGCCACCCGCAGTGTAGCGGCAATCAATCCAACGAGAAAGAGTGTGAATTCCATTAATTTACCCTCCGGATGCGGAAGTTTTGCAGGACGAAGAGGGACAGGGTGACTAAAAGCAAAGTCGATTGCACCACGTCACCCAGATACACTGGTACTCCCAAGACTCTAGAAACGGTCTGAGCTCCGGTATCAATTAAGCCGATAAACAGAGCGGAAATGCCAACCCCTAACGGATGAAGTCCGCCAAGTGTGGCGATGGTGATACCGCTGTATCCAAGTCCATCCGAAATTGCATCGATCAAATGGAAGTGAATACCGGCCACCTCTCCCGCGCCAGCCAGACCGGCAATACCACCGCTAACAAGTGCAACAATCAACATGGTTTTGTTGACCTTGATGCCGGCAAATCGTGCACCTTCCTTGCTAAGCCCGATGGCGCGCATTTTTAATCCGAAAGAAGTTCGACTGATCACAAACCAGATAATGAGGATTACGATCACGGCAATGATGATGCCGAAGTGAAGCCTTGAACGTGGTATTAGTTGTGGAAAAACCGTTCCTGCAGAAATCTCAGGAGATTGCGGCCACATGGAAACAGGATTACGCCATGGGCCATTCAGTAGAAAACTGGTCACATTCAACACGATGGAATTCATCAACAAGGTGGTAACCACTTCATCAACGCCCAGCTTGACCTTTAGAATGGCTGATGGAAGCGCCCAAAGTAAGCCGCCAGCGAAACCGCCGATGACCATGGCAGGAATGCCGATGATTGGAGGAACATCCAACAGAACTGTTCCTACGAATGTTGCTGCGATGGCTCCGGCATAAAGCTGGCCTTCTGCACCAATATTCCAATACCCACCCTTGAAAGCAAAAGCTACCGCAGCACCGGTAAGCAGAAGTGGTGTGGATTTTACAAACACCTCGATAGCACTTACTCTGCCGGCGAGAGGCGAGACCAAAAAGTGATAATAAGTAGTAAACGGGTTCGCCCCATCCAGGAGGATAATGACCGAAGTGAGTAAGAAAGTGACTGGAATGGCCAATAAGGGGATGAGGATACGCATCCAGCCTGGAGCAGGAGCACGTTCAATTCTGTATTTTGTCATAGTGTCTTCTTCTCCTATCCTAGGCGGCTGATCCGGCCATCATCAAGCCTAATTTTTCTGCTGTGGCTTCCTGGGCAGGGAGGACCCCCATGATCTTCCCGCCGTAAATGACCGCAATACGATCAGAGAGCGCCATAATCTCTTCCAGGTCTTCTGAAAGCAGCAAGACCGCGGCACCTCGATCCCTTTGTTCCAACAATGTGCTGCGAACATAATCTGTCGCTCCAACATCCAATCCACGAGTTGGTTGACTTGCTATCACAATACGAGGATTCTGACTGAGTGTGCGCGCCAGCATTACTTTTTGCATATTTCCACCTGAAAGCGTTCGAAGGCGGTCATTTGCATTCGCTTTGATGTTGTAGGTTTTGATGAGTTCTTCGGCATTATCTTGAATCTTCTGTTGATCCATAATGCCGTTCTTTTTAAATTTATCCATTTGATCAAGAATCAGATTCTCTGCAACAGATAACTCTCCAACCAGGTTCGCATGTCGATCCTCTGGAATCCGCCCAACACCGGCAGCACACACATCACTGGTATCAGCGCTAGACAGATCAACATCACCGGCGAACACCTTGCCGCTTGTAATTTTTTGAGTACCGCATAGAACAGCAGAAAGCTCGGTTTGTCCATTCCCTGAAACCCCTGCCAATCCTAATATCTCTCCCTGGCGAACTTCAAGGGATACATCCTTTAGCGCTTGGAGCCCTTTTTTATCAACTGCGTTGATCTTTTCGATGCGCAGTTCTACCTTTCCTTGTTCTCGTTCGCCCTGGCGTGTGACGCCAAAATTTTCACGGCCAACCATCATATTTGCCAGATCTTTTAGATTTGTATCAGCGATCTTTACTGTACCAGTCAGTTTGCCATCTCTTAGCACGGTCACCCGGTTGCATATTTGCATGACCTCGTTTAAGTGATGGCTGATAAAAACGACAGAAAGGCCGTCTTTTTGTAACCGTAAAAGTGCATTAAAAAGAACTTCCACTTCCTGCGGAACCAGCACTGCAGTAGGTTCATCCAGGATCAAAATTTGCGCATCATGGTAAAGTGCTTTCAGAATTTCAACACGCTGGCGTTCGCCAACGGAAAGATGTCTAATGAGAGCATGGGGATTAACCGGTACGCCAAAGCGTTTAGAAGCCTCGGCGACTTTTTTCTCTATTTCTTTGAGGTTTATGGTGAAACTTCCGGTTTCTCCAAGAACCATGTTTTCAGCAACTGTCAACGTAGGTACAAGTGTAAAGTGCTGAGTGACCATGCCAATGCCCAATTTAATGGCATCTCTGGGAGCATGAATCGCTACTGGTGATCCATTAATTAGAATTTGACCTTCATCTGCATGATACAAACCATATAAAATACGCATGAGCGTGGTTTTTCCCGCGCCGTTTTCTCCCAATAAAGCATGGATTTCGCCTTTTTCAAGATCAAAATCCACATGATCATTGGCAACCAGGTCGGCGAATCTTTTGACGATCCCTTTCATTTGAACAGCGTGCATAAACGCTCCTCGGTGAAAAATTAAATAATTTCAACTTTATGGTTAGGGCGGGAAAGCGAAGCCCTCTCCTTGCGGAAAGAACTTCGCCTCCCATTTTATCAACTTATTAAATTTCTGAACTTAATACAGTTTCTACTATTGATAGTCTGATTTGTTAATTGATTCCAGCAGGTTGAGCTTCAGTCACATCCACGCGGAACATACCACTTAAAATCTCTGCTTCACGTTCTTTCACAGTGGCAATCAAATCAGCAGGGATCTTGCTCTCTGTGCCATGGAAAGGAGCCAATGATGCGCCGCCCTTACCCATCATGGAGAAGTCTTTCAGATCCTGAGCGGTGAAAGCACCGGCGGTAACCTGTTTGATGAGGTAGTCAACGGTCGGGTCCATGTTCCAAACTGCGCTGGAGACAACGTATTCAGGGGCCAGTTCATTCTGATCACTCATGTTGCCAAAAGCGTAAAGACCGTTTTCAGCAGCAGCTTCAATGACACCAAAACGTTCGGCATAGAGAACATCAGCGCCATTATCAATCATGGCTAAGGCAGCTTCTTTGGCAGCAGCAGGATCGAACCAACTGTTGATGAAGGAGACCATTACCTGTACTTCAGGATTCATGGATCTGGCACCGGCAATGAAGGCATTGGTCAAGCGATTGACTTCAGGAACGGGCATACCACCCACAACACCAAGTTTGTCGGTTTCGGTTAATCCACCGGCCAGCATACCCATCAGGTAAGCAGGTTCGTGGATCCAGTTGTCAAAAACAGCCACATTTGGTTCCGATGGGCCGGAGCCGGATCCGAACGCGAAGGCAATCTCTGGGTAATCCGCACCTACACGGCGAACAGCTTCTTCGTTGCCAAAAGCGTCACCCATGATGAGATCGGGTTTGTCTTGTTCACAAACTTCGCGTAAGACGCGTTCCATGTCGCCAGAATAACCTATAGCTTCCTGATAGGTGTATTCGATCCTTCCTTCATCATTTGCTTTATTCAGTGCAGCATGGATGACACCAACCCATGGTTCTTCGACAGGCGTGGAAAAAGCACCAAAGACTTTTAATTTGCCAGCTTCTTCGGCCGCAGGTGCAGCAGCGGGTTCAGCGGCGGGGGCAGCGCAGGCAGAAAGTACAAAAGTTAACGCAACAAGAATTGAAACCACGAACATTAATTTCTTCGACATTGTTCTCCTCCAAAATATGAATAAGGTGGTTTAGATAAATCTATTGCAGACAAAAAGCTCTCTTAGTCTACTTTCACCTCCTTTCGGATATGGATATAAATGTCTTTTACTGTTTGAAATGCCTAATGTGAATTCTAAATTGCCAAATTTAGGCAATATCACTAATATTATTATATGGTTTATTTTTTCAAAAAAAAGGAACAAAGGTAACATTAATTGTTGTCTAAATACTATAAAATATTGAATTTAAGCTTAAAACATGATTTTTTTGTTTCTATAACGGATGTTGATTGTAAGGCAATGAGTAAGGAATTGAAATTAATTCCTTGTAAAATCACTTGGGTATTGATTTTCTTGCCACACCAAATTAATAAAACCAAAAAAATCTTGAATAACTTGGAGAAATTGTTATTTTTAAAAATAACAATACTCCTTAAGGGCATCTCTTTGGTAGCACTTGGTGATAAACTTATCATCCTTACAAAATGACAGACACTATTTCAGAATTTACGCTTCCTCAGCAGTATAAAACCGACCGAAGCTCTCCTGCGCGTTGGATTTTTTCACATGCCATTCATCAATGGCCGATTCTAATAGTCGCCATCGCCGGGGCACTTTTCAATGCCGGGTTTTTGGCTATCATCCAGGTAAAAGTGGGTGAGGCCTTCAATGTGGTGTCAGCTTCGGTATTTGATAACAAGGCGCTCATTGCCATCACAGTCGTAATTCTTGCTTGCTCAATCGGTCGAGGTGTGCTGCAGTTTGCGCGAAATTTTGGGTTTGAGTTTATCGCACAGCGCGTAGAGCGGGCTGTGCGTCGCGAACTCTATACCAGCCTGCTGGGCAAGAGCATGACTTTTCATAACCTTCAACCCGTGGGTGACACCATGGCACGCGCCACGAATGATGTGCGT
Source organism: uncultured Anaerolineaceae bacterium (assembly GCA_927443345.1). Classification (GTDB taxonomy): domain Bacteria; phylum Chloroflexota; class Anaerolineae; order Anaerolineales; family Anaerolineaceae; genus UBA6107. The sequence continues at coordinate 88,635 of CAKMKJ010000006.1, read as the reverse complement.
GAGGTGAACTTTCTCTTCAGCCCCGGCTTAAATATGGTGGTGGGATCGTTGACATTCTTGATTTTTCCGGTGATTGCAGCCCCGCGATATGATATGCAGTTGATAATCGTTCCTGCTGCATTCATTGTGTTGTATTTCTTTGCATTGCGTATATATATGCGCGGATTGGCTCCCATCACTGAAGAAGTGCGTGAAGCATTTGGCGCTCTCAATATCCGTTTGGCAGAATCGCTGGATGGTGTGGAAACGGTCAAAGGGTCGGCACGTGAACTGGCTGAAATCGCGCTTTTCAAGCAAAATGTAAAGCGCTACAGAGATGCTTCAGTAGAGCAGGGGAGGAAAGAAGCCCGTTTCTTACCGTTGCTGCTTTACGGCATTGCACTGGCTGCGGGTCTTCTTCACGCCTTGCTGCTCTTCCGCGTGGGGCGGATTGATATTGGCGAAGTGGTGGGTTATTTTGGCTTGCTGCTTATGCTTGACTTTCCGACTTTTGCTTCATTATGGGCTTATTCGAGAATTTCACTTGGTTTGGCAAGCGCAAAACGGATCCTTGAGGTCATGAATCGCGAAGATAATTTGGATCAAAACGCTGCGGGCTATGCCCAGCCTATGCGCGGAGAAATTGAATTCAAAGAAGTATCTTTTGGTTATGCAGAGGGTGAACCGGTGCTCGACCATGTTAGTTTTAAAGTGAAACCTGGCCAAACAGTTGCTATTGTTGGTCAGACGGGCTCTGGCAAGACATCACTGGCGCGATTGGTCAACCGCACTTACGATGTCAATAAAGGGCAGGTTCTCGTTGATGGGGTGGACGTCCGCGATTGGACCCTGGAAAATCTGCGGCGTAACATTTCCATTATTGAGCAGGATATTTTTCTGTTCTCTCGGACGATTGCAGAAAACATTGCATTTGGCAAACCTGGTGCCTCTCAACAAGAAATTGAAGAAGCTGCAAAGGCTGCTCAGGCAAATGATTTCATTGAGACTTTCGCTGATGGCTATCAAACCATCATTGGAGAACGCGGTGTCACCCTATCAGGTGGGCAGCGTCAGCGGTTAGCACTGGCGAGAGCCTTCCTCACCGATCCGCGCATCTTGATGTTGGATGATTCCACCAGCGCAATAGATTCGGCCACCGAAGATAAAATTCAGCGCGCCATTTACGCTGCTGCAAAAGGCCGCACTACTTTTATCATCACCCATCGTCTATCGCAGATCCGCTGGGCAGACCTGATTTTGGTGGTGAAGGGCGGCGCATTAACGGCTGCCGGCACACACGATGACTTGATGCGCACCAGTGATGCGTATCGGAAGATATTTAGTGAGTAACTGCCGTGAATCGTAACTCGTGAACCGTGAATGGTAAAACTGGAGAAATGACAGTTCACGAATAACGGTTTACGATTCTCGGATTTTGAGGAATTATGGGCTTTTTTGATGGTCTTGGCGCAGAAAAGTATGATCGCACTTATGACGATAAAGAACTGACTCGTCGTATTTTGGATTATTTCAAACCACATTGGAAGCGTTTGCTGGTGGTATCTTTGTTAACCCTGGCGATTGCCGGGGCAGGGTCGCTGCTGCCAATCATCGTTTCACGCGGAGTAGATCTGTTACAAGGGGTGCCCCAATTATGGAGCATGATTGGCGTGGGCGCTGCCGTGCTGTTTATCGGACTCTCAATTTGGTTCTTCAACTGGGGTCTGCGCAGAGTGATGGCTGTTACTATCGCGGATGTTGTAGCTACTTTGGCCATAGATGCTTATTCCGCTTCAGTCGAACACGATTTATCTTTTTATGATGAGTTTTCATCTGGCAAAATTGTGTCGCGAATCACTTCAGATACACGAGATTTCGGTGAATTGATCACTCTCGTGACGGATGTAGCCAGTCAAGTGGTCGAAGCATTGATTTTGGCTGTGGTACTTTTCGTCATCGAATGGCACTTGGCTCTTTACCTGTTCGCGATAATCCCAATCGTGACCCTCTTTGCGATTTTGTACCGCACCATTGCCCGAAAAGCCACTCGTCAGGGCATGCGCGCCATGGCAAATGTCAATTCCACGATCAAAGAAACTGTCAGCGGAATTGCTGTGGCCAAAAATTTCAGGCAAGAAGCCAGTATCTATCAAGAATTTAATGATGCCAACGACACTTCTTACATTGTTAATGTCAAGCGTGGATTAGCACTCTCGGTTGTGTTTCCAACACTCAACGCTTTATCGGGCATCGCCACTGGTGTAATGGTCTATACAGGTGCGCTGAGCGCCGTCGCAGGTATCGTTTCTGTGGGAGCCTGGTTTCTTTTCATCCTCAGCCTTGACCGCTTCATGTTTCCGGTGATGAACATTACCTCATTCTGGACTTCCATTCAGAATGGTCTTTCAGCTTCTGAACGTGTGTTCGCTCTGATAGATACGCCTACAGCCGTGGTTCAAAATGATTCTCAATCGGTCCCTCCATTGCGAGGTGAGATCGTGTTTGAGAAGGTCAGTTTTCATTATAAAGAAAGCGAACAAATTCTCGACAAGCTCAATCTCACCATCAGAGCCGGTGAGAACCTGGCCATTGTAGGCCATACTGGTGCCGGTAAAACGTCGATCGCCAAGTTGATTGCCCGTTTCTATGAGTTTCAAGAAGGCCGACTATTAATTGACGGCCATGACATCCGCAGTTTTGACCTTTATGATTACCGTCGTCACCTGGGGGTGGTTTCACAGGTGCCTTTTCTGTTTTCAGGCAGTGTGGCTGAAAATATACGTTACGCCAAGCCGCAAGTCACTGATTCTGAAATTGTGGCTATTGCCAAAAAGATTGGCGATGGCGAATGGCTGGATACTCTGCCCAATGGGTTGCTAACAGAGGTAGGTGAACGCGGTTCCCGGCTTTCAATGGGACAACGACAGTTGGTGTCTTTAATGAGGGTGCTGGTGCAAGAACCAGCCATCTTCATCCTGGATGAAGCCACTGCGAGCATCGATCCTTTCACGGAATGGCAGATTCAACAGGCATTGACACTGATTTTGGAGAAAACCACCAGCATTTTGATTGCTCACCGCCTGTCAACGGTGAAATCGGCTGATCGAATAATTGTTGTCGAAAATGGAGCGATCATCGAAGAAGGAAACCATAATTCGCTGCTAGCCAAAGCTGGCAATTACGCCAATCTCTATAACACTTATTTCAGACATCAAAGTCTGGAATATGTTGAGCAAATGCAAATGCTAAAAAAGATTGAGTCAAACAATTAACAAATTTGACATCGAAATCTGATTCAGGTAATATCAAATCATGACGACAATTATCGTTATGACGGAGTAGTGGGCATATGTCGGCGGAAGCGTTAAAACGAGCGATAGATTTAATCAAAGCAGGTAAAAAGGTCGAGGCGAGGATTATCCTCGAACCGATCATTGTTGCCGAACCCCAAAATATCCAGGCATGGGTTTGGGAGATTGAAACGCGCGACAATGACGCTGAAAAAATCAAACTTATGGAAGCTTGTCTGCTGCATAATCCTGACGCCAGTGTGATAAAAAAAGCCCTGGCAGCCTTAAAAACTCAACAAGAATTACCAGTTACCACTGTTGAAACAATAAAACCTGAGAAGCCAGTAAATATTCGCATTAATCCATTCACCGAGATGACGGAATACATGGATGAACCAGCCGGATCATCTCTATTAAAAACTTGTCAATATTGCGGCGAGTTGGTGGATGAAACGGCCAAAGTCTGCCAGGCTTGCGGCCGTGATTTAGGTGTTGCTGAACCGGCAGGTGACGAAGAAGTTGTGGAAGAAGTTGACGAAGAAGTAGTAAAAGAAATTGTAGAAGAAATTGAAGATGAAGTTGAAGATGAAGTTGTTGTTAAGAAGCCTAAAAAGAAAAAATGGTATCGACGCTCCTGGATCAAAATTCTAACCTTTTTCTTGCTTATGCCTGTCTGGTGCGTTATTGAATTAAGCGATCCAGATGCCAGAAGCGGATTTAAAGTAATGGCAGGTGTTTTGCTGGTGTTTTTTATCACCCTGCTGAGTCTCTTTCTGTATTGGTTCTTCACGACCAATTCATCGAGGGCAAATCTTTTCAACTGGTACCATTATTTAACCGGTCAGGCAAGCAGTTCAGTACCTGGTGAGTTTGTGCAAGTTCAGGGTACTATTTACAACCCTGGTAATTCTCCCTTCAGCCTGGTTGAATTGCAGGCAAAAGTGTATGACGAAAATGGCAATCTGCTGGGTAACACCACCCAATATTTGGATTCTGCAGTTTTGATTCCAGGAACGCCAACATATTTTAAAATGGACGTGACTTCGCTTTTGTCTCCCTTTCAATCTGGCATGACCAAACAACAGGTGCTGTTTTACGATGATTTTTCTGGAAAAGCTAATGGCTGGCTTGAAAATTCAGGTACAGAAGGGGAGACCACTTATTCTGAAGGCCAGTATCGGGTAACCGTTAGCAGTGCCAATTTTGATCTGTGGTCAAATCCCCAAAAGAGCTTCACTGATTCCAGAGTTGAGGTGGATACTGTCAGGCAGGGCGGCCCCGAAGGAAATCGTTTTGGTGTGCAGTGCCGGTATACAGATGCCAATAATTATTACTTTGCGGTCATTTCCAGCGATGGATATTATGGCATCGGAAAAGTCGTGGATGGAGAGCAAACATTCCTCCCCAAGAACGGCATGCTCGTAACTGATACCATCTTTGCCGGCTCTGCAGTAAATCATATCCGTTTTGATTGTGTTGGTTCCCGTTTAACGCTTTATATCAACGGCGATTATGTTGATGCGGTGGATGATAGTGACCTCAAAGCTGGTGATGTGGGCATGCTGGCAGGCACTTTTGAAGAAAAAGGAACTCAGATTTTGTTTGATAATTTTGTGGTTTTTCAGCCCTGATTTAGTGATAGAAAACAGAGTCTTATAAGGCTCTGTTTTTTTTTGTAGGTATGGATTTAATATTTATTAGTTGGCTCTCATGAGTTGGAAAGGATAACGGGGATGAAGGGTTTAAAATTTAGCCGATCTTTTAGAGTTCCTCTGATTTTTGGAATATTCTCCGTCTTGTGGATAATGTTTTCAGATAAATTGGCATTTGCAATGGCCCCCAATCTTGAGAGTGCCGGATTATATTCAACTATAAAGGGATTAGTTTATGTTTTTCTAGCCACAACACTCATTTATCTGTTACTGAAACAAGAGGAGTCACATAAAGACTTGTTGATGAATGAGATCGCGGCAGTTCAGCGCAGTTTCAATCTTTTGTTTGAAGATAATCCCCAGGCAATGTGGATTTATGACAATAAATCACTCGAGATAATGGCAGTAAACCCGGCAGCCTGCAAGGTTTATGGTTATTCACCTGAGGAATTTCGAAAATTGAAGATTACTGATTTACGGCGTGAAGAAGATGTTCCCGCTATGATGAAAGTACTAACTGACCATAAGGACGAACTACGACAATCAGGCCCATGGGAACATCTTAAAAAGGATGGAGAGAGTATTTTTGTAAAAGTGTTGTCTCATCCTTTGCGTTCTGTGGGATTGGATTCAACATTGGTATCCGTTGTTGATCTCACAGAGCATCACAAAACTTTGAGTGATTTGGATATTGCCATGCAAGAAAGGGATGACTTTAAGTCTTTTGGTTATACAGCCTCACATGATTTAAAGGCTCCCATCCGCGCCATTCTTGGTTATTCAGATATTTTGGCAAAAGAATATAACAAAAAACTGGATGCCGAAGGTAATAAGTTTGTCCATCACATCCATCAAGCCGGACTAACCATGAATGAAATGCTGGATGATATGCTTGTACTTACGGGTATCAGCCGCAAGCCATTGGAATACGAACGAATCAACTTCAGTGAGATTGTTCAAGACACTATGAATACTTTGAAATTGCAAGACCCCGAACGGGTTTTAAATTTCACCATACAACCTGATATGTTTCTGATTGCTGACAAAGGGGTAACCAGATTAATTGCCCAAAACTTGTTACAAAACGCGTGGAAATATACCAAAAAGACCTCCAATGCACACATCGAGGTAGGTTGTTTTGAAAATGAAGAAGAGGAAAGAGTCTATTTCGTGAGAGATAACGGGTTGGGATTTGATCAGTCTGATGCCGAGCAAATTTTTGAACCATTCACTCGCGTTCATAAAAGTGACTTTTATGAAGGAATGGGAATCGGTCTATCGATTGTGCGCCGAGCAGTGGAACACCACGACGGCCGGGTTTGGGTTGAGGCGGAACCAGGAAAAGGTGCTTGTTTTTATTTCACGCTTCAACAAAAAGAAAAATACTCTTAACAACTAGACCCAAGCCTATGTTCCATAATGGTTTGGCGTAGAACTTGCACCCTATCCATGAGGTGAATTATTTTTGTGGTAGAGGTGCCCATTATGCAATCGTCAAAGTGGTTCAGGTATACTTTCTTGATGCTGGTCAGCTTGTTGCTGATTGGCACTTTAATCGGCTGTCAGGTTTCTCCTGATGAAGGCAGCATTACGCCAGGTGGAACAGAAGAACCCAGGCTTCCTCAACCTAAAACCCTTACCGATCCGCGTGAGATAGAATTAAATACAGCTATACAAAAAGCCGCCTCCGGTCGTGAAGACGTGCTTGCCTTTATCGTTTATCGAGTCGCGATTGACCACGTTGAATTTTCGAAAGACAAATCTCTGGCATTGGTCTGGCTCAGCATGGTGGATAAAGATACGGGTGAAGTGCAAAACAGCGAACCAGCTTTGGTCATTGCCTATGCTACAGGTGACGCTACTCAACCCTGGAGGGTCACATTTCAGGCCGATCCTACATTTGCAGCAGAATTGTTGGCTGTGCCTGACTATATGTTATCGGAAAATAATAAAGCCAATTACATGCCGGGAGAACAGCAGCAGCAAAAAGCAGGCGTTGTCTACACTGGTTATAAATTACCCTGGACGAAAGGTACGTCGGTAAGACTCACCGGAAGCATTGGTCACGTCTTTATTTATAAATCTTGCCCATCTACATGCCTGTATGCTTTCGATTTTGCCAATGGCACCATGTTCGATATCAAAGCCGCCAAACATGGTTATGTCAGATATTTCGAAGATGGATATGCAAACGGAAACACAACCAATACCAATTACATTGTTCTGGCAGATCCAAGCACCTCCCCGACGACTTACCAGGTCTATTATCACCTTGCCCAGGGGACAATCCCTGCGGCGTTAAGAACCGTTGGTGCAGAGGTAGTGCAGGGTCAGTTCATTGGTAAAGTTGATGATACTGGTTATAGCACAGGACACCATCTGCACTTCCATGTGCATACCACACCCAACTCTGTTTGGGGTACCTCGGTGGATATTGTTTTTGATGAAGTGGCTGTCAATGGCGGCCGTCCACGTACCTATCAAGAGGCCAGTACCTACCCTGATTATGGTTCCGAATACATTTCTGGTGATCGATACGTATCACAAAATGGTGATGTGGCCACGCCAACCGGCGGAATTACCAGTCCACTGCCTTATGCCACCATCACTTCTCCCACATTAAACGTTGGCGGATGGATGCATGATGACACGGCAGTAGCCAGCGGCCAATTAATGATCAACACAGGTAAAGCCTGGACCCCGATTGGCAGCATCATAACCTCCACGCCTTTCACCCAAGAAATCAATCTTTGTGATGCCAATATTCCAAATGGCAAGTTCTTTCTATCAATAGTTGTTAAAGATAAAGCGGGTAAAGTTTCAACTGGCAATCAAGGATTAACTGAATTAACCAAAGCATACGCTTGCCCATCCCAACCGCCGGCTTGCATCCCAGGTAAAAACCAGGCTGCGCTCTATACTGAAGCTGAATATCAAGGCGCATGTCAAGTGTTCGATATCGCAGATTATCCAAACCTGGGTTCAATTACGCCATCTTTCCTGGATAATTCCCGTTCTATTCAGGTTGGTGCGGAGGTCTCTGCTCTGCTTTATCCCGATGTTGATTTTGGTGGCACCTATGAATTGTTTCAGGATGGGGATTCCAACCTGGCAGACAACCTGATCGGAGCCTATAATGCTGCTTCAATGAAGGTTATCTCACGCGTCAATCCACCAGAACCGCCTGGTTTGATCCTGCCTGAAATCATTACCACAACCTTGAATTTGAATCTTGCCTGGACGGTAGCAGCAGGTGTCCAAACGCGAAGCACGCTTTCAGGGCCGGGTAGTTATTCTGCCCTGCTTGAATGGCAAGAGGGTATGTCGTGGGAAATTGGGCTGCTGCCAGCAGGTGATTATGCCTGGACGGTTGAAGCCCGCAACCTGGCTGGGACAACCAGTATTATTCAAGAATTTACCGTAACCGGTGGTTCTGACTTACCTCTCAGTCACATGAATACTTTACCGCAAATCACTAATTCGAGTGCCGTTTTGCTTACCTGGGAGGTTGATCAGGGAGCGGATGGCATAAATCATTTTGAAATTCAAACCAGCGAACCTGGTGGCGATTGGGTTGATTTGGCTGAAAAACCCGATGGAAGCGCTCGGCAAATGGTCTACTGGGGTACACCTGGCCAGACTGTCCAGTTCCGCATGAGGGCAGTGGATAATGTTGGAAATGCCGAGGAGTACATCAGCGTTGCTGAAACAAGCACGCTCTTCGTGGGCTCCTGCATTGTGGATGCTTATGAAGGTTCTGACCCGGGAAATGATGACATATCTGGAGCCAGTTTGATGGAGGTGGGAACTCCGGTATTGCATAACTGGTGTGCACCGGTCACTCGCGGAGACGGTAGTCAGAAGGATAATGTGGATTGGATCAGTTTTGTTGGCATAACTGGAGATCAACTCAGGTTTAGTACTACTCCGACCAACCTGGGATCTGCAGCACTGTTGACACTTTATGATACAGATGGTGCCACTTTTATTGGCGAGGCTCGCCCCCTAAGTTCGGATGGATCGGCCTCACTGGATTGGACGGTGCCGGTTGATGGTACGTATTTCATCAGAATGGAACGTATTGACAGCCGCATTCATGGCACAGATACGGTATATCAGGTCGGCATTGAGTTGAAAAGCAAAGTCCAACCCGGCACTTTGATTTGCGGTGCGGCAGCTCTGCCTGCATTATTGGCTGGCGGTTATGCGGTCAACAAGCAAATGAAAAAGAATAAAAAGAGATACCACCGCGAGGCGTTGGGAAGATAAAGTAACGAATAGATATTTTCTGCAGTTAGGAAAGGACAGGAATCACAACCTGTCCTTTTTGTTTCCTTACTGTTTTAAAAAAAAGTAAAGCGAGCTTGACATTTCATAAATAATACTCTATACTATGTAAAGCTAGCTTTACAATAAACCGGTGTATTCAATTTTGGATAGCAGGAGAAAGATGAAGAACAAACTTGAAGAGTTGCGTATTAATAATGGATTGACCCAGCAAGAGCTGGCCGAACGGTTAGAGGTCTCACGCCAAACCATAATTTCACTTGAGCAAGGCCGTTATAACCCCTCAATTCTATTGGCATTCAAAACTGCACGGTTGTTTGGATTAACAATAGAAGATATTTTCATTTATGAAGAAGGATAAACACTATGAACAACCAAAAATCGAACCAAAACACTGAGTTGATCAAAGGCGGAGTGATGCTCGGATTAGGCATCTTGCTATTTATCACTGGAAGTATTGATTTCAATGCTGCTGCATGGACGCCCTATTTACGTCTCATTGAAGGTATAGGACTGTTTTTTGTAGTTGTGGGGGGGTGGAATCTACTTCAATATTTTCGCTATAAAAAGAACCCTGTTGCCTTGCAAAAAGCCAGGATAGAAAGCATGGATGAACGAAAACTGTGGATTCAATATCGTTCAGGTAATAATGCTTTCAAAGCCGGCATATGTCTTACCTACCTATTACTCTTAATGGTTGGTGCCACAGAGAAACCACTCTCTTCTGATTTGATCTGGTGGATACTTGCCGGGATTGTCGTGGTTACTGGCGCAGTTTATGTGGTCAGTCTGATTCGATACGAAAACATCTATTGATTAAAAAATACCATGACAAGGCATAAATTAGCCTTGTCATGGTTATGAAAAACAAAAAGCTATTCGTATTGCAATGCTTCAACGATGACCGTGTTGGCTGCCTGCCTGGCCGGGACCATGGCGGCGATGATGCCGAAAACTAATCCTACTACCATGGAGGCGATAATGCCCATGGTTGGGAAATAGAATTCAGTACTAAAGCCAATGACACTTATGGCTTTGACCAGCAGGTAGCTGAGAAAGAGCCCCACCATAATACCCATAGTGGTTCCCAGGGCAGAAAGCAGAACACTTTCGGCAAAGACCATTCGTTTTACTTGAGTCTGGGTGGCTCCTACAGCCCTCAGCATACCAATCTCACGCGTGCGTTCGATGACATTAATACTCATGGTATTTGCCATGGCTATCAGGCCCGGAACTGCCAGCATAACCACCATGATGTAAAACACACTCATTGCCATCTTGAACATCCCCATTTGTTCAGTCTTGAATTCGGAAGAATCAATCAGGCTAAAAGTTGGAAACTCTTTTATCACAGCTTGCAGTGCAGGGGTTACTTCTTCAGCAGTAGCGTCTGGCGTTCGATTGACTAAAAGTAATACATCACTTTCTGAATTGAAGTCATTTGCCAGATTGGTTTGTGAAATATATCCGGTAGCGATTTTCGCATTCAGGTAATCAAAAGCAATACCGACAACGGTGTATTCTTGTTCACCCTGCGGTGACTGAAGTGTTAATACATCTCCGGTTTTTACATTGCTCGTGATTGCGAAAACGCCATTAACGATGATGGCCGGTCCCATGGTCATGGCTTCAAACGCTTTTTCTGATATTCCTTCGCTGAATTCGAGTCCGGCGATTTTTGGGTACACGAGTGGATCAAGTCCGATGAGTTGTAATGCAGTCCCATCTATCTGGCTGGATGCCAAACGCAGTGATGTTGCTTCTTCTATACCGTCAGTTGCCTTGATCTTTTCGATCAATCCCTGATTGGCACCAAGGTTTCCACCCCCTAAAACAAGTGACGGCGGCATGAGTAGATAATCTGTGCCCAGGCTTTTATCCAAATATCTGACGAAACCATGTTCGATGCTGGTGATCATCGCCATCAAGGCGATACAAATGGCGAGACCGATCATCATCGAAGAGGCTGTAATCGCAGCTCGAGAGGGTTGGCGGGTGAGATTTCCTTGAGCAAGCTTACCTTCACGTGGGTAAATCGATGAAATTAGTTTGCCAAAGATATCAGCCACTGGTTTGACCATCACTGGTGCAATCAAAATGATTCCGACCAGAAAAACGACGCCTGAAAGACCGGCTATCTTAATTTCACCAAAAAGCAAACCAAAAAGCGCAAGCGCAAGTAGAACCAGACCCCAGATTGCGCGTTTGTTATTTTGACGATATTCCATTGTGCCCAACGTGGGACGCATGGCTTCAAGCGGGGTTACCTTCATAGCCGATCTGGCCGGAAAATAGCCGCTGCCAACGGTGAAACCAACACCCAGAATAATCGAACCGATTAAGTTGGCGGTAGTAATTACCGGGGCTCCGATTGTGACGCGCAGCATACTTGCAAAGATGCTTCCTACACCTGCGAGCAAAGCAAGGCTAAAAAGGTATCCACACAACAGACCCAAAGCAGTGCCAATGATTCCCTGGATGAGTGATTCAACCATGATCAATCCCATGATTGTTTGTTTAGAAGCACCGATGGCGCGCAGCATGCCCAGGTCACGTCGGCGTTCAGCCACCACCGTGCGGAAGGTATTAAAGATGATAAATCCGGCCATGGCCAAGGCCATGATGCCGAATAACCACATCATCGATTCACCCATCATTAAGGCGGATGCGAGCTCATCACCCGTTTGAATTGCTCCGCTTTTGAAATTGGGGCCTAATTTTGCCAGGATTGATGCAACGACTTCATCACGATCTGAACCAGATTTGATCAATGCATCAATGGTGTTGATCTTCTCAGGCAGATTGAGGATTGATTGAGCTGTCGCCAGAGGAACAAAAATTTCATCCAAGCCGGCAGAAGCGCTCAGAGAAAGAACACCGACCACTTTCAAATCTGCCACTCCTTCGCTCGAAGGAATTGTGAAAGTGTCTCCAGTTTTCAGTTCCATTTTGTCGGCCAGGAGTTGTGGAATGACGGTGACATAAGTGTCTCCCGCTTCAAGAAAGCGGCCGTCTCGCAAAGAATAATTGCGCACGTTTTGCGCTGTGGCAAAATCCACACCGGTGACAGTCACAGAGGATGCGCCGGTCAGTTTGTTAATTGACCCGCCTAAAGATTCTGGCAGTACAACATTCTTGGTAAGAATGCCCGTATACTGACTGATGCCGTCAATCTCGCTTAAATCGCTCAAAACGGATTGTTCAAACGGATTGTTAGAATCACTTGAGATTGAAATATCCACTTTGCCAGAGGTGGTGACCATGCTATGGCGAAAGGATTCCATCATTCCAGGAATCATGGAGTTCAGACCGAAGAGCAGGGTGACGCCAAAAACAACTGCCAGCGTGGTTAGCACCATCCGCTGCTTGCGTCCCCATAGGTAACGCCAGGCTAATAAAAATTGGATTCTCATAGTGACTCGACTTTCTCTTTCAGGCGTTTTGCGTTCTCGCCATTTGAACCATTCAACAGTGTATCATCCACTACTTTGCCGTCTTTTAAGAAGATGATTCGGTCGGCATAAGCCGCAATGCGTGGATCGTGAGTGACCATCAACACGGTGCGTTTCCAATCGGTAACAATCTTGCGCAGGGCGACGGCAATCTCATCGCTGCTGCGTGAATCAAGGTTGCCGGTGGGTTCATCCGCCAGAATGATGACCGGGTCAGACACCATGGCCCGTGAAATGGCCACGCGCTGCTGCTGTCCGCCTGAGAGTTCATCCGGGCGGTGATTGCCGCGGCCATCCAGTTTGTTGCGGCTGAGCCATTCGCTGGCTTTTGTGCGGGCTATATCGGGTTTAATACCATCCAGAATTAGTGGCAGCGCGGTGTTCTCTATCGCATCCAGCACCGGGATCAGGTTAAAGAACTGGAAAACAAAGCCCATCTTTCGCCGGCGCAGTTCGGTGAGGGTGTTGTCGCTCATCTTTGAGATATCGCTGCCTTCGATGAACACACTGCCGCCGGTCGGACGATCAAGGCCGCCGATCAGGTGCAGCAGGGTGGATTTTCCGCATCCGCTCGGACCCATTACGGCCACGAACTGACCTTGTTCAATGATCAGGTTTACAGAATCTAAAGCGGTGACTTTTGTTTCTCCACTGCCATAAACTTTACTGAGGTTTTTTACTTCAATTGTTGCCATTATATTTCTCCTGGTTGAATTTTTTCAAAATTGATAAGAACGTAAGTTTTCATGCGTTTTGACTTGGTGGTCTCCCGCGCGGACGCATGGCTGGTTTGGGAGCAGGCTGGCGCTGAACTTCATCCAGCCGGGATTCGATCATGTCCAGCCAACGCAGATCGGCTTCAAGGTGCATGGCTGATTTATCCATCAGCAGCATTTGGGCCAGTTGATTTTGTGGATCAAGTGTCTGACGCTGTTCGGTGATGCGGTGCAGTTCTTGATACAGTGCAGCGCGCTGGATGACAATCAGCCGAGAAGCATCCACCTCATCCAGTTCGAGCGAAAGCATCAGTTTGAGATAAAAAGGGTCTTGATGGGGTTCTTCAATGTTACTCATGCGGAACCAATTCATCAGTTCATCATGCCCGGTGGGGGTGATGGCGTATTCGCCCTTGCTCTGCTGGCCGTTGGCGTTGCTGAAAGTCACCAGCCCGGAATCGACCATTCGTGCAAGCGTGGTGTAGATTTGAGGGGGTTTAACTTCCCAGTTTTCTTTACCGCCGACGAGCGCAGTAAACCCCGCGCACAGTTCATAACCGTAGCGGGGCTTTTGAGCAAGAAGACCTAAGAGAGCGTGACGGACAGATATAATAAATACTCTACTGTATAATAATTAATTTTTTATTATTATAAGCAGAATATTGGGGTTGTCAAGAGGGATAATTATCAAGGTGATTGGATTCGTGGTTAAACCAAATTTGTGAACCGATAAACCAGAGATACTGATTAGGAAGCAAGTTCATTTAAACCGAAATCTTCATTAAGTTTTTGAAAGTTCTAATGAAAAGGTATAATCTTTTTGGTGATTCATTTTGTTCTCCTTATATGGTTTCGTCACCTTAAGGATACTTATGACACACCGCTTTTGTTAAGGTTAAGAAATTTATGTCAGAAAGAATGATACATCAACTTTTTGTCTACCTACGGATTATGCAATATGTACATTTTATTGATTTCCACCATGTATTATTTTAATAACCTATAAAAATTTATGTAGAAATCTGCATAAGACAACATGTTTAATATTTTTGAAATTTATTACAGGAGGATTATTTAAGCAACTATATTTCATCGACTGCCTGCATTGATTCTTTGACTGCCGATGATTTCTCGCAAATTGATTTGTTGTTTAAAAAATAGATCAGTCGATTATTTCAATTTAGAACATGAAGCCCTGGACAATAATCGTTATAAACAATTGTGCCATCCGTTGAAGAATAGAGAACATTATTGCTATTAATCAGTTTTATAACAGATATTTTTGTTAATGGATTTTCTTGCCTTTGAAGTGGGTCTATGAAATCTGTGGGAAACAATATATATATCTGACAATTTATGAGATTGGATTGGTCATTAATTACTGTAGTATCTATTCCTTCTGAAACCATGTCGTTAGAAATATAGAATGGATATTTTGCTGTGTAATAAAGTACGATATCCGGTCCATTTGAAAAAACCATGTCAGAATTATTAAAATTCATATTTCTTATTTTTTCAAAGATAGGTTTATCCACCCAAACAGGTGTAGGTTCATTATCTTTATTTGCATTTTTGACGAAATAATTTTGTATTAAAGGGAAATTAAATTTAACAAACAAAAAGACGAAGATAAAACAAAGAGAGTAAATGATTGATGGATGAATTTTTGAAAAATTTTTCAATAATAATAAACAACAAAGAAGAAACCCAAAAAATGTTGGTAATAGCGGAGACAAAATTCTTCCATTGATCGCGGACATATTTGTAAAGGTATTTGAAAAAATAAGAATGAAGAAATAAGTAATCGCAAGTATAAGGAAACCGATGGTTAAAACAATAGCCATCTTATTCTGGTCAACTGAGTTTCGATAATTTTTTATTGCAAGGAAGACGCCAATAAGAATAATTGAAATTATAACAACAATGAGTATTGGCGTTAGAAATTGTGTCCTGATATCAAAAATCATGTAACTTCGGTACGGTACCCAATATTTGATAATCTCATAATATTCTGTGATGACAAAAGTTACTTTATCAATGATTGAACCCTCAATAAAATAGCTTCTTCCAGCCATTGAAATTGAGTCGCCATAGCCTATCACAGACCATAAGGCAAATGGTCCAATGCTAAATACCAAATATACAAAAAGGGTAAATATTTTTTTGATGAACTTTTCGTCGAGAAAAAAACTAATAATTATGAAACTTGCGATGGGAAAGGCTATAAATGCGTAACGGGTTAAAAGACCTAGCGCACATAATGTGCCAGATAAAAATAAAAAAAGAAATTTCTTCTGTTTTATCAATAATATTGATAGTAAAAAGCCTGAAAAACCAAACAAAAAAGCAATTGGTTCTGACAATAAACTTGTAAAGTTAATTATCAATTCGAAATTAACTAATGTCAAAATTGAAAAAGCCAAAGATAAACTTGGAGAAGAAGTAATAATGTAAAATAGAAATCCAATAACAAATATAAACAACCCAAAAGTCACCACATCAATTAGACGAGCAGCAACAAATATATTAAGACCAAGTTTTACTAGTATACCTAACGTAAACGAGTAAAATGGAGGAAAGATAGTTAAACGATTGAAGACTCCATCAGGATTTACGAGACCTAAACCTAATCCATTAGCAAAATTTTGTGCTGATGCAAAATAAACTGAAGAATCGCTGAATCCCCATTTAGAAAATGAGAATTTTGTGAAATATCCAATAATTAGGGACGCTAATATAGCAATAATAAATAATATAAAAACAAAGATGATATTTTTGTAAAATGACTTGTTCAATATGAGTTTACTGGAAAAAGCTTTAAGCATTACTCCCCTAGGGTTTGAAAATATTGTTGTTAAATATTTATGCACTGGATTATTTTACTGTCATTTGAATACAATTCAAGATGCCATTTAGGCAATCCCTGAATTTCCCGTCAACATAAAATCACCATCAATTTTTCATACTGGGCAAAGAATTATGAAAATTTTGTCTATAGTATAGCATTTTCTGTGCACCTCTATGCTTTGAATTTACCCATTATTTCTTGTGATTCAGAATATTGGGCATGGTAAACACACCTCATCAAACACTATGGAACCAACGCTGAATACTTGTTAGCACCTTTTTAGGATAAAATTTTTTTATACACATTTTGATACGGATATTTAGTCGAGAATCTCATTACCGTGTAGCGTGCTGTTCTGATATTCTTAGCCGCCAGAAAAACTGTTTTTTAATTTTGAAAACGAGACCACCTGAATGAGAAATTTACATTGAAAACGAGCCCACCTAAATCATAAAAACTCAGGCCTTTAAAACGGAGTAGAGCTTATGACAAAAGCTAAAGTTGCTCATTAAAGATGATGAGAACCCCCTGTCTTTAGACATGGGGAGTGTAAGGAAACAGATTGTAATTTCCCGTCGTTTGCTGCAAAAGTTCCAATCGGGTGGCAGCTTCGGTTTGGATGGCTACCGGTGCCAAAGCAGCACATTTAACCCGAGTCATCCTGTCGATCGGTGTAATCGGTTAGGTGATTGCAGATACAGAAACTTTTCAAGATAAATAGTTTGTAGAATAACCAAACTAAACTATTTCTTCATTCATCAATTTCAAGCATAAAGGCTGAAAGATATGATTGTTCTTCATACCCGTCGACAATGATCAGAAACCTGCCGTCGGGGGTTACCGAAATTGCTTTGGGATCCAGGAAGGAGCCTTCAGGCCAATCTTTTGTATTGTACGAAAGGTGCCCGAAGCGCTGCATGAGATTGCCGCGTGGGTCAAGCATGTGAACTGCAATTTCACCGGTGTTCATAGCGAACAAAACGTAGAAATTTCCTTGAGCATCCACTGTCAAGTCTTTCGCAACTATATCCCGTTGGTTGGAAGTGACAAGAGGGAAGGCATCCAGTTCTTCACCAGTGAGGGGATCCATCTCTACCAGCACGGCATCCCAATCGTAGTCGCGGATCAGAAACATCCTGCCACCTGAATCAAAGGCAATGTTGGCGTAAGCGTGCAGATCATCCAACTGAATCTGCCTGATCAGCGTCACCGCATCAGTGGAATAAACCTCGATGTTGCTGCCGTGCAGTAGATAGAGGTTGTCATCTGCCGGGTTGTAACCGAGGTGTCCGAATATGCCATCTCCGCCTGCATCCGTCTGAATGCCTTCAGAGTCGAAAACCACCAACCAGCCAAAACCTGAATCAGCAACAAATAGATTTCCGCTTGAGTCAGCTTCCAGGCTCATCACATCGGCCTGGTCTGGCGCAGGCATTTTGTCCAACTGGTTGCCTTCCAGGTCGAATTTGTATAATCCGTTCATACCCGCTGCCACGAATATTTCACCCATCGGGTTTACAACCATATCCACGGGGGTGTCAGGCAGTGGGACGCGCCAATAGATCAGTGGTTCTGTGAACGAATTCAACACACCTGATAACTCCACGGCATCAAGCCGTGAAGCTGAAGCAAGGTCTGTGAATTCGATGAAGATTGTGTCAACTTCTATGTCTGTCTCGATCTCAAGCTTTAGGCTGGTTTCACAGGCACCTTGAATTGCACTCTGCTTCCACTGCGGGGGCTGACTTTCGTCATAGATGACTGCCAACCCCGAGAATGAGTTGAGTAGTTCCACCCGCACGATCGTTTCAGGCTTGCTGTTGGTGAATAGTTCAATCTCCGTGGGGATGACTGGGGTCTGGTACTGAAGCGTGATCACGTTTTCGCCGTAATCTTCAGAAAAACTTGCCAGCCACGAGTCTCCGCATTCAAAAACAGCCGGATCATATCCTCCGGTTGCCACCTCTTCCGCCTGATACATGTCCATGACGCCAAACACTGCACCCTGGCGAATGAAACCGAGAGGGCTGGCTTCGCTGGTATTCTGTTCAGTTTCAATTATTTCAGCGGTTAAAATTTCAGCGGGAGTACTTACCGGTTCTGTCAGTGCAGCCTGGGTTTCTCCAACATTATCATCGCTGGGCTTGCAAGCCGATAAAACCAATGCAACAAGCAGGACTAGAACCAGAAATTTTAGAAATTTTGGTCTCTTGTTCATTTTCATAGTCCCTTCCAATAAGCCGTTTACCCAATTTGCATAAAAACTTCATTTTCGTTCCATATGTCGATGTTACACAATGGACGTCAATATTACGTCAATAGCAAAAGATCATTCTGAAGGTCACGAATGCTTCAATACTATTGTTCACTGAAGGATAAACTAAAAAGGGCTTATAAAGCAAAATCGGCTCGGTTTATAAAAGGCAAAATTCTTTTCTAAGAATTATTCCTCAGTTATTGTGCTTTCGGCACTTTGCTGCAATAGTTCCAATCGGGCGGCAGCTTCGGTTTGTGCGGCAGCCGCAGCCACAGCCCTATCCTGGCTGGAGGGCTCAGCCGGCGCCAGGGCAGCTCGTTTTACCTGCTGCATCTTGGTAATGGTGGCGGATGGATCACCGCTCACCGCACTGGAATCAATGGATACTTCACCGCCAACCGCGTAACGCTGTCCATCCGGCCCAGTTTGGTATTGGTAGCTGGCACCTTTACGCACCAGGCTGCCTCCGACCATCACATGAGCCATTTCATGAGTTCGAACTTCCTGATCGCGTGATTTTAGCTCAGCCACTTGTTGTGACTCTTCAGAAGAAAGCTGACTAATACCAGAAGTGGGCGACGTTTTGTCAGTTTCTTTGGATTCTTTTTCCAACTTCAATTTATTCAAGGCTTCTTCAGAGATGGTTACCCTGGTGGATTGCGAGTATTCTTTATTTTCTTCCTGGGCTATGACATTATCTTGACTCTTGCCATTATTCATAGAAGGATTAGCGGCAGTGACGTTAGTCACGGCCAGACTAATTTGAGTATAAATAGACGAAATATTACCAATCATAGACATTTACCTACTGGTTCTATTACAGCACATCTTTACTTTACCCTTATTTTGTATCTATTTCAAGCATGAATTATTGATTGTGTATTCGATATTTATGTCGATTTGTCCAAATTGTAGATTTGTTGCGACCTGTGCGTTTTGATTCATACATGGCCTGATCAGCGCGGTCAATTAATGTTTCTAAAGAATCACATGTTTTGGTGAGATCTGCCAGACCCAGGCTGATCGTTATTGAGATTGGACCATGAACGGTTTCTAACTTGTTTTGTCCAAAATCTTGCCTCATTCGCTCGGCACTTTTAAGGGCTTCTTTGGCTGTAGTTTCTGGCATTATGATAATGAACTCTTCGCCTCCATACCTCGCCAGAATATCGATATTTCTCAAACTTTTTTTGCACAATTTTGCCAATGAAGTCAATACCTGATCACCAATGAGATGTCCGTATTGATCATTCACCAACTTAAATTGGTCTAAATCAATCATAATGGCGCATAATGGTCGTGTGTACCTGAGCGACCGTTCGAATTCTTTTGAAGCCAATTCTTCAAATTTTCGCCGGTTGTATAAACTCGTGAGTGGATCGGTTGTTGCCATCTTTTGCACTTCGTCAAAAAGGCGGGCATTTTCAATGGCGATGGCAACATTGGCAGCCAACAATTCAAGCGTTTCACGATCTGAATTCGTATACATGTTAGGCTTATAACTTTGTGCAGAGATCACGCCGATACTTTTTGCGCCGATTTTCAATGGCACCACCAGAATGGATTGCGAAATTTCCGGGTCAGCGTCATCTCCAATTATCACTGCATCCAATTCTTTTACTTTATCCGAATCAAAAGTGTTAAATAACAAAGAATTCCCGCTTTTCAATACTGTTGAAAAGAGACCTTTTTCAAGAGGGCGGGTGTATAGTTGTTGGGGTTGACCATTGTCGATCATGTAGACGTCAGTGATGGTTTGTTCATTTTTATCATATAGCGCTATACTAAAAAATTCAGTCTCCATCAATTCTGAGACAGCCTGGTGGATCGATGGGTAGATATCTGCGGTTCTAATATTAGTACTTATTATTTGACTCAATTGATAAAGGGTCATGAAACGATTGGCTGCGCGTGTGGCCTCCTTAAAAAATTTCGCATTTCTAATAGCAGACGCAGCTTGGTTTGCAAAATTAGTCAGAATAATGGCATGTTCCTCTGTAAAATAATTGGGCTCCACTTTATCCAGACTGATTATGGCATTTACTTTATTGTCAATGATGATTGGAACCCCTATCCAACTTCGAAACAAAGCACTGACCTCATTGTGATTCCAGTATGGAATTTGTTGTGTGTTATGGATAATTAAGGGCTTTTTTTGATTCGTAATTGTTTTTAGGTTTTGGGTTGAATCAATATCAAAGTGAAAGGTATATAGAAAGTTGGGTAGTTTTTCATCAAAAGTTTCATAACCTAATGTTCTGGTGATGGTGGCCATATTGTCACCAATTTTCATGATATTGCCGCCATCGTAACGGATCAATTTTCGCAATTCTACCAATAACAAATCAAAAACCTCGACCAAACTTAACGATGAGGACAATGTTGAGTTTATTTCACGCAAGGTGGTGGAAATTGATTGCTCGGAAATGTTTTTTACAATTAAACAAGTAACTGGTTTTGTATTATTTGAAAGAGGTAGATAATTGACTTCTACTTTTACTTTTTGGCCATCATTGGTTAAAATTTCTGATTGAAACTTTGGATACTCATATGAGGAAGATTGGTCATATTCCAAAAAATGGGTTTTTTTTTCAGAAAGATGAGGTTGAAGTAAAACAAATGCCTCTATGGATTTGCCGATTATTTCAGTTGTCTCCAACCTGGTTAATCTTGAAGCTGATTGATTTGCCAGCAGGATTTCGCCAGTTTGATCATAGATGAAAACCGCATCATTGAGTTGATCAAACACAATCTGCATTTGGGGTAAAAATTCCATCCATTTTTCAGAACCAATAATTTTATTCTGCATAAATTACCTTGAACACATATCTACCATTAGCTATTACCTTAGTTTACTTTTTATTTCATGTTTTCACAATGAAATGTACATAAAATTTAAAGCTAAAACTTTGTCTTCAAAGAATTTTTTTAAAATAAACTTACAATAAGTCACCAGATGAAAATTGTGAAACGTTGACCCGAATTTTCTAGTAGAATTAGTCAGATTAAGTAGGGTTAGAGGTAAATACCAAGGAAAAATAATGAAGCTAACCGATTCAGCATTTACACCCAGTGAATTGATCCTGCTCAACGGAGACAAGTTTGCTCCCGAGGTGGAATCGAATGGCCATCAATTACTATGCAGCAACGGCATGGTTAATGGCCACTATCTGGCTGTGATGATGACCGCTGCAGCCATCCTCGCCAATGAAGAAGAGGGGGCTCTTGTTGTTGAACTTCGTGAACAGAGAAAGAAGCTCTTCTCGTCTGCATCCACCACGCGGGTGTTCATTCGTCCCGTAGGGCAGCCTCCCAGTTGGAACGGGTACACGCTTGAATCCGCCATCCTCTTCTCTGCGGGGCAATTCTTTGCAGTTCAGGGTGATTACAGCGTAAGAAGTGTGGTCTATTCGATTTTGATGGAAGATCGTAAATATCCCTGGCAAAAAATAATCGAGTTTGTAGAGTGGGGATTGGCTACCAGCAACTGGTTAATGCCGGTTGAAGGTGATGCAGCGAAGGCATTTCAAACCCCATTCATCTGCCCTGAGAAAGTGCAAGAGCTGGCTTTTGCGCAACCGCTTGGGCCGGTAAAGCAGCTCTTCACAACTTGTAAAAAGATCACGCCAGAATTATGGCAGCAGTTGTTGGCAGAAATTGATCTGGCTTTGAAAGAGCGCAAGAACTAAAAACGTTATTACCTTTCGCCCCCCAAAATAGATATTAAACCAAAATCAAACTACTTCTGGTGATTATGATTGATTACCCGCGGTATATTATTTATATCCATTTTACAGGTTTTTAGTTGATGTAACATTCTTTCTGTAAAAAGCCGAACCTTAACAAAAAGCGGTGAGTCAGAAGTATCCTTAAGGTGACGAAACCAAAAAAGGAGAACAAAATGACTCACCAAAATAATTATACCTTTGCAGAAGAACTAGCAGAAAAAGGACTTGATGCATTACCTGAGATGATGCGTGTGCTGATCAATCAAGCCATGCAGGCAGAACGATCAAAGTATCTACAGGCTGATGAATACGAACGAACAGAAGATCGAAAAGGCCACGCAAATGGGTTCAAGCCCAAGACTGTGAAGACCCGCATTGGAGAGATTACCTTCGCAGTTCCCCAGGTGCGGGAAGGAGGATTTTACCCTTCCGCTTTAGAAAAAGGTCTTCGAAGCGAAAGAGCCCTCACGATTACTCTGGCCGAGATGTATATTCAGGGAGTCTCAACCAGAAGAGTGAAAGCTATCACTGAGCAATTGTGTGGAATTGAAATTTCAGCCACGCAGGTTAGCAGAGCAACCGCTCAACTGGATGAAATACTGCAAGAATGGCGGGAGAGACCTTTGGGAGAAATCGTCTATCTCTACCTGGATGCTCGTTATGAGAAAGTTCGCGTGGCTGGGCAAGTGAGAGATGTCGCGGTTTTGGTGGCCACCGGCATCACTCCAGAGGGTGAAAGGCAGATTCTTGGGGTTTCTGTAGCTCTGAGTGAGCACGAAGCCCATTGGAGAGCTTTTCTGAAGGCACTCAAAGACCGTGGACTGCATGGAATGGAGTTGATAATCAGTGATGATCACGTAGGTCTAGGAGCGGCGAGGAGAGCCGTCTTTGGTAGTGTGCCTTGGCAAAGGTGCCAGTTCCACTTGCAACAAAACGCTGGTGCTTATCTGCCCAAACAGTCGATGAGGCTGGAAGTAGCTGCTGAAATTAGATCCATATTCAACGCGACCAATAAGACTAGAGCAGAGGAGATGTTGAAAGAAGCCATTGAGAAGTATGAACAATCAGCTCCGCGTCTATCAAAATGGCTTGAAGATAACCTTTCCGAGGGGTTTTCGGTTTTTGATTTTCCCCTGGAACACCGAAGATCTATTCGGACATCGAATAGCCTGGAAAGGATCAACAAAGAAATTCGCAGACGCACTAGAGTAGTTGGTGTTTTTCCTAATGAGGCATCCTGTGTTAGATTGGTCTCAGCCTTACTCATGGAGATCAGCGAGGAGTGGCAGATCGGAAAACATTATTGTGCTGGCAAGTCATTAAGTTGTTAAAGAACTATGGGTATTTCTGACTTCAATTTACAGAAAATAGGTTGCGTAATCGGTTTTTATTTTAAATTTATTTGTTTTACTTTCCACTTTGTTATGGTTAACATGAAATAAGTGTCTATTATGCTCAAACATTGATTATTACTTCGTGTTATTGCCAATTCTTTTCGACAATATTCGTGAATTCAAGATAGGAGTTTTAGATGGCTAAGTTAATAAATAACATTCGAATGCGCGCAAAATTACTTTCATTCATGCTTATTATTGGCCTTGTGCCCATCATTGTCAGCAGCGTTATTAGCTATACCAGAACAAGTGCTGTGCTTCATGAATATGTAGATCAAATACAAAACCTTGTTGAAGTGGACGTTACAAGTTTTTTAGTTACATGGACTGAAGAGCGCACACAGGATGTTAAAACGCTAGCCGGAGTCGCCCGCATTAACTCAATGGATCCAGAAAAAGCAAAACCAGCTATCGAACAATACTACAAAGACTGGGGCATATACGAAACCATCTTCCTGACAGGAACCAACAAGATTTCAATTGCTACAAATGACGGGTCGACGCTTGACCTCTCATCACGAGCCTATATGGATGAGGCGCTTACTGGAAAAACCGCAATCTCTGATATTTTGATCTCAAAAGCAACTGGTAATCCGATTATTGTCTTTGCTGAACCCATCAGAGCGGATGGCAAAGTCGTTGGCGTAATTGGGATAGTGGTGCCAGCTACCTATTTTCAAGAAATATTATCAAAAGCTTTCATAGGTGAAACGTCTGATGCCTATTTAATCAATCAGGAAGGATTTTTGGTAAGCGCGCCAAGATTTTCAGATGATATGAAAGCCGCTGGATTGTTTGTAGAACGCCCTGAATTGGAAGTCAAAATGGAATCAAAGGCAGCCAAAGACCTAATGACGGGCATCTCAGGCAAAGCGACTTATAAAGATTATCGCGGTACAGATGTTCTTGGCCATTACACCTGGATTCCAGAACTTAGGCTAGGCTTGATTGTTGAAGAAGATGTAGCTGAAGCTAATGCTGCAATTAATGAGATGGCAATGACAGCGATCATAATTGTTGTCGTTTCAATCATAGCGGTTTTGTTCCTTGCCTTCTTCATAAGCAACTCGATCACAAAACCGATGTCGATTCTAGTGAAAGCCGGCAAACAGCTTTCGGTCGGTGATCTGGCACGCGATATGACTGAAAAAGAAAAAGATTTAATCACGAACCGCAAAGATGAGATTGGTGATATTGGCAAATCTTTCAATGGCATTATTGGGTATATGCAAGACGGGGCAGGCATTGCGCAAGTCATTGCTGCCAATGATCTTACCGTCGATCCTCAGCCCATGTCTGAGAAAGATGAACTTGGTCTTGCCTTTGCTGAAATGGTTTCGAATTTGCGTAAGGCAATCGGGAATGTGGCCTTAAACGTTACCAGCTTGAGCGCGGCATCACAGCAATTGGCTAATGCTGCCAACCAGGCAGGCCAGGCTACCAACCAAATTGCAGCCACTGTGCAGCAAATTGCAAAAGGCACAGCTGACCAGGCTTCATCCATCAATAGGACGGCTTCGGCGGTTGAACAAATGACACAAGCCATTGATGGCGTCGCCAGAGGGGCACAAGAACAAAGCAGCTCAATTGCACAAGCTTCTGCTGTAACCGAAGAGATCAGCAACGCTATTACACAAGTGGCCAACAATGCCACCGCCGTTTCTTCAGGTTCTCGCACTGCTTCAGAAGCTGCAGAAAAAGGTGCGCTCACCGTTGAACGTACATTGACAGGTATGCAGAGCATCAAGGCCAAGGTTGGAATCTCAGCCGATAAGGTAGAAGAAATGGGTAAACGGTCTGAAGAGATTGGACAGATCGTGGAAACCATCGAAGATATTGCATCTCAAACGAATTTGCTGGCTTTGAATGCAGCCATTGAAGCCGCCCGTGCTGGCGAGCACGGCAAAGGATTTGCGGTTGTTGCTGATGAAGTCAGAAAATTGGCTGAAAGATCTTCACTTGCTACCAAAGAAATCGGTGGTTTGATCAATGGCATATTGACCACAGTTGCAGAAGCCGTGAAAGCCATGGCAGAAGGCACAAAAGAAATGGAAGTCGGTTTAACCAATGCCAATGAAGCTGGCCAAGCGCTTAATGAAATATTAACTGCCGCAGAAGCTGTAAACAAACAAGCGCTTGAAGCTTCTGAAGCTTCAGAGAAAATGAAAATCGCATCAGAAGCGTTGGTTGCCTCGGTCGACTCAGTTTCGGCTGTAATCGAAGAAAATACCGCATCCACTGAAGAAATGGCCGCCAATTCATCAGAAGTTTCTCAAGCAGTTGAAAGCATTGCCAGTGTCAGTCAAGAAAACAGTGCAGCCATCGAAGAGGTGAGTGCCAGCGCAGAAGAGATGAGCGCTCAGGTTGAAGAAGTAACTGCTTCTGCCCAATCTCTTGCAGATATGGCACATGCACTTCAACAAATAGTGAATACATTTAAATTAAATCAGGAAGAAGTTCAGATAACCAAAGAATAGGATTATCGACGATTCGGTGGTGTAATGGATCTGATCTAAAATAGAAAGAAAATTAATTAAACAAAAAGAGAGACTGGAAAAAACCATGTCTCTCTTTTTTTGATTATTGAGAAAACTAGTCGGTTGCTCCGCCGCCAAGGTAGGCGTTGATCACCTTGGGATCGTGGAGAACATCGTCTGCATTTCCCTGAAGGACGATCTTTCCGGTTTCTAACACATATGCACGGTCTGCAATGACTAATGCCATTTGAGCGTTTTGCTCTACGAGAAGAACGCTTGTTCCTTGTTTGTTAATGTCCTGGATGATATCAAAAATTTGTTCCACAAGCACCGGAGACAACCCCATGGAGGGTTCATCAAGCAGGATTAATTTAGGATTCGCCATCAACCCTCGGGCAATTGCGAGCATTTGCTGCTCACCACCAGATAATGTTCCGCCAAGTTGGTTGGAACGTTTGCCTAATACCGGGAAGACCTGGAACATTTCATTTATTCTTTTTTTAATCCATTCCTTGTCTTCTACTGTGTAAGCACCCATTTCCAGGTTTTCCATCACAGTCATCGCCGCAAAAATTTTTCTGCCTTCTGGAACGTGAACTATTCCTTTACGAACGATTTTCTGGGGTGGAAGCTTTAGTATGTCTTCTCCAAGGTATTCCACTTTTCCAAGCGTTGCTGGCAGCAACCCGGAGATCGTGTTAAGGAGTGTGGATTTTCCAGCGCCATTCGCACCGATCAAGGTAACGATCTCGCCTTCATTTAGTTCGAAATTGACTCCCTGTAATGCATGAATAGCGCCATAAGACACATTCAGATCAGTGACTTTTAACATTGCTCCGCCTTTGCTTCTGAAATTTCTCTGCCAGCGCTGCTCCGCCAGGTCCAAGGTATGCTTCGATTACTTTCGGGTTGGATTGAACCTCTGCCGCATTTCCTTCGGCAATCTTTGTGCCATAATCCAGAACACTGATCCGGTCGGATATTCCCATCACAACTTGCATATCATGCTCAATCAGGATGATGGTAATGCCAAGGTCATCGCGCAACTTTTTTATGAATTCTGTCGTTGATTGAGTTTCTTGCATGTTCATACCCGCGGTGGGTTCATCGAGCAGCAGAATCCTGGGTTGATTTGCTAAAGCGCGTCCAATTTCAAGGCGACGTTGAACACCATATGGAAGATTAAACGCCAGGTAATCGCCATAACCAGCCAACCCGACAAAATTAAGTAAACGGATGGCTTCTTGCTTGGTTTCTTTATCTTCCCGTAAGTAACGGGGAGAATGAACGATAGCGTCGACCCAGTTGGAGCGAAATTTGGGATGTAACCCGATCATTATATTTTCGAGCGCAGTTAAGTTGCTAAACAACCGGATGTTTTGGTATGTTCTAGAGATACCAACGGATGCGATCAAATCTGTGGAGAGACCTTGTATTTCTTGTCCAAAATAAAGGATCTTCCCTTTTTCGGGAACATAGAACCCCGAAATACAATTAAATAATGTCGTCTTGCCAGCACCATTAGGACCAATTATGCTGTAAATAGTTTTCTGTGGAATTTCAAGGTTCACTTGATTGACGGCAGTCAGACCGCCGAATATCTTGCTAACCTGATCAACCTTTATCGCAATCTCATTCATTTTTGTCTCCTTTGCCAGGTGTATCCCCATCCCTGGTATCAGGTTTTATCTTCTTCTCTAATTGTGGGCGCTTAGCAGGCCAGAGGCCTTCAGGCCGGGCGATCATCATGAAAACCAACAGACCGCCAAAAACCAGCAACCGGTAATTTTCCATCTCCCGTAATATTTCTGGCAAGCCTTTCAAAGTGAAAGCACCAAGGATGATACCGGGAATACTGTTCATTCCGCCTACGATTACAATACTGAGAATATTGATCGAAACCATTAGTGTATGGTCATTGGGACCGGTGAATTGGTTTCTGGCAGCAAAAAAAGCTCCTGCTAAACCTGCAAATGCTGCCCCAATGCATAGTGCCAGCAGTTTATTACGCTGAACATTGATACCAGTAGCTCTGGCAGCAATCGCATCTTCTTTTATTGCCAACCAGGCACGTCCGGTTCTTGAGTTCTCCAGCCTATTGTAAACAAATATTGCTAGTATGACTCCCGCAATGATCAAATAAGTAAATTGAACATCATTATTGAAAGGAAGTCCAAAGATCGTCGGCCCTTTTATATCCTGGATGCCACGGGGACCGCCGGAAAAGTCCGATAGCAGGTCACTCTTAAGCAAAATGCGGATAATCTCACCAAATCCAAGTGTCACAATAGCCAGGTAATCTCCGCGCAGCCTCATCATAGGCAGGCCGAGTAGAATAGCAGCAACAACTGCCATCAAAACACCAACTAACAAGGCCGGCCAGAAACCCCACATCAGGCCGTGCGGCAGTGGTGCGTTCAAAAGTGCCATACTGTATGCGCCCATGGCAAAGAATGCTGCAAAACCTAAAACCAGTTGCCCTGAAAGGCCCACGATGATGTTAAGGCCAATACCCAAAATTATGTATAAACCCACCAGCCCTGTAACAAAATTATTGTACGAACCCCAACGGGTGGGGAGCACAATAATCACAATTCCTAATACAAGGTATGCTAGATATTTGGCGTTTTTTCTTATGAAGGGTGGTAATGAGCCAGTAAATTTTTGCCAAGTGGAACTGATACCTGTTTTTATTGTTTTTGGCCATTTACCAACCGATGGTGATTGCAGGATAATTGAAAGGACACCGCCCAATAAACCTGAAACGGTAAACACTCCAAGAAGCGCGAGAGGACCTAAGCCATCCAGGTTGAGGAGGAATAATTTCATGCTTTCAGGTGAAAGAGCAGCCAGGTAGCGTCTTACATCTGTGCCTGATTGAATCAGACTGTTCAAGATAAGCCCAAACAATCCAACAACTACGCCAGCGGTAAGACTTGCCACCAAGGTCATAATTATTCGCCTGGACTTATTTTCTTCTTTTCTGGAGATGAACCAACCCATCCAGAGACTATATAAGACCAGGAAAATCACCATATACTGGACTTCCGGAAGACCACCGCGAAGTACGTTCGTCCCTAAGATCTTGCTAATGACAGTGGCGAACATGGTCTGAAAATCGACCAGCACCAGAAATATCATGATTATGGCGAACACAAGACCATGTTGCGAAAATTTCTGAAATTCTTGCCTGTTCATACTTTTTCCTCCGAGAGGGCTTCACCCAGTATGCCATTTGGTCTAAAGATCAATATCACAATCAAGATCACAAAAGAGATGACATCCTTAAGCTGGTAACTGATACCAAGAGCAGTCGGCCCTAGAGATTCCATTAACCCAAGTAACATACCACCTAGCATGGCTCCGGGAATGTTGCCGATACCCCCCATCACCGCAGCAGTAAATGCTTTAATACCCGGCAGGAAACCAACAAAGTAGTAAACAAGCCCGTTATGAAGCCCCCACATAACGCCGGCAGCACCGGCGAGGGCACCACTGATAATGAAAGTTCTGCTAATGATCACATTCACATCGATACCCATCAAAGCCGCGGTTTGCTTGTCCATGGCAACAGAACGCATGGCTTTGCCAAGTTTTGTCTTTTTGATCATGGTATACAAACCGATCATTAAGAGGATCGATAGAACAAACGTGAGCACTCCGGTGTAAGGCAGGATTACCTTAGAGTCATTGATCATCATCGTCCATCCTGCTCCGCGGCTGATGATATCTGGATTTACATAATCACGCGTTTGAGGACTGAAAAGAAGTTGGGCAAAGTTTTGCAAAAAGATAGAAGCCCCAATTGCACTGATTAATGGGATTAACCTCGGTGCTTTTCGAAGTGGACGATAAGCAATTTTTTCAAGGAAATAGCCGGTTGTTGCAGCTATAAGCATACCAATTGCAAAAGCCAGAATGACAGAAATAATAGGATATGCATTAGAAAAACTTAACAGCGAATTATCCGGTGTTGGCACCGTGATTGACTTGGTAGCTTCAAGTACCAGGTAACCTGCAAAGGTACCGACCATCATCACTTCGCCATGTGCAAAGTTGATCATACGCAGAATACCGTAAACAAGAGTGTAACCAATGGCGATCAGTGAATATACGCCCCCAATGACCAGTCCAGAAATTAATAACCTGGCCCATATATCTACAGTATATTCCTGCTCGACACCAAAAACCAAATACAACCGCCATAATATTAATAACAATACAATAATTCCAAACCCTTGGCGGATTTGTTTTGGCAGCTTACTTCTTTTGATTTGTGGGGTGGATGTCTCTTTCGATTGCATACATCACTCCTCTAGAATGTTAGTTGAAATTAAAGGTAACACGCAGGGAAAGTATGAACTTTCCCTGCGTCTACATCAGCAATAATTCTATTAGTTGACGGCGACAAACTCACCGTTCTCAACTTTGTGGAACTGAGGACCCTGGATATTGCATTCACCGGTGGCGTCACAAGTGTATGTACCAGAGATGCCAACATAGTCAGTCAATCCACGGACAGCAGCAACCAGAGCACTACGTGGAATGTACAAAGCACCATCAGATCCGACAAATCCAACTTCTCTCACCTTGGTGATCAAAACTGTTACGCAGTCATAGCTATTCCATGAGAATGGAGAAAGTTCGCCAGGTCCAACACCATAGGCAGTGTTGTAATCTGCGTCGAATTTATCTTTCTCTGGAGTGGCAGGGGGTGTGCGGGGGGTAGCGTGGTAAGAACCCTCTGCATTATCGCCAGCACGATTGAGGAAGTCGGTACCAAATGTGCCGTCACAGCCAAAGAAAATGGTATTCTCTAAACCAGTTGTTTTCATCTGGTTAGCGAGGACAGCTCCGTCTTGTGTATAGCCACCGAAGTAAAGCAATTCGGGTTGTTTTGCAGCAATGGTTGTCAGAACAGGGGTGTAATCAGCTTCTTTGGAGGTGATGCCCATGAATTCTACAACTTCACCGCCGAGTCCTTCAAAAGAGGACTTAACGATCTCGGCCAGGCCTTTTCCATAATCTTCACCATCGTGCAATACTGCGATCTTGCGGATGCCAAGTTCATTGTAGATGAATTCAGCCGCGGCGGAACCTTGTGCTGCATCGGTGAAAGGTACACGATTGAAGACCTTGAAACCCTGCTGGGTTAAACCAGGATTGGTGGCTGATGGTGAAAGCATGGGAATACCAACTGCTTCGTAGATTGGGGCTGCGGCAAAGCTGGCACCAGAGAAAAGGTGGCCGGCAACGCCAACGAGAGTGGGATCAGCAACGAATTTATTTGCGACAGCTGCACCACCTTCAGCGCCACCCATATCGTCTTCAGCCAAGAGTTCAAACTGAAAACCATTGAAATCTTCAGCGTCTGCAACAGCAAGCTTTCCAGATTGTTCTGCATCAATACCAAAGGATGCATCACCACCGGTCATCGGGGAGCCCATGCCAATTTTAATTGTCTGGCCGGGTTCGATCTTGGCGCAACCCCATTCGTCGGCTGCGCAAACATCTTCAGGGGCACCGGAAGCCACAGGGGCTTCAGTGGCTGCGGCAGGGGCTTCTGTCGCGGCGGCAGGTGCTTCGGTTGCGACTGCTTGACCGCATGCGGCCAGGAGCATCGCTAAAACAATAAAAACTGCTAAAAACTTCATTGCTTTCATGTGTATTTCTCCTTAGTAAATTTTTGTTGATTGATAAATTGCAGGAAAATCAAAAGAGTTTGTTTGATAATTGCTGCACCTCCTTGATTCTTTCACCATTCTTCCTATTGAAGAAAAAAACCACCTGATTTTGGTCAGGTGGCTTCGGGTAAACTTCTGAAAATTTCTAACCCTGTTTTTTTGCCATCCTAACCGTAATAAAGCTTGTAATAAACCAAATGGTTGCAAGCATGAGAACGACAAAGTAAATATATACAAGGTGTAGAGTTATCATAATGTGTTTGTATTCAAATATGTTACAACTTTGATTACTAAAAGTCAACTACTTGTTAAATTTTTAAGCTAATTTTGATTAAATTTTTATATATGCAGACTATAATCATTTTACTTACAAAAAGCTAATAATTACTCCTGCGGGAGATAAAATATCTAACTTTTGTTCAGAGGAAAAAATGTCGATCCAGATTAAATCGAACTGCAAGTGGGTAGGGAAAATTGATTGGGAATTACGCAAATTTCATGGAGAAGAATTTTCAACGCACAAAGGCTCCAGTTACAATGCATTTTTAATCCGCGATGAAAAGACGGTTTTAATTGACACGGTTTGGTCGCCCTTTGACAAGGAATTTGTTAAAAATCTCAAAAAAGAGATTCCGCTCGAAAAAATTGATTTTATTGTCATCAATCACGGCGAGGTGGATCACAGCGGAGCGTTGCCTGAATTAATGCGCCACATCCCCAATACACCGATTTATTGCTCAGCCAACTGTGTGAAATCTTTGCGCGGACAGTACCACCAGGATTGGAATTATCATGTTGTAAAAACTGGAGAGCGGTTAAGTCTGGGGTCAAAAGAGTTGATTTTTATTGAAGCGCCGATGCTGCATTGGCCTGATTCCATGTTTACCTATCTAACCGGCGATAACATCCTTTTTAGCAACGATGCGTTTGGACAGCATCTGGCTTCTGAACGTCTTTACAATGACCGGATTGATCAAGGGGAACTTTACCAAGAGGCTCTCAAGTATTATGCCAATATTCTCACGCTTTATAGCCCGGCAGTGACCAAAAAGATTAAAGAGCTTAAAGCTTTAAATCTTCCAATTGATATGATCTGTCCAAGCCACGGCGTCATTTGGCGAAAGGAACCGCTGCAAATCGTGGAGCATTACTTGAAATGGGCAGATAATTATGCCGAAGACCAGATCACCGTCGCTTACGACACCATGTGGGATGGAACCCGCCAGATGGCTGAAATTATCGTTAAGGGCATCGTCAACGCTGTACCCGAGACGACGGTCAAGTTATACAACCTGGCCAGGATGGACAAGACTGATCTGATGACCGAGATATTTAAATCCAAAGCTGTGCTGATTGGATCAGCCACTGTCAATAATGGCATGTTACGCGATGTTGCGGCCGTCCTGGAAGAGATGCGCGGCTTGAAATTTAAACACAAAAAGGCGGCTGCATTTGGCTGCTACGGTTGGAGCGGAGAAGCCGTCAAACTCATCTCCTCCCGCCTGGATGAAGCAGGGTTTGAGGTGGTCAACGAAGGGCTGCGTCAAAAATGGGCTCCAGAAGGCGAAACAGCCGAGCGCTGCTTTGAGTTCGGTCAAGCATTTGCGGCAGGTTTGAATTAATCAGAACTGTGGAAAACTCGGTTCCACGTTTCTGTCAGCCAAAAAATACATGGATGTGATAAAGACTCTTCGAATTTTTTAGTCTTGAACTGCATTGGATTCATCCAGAGATTTGCGAAAGTACCTTGTTTCGAAAATTATGAATCCCGATAATTTGCCTTTATGGCAAGGATGAGATCTCCTGGTGTTCCAATTGCAAACGATAATTGCATATTACTTCGCTGATTAAGAAAATGTTCTTTATCATGTGTTATTAACCAGTCCGGTTGGGTGGCGATAGCTTCAGCTAAAACAAGGGCATCTGGTAGATACAAAACGTGGGTTTGGGCTGTTTTACTCTCTTTTTCAGTAGGTTTTCTGGATGTTTCAATATGACTAGCCGTAAGTAATTGTGCCAGCAATGGAAGCGAGTCAGGAATTTTTCGCCGGACTACTTCATCTGCTTCACGTAATACATTGGATCCGACGATCAGATGCAGAATGCCTGCTTCGCCCAGAAGAAACACTTGGCGTGCACCTCCTGAGGGAGAGAGAACAGCGGCGATAATTACGCTTGTATCAACAAAAACCCTAAGACTTCTTTGTGCCATATTCTTCCCGCACTTCGCGCAAAGTTGTCAACATGGATTCCAAAGTTTCACCTGACTCCTGCCATTCTTTGGCCAATTTGTTACTAATTTCTTCTACATGCGAACGTTGCGGACTCATAACCACGACTCCATCGCCAAGATTGATTAAAGTAAGCAAATCGCCTTCCTCAATGCGATTGGTTTCACGCAGTTCCTTGGGTAGGGTGATGATACCTCGCTGGACAACTTGAACATGAAAAATGTTGCTCATAAGAACCTCCGTGTCTGAATATCCACATTTCAGTATAACTGATTTTCCGCAAGAATTGATAATTAGATTAGGTAGAATCTACACTGAGCATTTTCTCAAATGCTCGGTTTCTTGGTCAAAAATTGATGATTCGAACTGTTGTAATGAACCAGCTATTTATTGAATTATTCATGTAATTAATTAGGGAGGGAAAATGCCTTATTCTATTGGTTTTTGTTTTGATCAGAAAACCGAAACCATTGTCAGAAAAGTGTGGCTACAGTTAGCCGATAAGGGCTTGGCAGATTATTAGCACCTTTCTGGAAATCGCCCCCATATTACAGTGCGGATTTTTGACGACCTCAATACGAGTAAAGCTGAAAAAATTCTTTATCAATTTTGTCAATCTAAGAGGCCCATTCCGATTTCGTTTCAACACATCGGATTGTTTAATGGAGCGGATAGCACAGTCTTTTGGGCACTGGTGGTCACCCAAGAAATGCTTGCACACCATTCTGAATTGGAAAACCACTTCATACAAGCAGAGGCAACACCAGGGTTGGAATACTACGCACCTGGTAACTGGATTCCGCATTGCGGTTTGGCGATGCAGATCACTCGCAGCGAATTGGTGCCGCAAATAATTGAGGTTTGTCAGTCATTGCCGAATCCGCACGCAGCGCAAATCACCGAAATTGGATTGATCAAATTCAAACCGGTGGAGCATTTGTGTAGGTATTCGCTAAAGCAATAAAAAAGACCCCCGCGGTTTTTAAACCGCGGGGGTATAAAACGATGCAAAATTTACTTGCTTAAGATGGCGCGGACGGCGTCGATCTGGTTGTTGCTGCCGAGGTAATTGTTCTTCTGTTCAATGAACTTGGCATATTCAGTCATGAAGATTTTGCCTACGGGGCGCAGGTCGAATCCTTCGGGGTGCTCGAGGAAGTATTCGCGATGGACGCGGGTCCAGACCAGGCGGCCGTCGGTGTCAATGTTGATCTTGGTGACGCCGAGTTCAGCAGCGCGTTTGAATTGTGTGGGATCCACACCCTTGGCGCCGGCAAGCTTACCGCCAGCAGCGTTAATGCGAGCCACTTCGTCTTGAGGCACAGAGGATGAACCGTGCATGACCAGCGGGAAGTTGGGGAGGACTTTCTGGATTTGTTCGAGGACATCGAAGTGTAAGCCCTGGGAACCGCTGAACTTGAAAGCGCCGTGGCTGGTGCCGATGGCACAGGCCAGAGAATCGCAGCCGGTTTGTTTGACGAACTCAGCAGCCTGTTTGGGATCAGTGAGCTTGGCGTTGGCTTCATCCACATTTACATGTTCTTCAACACCACCGAGCTGGCCGAGTTCGGCTTCGACCACAATGCCTTTTTTGTGGGCGACATCTACGACACGCTTGGTAATCTCAATGTTCTTTTCAAAAGATTCTGCCGAGGCGTCGATCATGACGGAGGAATAGAATCCGCTGTTGATGCAGTCATAGCAGGTTTCTTCGTCGCCGTGATCAAGATGGACGGCAAAAATGGCATCGGGGAAAACCTGGTCAGCAGAGCGGATGAGGCCTTCGAGCATGGTTTTATGCGTGTAGCTGCGTGCGCCTTTGCTGATCTGAATAATGAAGGGAGCCTGGCTGTCAACACATCCGCGGAAGAGACCCATGGCCTGTTCCAGATTGTTGATGTTATAGGCACCAATGGCGTACTTGCCGTATGCGGCTTTAAACAGTTCTTTCGTGGTAACGATCATGTCATTCTCCTTAAGATTAGCTCCCCGCGGGGAGGGATGGTCTGTGCATTATTATATTCCTGTTTTGCTTTTTAACAGAGGTTGTCTGGATGATATAAACAGAAGATGGACTTGCCAGTATCTAATGATTGTATAATCAAATTAGACATATTTTAGTTGTATTAGGTTTTCGCTTTTTTAGAAAGTAAAAATTGAAAAAAAGAGTCATTGCTTCAATATCGCTGCTGCTAATATTAATAAGCGGGTGTAATTTTCCTTTCCCTAAACCTCGTGATTATGCCAGCGAAATTCCTTTTCCAACATCACGTTCTTATCAGACCCAGTCGGCAGAATCTACAAATCCAACCACTTCAACAAATTCATACATACAGCTCATCCAAACGCCGATGACTGTTATTGACGGAAGATATCAATACTACGCCCAATCTGGAGACACATTAAATTCAGTAGCGAAACATTTTGGCGTTGAACCAAACCAGATCAATTCTGACCGTCCGCTTGACCCTTACAAAATGATCACACCCGGTCAGCTTTTGCAAATTTCTGATGCAATCGGCATGAACTATTCTTCAGACAAACTTCTTCCAGATAGTGAAGTGATCTTTTCACCCAGTGCGGATGATTTTGATATTCAGGGCTACATCCTCGCTTCAGGCGGCTATTTGGCCAATTTTCAGCAGCAGGTAGGAGCAGAGCTTCTATCAGGTGCTGAAATTGTGAGGCGCGTGGCAACGAATACTTCTGTAAATCCACGCTTGTTACTGGCAGTCATTGAATATCGTTCGCATTGGTTGACCAGCCTGCCTGCAACCATTGATCATACTTACCCATTGGGCTTTCATTTTTCTGATTATCGGGGCTTTTTTTTAGAGTGTTCTCTGGCGGCAAAATTGCTCAATAAGGGATATTACGGTTGGCGGGAAGGTCTATTCACTTCACTCAATTTTTTTAATGGCAGTGCACTTCGGATTGCGCCGCAATCCAATGCAGGTTCGGTGGCGCTGCAATACTTTTTCGCACAAATATATCCGCAAAGCGCCTGGGAAGCCAACCTCTACGGTCCTGATAACTTTCTCAACCTTTATCAACAATTGTTTGGAGACTACTGGCAAAGGGCAGAAAGTGTCGAACCACTATTTTCTGGAAACCTCGAGCCGCCACTTCTTGAATTACCTTTTGCCCCGGGTGAGGAGTGGGCACTCACTGGCGGGCTGCATGTGGATTGGAATTCCGGCACGCCCTCTGGTGCTTTGGATTTTGCACCCCTCACGGGGGAACCTCGCTGTTCAACATCCAGAGCATGGGTGCTTTCAGCCGCGCCTGGAGTCGTCGTTCGATCATCCGAAAATATCGTGGTGATTGCACTTGAAGATGAACAAATGATGAAGACCGGTTGGCAACTTTTTTACATGCACATTGCCAAACAGGATAGCATCGCTCAGGGAACACGCGTTAGACTAGATGATCCCATCGGCCATCCCTCATGTGAAGGCGGTCTCGCCACGGGAACCCATGTGCACTTTGCCCGAAAGTATAAAGGTGAGTGGATCGGTGCAGGAGATCCTCTGCCGTTGGTTTTAAGTGGTTGGACTGCTTTACCAGGGGAGAAACAGTTTCAAACCAGTCTAGTGAAAGGTGCCCAAATTATCACAGCCAGCCAAAACGCCGGCATCAACTCCAGAATAATTCGCTAATAGAGTAAATTAATCATCATCCACAACATAATCGGGCAGGTCATCCGGGTCGACATCCTTAGCTGAGACCACCTTGCCGCGTACCGAGATACCCGCCTTGTGCACCGATTTTGGGTCGCCGCTCACCAGCGGATGCCATATTGGCAGGTTCTTGCCTTCTGCCAGCAACCGATAGGCGCAGGTGTCGGGCATCCATTTTAAGCTGCCGGCCAGGGTGGCATCCAGAGTAAGGCATTCTGGCACCAACACCGATCGTTCGTCATAACGCGTGCATTTGCAGTGGAAAATTTCAAGCAGTTTACATACCACGTTGGTGTGATAAATGCGTCCAGAATCTTCATCTTCAAACTTGATCAGACAGCACTTGGCGCAGCCGTCGCATAGAGACTCCCACTCTTCGGGGGTAAGTTGGTCAAGCGGTTTGGTTTTCCAAAAAGGCATTATCGACAACAGGAACTCTCCACCAGATTTTAAGATTAATGATTGGATTGAATACGAACATCCAATTTATTTACCAGTTATAGCACAAACTGGTTTAACTTTTCAGAAAAACTACCGAAAATATTATTATGATAGTTTCTGGTACATCCATGGAAGACGTTTTAGCCAGTTCGCTCACGAACCGCTCGAACACGCAGATTCGTAATGAGATTTCGATGGCGGTGATGAAGAATCAGATGGATCAACATGAAGCGCAAGCTGCGGCTTTGGTCAAAATGATTCAGAACTCCTCTTTGGATGGCACCGGCCAAATCGTCAACCGTACTGCATAATTTAAGACGCTAAAAATTTACCGGGACAATAATTTGTCTCTTTTTTTTATAAATTACCCTTAATGGAAAACGCCTCTTCTTTACGGGAACCTTATTGATTTCGACTAAAACTCGCCTATAATCAAATTAGGGAGTTATCGTAAAATCCCTGCCTAACTATTGAACTGGTCAGATAAACCTTGAGAATATTCCAACGCAAATTTGCGTTCCCTTTATTATTTTTAATAGCTGCCTGCCTAATCTTTACGGGCTGTCAGTTTAAGAATAGCGGCGGTTCCAATTCAGGTGCAAACATGGTGCATCTGTACACACCAACCAAACAATTTACTTCAACCGCTACGGCGACGATCACTCCTGCAGTATCTTCAACACCGACATTAACCCAGACCCCCGAAAATACAGCCACCCCAACTGAGACTGCCACACCGGTTAGCACTGCCACACCACTTCCCACGCCGACACCGCTGCCGCCGCCTTTTTTGGATACTTTTATTGAAAATCTTAAAAATGGTAATGCCGGTCAGGTCGTTGGCGTTTATGTTGAAGACGTTTTATCTCTGCGGGTGGTTCCGCAGCCTTCATCCGATGCAGCTTATGTTTCATCCTTGCCCAACACGGCTACCTACTTTGGCATGGTTAGAAACATAACCGGCAATACGGGGCTGCTGGCGCATAACTACCTTTCTGGCGCCTACTTCTTTAGTCTTCGTTCTGGCCAATCGGTAACATTGATCTACGGTGATGGCACGACAGATGAATACTATGTTTCTTATTCAGAAGAATTTCAGGCACTCAGTCCAAACAGCCCGACCAGCAACTTTGTCAGCCTGTCAAGCGGTGAAACGCTTAGTTCCACTGATCTGTTCTACCGCGTTTATGGCGGCGGAACGCGTACAACATTTCAAACTTGTATCGCCCAGGGTAATGAAGATTCGTGGGGCAGGTTATTTGTGATTGCCCCGCTTGAATAGCGATTGTTCTTAAAAGAGGAGGATGTATGTCAACGAACCGAACCAGTTTTACGAGATTTCAAAGAGGATGGCGGATTTTGGTGATCTTTGTCTCAGCTTTTGCAGTTGGGGCATTGATCTGGACGGTGCTGGTCACGCCAATGTACCGGGCATCGGCAAAATTCCTGGTCTATCCAAATAATACATTGACCAGCAGTCGTGACGTGGTCAGCAGTCTGGATACACTGGATAAGCGAACCATCTCAACCACCTACGCGGATATTTTGGATAGCAACCGGGTGTATCAAGATACGATCAGCCGCCTGCAATTAGATGAAGGCGCGTTGAAAGAGATGCGTGTCTACTCCGAAGTGCAAACAGACACCAACATTCTGGTGCTGCATGTCGAGGGACCTGATCCTCAATCAGTTACCTTGCTGGCCAACAATATTGGCCAGAATGGCATCAGCTACATTAAAAGCATCTATCAGGTTTATGACATCGTCTTTCTGGATACCGCGGTTGAACCCACCATACCTTTTAGACCGCGTCCCTTCCTTGATCTACTGATAGCCGCCGGTGCCGGCCTTCTCGCCGGGATCATATTCTTGCTGCTGCGAGAGGTCTTGCGTACACCTCTTGAAGCTTTGCGTGAACGATCGATCACAGACAAGCAATCACTGGCTTTCACCAGAAAATACTTGCTGAGGTCGTTTACCACAGAACTGATCAAGCCAAAAGAGGTTCCAGTGGCCTTTGGTGTGATCTATCTTCAAGGCCTTGAAGACCTGATCGATGGATTGCCAGAGCGCATTACTTCCATTTTGCTGCAGAATGTGGTTGAACGGTTGCATGATCAGTTGCGCGGCAACGACCTTGTTGGTCGATGGAGCCGTCTTGAGTTTGGTGTTTTGCTGCCAACTACGCCTGACTTCCCGGCCAAGAAAACATTTGAACGCCTGATCGCGGCACTTGAAGAACCCATCCAGACGGAATCTGGCGAGAAGATTTTCTTAACCCCTGTTGCCGGTGTGGTTACCCGCCTGCCTGATGATTCCAGTGACCAGATGATCATTCGTGTCGAAGAAGCGGTCAAAGATGCCCGCTCCGGTGCTGACAAAATGGTCATGGGAAACTGACAAAGGAGGATGACATGAAACGTTCATTCGTTTACAAACTTTTTGGATTCATCCTTCTGGCAGGGTTGATTGTTAACCTTGCATCCGTTCGACCGGTTCAAGCACAAACAACTGGCCAGGCGGATCTGACCCTGACTGATTTGGGGATGGTGATTCCTCATACCCTAACCGGCCCAACCTCTGAAGTTGAATTTACCTTTAACATGCCTGCGGATTGGAAGCCTGAGGGCACTGCCTCATTGGATCTCGACATCATGGCTTTCTTTTCAAGCCTGGTAGCCACTGAATCCAACCAGACCCTATCCGGGTTGGTGGGCGGCGATCTGAGTGTGTTTTTGAATGACACCATGGTGGGCATCAATACGCTACAAACCAGCGGCGAACAAACCTTGCGCTTCGAATTTGATGCCACCCTTATTGCACCGGTCACTCGCGATGGCGTGAATATCCTGACCATTCGCTGGGATGGCTCCATCTCTTGTTTGATGAATCTGCTCTCCAGTGTGACCATCTCGCCGACATCCAAACTCACCTTTGGATATGATGAGAGTCAGACATCATTAACGCTCAACGATTTTCCGGCACCTTTTGTGATCAAGAATTCAGTGCAGCCAGTTCCTCTGAAGATAGCCTTGCCGGCTGACCCGAGTGTTGGTGAACTGCAGGCAGCGATGGTTTTGGCTGCGGGCATTGGCCAAATCTCAAACGGAGAGACCATTGCAGAAGTCATATCGCTTGCAGATTTTCGTCCTGCCGCTTCTACCCGTCAAAATGTAATTCTGGTAGCGAATACAGACTCTTTGAAGTCTCTTTCACTTTCTTCGCTTGGCATTACTACTGATTTTCAGGTGAATGCCAGCGAGGGTCTCATCTACTTCTTCAAACCGGCAGGCGGTTACGCATTGCTTGTGAGCGGGGATGAAACGGGTCTGGTTAAGGCAGCCCAGGCAGTCAGTGCTGATCAAGTGATTGCCGGCGGAGACGCCAAAACCATGCTGGTGAGCGGCATCAATCCAGTAGCAGCGGCGACCGGGCTTGAAGATATGACCCTCGATGACCTTGGTGTGGGTGAATTGGTTTTCACCAAACCCAACAGCCTGTCACAATCTTTTGATTTCTTCGTGCCAGCAGGTAACAAGGTAAGAGCCGACGCCAGTTTCGATTTGGTGATCAGCCATTCACAGCAATTGGATTACCTGCGTTCTGGCCTTCAAATGTTGGTGAATGGATACCCAGCCGTCAGCCTGCGTCTCACTGACAACACCTCCAACCAGGCCATGTTCAAATTGATCATGCCTGCCAACCTGGTGCACGCTGGACGCAACACAGTTGAATTTGTGGCAGACTTGTATACGCGCGACTTGTGCACTGCCCCCACCGCCAATATGGCCTGGATGCGCGTCAGCTCAAGTTCGCTGCTGCATATGCCACTTGAAGCTGCCATCGGCGGATCATTGGTTTCTAAAAACTTTGGTGATTTCCCCAACGCCTTTCTGACCGGGTCTGGTCTTGATAATGTTTTGATACAGGTTGCCCCGGGAGAATTTGGTAACATCCAGGCGGCGGCAAAGCTTGCCGGCTGGCTTGGCGCTGGATTGCCCGACCATACTATTTTGCAGCTCCATGCAGGTTATGCTGATGCCATCGACCCGACCCTTGCTGCCAATGCCAGTATGATTCTCGTGGGTGCGCCTTCTGATTTTGTCAGCCTGACTGAAAAGACACAATTCCCGTCATTGGTATTTGATGAACAAAACTTGCTGAGCGATCAGAGTGCGCTTGAAATGGTCACACGCCCTCAAGCGGGTCAAGATGCCGGCTACCTGGCCATCCGCGGATATGACGCCACCACCAGCAAGGTGCTGCTGGCGGTCTTGGGAAGCACTCCTGCGGGTTTGACTTACGCTGTGGATGGATTGGTCAGCAGACAAGCTTCAAAACACAACTTCTTGATTGTGACTGGCGAGAACGAAGAAACCGGCTGGCTGGATGCAGGCATCGCCACTGGTGAGAATGTTTCAGCATCCAGTGAACAGACTCCGGTTGCTCCGGGTGTGGATGCCGTGCAGGCATTCAGAATCAGCATGCTCAAGTGGGTTGTGCCAACGATGGTCGTGCTGCTGGCTGTGATGCTGCTGTTCTTGTACATCGAGATCAGGTTGAAACTGAACAAAAAACAATAACGAAAATGCTAGATAAAATCTTTCACCCTGCAACTCTTGCCTACGATTAGAGAGGGGCAGGGTGATGATTTTAAGAAATAACGTACAGAAGACTCCACTGCACAAACAAATTTGTTACCCACCACACCCCAACCAAAATGAAGCGACTTTATGATACAATAAATAAGGAAATCTAAATTATCATAATCGTGATTTTCTTATTTGAAAAGAGAGCTAAATGTTCGTAAACCGACTTTCTGAACTCGATTTGCTTGAAAAGCGTTACGCGTCTGGTAAAGCAGAATTCTTTGTTCTCTATGGTCGCC
The DNA here is from genome assembly GCA_927443345.1 of uncultured Anaerolineaceae bacterium. Taxonomy (GTDB): domain Bacteria; phylum Chloroflexota; class Anaerolineae; order Anaerolineales; family Anaerolineaceae; genus UBA6107. The sequence goes on along the minus strand of CAKMKJ010000006.1, from coordinate 45,631 downwards.
GACGGGTGGGCAAGACCGAGCTAATGGCCCGTTTTTGTGAAGGAAAGCGTGCTGTTTTCTTTGTCTCTGATTTGGGTTCTGAAATCTCATTGCGTACTGCTCTTTCCAATGCAATAAATGCAACACTATATGCTCCAGGGCAATTGGACGCAGTCTATTCCAGTTGGGAAGCGTTATTTCAAGCGCTGAGTCAAGCAGCTCAGAAAGAGCGTTTAGTGGTCGTGTTGGATGAGTTTCCATATATGGTTACTGCACACCCACCGCTGGCTTCAATACTGCAAAAATCCTGGGACCAAACCTTTAAGAATTCTCAAATTATGCTTGTCTTGTGTGGATCGTATATTGGAATGATGGAAGAAACAGTGCTGGGTTACCAGGCTCCGCTCTATGGTAGAAGGACTGCCCAATACCTGCTGGAACCGCTGCAATTTAAAGATGCCCGTCAGTTTTACCCATCTTTTTCAACGGAAGATCAAGTACGCGCTTATGCGGTGTATGGTGGTACACCGGCGTATTTGCATACAATCGAACCTCATAAATCACTTAAAGAGAACATCCAGGAAAACATACTTACACGAGGTTCGTATTTGTACGATGAAGTGCATTTCATCCTGCAACAAGAGCTGCGGGAGCCCCGAAATTACTTTGCTATTCTTCAGGCCATAGCGGCTGGTAAAACACGTTTGAACGAAATTAAACAAGCTACTGGAATAGATGGAGCTACTTCATACCTGGATACTTTACAACAGCTTCACTTGATTGAGCGATTAGTGCCGGTAACCGAAACACAACCCCAAAAGAGCCGCCGGGGGGTTTATCGGTTGAAAGACCATTACCTCCGTTTTTGGTTTCGTTATGTTCTCCCTAATCGCTCGCAACTTGAGCGTGGTGGAACCAATTTCATCCTGGAAAACCAGGTGCTTTCTGAAATCGATCATTTCTCCAGCCTGGCTTTTGAAGAGATCTGTCAACAATATTTTTGGCGGAACGGACTATCTGGCAAATTATCATTCCTGCCTGAAAAAATAAGTCGTTGGTGGAGTGCCAACGAAGAGATTGATCTGATTGTGGTCGGTGAAAAAGATGCAATTTTGGTCGAATGTAAATGGAGTAACCAACCTGTGGGGACGAATATTTTGGCTGACCTTGAGAGAAAAGCACATTTGGTCGAACGAGAATTAGGTGACAGGAAAATCCAATTTGCGTTGTGTTCTCGAACCGGATTCACACCTCAGTTGATTGAAATTTCGACCAAACGAAGTGATACTTTTCTATTGGATTTAAATCAAATACTTGAGAACTAAAGTCTATAGATGAATAGGTCTTTTGAAACATAATTACAAATATACAAAGGAAGTGTTATGGCTGACTTGACTTCATCCTCCGGGCGATTTGTTTTGCAAGATTTCCAACAAAAAAAGGTGTTTTCAAGCTTTCTGCCGGGCATTGCCGGGCTGAAGGGCATCCCTATGTGGGTGTTTTACGTCAACCGCGGACAAGGGATCGCCGGGTTTGGTGTGGAGAGCAAAGACCATCCATTGATGGAATACCAGTGCGCCCAGCGGGCATACCAGGTGGCAGCGCAGTTGGGCTTTCGAACTTTTCTCAAAGGGAAACGCGGCAGCGAGGTCTGGCATTATGAACCCTTTGGCGCTGCAAATAGCGATCAAGTCAAACGCAGCATGACCACCGGGTTGAATGATCTTGAAATTGAAGAAGTCAACGAAAATCTCGGGCTAAAAATCAATGTCTTATATTTCCTTTTGCCCAATGAACCCTTCGCGGCTTTGGTGCGCAAGGTGACCCTCACCAATATCGGCAAAGGCTCGCTAAAGCTCGAAATGCTGGACGGTTTGCCCGTAATCTGTCCGTTCGGAATTGATGACCAGACTTTCAAGAACATGGGCCGCACCATTGAAGCCTGGATCGAAGTTGTTAATCATGATGAAGGGCTGCCGTTCTTCCGCATCAAAGCCAGCGCGGATGACAAACTGCACGTCGAAGAAATCAAAGCCGGCAATTTTGCCGTGGCTTTTAATGAAGGCAAAAAACTTACTGCCCTGGTTGATCCACAGGTCGTGTTTGGTACGGATACCGCTTTTAATTTTCCACAGAAGCTGGCCAGCAGCGGATTGCAGTCCATGCTAGCCGTAGCACAGGTTACACAGGGACGCACTCCCTGCGCCATGTTTGCAACTGAACTTGAACTACCCGAAGGCAAATCTGAAACCATCAACAGCTACTACGGACACGCTCCGCAATTGGAGGTGATTCAATCGCAAGTTTCACGACTGCAAAAGGGGGATTTCATGCCAGGCAAGGTTGAAGAAGAGCGCCAATTGGCGCTTGAATTAACCAACCCCATTCACACCGAATCTTCTTCTGCTATTTTTGATGATTATTGCAGCCAAACCTGGCTGGATAATGTCATGCGCGGCGGCATGCCCCTTTTGCTCGGCGGAAAACACACTTATCACATCTTCTCGCGCCGCCATGGCGACCTTGAACGCGATTACAATTTCTTTGTGGTTGCCCCTGAGCTTTACAGCCAGGGCAATGGTAGCTACCGGGATATTAACCAGAACCGCCGCAGTGACACCTATTTCTTTCCAGAATCAGGCGACTTTAACATCCGATTGTTCATGAGCCTGATCCAAAGCGACGGCTACAATCCGCTCACCATTCAGGGCTCCAACTTCACCCTGTCTACGGATGCTGTGCCTGCTTTTGTCAAAATGGCAGGCAAACCAGAAGAGCTGCAAGAAGTATTGAGTGGACACTTCACTCCCGGTCAGTTGATGACCGCGGCTCTAAAATCAGACCTATCCGTTTCGCCGGATGAATTTCTTGAAAAGGTGTTTGCCGGGGCGGAGCAGCACATCCAGGCCGTGCATGGCGAAGGGTACTGGTCCGACCATTGGAGCTATAACCTCGACCTGGTTGAATCTTATTTAAATATTTACCCCGAAAAGCGTGAGCATTTGCTCTTTGATTCAGAACCGCTGGCTTTCTTTGACAACGCCAATTGCATCAATCCGCGCAGCAAACGCTATGTGTTGGATGGCGATGCACCGCGCCAGTTTAATGTGGTCTATAAAGATGTAGAGAAAGCCGCCATGCTGACTGCCCGCAAGGCAGACGGCCATTGGAGCCGCACCGGGTATGGCAAGGGGGAGGTCTTTAAAGTCCCTCTGGTTTCAAAATTTGCGCTGCTGGCGCTGCTCAAATTTGTGGCGCTTGATCCTTCCGGGTATGGCGTGCAAATGGAAGGCGGCAAACCGGGTTGGTATGATGCTCTCAACGGCATGCCGGCGCTTTTCGGTTCATCCATGCCTGACAGCTATGAACTGATGCGCCTGATCAACTTTCTGGTTGATCTGCTGGGCGAAACCGACCGGAAAGTTAAGTTGCCGGTTGAATTAAACAAACTGGTGACCAGCATTGACCAGGTAATGGCGGCCAACCCTTCACCATTCAAGGTGTGGGATGAACTTTCTGCAGCTTTGGAGCAGTACCGAGAGCTCACCCGCCTTGGATTTGACGGCGCTTTTAGTGAAGTTGATTTAAGCTCAACACTAAAATCCATGCAGGCTTATTTACAAGACGGATTGAAGCGTGCCGAAATCGCTGCGGGTGATCTGCCGACCACCTATTTTGTGCATCGTCCGACTCAGTTTGAAAAGACTGGGCAAAGCGACGCGCTTGGCAGACCGATCATCCATGTAACTAAATTTGAGGCACAGCCCTTGCCGACCTTCCTCGAAGGTCCTGTGCGCTGTCTGCGCACTCTGGATGCTGAGGCTTCAAGTAGTTTATATCAGAAGCTGCGCACGAGTGATCTTTTCGACCAGAAGCTGAAGATGTTCCGTTTGAACGCCAGTCTTGAAAGTCAGCCGCACATGATCGGTCGCGCACGCGCTTTCACTCCCGGCTGGCTTGAAAATGAATCCATCTGGATGCACATGGCCTTCAAGCTGATGCTTGAACTGTTGCGCAAGGGCATGTTTGAAGCGTTCTATCACGAGTTTAAGAGTCACGTGCCAGCCTTTATGGATCCTGAGATCTACGGGCGCAGTCCGCTTGAAAATTCATCCTTCATCGCTTCAAGCGCACATCCAGACCCGAGCCTGCACGGCAACGGTTTTGTCGCCAGATTAAGCGGATCCACTGCCGAGTTCCTGAGTATGTGGGTCATCATGACCGCCGGTCAAAGCCCCTTCAGGTTTGAAGACGGCAAACTTACACTCACAATACATCCTTTACTGCCGGGCTGGTTGTTCAAGCCCGATGGGACTTTCAAATTCAAACTGATGGGCTCCTGCGATGTGACTTTGCATAATCCATCCAGGCTAGATACCTTCAATATCAAACCCGCAAGCATCAACTTCCGCACTACTGAAGGTGAAGATGTTAGCGTTAAAGGGAATGTAATCGCTTCGCCCTATGCCGGGTTGGCACGCGAAGGTAAAATCGTGGCCATGGATGTACACTACTAATGGCTATAAAAATTTTGTAGACAAACGTAGAAGCGGCGGCAAACATTATTTACATATGGATGGGCAACAAACAATTAAAGGAAAACAATGATAAATGAAGTAACCTTAAAAGACATCGCAAAAATGATTGACCACTCCTTGCTTCATCCCACCATGACAGACGCGGAGATTCTTAAAGGGTGTGAAATCGCCAAACAATACGATGTTGCTACCGTCTGCGTTAAACCCTATGCGGTGAAGATGTGTCGCGAAGCGCTGCAAGGCTCAGATGTGAAAGTCTGCTCGGTTGTCGGCTTCCCGCATGGCAACAATACCACGCAGATCAAAGTGGCCGAGACCGAACTCGCAATCCATGAAGGTTCGACCGAAATTGACATGGTCATCAACATCGGCAAAGCCATGGGTAGCGATTGGGATTATGTCAGCGCTGACATTGATGCTGTAAATCAGACCTGCATCCGAAACGGCGCTATTCTCAAGGTTATTTTCGAGACCGATTACCTTCAGGATGAGCACATCATCAAATTGTGCGAGATATGCTCTCACTTAAAAGTAGCTTTCGTCAAAACCTCCAGTGGTTATGGCTTTGTCAAACAGCCCAACGGTGATTACAACTACCAGGGTGCCACTGAACACAACTTGAGGCTCATGCGCCAGCACAGCACCCCCGAAGTGCAACTCAAAGCGGCAGGCGGCGTGCGCAACCTTGACCAGTTGCTTAAAGTCCGCGAACTCGGCTGTACCCGCAGCGGGGCGACTGCCACCGAAGCCATGCTTGAAGAAGCCAAAAAACGAGGCTACCAATAGCCGGGGTTTGTTTATCAACTCGGTTTCGATTTAGGCGCGTCGCATACTCTAAAGTTGCAACCTTCAGCATCCGAATCGATAACGGAGAAACCCTTCTCGAAGAATCGCTCTTGTTTTGAGTATTACTTCTTATTTTTTAGAGTGAGGTCCAATGAAAACAAATGATCCGAGACAGTGGAAGTTTATTGACCGGCAGGGCACTTTTGAACAAGCCGACGCTGAAAGCGGCAGCTATCTTTATTTGCCGTTGGTTAATCAGGCGGGCATGATCTCAAGTGTGACCCCCACCTTCAACGGCGATGCCAAAGCGGATCAGAACTCGTTTTTGCTCTTACCCACTTCAGTGGAGGATTTGCATAACAGTCGTTCAGCCCGCAACTTTTGGCTGCTGGTGGACGGCCAGGCCTGGTCTGCCACTGGCGGCAGTGCACAGCAAACCGCCAAACGATTTGGTGATGAAGAAGAAAAAGCTCACCTCAAAGCCGGGCTGCTCTGGCAGTCGGTCACTCGCACGCACGCCTCAGGTTTGCAAGCAGAAGTGACCAGCTTTGTGCCCATGACCGCAGATCATGTTGAATTAATGCGCGTGGTTGTGACCAACACCGGTAGCAAAACCGTTGAAATCGTCCCGACTGCAGCCGTGCCCATTTTTGGTCGTTCTGCAGATAATCTGCGCGACCACCGCCACGTGACATCACTGCTTCACCGCACTTCGTGTGTCACAAACGGGGTGGTGGTGCAGCCCACGCTTTCTTTTGACGAACGCGGACATACCCACAATTCGCTACGCTATGCAGTGCTAGGCGCAGAAGGCGACGGCAGCGCACCGACGGGGTTCTTCCCTTCCGTGGAAGATTTCATCGGCGAGGGCGGCACCCTGGATTGGCCGCAAGCGGTGGTCAATAACCTCCCCCCAGCCCAAGGTGTGGGCAAAGGACCGGATGGCTACGAAAGTATGGGCGGCTTGCGCTTCAAAACGCTAACCTTACAGCCAGGCACTTCCATCACTTATGTGATTGTCCTTTCCATCCTCTCAGAGGGTCAGGATGTGAATGCCTTGATCACTCAATATGGAACGGCTGCCAAAGTGGAAAAGCATCTGGCTGAGTCACGCGCTTTCTGGAAACAAAAAACTGACCTGCTCGTTTTCAACACCGGTGATGAAGAATTCGACGGTTGGTTGAAATGGGTAGGTATTCAACCCATTCTGCGACGCTGGATGGGCAACTCTTTCTTGCCTTATCACGATTACGGCCGCGGCGGCCGCGGATGGCGCGACCTTTGGCAGGATGCCCTGGCACTGCTGCTCACTGAACCTGAAGACGTGGCCGGGCTGCTGCATGATAGTTTTGCCGGTGTGCGCATGGATGGTTCCAATGCCACCATCATCGGCAGCAAACCGGGTGAGTTTAAAGCAGACCGCAACAACATCCCCCGCGTGTGGATGGATCACGGCGCCTGGCCGCTGTTGACCGTGCAGCAATATATAGACTTGAGCGGCGACCTGAATTTCTTGCTGCGCAATCAAACCTACTTCGCAGACCATCTCAGCCACCGCGCCAAAAAAGCCAACCTGAACTGGAAGGCCGGCAGTGATACTCAATTAAAAACCAAAACCGGCAAGGTGGTGCAGGGCAGTTTGCTTGAACACATGCTCGTACAACACCTGGCAGTTTTCTACAATGTGGGCGACCACAATATGATCCGCCTCGAGGGTGCAGATTGGAACGATGCACTCGACATGGCTGCGGAGAAGGGTGAGAGTGTGGCTTTTTCAGCGCTGTATGCTGCGAACCTATCAGCGCTGGCTAAACTCTGCCTTGCGCTTCAATCCAGAGGAGTGACAGAAATTGAATTGGCTAATGAGTTGGTCAACCTGCTCAATGCTCCGGTTTCTGAATACGAGTCCATCGATGCCAAGCATCAGCGCCTTGAAGATTATTTCACTTCAGTAGAAGGCGAACTCAGTGGCATCAAAGTTTTGGTTAAATGTTCTGACCTGGCCTGGGATTTACAAGGCAAGGCTGACTGGCTGACCGCGCACATCCGCAGGCAGGAATGGGTCACCAACAAAGAAGGCCAGGCCTGGTTCAACGGCTATTATGACAACCTGGGCAACCGCGTGGATGGTGATCATCCCAATGGCGTGCGCATGACCCTCACTGGTCAGGTCTTTACCTTAATGAGCGGCATCGCCAATGAGGATCAAGTCGAAAAGATCGTTAACGCTGCGGATCGCTATCTCTACGAAGAAGCTGTTGGCGGATATAAGCTAAACAGCTATTTTGGAGAAGGGGTAGAGCACCTTGGGCGCGCTTTTGGTTTTGCCTTCGGTCACAAAGAGAATGGTGCCATGTTCAGCCATATGGCCGTTATGTTTGGCAACGCTTTATACAAACGCGGCAAGGTGGAGGAAGGCTGGAAGGTTCTCAATGGGATGTACCGGCAGAGCCAGAATTTCAACAAAAGCCACATGTACCCCGGGCTGCCTGAGTATTTCAACAGCCGTGGACGGGGCATGTATCCATACTTAACCGGGTCAGCATCGTGGTTTCTCTTAACCATGCTGACTGAGGTCTACGGCGTCAAAGGTCGCCTGGGCGACCTGGTGCTTGCGCCGAGCTTTGCAGCTTCGCAGCCTGACCAATGCAGCGTGACCTTCCGCTTTGCAGGCAAGGTGCTTGAGTTGCACTATCAGCGTTCTCAGAGCAGCAGCTCTTCGCGAATCAAGAAATTGGAAGTCAATGGCATTGTGCGCGACGTTTTTGCAGCAGAAGTTGTTTTCAAGCGGGAAGAAATAGCAGCCTGGCCTGATAAGACCGAAATCGCAGTATATCTGGAAGATTGAAAGAGGACCTCAAACATGGATGAAAAATTATTGGAAATCAAGGAATTCGACGGCATTGGCTATCTTCCGCTGATTGATTTTGGCACCTGGCGTGTGGCTTTTCTGCGCTACATTGACGAGCTGATTCCGCGCAACATCAACCGTGTTGAACGGCACGTTGAAACCGATGAGGTCTTTGTGCTGCTGGCCGGCAAGGCAATCCTCTTTATGGGTACCGGCGATGAATCACTTGAAGAATTGTTGCCCATTGTGATGGAACCCTGCAAGCTTTATAACGTACGGCAAAATGCCTGGCACTGCTGCGTGCTCAGCCATGATGCCACCATCTTGCTGGTTGAGAACCGCAACACCGGCCTGGCCAACACGGATTACTGCGCTCTGGATGAAGACCAAAAGCAGGTGTTAATTCAAGCCGCATTGAGCGAGCAGCCCGGCGAGTGGGATAAATCTTAAATTAGGCTTAAGCCCAAATGGGTAATTCACAATGAATGGTCTTCGATACAGAAATCGCTCTCGTATCGAAGACCATTTATTGTATTTTTAGTTGGAATTTCGTATCATTCAATTATTATCCGTAGTTTTCCATTAGATTCGAAAGGACAACTCAATGAAATCACCTTTTCTGCGGCTGCTCAGTGTATTCAGTGCCACGGTCTTATTGATTGCGTCTTGTAATCTTCCTTCCAAAACCGTAACCGAGGCAGGGGAGATTAAGAAGACAACAACCGTTGAACTTTTGCCTGGGGGGGGCAGCGGTCGAGTTGGATGAGATCGCTGTGGAATTGTCTAGTAGTAATATATCTTCAGGAACAACCTTGACGATCAATCGATCCTCCAGCGAACCAGTAGAGGATGTTCAAACTTTAGCCCAATCGGATACTTATGAGATTACCAACCTCCCGGTGGATTTTGATGGGGAGATCCAAGTGGTCTTTGAGATTCCCAGAGAGGTTCTTTCCTCTTTGGATAAGACTGATCCTGATCAGGCGAACAAAATCAGCCTGATGGCGGGCGTGGATGGTTATTCGCGAACCGCGGGGGGAGAGGTCAATCTATTTCTGCCAGTTTTAGATGCCCAGGTTGATCTGGATGCTAAAACCATCACCACCACACTCAAGCAGATGAACGATACACAAGCGGACCTTGATGCAAAACTGGCTTCCAAAATTCCGATCAATAGAAATGCACAATTTACTTATTGGGATATAACGCCTAACAGCGTCAGATTCAAGGTGGTCACCAACGCATTATCATGGAATCACACCTCCTATGCCACCGAACATGGTTCGTATAATATTTACTTTCAGGGTGGTGATTTTGGCGCATCATTGGATGCCTTGATGCACGCTGTCGATAAAACCGAAGAAGCGTTAACGGCTTTAAAATTTAAACCGGTACCCCTCAATATCTATGTGGGTAATCCGGGTTCGGGCAATGATGGGGCGTTCAGTTACAGTTCATATTATGGATACAACATAACCATCAAACCTACCCTGGTCAAAGGCGAAAGGCCGAACGAGCCGTTGTTAACCTATGGGCACGAGATGCTGCACTATATGCAATTATTGTCCTATCCCAATGGGGTGGACCGGGACTCCTTTACCAGCCTGGACGAGGCAACGGCAGTTTGGTTTGAATCTTTTGTCAGTGGGAATGAGAACTACCGGTCTGGTTTGGCGGATCAACACTTGGTTACTGCCATGTCCACACCCTGGTTCAGTGGTGGTTCAGTGGAAATGCAAAGGGCGGGTTATGGTGCGAGTTGGTATGTGCAATACCTGGTCAGAAATTACGGCACTGATTTTATCAAGCAGGCCTACAGTGGTACGCACATGACCGGTCAAGTGAGTTGGAGCATGGGGATGATGGAAACCTTCAATGAGCTAAACGAAAGGGAATTTCCAAAATTCCTGGCTGACCTTTATATCCATCCAGAAAAAGTTTCTTCGGGTTTGACAGAGGGCGGCAGCTACTATGGCGACCTGTTTAAAAATTATATATTGCTGAAGAGCACAGATGATGTTCAGGTCTCGTTCTCTCCTAATGGAGAAGGCATACCAAAGGATGCGAATACAATGATTGATCTTCTATCAGGCACCATCAGCGGTGAACGGCCTCCTGACCCTTATACCATTGAACCGGTCCCTACCTTGATTTTGAACCGGACGTTAAGCCCATGGAATGGATACGCGTTTTCAATCAAAATGGATGCTTCACTTCACCCATACGATGAGGGTCAATTGGACGTGAGATTGACTAACGGTAACCCCGGCAGCGGAATGATGATCTTTGCAGTACCGCTTCAAGGATTTCTAAATAACGCCGTGGCCATCAAGGGACCTGACGATGTGATGACCGGAGAGAGTTTTGACCCCATCGTGGTCAACAGCGTTAGCACGGGCAACAATACCGGGAAATATAAAGAAGTATTTTTCATTCTCTTCAATGCGGGTGATAATGATGCTGACATGACCGTTCAAGTGGAATTCAAACCGATCCAATCCACTTTGTTGCGCGGAACCTTGAATCCGACAAACATGATGTTCCGTGAAAACCCCTGTGCGGCATTATCGAATTGCTATCCATACGCCAATCCACCGGCCTGCGTGTCTGAGAGTGCAGGCGGGATGGGCGATTGTGGCGAATCTTGCACGGTTCCTCTACCTTGTCCGCAGGTTCCTGAATTTTGCTACTGGTGTTCACAAACGGTCGGTGCTTCACAATTTGCTGGGGCGTATGTCGATAGTAGCCCCTCCCTGGCTTTTACCTTGAACAAGAAGGGAGAGATCGAACCATTCGAGAGTCCATTCACCTATCAACCGGTCGATCCCGATATCCAGTATGGTTCAGGAGGAACTTTCACCATGACCTGGATCGAGAATGATATTAATCAACAGCCTTATATTACTGTTACTATCCAGGGTACGATTGACCATTCGGGCGGCTCGGGTTCCTGGCGTTTTGATTATTCAGGAGTGGGCACCATGTTCAGCGGTGATTGGCAAATGGCTCCATCATCCTATTAAATTAGAACTTTGATAAACAAAAATCCAACCCAGTAATTCAAGGGTTGGATTTTTTTACTAGAATGTCTTATGTTAAACCTTCAACACTTCTTTTAACCTTGGAAGGTCGTAATCTACCACGATGGTGCCGTCAATGTCAAATGTAGGGGTGGTGCGATTGCCATTTGCCCATTTTTCAACCTGCTTTGCCGCACCTGGGGTCGTGGTGATATCCACTTCGGTGTAGGAGAGATGGTTGTCGGCCAGCCATTTGCGGGCGCGTTTGCAATCGGGGCACCAACTGTTGCAGTACATCACGATGCCGCCGTGAGGCAGTGCCGCTGGTTTGGGTTCAGGCATTTCAGGGCGGTCGCGTACTTCGGGATCAATCTCGCGAATGGCTTTGCGCAGTACTTCGTTGGAGGGCTGATCTGCAATATCATGAATATCAATGTAACGTACGATGCCCTGTTTGTCGATAATAAAGAGGGCGCGTTCACTGCGTCCGTCGGGCTGCAGCACACCATAGCGTTCGGCAACTGCACCATGCGGCCAGAAATCGCTCAACATGGGGTAGTGAATGCCGCCAAGGCTTTCAGCCCAGGCACGCAGACAGTCCGCTGAATCCACACTGATCGAGAGTATCTCAGTGTCAAGTGCAATAAACTTATCCATTTCAGCTTCATAGAGCGGAATCTGCAGCGTACACACGGGCGTCCAGGCAAGGGGATAGAAAGCCAGCACGACGTTCTTTCCGCGCAGGTCGCTGAGGGTAATATTTTTGCCAAGTTGGCTGGGTAATGTGAAATCAGGCGCGTGAGCGCCAAGTTGAATCGTCATAATGACTCCTTTTGTTATATGACATTATATGTCATAAATATCATAAATATATTAGATTGCTTTTTTTTATTGCATTGAAGATAACTTCTTGATTAAGAAATGGGGTTTTTTCGTAAAGCACTTTATTGTAAAGTGAAATAAAAACAAGCTCCTTCATTTACTTTTGCTTCTGCCCAGATGATTCCCCCATGCCGTGAAACAATACGAGCTACTATGGATAATCCAATACCAGAACCTTGGAACTCGGTATCTGTATGAAGCCTTTCAAATATTTTAAATAATTTATCCGCATACAACATATCAAAACCAATTCCGTTGTCGCGAATAAAATAGACAGTTCTATGATTATCCTCAAAACTTCCAATGACAATTCTTGGATTAGGATTTTTGGTTGTGTACTTGAATGCATTACTTATCAAGTTGGTGAATACTTGTGAAACAAGCGTAGAATCTGCATAACATTCTGGCAGTTCTTCAATCTCTATCCGAATCTGACGTAGATCAATTTCAGTGATGTGATATTGCAAGATGTTATTGATGATTTCTTTAGGCGATATTTGTGTTTTTTCAAGGGTATTGCGTTCAAGACGTGACAATTCTAATAAGCGATCAATCAAATGAATTAATTTCTTCCCGCTTTCTAAAATGTTTTTAATATATCTTTTCCCTTCTGCGGGAATAGAAGTCGAATACTCCTCTAAAACTAATTCAGAATATGTATTGATAGCACGTAAAGGAGCATGGAGGTCATGGGATACAGAATATGAAAAGGCATGCAGTTCCTGGTTGGTTAATTCAAGTTCCTTGGTACGGTTTTCAAGGGAAGCCAGCATGTAGTTAATGGATTTTCCAAGTTGTGCAAGTTCGCCTTTACCTTTTGTTTTTACTCTTTTTGAGTCATCTCCCGATTCTTGGATTTCAACAATCTGTGAAGTGAGTCTTGAGAGCGGTTTTAATACATCATGTCTTATGATCAATATAAAAATGATCAAGAATAAAAAACCCACGAAACCGGTAAGAATAGTGAAATACCCTAAGCTGGTGCGACCCTGGGCATAAATGTTACGTGGAAGAACAATTTTCAATAAAAACGCAGGTTCGTTTGTCAATGTGGTCAAATATGTATAGCCTGCAATCTTAGTTTTATCGATGCTATTCACATAAACTATATTTAAGTCCTTATTTGCAGATAATTTCGAATGGGCGTGTTTAACATCGGAAGGCATTGTTGTGTCGTCCAACAGATATGCATAAGTTAATATGTTCGTCGTATTTGACAAGTTAGCAATAACTTGTTCATCAAGGTATCTCCCGAAAATCACTGCCCCTTTTGGACTGCCTGAAAAATTTGTTTGTAAAGCAGCCAGCGACGCAATAAACATGGGTTTGCCATTTAGTAATATTAAACCTGTGATTTCTGTTTTGTCGTTGCTAAACTCCAGAATAGGACTACCCTTATTGAGAAATAACAATAAATCAGATGGAATCTCGAGTGGATTTAGAGTTACAAGGTCAAACATTTCGAGATAGAGAAGTTTGCCGTCTTTATCTACAATTGAAATCAGATTTACTTGATGTGTGGCAAATATTTCAGGAGTAAGATCGATGGCCTCTAGGAAGGCGGGATCTGGATTTTGAACAAAGGCATACATATCATCCCAAACTGCATAACCTCTTGCAGATGGGATGATACTTATTGATTGTTCGATGTAGGAGTTTTTTGACCGCACTATATTTTCTTGTGTATCTTGGATTTCTAACTGAAGAAATCCATCTAGTAAAGTCAATCTGGAAACAAGATAAATCCCAAGAGTTGAACAAACTACTAAAATAGTTACAACAATTAAAGTTCTTTTTTGAAGAGACATAGGTTTTCAATTCTTCAAATGATGCTTAATTACTGATTAGAAATAGCAATTTTTTGAAAATTGTTCCTAAATTAATTATACAAATTATCATGTAGCAATACAATTAGATTACGATTCATTTTGTATAATGTTTATACTAGAGGCGCAAACTGAAAAGATTATTTGATCCTCAAAATCCCCCTTTCTATCTGCCACAAGCTTGTGGCATAGCGTTGGATGAAATAACGGTCGTGTACCACAGTGAGGATGGTGCCCTCAAAATCCGTCAGCGCCTGTTCAAACTGGGCGCGTGAAGACAGGTCGAGGTGGTTGAGAGGTTCATCTAACAGCAAAAAATTGCATCCTTGCGCTACCAGACAGGCTAACGCCAGGCGGGCGCGCTGCCCAAAAGACAGGCTTCCAACGGGGGTGAAAACATCATCGCTGCTGAAGAGGTATTTGTGCAAAAAGGCACGTGAGTCCGTCTCGTTGAGGCTGGTGCTGCGCTGAAAGGTGGTCAGGGCGTTGAATCTTGAGTCCAGTTCTTCCTGCTCCTGGGTGATGTAGCCGGGAATGACGTTTGCGCCCAGGCGGCAGCGGCCAGACAACACCGGCAGACTGCCAGCAGCGGTACGCAGCAAGGTGGTCTTGCCGCATCCGTTGGGTCCGACCAGCGCGGCACGTTCACCATATCGCAGCACGGCATTAAGGTTGCTCAGAATTACGGTCTGCGCGTAGCCGATCGAAAGGTTCTCAAGTATGAGCACGTCCCGGCCGCTTTCTGGTGCGGATGCAAAATCCATCTTCATCTGCCATGAGTCATGTGGTTTATCGACCCGCTCATCTGACTCAATATACCGGTCCAGCTTCTTTTCTCGCGACAGGGCTTTTTTGGCCACTTTTTTTGCAATCCGACGAATACCAGGTTGGCGAGGGGTAGTCGATAGTTCAACTTTAAGCGATTGTTGTTTGGTTCTCGCGATGTCTTGCTTCATACGCCTGATTTCCATCTCTTGATCGCGATATTCAGCCCACTGTTTATTTCTTTCATTCTCTTTTTGGTCAAGGTAATCGCTGTAGTTGCCGGTATAGGCTTTCAGTGTATGCGTGGTCGCATCCAGCTCAAGGATGCTTTGGGCCACATGATCCAGAAAGGCACGGTCATGCGAAACCACCAGTACCGCACAGCGCGAATGCAACAACCAGTTTTCGAGCCAATCCAGCATTTCAAAATCAAGATGATTGGTGGGCTCATCCAACAGCAGCAAGCGTGGATTGGTGAGTAAAATGCCGGCAAGCCCCAACCGCGTTTTCTGTCCGCCGCTGAGGGCTGACAGCGGTAGGTCGCCGGGCAGGTGTTCCAGACCGAGTGAAGCCAGCACTGCGGGGGCGCTGGCGGCGGCGCTTGAACGCTCCTCAATTTGTGATAAAACCGCATCATACTGTCGTTGATGAGAAGCATTTTGTGGGGAACGCATCAACTGCCCGGCAAGTTCTTCGAGTTGTAACGATAAACCAGGCAGATCCCCCTCGGCGCGGCGGATGTAATCCGCGAAGGTGTCATCCGCATTAAAGCTGCTGCCTTGGGGTAGGTAGCCCACGCTAAGATCTGGCGGATTGTACTGGTGGCTGCCTGAATCCGCGTGCTCCTGGCCAGCCAGGATGCGCAAGAGGGTGGTCTTGCCGCAGCCATTGGGTCCGACCAGCGCGATTTTCTCTCCGGGGTTAATCGTAAAGGATATGTTGGATAAAACGGGAGTGATCCCATAAGATTTCGATAGATGATGAACAACAAGCATGAATGACCTGACCTTTAAAAACAAAAACCGGGGGCAAATGCCCTCGGTGTAAAGATAAACAAAAACTGAGCGGAGCGCACTCCGCGGCCGATAAGGTTGCCCGAAAAAAGTTATGTAATTAAAGGATATCAGTCGTCATTCAGTAAACTCCTGGTTGCTTGTTGTAATTATAATGCTATTTTAAATAAAAAAACCTCATATCCCTATTTAGTTTCAAACCAACAAATTTTATGTAGATTCGGTCTACCTCATCCAAAATGGGAAGTCAAACACAGGTTGAATTTTTATTCTTGCAACATACTTGAATTTATCGTAAAATAGTAATTAATGAAATTGCGAAATTCGTAAATTTTGAGGTAGATATGTCAGATAATTCTGTACTGCAATTAAGAGAAAATGGGCAGATCACACTACCCACTTCAGTGCGTCGCAAAACAAACCTGAAGGCTGGGGACCTGTTGGATGTAAAAGTGGATGATGATGGTACCATCCGATTAACACCGCAGATGGCGATTGACCGGTCTCAAGCTTATTTTTGGCGCAATCGTTGGCAGACAGGTGAGCACCAGGCCGAAGAGGATATCGACGCTGGGAGAGTTAAGAATTTTGCCGATGTTGATGACCTGATTAACGATCTGGAATCAGAGTAATGATTTTCGTCCGCACCGAGCGCTTCAAGAAAGCCTTTAAGGCTTTACCCATTGATATTCAAAAGAAAACGGTGAGGTCATTGAGATTATTGGCTGAAGATGTTTATTACCCATCATTGAGAGTTAAAAAAGTACAGGGTGCGCCGGGGATATGGGAAGCCAGGATTGACCTGAAATACCGCATGACCTTTCAACTGGACGAAAAAGAGGGTGAAACCCACTGCCTGTTACGCAACGTGGATAATCACGATGAGTGTTTGAAAAACCCCTGATAGAAAAGCATATCCCTAACGGTTTATTGAATCTGTGGGTATGACTATCTGTTTTAAAAGAGAATATTCTCTAGTAAATGATTGACTTTCATTAAGTATTGGTAAATAATATTTTTACAAGATTCACTTAATTCATGAGGTAGTTTAGATTTTTTTATTTGAGGAGCCAAATAATGAAAAGACAAAAACTATTGGTTTTTGTTGGTATGGTATTCATTTTGCTTGTTGTGGGTGCTTGCTCATTTACTAATATATTGACCAATACGCCAACGCCAGAACCACCAATGATATTTCCATCAGCGACTAATACAACTATTGTTATAACGCCTGCACTGGATCCCACAGAATCAGTCCTCGAAAATAGCGGACCTTTCTATGGTTCAATTAAGATTATCGGAACCGAGCAGTTTATTGATCAGACTAAACAAGCACTGGCTTTGTTAGAATCCAAAGCGCCTGAAGCTTATCGAAAAGTGGAAACCTATATTGGTCTAATTGAGCAATATGAAAAAAGTGGAATGTGGGCTTGGGAAGACCCCCCAAGATTTGCTGTGGGTGATGCAACCGCTTTTTATAGTGTCACATGGTATGCTGCATCTATTGCCCATGACGCAACTCATTCTGAGTTATATCATCAATATCTAAAAAAATATGGTGGTGTAGTGCCTGATGAAGTCTGGACTGGTGAGGATGTCGAACGATTTTGTATTGGATACCAAATTGAGGTTATGAAACAGATTGATGGGCCTCAAGATGAGATCGATTATCTGGCCGGTCTGGATGGCACCCATTGTGATCTGGATGGTGATGGCGATTGTGATGCTGTGGATTATGAAAATCGTGATTGGTAAACATGGAGAAACAGTGAGTTTATCAATGTTTCAACAACCTTTTTCGAGAAAACGAAAATGAGGAGAGTTGATTGATTAGATTCCTAAATGGAAGCTAATGGTTCATTTTTTTAAACCTGCAATTAGCAAATATTTAGTCTACGTCTTTTTACAATAGAAAAAGGTAGACAGCAGTTTATTACCATGCAAAAAAATGCGTTGAGGTCATAATATACTTTGACAAAAAAATACCCCGCGGATTCGAAATCCGCGGGGGGCTTCCAGACTAATTCACAAACGACTTCAAAATCCCGCCGTTTTGCCACAACTTAATCTCTGCCTCAGAGTTGAGCAGCACTTTCACCAAAAAGCGCACGGTGGCACCGCCATTTTTTTGTGCTGTGACCGCGAGCATGCCTCCGGGGGTTAACTGGTTCAGACCTTGAATAGAGATCATTTCGGAACCGTCCAGCCCCAGATCTTTGGGGTTGTTTTTGGCTGAAAACTGCAGGGGCAGCACGCCCATGCCGGCCAGGTTGGAGCGATGAATGCGCTCAAAAGATTCGGCGATCACAGCCTTGACGCCCAGCAGCAGCGGACCCTTGGCAGCCCAATCCCGACTTGAACCGGTGCCGTATTCCTTGCCAGCCAATATAACGGTGTCTACGCCGTCTTGTTTGTAGTGTTGGGCGGCCTCAAAGATGGTCATTTGTTCTCCATCAGGCAAGTGTCGCGTCTGGCTGCCTTCCACGCCGGGCAGCATCAGATTCTTGATGCGGATGTTGGCGAAGGTGCCGCGCTCCATGACTTCATGGTTGCCACGCCGCGCGCCGTAAGAGTTGAAGTCCGCGGGCTGCACACCCTTGCCGAGCAGGTAATCTGCTGCAGGGGAGGAGCCCGGGATGGCGCCTGCCGGGGAGATGTGATCGGTGGTGATCGAGTCGCCAAAAATCGCTAGAATTCGCGCACTGATCAAATCCGTTTCGGCGTTGCTTTTGGTTTCGCAGAAGGGTGATTCAAGAATATAAGTCGAAGCCGGATTCCATTGATACAGCAAACTGGGTTCTACTTTTATTGACTTCCACAGCTCACCGCCTTCTGTTATTTTCGCATAGGCATCACGATACACCTGGGGTGTGACCACCTGGTTGAGGGTGTCATAAACCTCCTGATTGGAGGGCCAGATATCCTTCAAGAAGACAGGTTCACCACTTTGAGAATATCCGAGCGGGTCTTGTCGAAGGTTGCGCTGCACATTGCCGCTGATGGCATAAGCCACCACCAACGCCGGGGATGCCAGGTAATTGGCCTGAACCAGCGGATGGACGCGGCCCTCAAAGTTGCGGTTGCCAGAGATCACCGAAGCCGCCACCAGTTTGTTTTGGGTGATGGCTTCACCGATCGCGGCATCCAACGGACCCGAGTTGCCGATGCAGGTGGCACAGCCAAAGCCCACCAGGTGAAAGCCCAGTTGTTCGAGGGGTTCAACCAGACCAGCTTTTTGAAGATAATCCATCACCGCCTTTGAGCCGGGCGCAAAGCTGGTTTTGACATAAGATTGAGCGCGCAAGCCGAGCGCCGCCGCTTTTTTTGCCAATAAGCCGGCGCTGATCAATGCAAACGGGTCAGAGGTGTTGGTGCACGAGGTAATCGAGGCAATCACCACCGAACCGTGGGTCAATTCTGATTCACTGCCGTTCAAATTGATCGCGGCTTTTTGATCCATGGAGTCGGTGAGCAGAGCGAATCCGCGGGCGTCAAGCGGGGCAGCAAGCGCAGTCTTGAAGTTCTGGCTGACTTGATCCAGCGGCACCAGGTCTTGCGGACGTTTAGGCCCGGCAAGCGAGGGTTCAATTTGATCAAGGTTAAGATCGACTTTCACCGTATATTCCGGCACAACACTTTCAGCCGAGCGGAAGAGCCCCTGAGCTTTGAAATAGGCATCCACCAGTGAGATCAACTCTGCCGGGCGGCCGGTGAGGCGCAGATATTCCAGCACGGCTTGATCCACGGGGAAGTAAGCCGCGGTGGCACCGTATTCAGGCGCCATATTTGATAGCATGGCGCGGTTGGGCACTGTGAGCGCATCCAGACCCTCGCCGTAGAATTCGACCATCTTGTTGACCACACCCAGCTTGCGCAGCACATGGGTGAGCGTGAGCACCACATCCGTGGGTGAAACGCCTTCTTTGAGTGCGCCACTGACGTTAACTCCGACCACATCGGGTATGAGTGTTTCCACTGGCTGGAGGAGCATGGCAGCAGCAGCTTCAATGCCGCCTACACCCCAGCCCAGTACACCCAAACCGTTAATCATGGTGGTGTGCGAGTCAGTGCCGAAGACGTTGTCTGGGTAGACCCAGGTTTCTCCGTCTTCTTCTTTGGTCATGGCCACCTGTGCCAGGTATTCAAGGTTTACCTGATGCACAATGCCAGAAGCGGGCGGGATGACCCTGAAATTGCGAATGGAGGATTGCGCCCATTTAAGGAATTCGTAACGTTCGCGATTGCGGGCGAATTCGAGTTCCGTGTTTTTGGCGAGCGCTTCTCCCGAACCGGCGAAATCCACCTGGATGGAGTGGTCAATCACCAAATCAACCGGGATCAAGGGATTGATGCCGGCGGGGTCTTTGCCGCTCCTTTGGGCTGCTGCACGCAGGGCTGCCAGATCTACCACCAGGGGCACGCCGGTAAGGTCTTGTAGGAGGATGCGTGCCGGATTAAACGAAACAAGCCCGTGATCGCCGGGGACGTTGGTCCATGTGGCCAGGTCTCTGACGCTCTTGGCGGTAATGGTTTGACCGTTGAAATTGCGCATGGCGCTTTCTAGCAATATGCGGATGCAGTAGGGCAGGCGCTGCAGCTTGAGCGATTCAGACGCTTCTATTTGCTGAAGAGGATAGTAGCGAAAGCGCTTGCCTTCAAGTGAGATTGAATCGGTGTCGTATGGGTTAATGGTTTTCTGGCTCATGTTAAATCCTTTGAAGCAGCAAGGCAGTGAATTGGGTGGTGGAGCAGCTTACGGCATTTTCCATCTGGCAGGCAAAATCGGCGGTCACGGTGCGATTGGCAAAGGTCTGGCTTAAGGAATTTTCAACCAGATCGGCGGCTTCCATCCAGCCCAGGTAACGCAGCATCAATACTGAAGACAAGATCAATGAACAGGGGTTCGCCAGGTCTTTGCCGGCAATGTCGGGTGCGGTGCCGTGCACGGCTTCGAAAATCGCATCCCCGGTCAGGTAATTAATATTGGCACCCGGAGCAATACCCAATCCTCCGACCAGTGCGGCCAATGCGTCTGAGAGATAGTCGCCGTTGAGGTTGGTGGTCACCAACACATCCATGTCTTCGGGGTGGGCAATTGAGCGCTCAAAGGCGGCATCTACGATCATGTCTTTGATGATCAATTTGCCTGAATCTTTGGCTTCTTTCAAGGCATTTTTTGCGGCCTCTTCGCCTTGTTCTGCGGCGAGGCGTTTATGCAGACGCATGCTGTAAGTTTCAGTGGCAAATTCCTTCTCAGCTACATCGTAGCCCCAATTCATGAATCCACCTTCGGTGAACTTCATGATATTTCCTTTGTGAAGGATGGTGACGGATTTGCGTTTGTTTTGCAGCGCATATTCAATCGCGCTGCGCACGATTCTTTGCGAACCGTCACTCGAAATCGGTTTGAGCCCCAGTGCAGAAGATTCAGGGAAACGAATGCGGGCGTAATTCTCGGGTGATTGGGTTTTGAAGAATTCCAACAAGGCTTTAGCCTCATCAGAACCGGCGGCAAATTCGATCCCGGCGTATACGTCTTCAGTGTTCTCACGGAAAAGCACCGCATTCACCCGCTCAGGGTGCAGCAAAGGGGATGGCGCCGGAGGATAATACTTGACCGGGCGGAAGTTGGCGTAAAGATCAAGTTCTTTGCGCATGGCGACATTAAGTGAACGCGCACCTTCTCCTACAGGGGTGTTTAGCGGACCCTTTAGCCCAACATGGCAAGTTTTGAAGGTATTGAGTGTTTCTTCGGGCAGGGTGCTGCCCGTCAGTTTTTCAGCTTTTTGTCCGGCCAGCACTTCCTTCCATTTAATGGAACGACTACCGTTATAGGCTTTGGCAACAGCAGCATCCACCACCTGTTGAGCGGAACGCATGACCTCGGGTCCGACCCCGTCGCCTTCCATAAAAGGGATGATCGGGTGTTCTGGAACTATGATTTTGCCGTTTTGAATCGTGATGGCTTGAGCAGTGCTGGATTGAAACATAAAAATTCTCCAAATGGGTAATTGACATATGCAATCAAATTATGTACACTATTATACAATAAATAATGGGACGCTGTCTTATTATATGGGACAACAAATGAGCGATTTGAACAGTTCCAAAAAAGGTGTGCTGGCGCATGTGTGCGAGATTCTGGATTGTTTCACCCAGGAGCGCACCGATCTTGGCGTGCGCGAGTTGGCCAGAATGACCGGACTCTCCACCAGCACTACAGGCCGCCTGCTGCAAGAAATGAGGGAGCGCGGCGTTTTACAGCAAAACATTGAAACTAAAACCTACAGCATGGGCATTCGCATCCTCAATTGGAGCGGTGTCTACCTGGCAACATTGGATATTCGCGCAGTGGCCATGCCCATTATGAATGAACTACAGCAGCTTTCGCGTGAAACTATCAGCCTCTATGTTGTAGATGGTACAGACCGCGTTTGTGTCGAACGTTTAGAATCTCCGCAGAACGTGCGCATAGTGGCTCGCCTCGGGCTGCGTCTTCCACTCTACGCGGGTTCTGCCGGAAAGGTGATCCTGGCCTTTTTAAACGAAGTGCAACAGGAACATATTTTGGCAAGTGTGCCTTTGCAGCCTTTTACCCGACACACCATCACGGATCTCAAGCTGTTACGGGATGAGTTGGTCAAAATCAAACAACAGGGTTATGCTTTTAGTCACGGCGAGTGGATTCAGGATGCCTCAGGGGTCGCTGCCCCCATCTACGGCCCTGATCGTCAAGTGACCGGGGCATTGACCATTTCAGGTCCGACGCAGCGCTTCAGTCAGGATGTTATTGAAAGTTACGGGCATGATGCGGTGATCGCCGCCATGGATATTTCACGTCTATTGGGTTACACCACACGTTCTTAATAATGTACTACAGGAAAAAGCCATGAATATTGAACATCGAATTATCTCAAAATTAACCGCAGAACGTGCCAGAATGAAACAATTGGTCAAAGAACACGGCAGTTTCAATGTTGCCGAAGTGACGGTTGAACAACTTTACGGCGGTATCCGTGGCGTTCCCATTGGCGTAACGGATATTTCACATGTCAACCAACAAGAAGGGCTGCGCTTGCGTGGATTCACCATTCCCGAAGTTCTCGAAAAACTACCCAAAGCGGATAATGCTGAATTCCCGTTGGCAGGCGGTCTTTATTACCTGTTGATGACAGGCGAGATGCCCACCAAACAAGAAGCCGACCAGGTTGAGATCGAGTGGAAGGTGCGCAGCAACGTGCCCGACCATGTGTTTAAATCCCTGGCTCCCATGCCTGCTTACACCCATCCCATGACACTATTTTCTCAGGCTATTTTAGCGCTGCAGAGTGAGTCCGTTTTTGCACGGCGTTTCTATTACGGCATTGATAAAGAAGATTACTGGGGATATTATCTCGAAGACAGCCTAAACCTGACTGCCAAACTGCCTACCATCATTGCCAATATTTACAATCTTAAATACCGCAACGGAATATTTGTGCAGCCCAACCCCAAATTGGATTGGAGCGCCAACTTTGCATGGATGATTGGCAAGCATGACCCGGCTTACATGGATTTGATGCGTTTGTTCGTAGTGTTGCATTCTGATCATGAGGGTGCCAACGTCAGTACACATACCAGCCATCTGGTGGGGTCTGCGCTTTCTGATATCTATCTTTCATGCGCATCGGGCATGAATGGCCTCGCTGGTCCACTGCATGGTTTGGCCAACCAGGAGTGCCTGCGCTGGCTGTTGGATGTGTTGAGCCACTTCAACGACAAACTGCCCACGGATGAACAATTGAACACCTATCTTCACGAATTTATCACCAGCGGCAGGTTGATACCCGGCTACGGACACGCTGTGCTGCGTGTCACCGATCCGCGCTTCTTGGCACAGCGTGAGTTTGCCATGAAGTATCTGCCTCATGATCCCGTGTTCCAACTGGTGGAGAAAGTCTACCAGCTCCTGCCAGGCATCTTGAAAGAAAATGAGAAAGTCAAGAATCCGTGGCCGAATGTGGATGCGATCAACGGCACCTTGCAGCATTATTTCGGTCTGAATGAAATGGATTTTTATACCGTTCTGTTTGGCTTTAGCCGTATTTTGGGCATCACCACCCATGTGACCTGGTCTCGCGCGTTGGGCAAGCCCATCGAAAGACCGAAATCTTTGACCACTGATATATTGGAGAAGATGATCGAAGGGGAGTAATTTATCTGATTTAATTGCTCTGATAGAACCACTCTTCAATGAATTATTTATGTAGAGTGGTTACTTTTTATTTGAATACGCTATAATTGTTTTACGTTTTATAATCGATTAGGAGACGTAATACATGTACACATCAACTATTTCCACAAAATTCCAGGTCGTTATTCCTAGCGAAGTGCGAAAAGAATTTAATATCAAACCCGGTCAAAAAATCACCTTCATCCCTTACAAAAAAACACTTCATCTAATGATCGCACCTCCCATTGAAGAAGCTTTTGGTCTCTTGAAAGGCATGCAGACCGAAGGTTATCGAGAGGATGATGACGAGGAAAGATGATGAATGTGGTAGATTCCTCAGGTTGGCTCGAGTATTTCACAGCAGGAAGGAACGCGAATTTCTTTAGACCTGCCCTTGAAGATATTGAGCATTTAATTGTTCCAGTAATTTGTCTTTATGAGGTGTTTAAACTCACTCTCTTGAAGAAAGGTGAGGAAGATGCTTTACAGATCGCGGGAATAATGTCTACCGGATTAAGTGTTGAGATTACTCGAGAAATCGCACTATCCGCTGCTCAACTTTCAATAAAGTACAAAATTCTTATGGCAGATAGTTTAATCTTGAGTACGGCTCGTTTGTATGAGGCCACTTTATGGACGCAGGATGAACATTTTAATGGAATACATGGTGTAAATTACATATCAAAGCACAAAGTTTAATTTGTCTTCGGTTTTATCATTGGAAACGAATATATCCATGTAGAAATCTCTTTTGTTCCAGATGAGCAATGTTAAAAATTTATTGATATACAGGAGAAATAGCGTTATGGAAAACTTTGAATTTATCAACCCAACCAGAATTTTGTTTGGCAAAAACAGCGAAGAAAAAGTTGGAGAACAGGTCGCCCTTCACAGCAAGACAATTTTGCTGCATTATGGTGGAGGAAGTATCAAAGCCTCCGGGTTGTTTGACCGCGTGACCGCGTCACTCAAAAAGGCAGGTGTTCAGTGGGTTGAGTTGGGCGGGGTCCAACCCAATCCACGCTTGTCGCTGGTGCACGAGGGTGTAAAGCTTTGCAAAGAACACAAACTTGGATTGATCCTGGCAGTAGGTGGTGGCAGCGTAATTGATTCCGCCAAAGCCATCGCCATGGGTGCGGTCATTGAGGGTGATGTCTGGGATTTTTACCTGGGCAAAGGTGAGCCTGTGGCTGCACTACCCATTGGCACGGTTTTAACCATTCCGGCAGCGGGCAGCGAGGCGAGCACCGGAACAGTCATTACCAATGAAGAAGGTTGGCTTAAACGGGCGGTCAATTCTGAATTGATTTATCCGCGCTTCTCGATCCTCAACCCAGAGCTGGCTTTTTCACTTCCAAAATTTCAAGTGGCCTGCGGGGTTACCGATATCATGGCGCATTTACTGGAACGCTACTTTACCAACGTTCAGCATGTTGAATTGACTGACCGCTTGATAGAAGCGACGATGAAAACTCTTATCAGCCAAGCCCCTCTGGTTTTACAGAACCCAAAAGACTATGATGCCTGGTCTGAAATCATGTGGGCCGGAACAGTCGCGCACAACAATCTTTTGAATACCGGCAGAGTCGGAGATTGGGCTTCACACGAGATTGAACACGAAATCAGTGGAATTTATGATATTGCTCACGGTGCCGGATTGGCAGTGGTTTTTCCCGCCTGGATGAAATATGTGTGGAAGCATGACGTTAACCGCTTTGTACAATGGTCTGTGCGGGTTTGGAATGTTGAAATGGATGTCTTCAATCCGGAAGCGGTGGCTCAAGCCGGTATTGAGAGAATGGAAGCCTTCTTCCAATCAATGGGTCTTGTTACGCGCCTTTCAGAGATGGATATTCCAGCCGATCGCATTGATGAAATGGCCGCCAAATGCACAAAAAGCGGCAAGCGCAGCTTTGGCAGCTTTGTGAAGCTTGGTTATGAAGACGTGCGCAAGATTCTTAATTTAGCTGCTTGAAGCATAAAAAATTTATTTTGAACTACTGAAAATCGCCATGAATTCTACTGGTTGCAAAACTGGAACAAGTGGGGATTGAAAATCTTTGGTATTGCGGGTGATCAAATAATCTGCCTTGCATTGCAAGGCAGAACTCATTTGAACGGTATCCTCAAAATCTTTGTAGCTCAGCTCTAGTGCCTGTTCGATCGTCGCTTGATCTACTGACGCTACTTTGAATAGTCTCAACAGGTTGGTAATTACAGCTTTGGCGTTCTTGATTGATTTATCTTTATTAAGAATATAAAAAAGCGTGGGAAGACTATGGGAGGCGACAAAACCAATTACCTGGTCTGACTCTATTAAGCCTAATACCCGGGCTGAAAGTTCGTAAAAAGGTTCCCGCTTGTAAAGAACATCTAATAAGATATTTAAGTCTACGAGAATAACTGGTTTAGCGGGCATATTTTTCTTCTAGATGTTTCTTATAATCTTCAATTGTTACATCTTGAGACAGGATGCCGCTTAATTTACTGACAATTGCAGTGTGCTTTCCGGGATTTTGGTCAGGGATGTGTCGTAAATAGGCATCAATTAAATCAGTTAATGTTGTCCGGTTCGAAGCTGCATATTGTTTTAAATTGTTTAATAAATCTTGGTCAACCCTAACTGTTAGTTTTGTTTTTTGCATAATTCACCTCTTGCCGTACATATTATCATTTTTTTATACGGCAGTCAATTGTTTATACGATGTAACACCTATTGTGTTTATCGGAATTAAGTCATAAAATGCCTGTTGATCGATCACACTCCAGAAATTTCATCCAATTAGGTTTAGTAATTATCGGTGAAAGGCAAAAATAGTGGCAGAAAAACCTATAGTAAGAACTGATGAACACGCAAAGCGTCCCACCGTTAAAGACTTACCCCGCAATGTTTGGGCAGTCGGTTTCACCAGTTTCTTTATGGATATCTCAAGCGACATGGTACTGAACATTCTGCCGCTGTTTCTGGCTAACGTGCTTGGGGTACAAACCAGTGTCATCGGATTGATCGAGGGCATCGCAGAAGCCACCGCCAGCATTCTAAAGGTGTTTTCTGGTTGGCTTTCTGACAAATTACACGGACGAAAATGGCTGGCCGTACTTGGCTATGCATTTTCGGCTCTCTCGAAACCTTTCTTTTTTCTTGCCAATACCTGGGGATTGGTGGCGGGTGTTCGTTGGGCAGATCGGGTGGGCAAGGGAATCCGCACCGCGCCGCGTGACGCACTGGTCGCGGATTCAACCCCCATGGCCTTACGCGGATTGGCCTTCGGATTCAACCGGGCCATGGATAAAGCAGGGGCTAACCTTGGCTTGCTCATTGCCGCCCTGGTAGTCTGGCTGGCGCAGAAAAATACGCTTGCCCTCACTCGATCCACTTTTCAGACGCTTGTGTTGATCAGTCTCATCCCGGCTGTACTGGCAGTTCTTACACTGGCACTCGGCACTAAGGAAGTTAAAGTCGCCGGGGTTCGTGAAGCGCCAAAGTTTTCATTCAAAAACATGGGTAAACCCTTCACAATATTTCTGATTATTGTCAGTATCTTTACCCTTGGCAATTCTTCTGACGGGTTTCTCGTGCTACGAGCTCAGAACTTAGGTCTTTCGGTGGTGGGTATTTTGATCATGCTGGCAGCCTACAACCTTGTGATTGCGCTGATTGCCACCCCAGCCGGATCATGGTCTGATCGCATTGGCCGCAGGCGCTTGATCATCGGCGGCTGGTTGGTGTATGCAGCCATCTATTTTGGCTTCGCTTTGGCACAATCCGCTTGGCAGGTGTGGGTTCTCTATATTGTTTATGGCATCTATTATGGGCTGGCATTCGGTACCGCCAACGCGATGGTTGCGGATTTGGTTTCCGAAAATTTGAGAGGGACCGCGTATGGTACTTATCATGCCGTGATAGGGTTGTTGGCATTTCCATCTTCTCTGATTGCGGGCATCCTTTGGCAGGGGGTCGGCAGTTGGGACGGATTTGGCCCATCAGCACCATTTATTTTTGGCGGTACCCTTGCCTTGATTGCCGCGCTCATGATGTTTTTATGGATGCCTAAAACCCGGCTAACAAAATAGTAAACAGATATTGCCACAAATTTTCTCATTCAAAAAAGCTGTGAACTCTTCAGCTTTTTTGTTTAGGGGTCTCAATCATCACTAAAACCTTTCAAAACTCTAAAGTAGTAATTTAAAAGTAATGTTATAATAATTTACTTGTTACCTGCATCAATTGATACCAGGAGAGGATATAAAATGATACATCCAATCACACCCAATATTGCCAACACAGCCGTTTATTACGGCGCGACACTCGCCGCTGATAAAAATTCTGCTCCAAAAACTACTGTCACCAATAGTTCCGCTTCAGCTTCTGCACGCGGAGTACATGAAGATATAAAAGTCGGAATAACATCTTCTTCAGCCAAAGAGTCAGCAAATGGAACACCTGGTATTTTGGAAAGAAACAAAATAAAAAATATTACGCCTCCTGAAACCATTGCAATAGCTTCTGTAGCGGTCAATACCCCTTCAGTTAACGTTTCGGTCAACTTGAAAGCAGAATCTGAAAAGGAATTTAAAGAAGCCAAGGCAGGCAAAGTTAAAGAATCTCCTGCTGTAAAGGCCAAAGAAGCCTTACAGATTTTAGCTTCTCAAGAGAGAGGTTCCCCGTCGATCATTACCTTGAAATCCTCGATCAGCCCGGAATCTGTTTTAGCTGCATACCGCAATAATTAGAAGGGTCACATAATCTTGATTCCCCATCTTCTTATGAAGGTGGGGTTTTTAAAGTTAAACTGACTCATCCAATATAGATAATTATTAAAGTTTATAGATTATCTGCCGATAATATTAATTAGAGAAGCTGTATCCTTTTATTGTTATTGAGAGGTGAAAAATGATTAGTCCAATTAACCGAGTTTCTTATCAGACGCCCAAACCTCAAGAGGTCAATGCCACGGATCAAAAAACCGAAGTTGAAAAAGCAGAAGCCGCAAAGATGACTTCTGGGTCTCAACAAAATACGGCGCCTATCAGAGAAAACAAAGAATTTAGTGCAGAAGAAGTTAAACAGAAACCAGCCTCAGAAAGTGCTGAAGCTTTACGTACACTGGCTTCCAGAGAATCTGCTGCACCTCCACCGGCTCCTGAGAAAAATATTGTCAATGCAGATGCTGTTATTGCGGCTTATAAAAAGTAATATTCTTACTTTGTGGATTAGATCTGTATAAATGATAACTCTGATCTATTTCGAGGTCAGAGTTTTTTTAGGAGGTGAGGCATAATTTTTACTTGTCTATACAACCCTTGACAGAATGCCAAATCGGCATAAAATTAGTCCAATATGAGAAACCACGAGCACATCAAATGCCGCCAAAAACCAGGGAGAGTCATCGCTGGCGGCCGTCGAGCCATCATTAATTTGATTTTCTGAGAGAGCCTTTTGAGGCTCTCTTTTTTTTGAAACCTGTAAGGTCGACCGCGACCAGAAAGGATCTGAAATGCTGCGTCTACCAGGATTAATTGACCCGCACGTGCACCTGCGTGAACCGGGTGCCACCTACAAAGAAGACTGGAAGAGCGGCACCGCCGCTGCTCTGGCTGGCGGATTCACCGCCGTGCTGGCTATGCCTAACACAGCGCCGCCGATTTGTGATGAAGAAACGCTCTCGCTTGCTTTGACTTTGGCTGGGCAGAAAGCTCACTGCGACTATGCTCAATTTGTTGGGGCGGGGGCAGATAACGCTTCTAAACTTCCCACACTGGCCAATAAAGCCGCAGGGATGAAGATGTACCTCGACCAGACCTACGGTCCGCTGCGCCTGACGGATCAAGCTGCCTGGCGAAAGCACTTTGAACGTTGGCCAGTTAACAAACCTCTCTGCGTGCACGCCGAAGGCGAGACCCTGGCTGCTGCGCTCAAGCTGGCCGTTGAAATGAAGCGCCCCGTCCATTTTTGTCACGTTTCACGCAAAGACGAAATTCTGCTGATCCGTGCCGCCAAAGAACGAGGTGCACCGGTGACCTGTGAGGTTGCGCCGCATCATCTTTTTCTCACCGAAGCGGATATCCCCACCATCGGAAGCGGAAGATCAGAAGTGCGTCCGCGCCTGGCAAGTCTGGCAGATCAAAAAGCCCTGTGGGATAACCTGGATGCGGTTGATTGTTTTGCCAGCGACCACGCGCCGCACACCCTGGCTGAAAAAGACGGCGCCACACCTCCGCCGGGTTTTCCGGGTCTTGAGACAGCGCTACCTCTTTATTTGACCGCCGTGAATCAAGATCTTTTGTGCCTCGAGGAGTTGATTGACCTCTGCTATACCAACCCTCGACGCATCTTTGGACTGCCCGAACAGCCTGAAACCTGGGTCGAGGTGGATGAAAACGCTGTCTGGCCTATCTACGGCGAGGATCTACATTCGCGTGCTGGTTGGACGCCCTTTGAAGGGAGGTTGGTGCAGGGCAGAGTCACCCGCGTCGTTTTGCGCGGTGAGGAAGTTTTTAAAGACGGACAGGTTTTGAGCCAGCCAGGTTTTGGCTGCGACTTGAGAGCAATCATCCAATAATCAATCTTTTTATAAAGGAGGAACATGACCATTCAAACTGCGACCCTCAATCAAATGAACCCCTATTTACCTTTTGGCGACCGCCAGGACGCACCCTTCTACGGCAAAGACATTCTCTCGGTCAAACAGTTCAATCATGCCGACTTAAACTACATATTTGGTGTGGCGCATGAGATGCAAGAAATGGTGCGCCGGGTGGGAACCTTTGACATGCTAAAGGGAAAGATTCTCACCAACCTTTTTTATGAGCCCTCAACGCGTACATCCTCCTCATTCACCGCTGCCATGGAGCGATTGGGCGGAAGCGTAATCCCCATTAGCGAGGTGCGCTATTCCTCCGTGGCCAAAGGGGAATCATTGCCTGACACCATCCGTTCGCTGGAATGCTACTCGGATGTGATCGTGCTGCGCCACCCTGAAACCGGCTCAGCCGCCCTGGCTGCGCAATACGGACGCAAGCCCATCATCAACGCCGGCGACGGTACGGGTGAGCATCCCACCCAGGCGCTGCTGGATCTTTTCACCATTCTGGAAGAAATGGGCCGTGTCAACGGGTTGACCATCACGATGCTCGGCGATCTGAAATACGGACGTACCGTACATTCGCTGGCCAGGCTGCTCACGCTTTATAATGTAAAACTCAATTATGTCTCACCCGAATTACTGCGCATGCCGGAAGATGTGGTCAAAGAGATTGGCGACAAGCTCATCCCGCAGGCAGAATATACCAGTCTGGATGAGGTGCTTGCCCAGACGGATGTGCTCTATGTCACCCGCGTGCAAAAAGAACGCTTTGAGAACCCCGAAGACTACGAAAAAGTAAGGGGTTCTTATGTGATCACCCCCGAACTGATGACCAAAGCAAAAAGTGACATGATCGTCATGCATCCGCTGCCGCGCGTGGGCGAGATCAGCATGGATTTTGATAACGATCCGCGTGCAGCTTACTTTCGTCAGATGGAATATGGCCTGTATGTGCGTATGGCTCTACTGGCGCTGGTGCTGGGGAAGGCCTAGTTAATGGAGACCCAATCTTTCTTCTCTTGTTTGGAAGAACGAGCCCGCAAGCTGGATTCGCTCTTATGTGTGGGGCTTGATCCACATCCCGCTGACCTGACCGAAGACACAGCTTCTGCGGCGCGGGATTTATGTCTGCGATTGATAGCAGCCACGCAAGACCTGGCAGTAGCCTTCAAACCCAACGCCGCTTTTTTTGAAGCTTATGGGGCGGAGGGTTGGCAGGCGCTCGCGGATGTGATTGACGCCATCCCCGAAAGTGTGCCGGTGATTCTGGATGCCAAACGCGGTGATATCTCTTCAACCGCTGAAGCTTACGCGCGATCCGTTTTTGAAGCGCTCAAAGCGGATGCTGTCACCTTGAACCCCTATTTGGGGCAGGATGCGCTTACCCCTTTCAAAAAAGACCCTGCTCACGGTGTTTTTGTGCTTTGCAAAACCTCCAATCCCGGGTCAGGTGATATGCAAGACCTTCAATTGGTCAACTCAGGCAGCCCTATTACGGTCTACGAAAAGGTGGCCCAGCTTGCTGAAAGGTGGAACGCTCTGGATAACGTCGGCATTGTGGTAGGAGCGACCTATCCGGAAGCATTGCGCCGGGTAAGGATTCTGGCTCCCAATCTGTGGATACTAGCGCCGGGTGTCGGCGCTCAGGGCGGAGAGCTTTCATCCGTGCTGGCGGCAGGGCTGCGTGCAGACGGGCTGGGGTTGCTTGTGCCGGTATCGCGCCAAATTTCGCGTGCGGATGATCCGCGGTTGGCAGCCGAACAGATTACTAACGCCATTCGCCAGGCAAGAAGAGATAATGCCGCGTTCAAATCTGTTGAGGAGAGTCCTTCATATTTTAAAACCCTCGCAGAGGGATTGTTGAAAGCTGGTTGTGTTCAGTTTGGCAATTTCACCCTGAAATCAGGGCTGCAATCTCCGATTTACCTTGATCTACGCCGGCTGGTTTCAATGCCGTCGCTGCTGGCCGAAGTTGGTGTTGCGTATAGTGTAATACTGAAAAAGTTACATTTTGATCGATTAGCCGCACTGCCATACGCGGCGCTGCCCATGGCCACAGCCATCAGCCTGCAAAACGGCTGGCCGCTTATCTATCCGCGTAAAGAGGCGAAAGCTTACGGCACCCGGGCCGAGATTGAGGGTATTTATCAGGCAGGGGAGCGGACCGTCGTGATTGATGACCTGGCGACCACCGGAGAGAGCAAGTTTGAAGCAATTGAGAAACTCAAAAGCGCAGGTCTTATCGTTGAGGATGTCGTCGTGTTGATTGACCGCCAATCTGGCGCTGCGGAATCACTTGCCGGGGCAGGGTATCGGTTGCATGCTGTCTTTACCCTCACTGATCTGCTGGATTATTATCAAGCGAATCACAGCATTCCGAACGAGCAAATATCAGCCGTTCGCGATTTTATTAAGTCAAGTTAGCAGCCAGACCCCCGCGGTTTTCAAAATCGCGGGGGTCTAAAGCTTGGCTATTGAATCAAACCCGAAAGACAAGCAAATGTATAAATCACTTCGCCCATTGATTTTTTTGAACGACCCCGAGCAAGCCCATCACGCCACCATCAACCTGCTGGCACTGGGCGGCAGTTTGGCGCTCGGACGTGCAGTAATTCGCGCCATGTTTCCCGTTCAGCATAACGGACCCGAGGTCAAGGCTTTTGGGCTGACCTTTCCCAATCCTTTAGGCATGGCGGCCGGTTACGACAAAGAAGGCACTGCCTGGCGCGGATTAGCCTGCCTGGGGTTCGGGCACATCGAGGTCGGTACCGTCACACCGCTCGCGCAGCCGGGTAACCCCAAACCGCGTGTTTTTCGTTTGGTTGAAGACGAGGCCGTGATCAATCGCATGGGCTTTCCTGGCAATGGGGCGGAACCTATGCTGCGGCATCTCAATCAACCCAAACCGAAAGGGCTGGTATTGGGGGTCAACATTGGCAAAAACAAATCCACACCGCTTGAAAGCGCCGCCGAGGATTATGTCACTTTGGTGCGGGCTTTTGCTGAAAAAGCGGATTATCTGGCAGTCAACATCAGTTCGCCGAATACACCGGGTTTGCGCACTTTGCAACAACGTGCAGCACTTGAAGCGCTGCTCAACCCTGTCGCTGCGGAACGTTCGGCGCAGGTAAAAGCACTCCATAAACCGGTGCCGGTATTGGTCAAACTGGCGCCTGACCTGTCTGACGAAGAACTGGATTCCGCGCTCGAGACCATCCAATCTTTGGGCATGGATGGCGTAATCATTGGCAACACCACGCTCAGGCGGGATGGCCTAGTATCTTCCAAATCGTTTGAAGAAGGTGGTCTGAGCGGCAAACCGTTGAATGATCTGAATACTGACAAGATCAAGAAAGTCTTTGCACGTACTGGCGGTACTTTGCCAATTGTCGCCAGCGGTGGGGTGATGTGCACCGCAGATGCCCAACGCAAACTGGATGCCGGCGCCGTGCTCGTGCAGCTCTATACCGGCTTGATCTACGAGGGGCCGGGGTTGGTGTGCAATATCATAAACACGGGATTAAAATGATTTTAAGACCGAGAGCAAGTAGGCATCTGCTCTTTGCTTCAACAGACTGACCGATAGATCACACAACCCAAAAACCGGCCAGGGAGCATACACCTCTGGCGGGCCGGGTAGCAACTCAATCATAGCCATAAGGTCCCAATAAGGATGCCAAACCTGATCTCCGCAAATCGCAATGGCATGGTCGCGCAAACGGTCAGCAGCTTCAACCCCATACATTAGCATCAAGTTGAGGCGATTCCAGGCCAGGTCGAAGGGGGCAGGTCCGCGGCAGGCATTCACCCAATCCACCACGCCGCTCAGGGTTTCACCCTGCCAGAGCGTGTTCATGGGATGGTAATCGCGGTGGATGAAGCAGAATTTTGTGTTTGGCGGAGGCTGGTTGACGATTTCTATGGCACGCTGCCACAGGCCAGGCTGAGCCGACCATTCGGGGACTTTGAGGGTCTTTAGGTTGTTATAGCAAAAGTACTGCCAGCCGAAATCTGCGGCATCCAGTTCGTGCAGCGGTTGCAGCGTCGAAGCCATTTGCTTGAGCCAGTCGTCAAAATCAAGCGGATGCAAATTCACCTTGCCTGGGACAGCGGTCATCAAGATGGCTGGAACACCGCAGTTTGCACCTTGAGCATCCCAGGCGACCACTTCAGGCACGGGCAAGCCGCTTTGTTTTGCCATAATCAGTGCAGCAGCCTCATGGTCTGCCAGATCGGGTTCTGTTTGCAGCCATTCCTGGTTGGTTAACAGGCGCAGCACTAATTCATACACCTGCGACGTCTCACGGATTTGAATAGTGAAGAGGTCAGAAGAAGTGCTGCCCTGCAAGCGGATGTTTTCAATTATCTCAGCCTGGCTGCCAAGCTGGGATTTGATCCATTCAACAATAGGCTGGGTGAGACTTTTCATTGATAATAATAATATTCCAGTTTTCCACTTCAGTCAAAATCAGATAATTTTGACTACCTGATATCGCATGATCGATTTCAAATTCTCAGGTTTGGTTTTGCGAACATCATTCAAATAGATGTCATGTGAGTAATGCACCGGGATGGCGTAGCCTTGCTGCTCGGCATAAATTTCCATAAGCTTGCCAGAGGCGTTCATTTTTTCATAAGCGCCAACATGCAAATATTGAACGCAAACACTATCCGTATGAGAGCCAAAACGAACATTAGCGAGTTGTTCTGCATCAACCTTATTCTGAACTTTCAAACGAGCTTGCTCCACCAGATCTACTGTTACATATTCAGGCTGCATCAACATCATTGTGAAGGAGAATTCCTTATTTTCACGGTTGACCACCCATAATACTTCCATGGGCATAACGTGATAGTCTATATCGCTGGCCAGTCTCACCATCCATTTGAGTGTATAGGCTAGAGGGTAGAGCACACCTGCCGCTTGTTGAAACTGCAGCCCGTCTGGTTTGCCATGGCCATCTACCATCAGATAGTTCATTGCTGGCACATCAACGATGGACGGTGATTTGCAGGAGGGATGGTAAAGGTGTTTCATTGTTTTTCGATGGTCAATTTTGATCATTGTGAACCCTTTTTGATGGGCTGCCGAATAATGGTCTTGTTTTTCTCTGGTGCTACCTTGCGCGCATCGCTCATGTAGATCTCGTGATGTTTGCCATCAAGTACATAGCCCTGACCGATGGCATAGGCATGCATTTTTGCGATGGTTGGTCCCTCGTCCGCATAGGGGCCGAAATACATGATTTGAACGCTCGTTCCTTCGTGATAAGTTTCAAGTCTGGCGATATCGGCCAATGGAGCTTTGCCTTTGGCGACCGCTTTGTTTTTGGCTTCTTCAAAAAGCGCAGGGGTGATGAAATCCGGCTGCAAGATCATCATCGTCCAATCCCAATCGGATTTTTTTGCCGTGCTGAACGAACTCATATCCGGAACCCACCATAGGCCTTCGAGTCCCATCACAGAAAAATCACGTTCAAGTGCGGTTTTGCAGTGAAATTTGAGGGTATAGGCAAGGCTGAAAAGCGTTTGAATGGCTTCCACATAAACTGGGGCAGTATTCGGATCGCCGTGTCCGTCCACCATGATATAGGTCAGCGGTGGGATATCAATGATGTTATTTTCTTTGGCCGAAGGGGTATACAGTGATTTATATTGTTTTTTGAGGTCCAGTTTTTCCATTTTGTGAATTTCCTTTCAAATAGGCGTCTAGAAATTTTTCAGACCAATCCAGCTCGGTCTGGATGATGGCAATCGAATATTCAAACATCGCCCGCACATGTGCTGGAAAGCCCGGGACGGTAAAAGCGGAGTGGGTCAAAAATGACTTGATCTTGGCAGAGAGGGAGGCCATGCGTTCTTGAAATGCTCTTTCTACTTCATGTGCAGAGAGCAGCGGCAGGCAAGACAGCCCCAGCAGAAAACGCTTAGTGTCGTGATCCGCGATGGAAATGGCCCAGTAAATGCCATCGTGCAGCACTTGATAACCGAGCGGGGTAGCGGTGAAGACCTTTTTGGCGGGTCCGCGGCCGGCAGCCGGCTGCAAGACCGAGTCTGCCAAATCTTTTTTGACCAATCCGTTGAGAATGAAATAGATGGAAGAAAACGCAACTTCCGTCCAGTCGCGCATGCCGCGTTCTTCAATAATCTGTTCGAGCTCATATCCGTGGCGGGGTTGCTCGGCAATCAGGCTAAGGATGGCGAGTTCGGCGTTGGTCAAGATATATTCTGTCATACGAATATTATAATACTATAATATTATTTGTCAATAAAAAACTCCTTACTGGTTAATTCTGACCAGGAAGGAGTTTTTTATTGAATATTTGTTGGTTTTAGAGAAACAAGTTTTTTATGGAATGTCTATGGAATAATCAATATGAGCAGTATTGTTGCAATCAACTGTAAAACTGACTGATTCAGGAAGAACCCTATAGACTGCTTGACTGGCTGTGATGGTATAAGCACCTGGAGGAACGAGCCAATTAAGGTAACCACTCGCATCTGGATTCTTACAGCCGTTTCCGCTTAAGCAAATGCTTATTGAGCTGGCCCATACAGGGTTCCATGCCAACATCGACGCTTCAACTTGAGCCAGGTCGCAAGGTGTAGCCGTAATAACCTGTTTGGTCGGGACAAGGGGAGTGATGGTTGGGGTTACGCCGGGCTTGGTTGTTGTTTTTGGTTTAGCTGTGGCTTGAACTACGGCTTTCTTACAGATGCCGGGTTCGTTGCCTGTGGGTTTAAAACCCCAGGCTTCGCGACAGGTGCTATCCATTTGCGAAAGTGCTTTCAGCGGATAGTTCGGATTTGCAGCGTAAGGCGAGCCTGCTTCTGCGGCGGTATAAAAATCGTTGTACTCAAATTTGTAACTTGCCTTGATCTGGTCATCCGTCCAAGCACTCCACAAGAAAGAGGCAGGGTTGCCGACCAGAGAGCGTTTGACTGCTAACTGCACAACTGTTGCATCCTTCGGAGAGATCCGTGCCCATGCGCCGTCGGGGTCGGTAAGTGGTTTGCTTGGCCAGACTTCGGTTTCGTAACCATTCCACTCTGGTTTAACTGCATCAGATACCAACGCTCTGGTACCGCCGACATCTTCATTTTGGTCAGAGAAGAGCACGACGCCTAAATAGTCCCAAGATGTTGTTGTGGGAGGTTGGTAAGCCCACAAAAGATAATCACCGCGTCCGTTTTTATCAAGGTCCAATTCGATGCCATAATTACCATCCAGAGTTTTTGTGTTGAGATTGACATCTTTCAGGTCAAGCGAAAAGTAGAAGAAGGTGTTATCGGTCGACATGGCGATTTTTTGAAGATCAAGATCAAACCGATTTTCCATGAGCGTTTGCGTAAAAGGGCGTTCAAACAAATTAATTGAGAAATCGTCTCCGTTGTACAGCAAGTCATCCACTGTGCTTTCGATGGCTTGCATCTCGCCTGGTATGATCACGTGCACGACTGGCGCGGTGGTGTTTTCTGGCGGCGTCATCGGGGTGGGGATTTCTGTGCCTGCGGCATCTGTTGTAGCAGGAGCTTCCAACGTGGGCGTTACGGATTGAGCACTCATTGCCGTTAAGGTTTGAGCAACAATGTCATCCACATTTTGGGGTAGGGTTCCAGGTATATTACAGGCTGAAAGCATCAAAACAAAAGTAAAAACAATACCGAGTCTTGCGAAACGAACGTTTTTTTTGGGGTGCATATCCACTCCTCTAAAAGATA
This sequence comes from uncultured Anaerolineaceae bacterium, assembly GCA_927443345.1. Taxonomy (GTDB): domain Bacteria; phylum Chloroflexota; class Anaerolineae; order Anaerolineales; family Anaerolineaceae; genus UBA6107. The sequence continues at coordinate 7,450 of CAKMKJ010000006.1, read as the reverse complement.
AAATAGACCAATATTCTCTAATTTTAGAAGAATTTTTCCGAAAAATCAACCCCCAAACCGTTGGATTAGGATTTTGCGAATTTGAAAAAAATCGCATCAATCATTTATTAATCCTATTCTTTGATAGATCTTCAATAAAGTGAAAAAACCGCTTATGTCGATATAAGCGGTTTTTGTTAAGTGGAAAATATCATTTTTTCACAAAGCTGCTTAATTTGATCGCCTGGTCCAAGGCATTGACCAATTCCTGTGCCTGGACGGGGGTGAGATACAAATGACTCTCATCATGTAGAAAGACTTTTTCTACTTCTGCACATGATTCTATTATTTTCAGACAAATATTGTCTTCGTAGCCGCAATCGTCAGACTCAAAGAACACTTCAACTTGTAAACTATCATCGAGAAGCAAGATCGGTTTCATCTATTGTGCCTCCGGATTTAGTATAGTCCAATCGCATATAAAATTCAACGGTTCAAGATCATGTTTGAGTGAGGACTTTATCCATTTCGAGGGGCATGCCTCTGGATGGCGTGAGTACAAGTTCGACAGCCTCCTGGTCGCAGTGTGAAACGCAGATGCCGCAGCCCATGCAGGCCGTCAAATTGATTTGACTGATGCCATCCTTGACTTCAATAGCGCCAAACTGGCAGTAAGGCTCGCAAACCCCGCAGCCAATGCAAAGCGCTTCATTTATTTGAGCGGTGTAACCTGATGATGCCAGCATGGGGGTGCCGGAAGAATGTGCTTGCATAGCGCCGCAGCAGCATGAACAGCAGTTGCAGATGGCATAAAAGCGCTGCAAAACAGCTTGTTTGAAGAATGCATGATGCACATGTCCACGGGCTTCTTCCGCTTCGAGGATGGTGATGGCTTCTTCCTGGTTGATTGCTCGCGACTGATCCGGATGATGTTCAAGGGTGAAACTGGCGAAGGGTTCGCCCACAATCAAACATACATCCAATGGCAGGCAAGGGTTTTCACGCACCACCCGGCACGGACAATCCAGCGCGACCAGCGACTCGGGATGGTCAAGTATCAGGCTGCGCGCTAATTGATAGGGGATGACCTTTTCGAGATCATCCACTTTTATGTTTTGTTTGACACTGACCAAGGTCTTTGCCGTCTGCAGCGAAATTACTTTACCGTGGTAAGTGTCGGCAAAAGTAATCTGGCCGCTCTTGGCAGGCTTGGAAGGGAATAGCCTGTTGATCAGCGTGATTAATTTGGCACCAAATTTGCCCAAACCGTTTGAGGCGGTGGCTGTGGCGATATAAAAAAATGGAAACCGCATGTAAAAAAATCCGTGCAGTTTTTCACTCAGCGGATAGTCTTTTATGCGGTTGGCTTCGGTCCAGTATTTGCGAGTAGAAGGGGGTATGGGCATTGAATAACTCCTCACAATTGTTAACCGCTTTTCCACACCAAGGATGCGAGTGACTCTAATTATTTCTAAAAGGGATAAATAGATAGCGTTTTAGCCAAGTATGGGCTGATTGTATTGCAGAAAACCAGATTGAATTTTTTTTATCAGGTTGAAACAAGTCCGAATTCACAAGAATCCGGACTTTTGTATCTATCTCTTCACACAGAATCTTATTGCACCCTTGTGAGCAATAAAGGTGCCAGGTCTATACCATCAACATTGACGACTTTTAATGATAGGGTGTTGGCGTCTATACAGTTGTATTCATACAATTTTTGGGTCCCTGGCTCGCCAAACATGCTTTGATCCATGGTGGTTACTGAACCCGCCACGTCAATTGCAATTAATATATCGTTCTCGTTTTGATTGCTGAAGGTAATATTCTTTCCTTCGATTGAGTAATCCGCGGTGGATTTTCCGTTGATGATAAGCTTAACTGGAATTTCCATTGTTTGATCAGAAATCTTCATCGCAATGGTAAAGTTTTGACCAAAGTTTTCGGTTTCAAATGAGCTGGTGTTGTCAGCGTTGAAAAATAAAGTTGCGTTACCAGCAAAATTGCCGCTGGTAATATTGATATCACCGTCGCTATCCAGACTAATCTGGTTTTTGATTGAATCCATGTATGCTGAAAGATCGGTCAGCGTCCAGCCTCCAACCAGACAGTCGCCGGCTTCAGTGCTGGGGGCGGCAGTAGCGGTCGGTGCCTCCGTGGCGGTGGCTTCTTCAATTATCGGGGTGGCAGTTACCTCAGATATTGGGGCTGCAGAAGGGGAGCTGCATCCTGTCAATGCCAATCCAATGATCAATACAATAGATAAGAGTGATAAAGTTGATAGGTTTCTAGTCGTTTTCATTTTCATTTCCTGCTTTCTACTTCATAACCGATTTATTATTTTCAATTTTAAGTTTTAAACTGTTCAGTACATTAATACTAACATTATTCGCGCACAATTCTATCAAAAGTAATCTGACAATTACCTCAAAAATTTTTGAAAAATTAATTTTAGATTCAGGTTATTATTAGAGTGAATGAGGTAATCTATAAATATGCAGATTTATAATAGACTGGTTTTTTTTGAGGTTTTTCTTTATGAGTAAACCAAGGACAATTTGGGCTGTCGTTAGAGCTTCATTTCAAGCCTGGGCAGACGATAATGCTGCCCAATTATCGGCGGCAATAGCCTTCTATACAATCTTTTCGCTCCCTCCAATGCTTATTATCGCAATGACCATTGCCGGGAATATATTTGACACCGAAACGGCCAAGGTTCACATCATTTCACAAGTTGGCAGCCTCATCGGACTCCAAACTGGTGAGTTTGTGAAATCAATCCTGGAGAATTCGCAACAACAATTTGTGAGCCCTCTCGCTTCAATATTTAGCATCATCATTCTGATCATCGTGGCCGCCGGCTTTTTTTACCAAATTCAATACGCATTAAACAAGATTTGGAAGGTTCCCAAGAAGCAGGATCTCAGTTTTATTAAAACAATAAAAAATCGATTTATCTCTTTTATTCTGATTTTGGCCATTGGATTACTATTCATAATTGTTTTGATCCTCAGCGTTTTCCTTTCTGAATTTCTTGGCCAAGCGAAGGGCATTATTCAGAACGTTTTTCTGTTGAAAATGATCAATTTTCTGGTTTTGTACATAACCGTAACCATTCTTTTCGCAATTATTTACAGGGTAATCCCTGACAAAGAGACTTCTTGGACGGTTGTCTGGATCGGTGCAGCAGTCACAGGTTTATTGTTCATACTGGGTAAATTCGGAATTGGTATCTATCTTCAAATCAGCAATACCGGGTCTGCATATGGTACAGCAGGATCGTTGACCGTCTTATTGATCTGGGTCTATTTTTCCACCATTATTTTTCTCTTGGGTGCTGAGTTCACCCACGTTTTTTCAATAAGGTTTGGTATACGAAAAAACACTAAATTGGAAACTAAATTTGGAATTGAAAAAGTACCTGACCAAAAAGACTTGGCAAAAGAGAAATGAGAAAAATTGCAAAAATTATGCTAAGCATCTTTTCGATGAAAATCGATTTTTTCTAAATTAAGCCCCAAATAGACGGCAGCTTTAAGTAAATTAGAAAAAATTTGATTGCGGTCTATCTCTGATTCACCTTGAATATGATCGAAATGAATAAACACAGATTCGGCTTGTTCAATACCTATGTGTAGTTTTTCACTTATTTGAGTAAATTTTTCATCACTCATTGGCAATTCTTTTTTATAAGCTTTTATCAGTCTTTTCTGGGTAACTTCCTCTGTCCACTTTGTCGTTGTCATTGGTTTGCCTCTAATTCTAAGCTTACCTTTTGTAGCATGCATTCGTCCTGAATATTATCTGCATAATGTATATAAACATTGTGTTCAAAAAGTCGGATATAAGAAAGACCGATAAGAAATTTTTCTTATCGGTCTTATTGGAACCTGGAATATTATTCCATCGAGGATGCTGTCAAATGTTTGACGAAGCAGCGGCGACGTTTACGCACCCTATTCTCAAAAAACTTCCACATGGTCTGTACTGCGATATTATCTTCAAGGTTGGGGTTGCCTTCAACGATGCTGATGCCGTGTTTGATGAAGGCATCATAAATTTGGACCATCATCATGCTATTCAGACCCTTGCCGCGATATTCATCACGCACACCTACCAGGTAAAGATCGGCAATTTTGTTCTTCTTCATCGCGCGCAAAAAGTGGATAAAGCCAAAAGGAAAAATATCGCCGCGGCTCTTCTGCAGTGCTTCTGAGAATGAGGGGAAGGTGATGCCAAAAGCGACGACCCTGTCATTCTCATCCAGGATGATGGGGATCATTTCGGGGATAGCAAAACCGAAGTAACTGTTGATGTAGCTTTGCACTTGAGCCTTGCTGAGCGGAACCGTGCCGTATAAATTGCGATATGCTTCATCCAGCACATCAAAAAGCTGCGGTGCATATTTGAGCAGGGTTCTTTTGTTTCCTTTTAATAGGTGCAAATTATACTTCTTGGCAACCAGGTCGGCCGTCCTGCGGATTTGACCCATGTGTTCACCAGAAAGAATAATCTCGTATTCCAGCCAATCGACATCTTTGGTGTAGCCCAGCGCTTCAATGTGATTTTGGTAATAAGGATAATTATACAAAGTCGCCAGGGTGGCTACCTCATCGAAGCCGTCAATCAACATGCCTTCGCGGTCCAGATCGGTAAAGCCCAGCGGACCATGCAGGCCGTTCATGCCTAATTCCTGTGCCCATTTTTCTACTTCGGTGATCAATGTAGTAGAGACTTCAGGGTCATCAATGAAATCCAGCCAGCCGAAGCGCATATATTTATCGCCCCATTTCAATTCGTGTTTTGGCACCAAAATGCCTGCCACACGGCCAACGATTTTTCCGTCGCGATAAGCCAAAAAATACCTTGCTTGGGCTTCGGCAAATGCAGGGTTTTTGTCGCTGCGCAGTGTGTTCATTTCATCCATATACAAACTGGGCACATAATAGCGGTTGTTCTTATATAACGATAATGGAAAACGGATAAAGTCACGCAGTTGCCGGTGGTTTTGAACTTCACGAATCTCAACGGTCATTTTTTTATCCCTATGTTCATCACTTAAAAAAGATAATTGCACTGCAATACATAACACCCAAAACGGATTAAGGTGACTCAAAAGAGGGATTTACTTGGCAAATCCTTCAGGCATCCTTTTTTCGGCATTTTCTGCAGTCAATAATAAAATGTCACTTCTTCGATTTGGATAGTTAGCCAGCAGTTCTTCGCGCACGCCGCCTTCATACATGCTGCCGGTGAATCCGGGTGCCAGGGTGCAGCCAAACAGGGCATATCTGCCGCCTTCTATAAGCTCACCGGCCTGCCAGACGCCAGCGGGCACCACAAACTGAACATGCTCCTTTTTAAGCGGTTTGCTGCCCATGATCACATCCCGGCTGCTGCCGTCAAGCGCCAATAACACCAGACGTAAAGCATCACCACCATAAAAGTGCCAGGTCTCATCCGCCGGCAGGCGGTGAAAAAACGACTGGCTGAGTGGATCGCTGCAGTACTTGCCGATCATGGCTGTGCCGACCGAGCTGCCGTCTGCAAATTCCTGGGTTGAGCGCAATGTGCTGGCAAACAGTGTTCCCTCCGCGGGCAGGGTTGAAAAATGAAAATGTTCAATGAGTGCTTTAATTTTTGCTTCCATCGAGCCTCTATTTCAACTTTAAATGATTTTTCATTTTACCATCACCTCAAAAATCTATTTTCTCTATTGGCTCAATATATTCACAAAATATTCTTATACCCTTCACAACTTCTTCACAGGGGTAATTTATCCTATAGATAATAAAACTTGAGGAGCAGGCAAATGAACGAAGTTCGAAAGGTAAGCAAACTGACACGAAATAATTGGATATTGGATGCAGGCTTGTTTCTTGCAGCACTGGTTGCCAGTCTTTCAGGCATCTACTTCCTGATCTTTCCTGATGGCGGCTATAAAGGCGGACGCAATCCTTATTATGGTATTCAGATCATCTTTGAGCGTGCAGGTTGGGAATGGATGCACACCTGGATAAGTCTGGCAATGATCATAATTGCTCTGGTTCACCTGATCTTTCATTGGAAGTGGGTAGTCAATACCACCAAACGTATTGGTCGGTCAATTATCGAGAGAAAACCAATTGGAAACAAAGCCAGTTGGACTAACACTCTTGTCAATGGCGTTTTGGGATTCGGTTTTTTGATTTGTACAATTTCTGGCATCTATTTTTTGCTTGCCCCTCATACCAAAGGTGGACTAATTGCGGACCCTATGATTCTCTTCAGCCGCACAGTTTGGGATATTATCCACACCTGGTCAGGTGTGATGTTTGTCGGCGCTGCGCTAATCCACTTTGTGATCCATTGGGGTTGGGTAGCCAAGGTAACACACAAGATTGTAAAAAAACAAGAATTAAACAAACTTCAACCTATGAGTTCAGAAATCTAATTTAAAAAGGATAGAAAAATGAAAAAAATTGCTAAAGGTTTTGGAATTGGAATTATTGTGGCTGTCATCGGCCTGCTCATATTTGGTGCTGTCAATCGTACCATCGCGATGAGTGAAGAAGAAACTCAGTCTGAATATCAAGCAGCAGATTTTTCAACCCATGAAAATGAAGTAGCTGTAACAGTTGACGAAACTGACGCCATCTCTGAACACGATACACTCAGCACACCAATTGCTTTGCTGCCTGTTGGAGAGGTAAACCAGGCTGAAATTGATGCTCTGTTTTACATGCGCGAAGAAGAAAAGCTTGCACGTGATGTCTACCTCTTCCTTGCCAATCAATGGGGCTTACCTGCTTTTTCAAATATTGCCAAAAGCGAACAAACACACATGGATTCGGTACTCGAATTATTCAATCGGTACGGTCTGACCGATAGTGCTTCTGCTGAAGCCGGTGTTTTTAACAATATTGATCTTCAAGCACTATATAACCAGTTGATTGCTCAAGGTAGCATTTCTGCTGAAGAAGCCTTCAAGGTTGGTGCTGCAATTGAAGAAATCGATATCCTTGATTTGCAGGTGCGCCTGACCCAAACCGATCAAGAAGATATTCAACAGGTCTTCAACTCCCTGTTGCTTGGTTCATACAATCATCTCAATGCCTTTGTAGGTAATCTTTCCAATCGGTATGGCATTACCTATGAACCGCAATACATTTCGAGCGATCTCTACCAGCAGATTCTGTCAACTGAAACCGGCGGCAGCGGCAGCGGATTCGGCAATGGGCAGGGTGGTGGAGGCAGTGGCAACAACTAAACAATGTTGATCACAACAAAAGAAAGAGCGCATCAGTGCTCTTTCTTTTTAACCTCAATAACTACCCTTGGTAAATTCACAATCTGTTACCAAAAGTTCAAAAGTGGACACGTTTAAAGATGAAAAGTGGACACTCTGGTAAGAAAGCGAATTAACGATCAAAAGTGGACTCCACGGAATTTTGAGGATGGCATTGTAAACGAATAAACCATCTTGCGATCA
>CAKMKJ010000005.1 GCA_927443345.1 uncultured Anaerolineaceae bacterium | reverse complement strand
TAAGTCTTGCCGTTTCCAAGAGTATACCAACGCCAGTGGCGGAGTTAATTGCCCCTGGGTAGAATGCGCCATTTGAACCTTCGCCTAAGCTGTCTAGATTTGCAGATATGATTATGGTTTCGCCATTCTTGGTTTGACCATGGTTGCCCAACAGACCGCCAACTGGAGCCAGACTGAAGCCTACAGTGTAATGGAAAGCCTTCTTCAGGCAAACCCCGATGTTAAGGGTGTGATCTGCGGAAACGACACCATGGCTCTTGGCGCCCAGGCTGCTTTGAACGCTGCCGGTATGTCTGATGTTATCGTGGTTGGTTTCGATGGTTCAGATGATGTCAATATCTCCATCATGAATGGCGAAATTGACGCTGGTGCCTTACAACCAGTTGCTGAATTGGCTACCCAGGCTGTTGTTCAGGCTGATGCTTTTATTACTAGCGGCAGCACTGGCAAACCCGAGAAACAGACCATTGATATGGTTCTGCTCACTCCTGAAAATGCCTGCCAGTACACTGGTTTTGCCCCCAACGGCAAAACAAGCTGCAAGTAATTGTAATTTTTTGAACTTCTATTTACACTAAGGTGTAAATGGGGGAGGTGGAGGAGCGATAAAACATTCGCTCTCCACCTCCGAAGGGGACACCTGCCGCATGGAAGAAGGTTCGCTCCAGGAACCATGCAATGCTAGGTGTTTACTTATTATAAGCACTTTAGGCTTATATAAATAGAATGGTAGAAATATGAATATCGTTGTCGTTGGAAGTCTGAATATGGATTTGGTAGTAAGGTTACCAAAAATCCCAAAACCCGGTGAAACCTTGCTGGGTGGGGTTTTTAATACCTATCCGGGTGGAAAAGGCGCAAACCAGGCTGTTGCAGCTTCTCGTTTAGGCGGGCATGTTAGCATGATTGGTTGTGTAGGTGATGATTCATTCGGACGCGAGTTAGTCGCAAATCTCTCTACAGAAGGGGTTGATACTTCACACGTTTTTGTTCAACCCAATGTTTCATCTGGCGTTGCATTGATTCAAGTTGATGACCAGGCGCAAAATAGCATCGCTGTAGCATCAGGAGCAAATTTTCGGTTGTCAAGCGAATACGTTGAAAAAGCAATGCAAGCGATTGAAAAGATCGATGTTGTTGTGATGCAGCTAGAAACCCCCCTTGAGACAATTTACACTGCTGCGAGAGTTGCGCATCAAAGAGGAGCTAAAGTCATACTCAACCCTGCTCCCGCACAAGTCTTGGAGAATGATCTGCTGCAGTTGGTTGATTATTTGATTCCGAATGAGTATGAAATTGCCACAATGACGGGATTCCAAATTCAAAACATAACTGACACAGATCAAGCTGCACAACAATTACTCTCAAAAGGAGTCAAGAATCTGATTGTCACCTTGGGGAACAAAGGGTCAGTAATATTTGAAGGAAACACAAATAATAGCGTGGATATTCCAGCCTGGAAGGTTCAGGCTGTTGATACGACTGCCGCCGGAGATTGTTTTATTGGCGCATTTGCTGTAGGTTTGAGTAAAGAAAAATCAGTAAAAGATGCCGCTGCCTTAGCCAGTGCGGCTGCTGCAATTTCTGTCACTCGCCTTGGGGCTCAACCATCTCTCCCAAAAATCGATGAAGTTTATCAGTTTATGAAAGAAAGGAACCTGCACATATGAAAAAAATTGGAATTATTAATGCACCCATCTCGACAGTAATTGCACATCTTGAGCATTCTGATATGCTGACCGTTGCCGATGCAGGTTTGCCGGTTCCTTCTTCCACTCAGCGCATTGACCTTGCGCTTAAACCAGGGGTTCCTGGATTGTTGGAGACATTGGATGTGGTTCTGACTGAAATGTGTGTAGAAAAAGCGTTTGTCTCCGAAGACATTTTAACTGTAAGCCCACAAATGTATTCAGAAATTCAGAAACGTTTGCCAAATATTCCTATAGAAACATTGCCTCATCTCGAGTTTAAAAAATTGACAGCATCAACCAAAGCAGTTATCCGAACTGCTGATTTTACACCCTATTCCAATGTCATTCTTGTGGCAGGCGCATGGGGTTTCAAGTTGTAAAAATTTGGCTAATTATAAAAATTTTTAGGAGATTAATATGAAGTCAACTTTAGGCGTTATTTTATCCAGCCGGGATTTCTTCCCTGCTCATCTTGTAACTCAAGCTCGTTCAGAAGTATTGAGTGTTTTAGCCGAAGTAGGCATTAATGCTATCTTGCTGAGTGAAGACCTGGCAATCCATGGCGCGGTTCAAACCTATCAACACTCTCGCATGTGCGCTGACCTGTTTAAAGCGCATCGAGATGAGATTGATGGCATTTTAGTCGTTTTGCCAAACTTTGGTGATGAAAAAGCCGTGGCTGACACGATCAAATTTTCCGGCTTGGATGTTCCCATTCTCGTTCAGGCGTATCCTGATGATTTAACTTCATTTGATGTTGCGAATCGCAGAGATTCATTTTGTGGAAAAATCTCTGTTTGCAGCAATCTGCGCCAATATGGATATTCATTCTCAGTAACCGATTTGCACACGGTTTCTCCTAAATCTGATGATTTCAAACAGGATTTGATCAAGTTCATGGGCGTTTGTCGTGTGGTCCGCGGACTTCGTTCAGCCCGACTGGGTGCCGTTGGGGCACGCCCCAATGCGTTCAATACCGTGCGCTACAGCGAGAAATTACTTCAAGAAACTGGAATTACTGTTTTAACCGCTGATCTGACTGAAATGCTAGGGCCAGCTGCAAAATTAAAAGACGATGATGTGGATGTGAAAAAACAATTGGATCTGATTATGGATTATCTGCCTACCAAGGGTGTTCCTACCGAATCCATTATGCGCATGGCCAAATTTAGTTCTGTTTTGAAAAAGTGGATGGCTGATTTGGATATTCAGGCTACTGCATTGCAATGTTGGAATTCATTACAAACCAATTATGGCGTCAATGTTTGTACCCTGATGAGTATGATGAGTGAAACACTCATGCCCAGCGCCTGTGAAGTCGATATCACTGGTGTTGTCTCAATGTATTCATTGCAGCTTGCCACCGGAACGCCAAGCGCATTGGTAGATTGGAACAATAATTACGGCAATGATCCCGATAAATGTGTACTCTTCCATTGTGGAAACTGGGCCAAGAGTTTCACACCTGATGCTCGCATGGAATATGCCAATATTCTCGCAACAACACTGGGCAAAGAAAATACCTACGGTGCAATCAATGGCCGCACACCTTCAGGACCGATGAGTTTTGCACGTGTATCCACTGATGACCAGTTGGGAATGATCCGCGCATATGTGGGTGAAGGTGAGTTTACTGACGACGAGCTTGACACCTTCGGCAGCCGGGCGGTAATCAAGGTGCCAGAACTTCAAGATTTGTTAAAATATATTGTGAAAAACGGGTTTGAACATCACGTCGCCATGAGTGGCGCAGCATCTTCCCAAATATTAAGTGAAGCATTAGGCACCTATATGGGTTGGGAAGTGTACCACCACAATGCATAAGTAATATTGTAAATTTCTTTCAATTATTTTTATGAGGGTTTTTGACTGATCATCAAAAACCCTCAACTTGACTAAGGATCCAATATGGATATTGAAGCAGCCAAATCGCAATAAATCGTCCTGAAAAATATCAACCATGGTGTTGATCTGGATGAGATTGAATCACTGATTCGCCTCAAGCACTATTGGCAAAATAACGGGTAATTATTGACTGTCTGGCAATCTGGTAAGTAAAAATCTTGAATACTGTTGGCTTAGTTACACGGTTTTATGGTTTTTTTTCGGCGAGTTGATGTGTAAAGTTAAAATCACTTGGTCAAAAATTTGGTTCAGGGCACTCTCTTCTGGGTGTAGTTCGAGCCACCGCCATTCACATCATCGGTGGACACGTCAGCAAAACAACTCCTTTCGGAGAGTTTTTCTCTTGGTTTTGTAATTGGCGTTTATAAAACATTCTCTCTTATTGTGTAGACAAATAAATAAGAAAACTCTCATTCTATTTGTATAGAATTTGTAAATAGAACTACTTGTCTTACATTAATGATGCATGTAAACTATTTACTAAAGCGGAATTTTTAGACAGTATTTATACAATTTAAATTGCTTTTTGCACCAGTTTATTGTTTAATTATTATCGATCCTTATTATCGAGGAGTTTTTTTCTATGAGACAACCGGGTCGAGGTTATTTTTATGAGCAAGTTACAGGGGATTTCTGTGGTTAGGTCATCATCTACTAAAAACGTAAATCAGATCGATCAAAATTCCAATTTGATCCCTTCTTTTCAGCATTTGGTTGAAACCGCAATGGAAGGGGTTTGGGTTACCAACAAACAAGACATCACAACTTATGTGAATAAGAGCTTATGCAATTTATTGGGATACGAAGAAAATGAAATTCTTCAGCATCCTGCTTCAAAGTTCTTGTTTGCTGAAGATATCAAAGACTATGACCAGCGTATTGTTGATCGAAAAAGTGGAAAAACCGATACTTATGAACGTCGATTTAAAAAGAAAGACGGCACTCCCATTTGGATGATGCTATCTGCCAGGCCGCTGTATGATGAAAACGCCGAGTTTGCGGGTTCTTTTGTTCATCTCATTGATATTTCTGATAAAAAGCGGCGCGACCGTTTAATTCAATTAGTTGCTGAGACACAGTTTAGTTTGGCACAGATTACTGATATTGATGAAGTCTACAACCTGGTCGGACGAAAAATCAAAGAAATGATCCCTGAGGGGATTGTAGGCACGACATCAGTTGATGAAAATCGCCAGGTTATGACCATTAGCAATCTTTATGGCATCGGTCAATCCTTCTTCGATTTGGTAAATAAATTTAATATTGACCCAAGAAAAATCACTTATCCATTAAAAGATGCGCCATTATACACACTTGAGATGTTTAATTTCGGCAAGCTGCAATTATATGAAGGCGGACTGTATCAGCTTTTAATGAAAAAGGTTCCAAAAGCAGTATGTAAAGTCGTTGAAAAACAACTTCATATTAATCAAATTCGAATGATGGGGTTGGTTTCAGAAGGCAAGCATTTTGGGGGTATAGTGGTCATAAGTGAGGGTGACCTATCCATTTACACAACCGCAATTGAATCTGTTGTATATCAGGCGACCCAGGTAATCAAACGTCTTCGAGCTGAAAAAGTCAGAGCGTTAAGCGAAGCCAGGCTTCGTTCAACTTTTGACGCTATTGAAGACGGGTATTGGGATTGGGATATTGCGACGGGGAAAATCGAAACCAATGATAAATGGTTTACCATGTTAAGTTATCAGCCAAATGAATTCATTGTTACATATGAGAACTTTGTTAAGTTGGTTCACCCGCAAGACATAAACAATACAAAACAGCATATTGAAGCTTCAATTCAAAATCGCGATCTGCACTACAACATCGAATTTCGCCTGCGCATGAAATCGGGTGAATATAAATATGTTCAATCTCGCGGAAAATTCATAAGGATCGTTGGTGATGAAAAACCGATCCGCATGGTTGGTACCCACACCGATATTTCTGATCGCAAGCGTCTTGAAGAGGATCGACTCCTCTTTTTCGAAACCCAGCGTAAACTACTTCAAGTGACGACGCTTGAAGAACTTAATGATCTGGTTGGAAATTGTCTCATAAAACTGATCCAAAATGGATTTGTTACCATCTCGAAAGTTGATGAACTTAGTAGAACCACAAAAGTTATAGGGTTCTTTGGGTTCAGCGGAGCGATAGAAGAATTACTTAACCGGTACCGATTATCGATTTCAAGTTTTGGAACCCGTCTGGATGAGATCGAACCAGAAGACCTGAAAATGTGGCAAAGCAATACTTTGGTGAAATATGAAAAAGGAATTTATGGGATTGTAAACAAAAAAATACCAAAAAAAATCTGTCAATTGATAGAAAAAAACCTGGGGATAAATGAAGTTTATGTAATGGGCTGTCAGCTAAAAAGCAACGATTTTGGCGGATTTGTCTTACTAACCAAAAACGGACTGGGACAAAACCGTGAGTTGATAGAGACCCTTATCAACGATACCTCCATCGCAATTCAGCGGATATTAATCGAAAATGAATCGCGTGAAACACAAGCCCGCTATCAAAGTATTTATAAAGAAAGTCCGGTTGGTATTGCTACTGTTGGGGCTGACTTAAAGTTTATCAGTGCCAATGCAGAATTCTGCCGGTTTATTGGATATTCAGAAAACGAACTAATAAACATTCGATTGACTGATATTACTCATCCTGAAAACCTGAACCGCGACTCAGAAAACATCAAAAAATTATTGGCTGATGAATTATCTGTTTACAACACCATCAAAAAATTTATCCGCAAAGATGGTGACGTCGTCTCAGCCAAGGTAGTGGTTAACAAAATATGTGACCCGCAGCGGAATCTTATATACTTTTTGGCGATGGTGACAGATATCACCAGAGAACTGGCAGTCGAAGAAGCCATCAAAGAGAACCAGAAATTTCTAGAGATTGTTCTCAATACCATCCCTAATTTTGTATTTGTCAGAGATATTGAAGGGCGTTACCAATTATCTAACAAGGCGTTTGCAGATGCCATGGGGTCTACCGCACAAGAAATAATTGGGGTATCAGATCAAATATTGAGAGAAGAAGAGAATCTTGATAATAAAGTTCGACTTCAAGATATTGATATCCTTCAAACCGGCAAGGATTGGATAGCGCCAGATGTAGACATTATATTTCCAAAAGTCGGAAAGCTTCCTGTTCATTTTGTTAAACGTGCATTGCCGGTTATTGAAAATAAAACACCTGCCGTGTTAGGCGTCATCACCGATATTTCTGAAAGAAAGCAGATTGAACAAGAAATACGCAATCGAGAAGAAAAATATCGCACCTTGTTTACCACCATGCGTCAGGGTGCATTTTATCAAGATACCGATAAAAAGATACAGGAAATAAATCCTGCTGCCCTCGAGATTTTTGGATTAACTGAAGAAGAATTCAATTCTGGTTTACTGGCTGATATTTCCGCAAACATGTTTGATGAAAACGGCGTGAAAATTGAAATATCCGATCTTCCATCTAACATTGCTGCAAAGACCAGAAAACCAGTCGTTGGCCGGACAATTAGTTTTATTAACCACAAAACCAATAAAGAAACATGGATCGTTGTTGATGCCATTCCCCAGTTCCGTGAAAATGAACAAAATCCATATCAGGTTTTTGTCACACTCAATGATATTACCCTGCTCAAGCAAATCGAAAAAGAATTGCGCAATAGTGAACTGCGTTATCGCACCCTCATTCAAAACTCCCCCGCAGGAATTTATCAGGCTGATATTGCTGGCAATGTGATCTATTCGAATGAGCGTTTGTGCAATATAACCGGGCTTGATTTTAATGCCATGACTGGGGCTGGCTGGGTAAATGGAATTCATCCTGACGATAAACAAGATGTTTTTCACCGTTGGCAAGCTTTCGTGCAAAATGGCGGAAGATGGACTTTGGAATATCGGCAACTCAATCAGAAAACAGGTCAGGTGAGTTGGGTCTATGATGAAGCGGTCGAATTACTAAATGAAGAAGGAATGCGTATCGGCTTTATCGGATCAGTCGTAGATTTAACCGAACAGAAAAATGCAGAAGAGAAACTTATTAAGAGCGAAGCAAAATATCGCTTGCTAACTGAAAACATGAAAGATGTCATTTGGACGCTGGATACGCAGACTTTGCAGTTTTCTTATGTGAGTCCTTCTATCGAATATTTGACTGGCTTTACCGCTGATGAAGTAATGGCAGGGGCTTTAACTTCTGGTTTACCCGAAAATATCGCTACTATCATGGTGGATGTTATTAACAAAATGGTTCATAAATTTAATTCTGGAGAAATCGATTCAGATTATTTCTTCACTTATGAATTTCCACAAATAAAGAAAGATGGTTCAAGTATCTGGACCGAAGTGAATGCAAGCTTGCATATTAATCTTGATACCGGACATTTGGACATGCACAGTGTTACCCGTGATATCAATGATAGAAAAAATGCAGAAAATAGCCTGAGAAAAAACGAAGAGAAATATCGGCTCCTGGCTGAGAATATGAAAGATGTGATTTGGACGCTCGATACTGAAACAATGCAAATTACATACATGAGCCCATCCATCGAAAAATTACGCGGATACA
Source organism: uncultured Anaerolineaceae bacterium (assembly GCA_927443345.1). Taxonomy (GTDB): domain Bacteria; phylum Chloroflexota; class Anaerolineae; order Anaerolineales; family Anaerolineaceae; genus UBA6107. The sequence continues at coordinate 123,251 of CAKMKJ010000005.1, read as the reverse complement.
CTGTAGAAGAATCCATGGCTCAGGGTATAGATGACAAACTGCTCAATGCCAACCCCGAAACCGTCCGCACCTTAATGAAGTCTCAAATTGCTGAATTCCTGAAAGATCCGAATGGGCCTGATAAATACTATACTCAAGAGTATAAACAGCTTAAAAAAGACGGCAGTACAATTTGGACGGAGATAATTACCAATTATTTTCTCAATCAAGAAACCGGGCATGTTGAGTTAAAAGGCGTCTCACGTGATATTTCTGAACGCAAACAATCTGAGCTTGAAAGGCAGTCTCTGTTTGAAATCATGCAGGGCTTAAGCCGCAGCAAAGATATCGATCAATTCCTGCAATTAATCCACCAGGTATTATTAAAAATTATTGATGCAAGAAATATATCCATCGTTTTCTTCAACAAAGAAACAGGTTTGTTTGAAGAGATTTACTGTATTGATGAATTTGATAAACCATATCCGCCCTCAAAATTAGAAAAAAGCTTAACTTCTTACGTTTTTAGAACTTCAAAATCAGTGATTCTTGGTGACAAATCCTTCAAACAACTTACAAAGCTAGGAGAAGTTCGACTAGTTGGCTCTCCATCCGCAGTGTGGATGGGCGCACCAATAAAAGATGGCGATGACGTAATTGGGGTCATTGCAGTCCAGAATTATGTTGATGAAAATGCATATTCTGAACGAGATAAAGAATTTCTTTCCTCCGTGGCAGCCCAGGTTGCTGTTGCAATAAAGCAAAAACGTGCTGAAGAGGCTATTCAACGAAGTGAAGAGAAACACAGATTGTTGATCGAAAACAGCCATGACATAATTTACACACTTAATCTTGAAGGTAAATTTACTTTTGTTTCAAATGCCTGGAGTGTATTCCTGGGGTATCCAACCGGTGAAATCGTCGGCCAGCTATTATCTAGATTTCTGAATACAAAAAGCCGCAGAACTTTCCAGGAATTTTTCAACACTACAATTCAATCTGGTCAAAGTCAAAAAGGTGTCGAATATCAAATTAAACACGCTGATGGGTCATGGCGCTGGCATACAACAAATGCAGTACCAATAAAAAATCCAGATGGCATTTGCATCGGCATAGAAGGGACTGCCCAAGACATCACTGAACGTAAGATAACTGAAGCAGCTTTGCATGAAAGTGAAGAACGTTATCGAGTATTAGTTGAAAACTCACCCATCGGCATCATGTTGACCCAAAAAGGCAAACTAATTTATGCCAATTCGGCTGGTGTAAATTTGTTTGGTTTCAAACACATGGACGAGATGTTAGGCCGAAAAATGAAAAGCATGATTCATCCCGACTCTTACAAAGTATTGCTTAAAAGAATTTTGGAATTACAAAAACGCAAAGAGAATTCTCTTCTTGAATTAATGATCATAAAAGAAAATGGCGATATTTGTGCAACAGAGTCGATTTCTTCACAGGTAAAAATTAATGGAGAAAATACTACTCTCATCTTTGTCCAGGATATATCAGCACGGAAGGCAGCCGAAGATAAAATCCGCAAGAATACTGAAGATTTAATGCTACTCCAAAAGCTTAACGATTTGGTCAATCAAGGTGGGTCGCTTCAAAAGTGTATGGAGCTAATCAATGAAGAAACCAGAAAATATTTATCAGGCAATGGCGCATCGGTTTACTTGTTGGATTCTGAAAAAGAATACCTGGAATTACAAAGTAATCAACTCCCAAACGAGACCATCTTGGGTATAGAAAATAAAATTGGTTTCAAAATCCCAAAAGTTAAAATTAAACTTAATCCAAATAGCAATTATCAGAAGATCCTTACTGGTAAAAAACCCCAATATTTTGAAGGGCCAGATCAGGTAATGGGGCTTATGCTTGAATTTACAACAAGCCAAACCTTAAAGAAACTAATTCCTGAATTATATAAACAAATAGGCATTGTCTCGGTGATTGCGATTCCATTGATTGTTCAGAATGAAAGTGTAGGTCTTCTGGAATTTTCCAGCAAAACTTCATATAAAAAAGAAGACCTGAATAGATTTGAGTTTCTGGCTTTAGAACTGGCATCTGTCATTCGACGAAAGCAAGCTGAAGAAGCTTTGAAAGATAGTGAAGCTAAATTCCGGCAGATTGTTGAAAAATCTAATGATATCTTTTTACTTGAAGATTTCAACACTCTTGGTATTGAATACATCAGCCCCAAAATTCATGATTTGTTAGGCTATCCTCAGAGTGACTTTTTTGAGGCGACGCGAGAGCAGATCGTTGAAATCATTCATCCAGATGATTTACATATCTTTGATGGTTTTCGGCAAAACCTGGTTCAAACATGGCAAACTGGGCAAAAGAATGTGGTAGTCGAGTTCCGCGTTAAGAGTACAGCAGGTGAATACAAATGGTTCACTGGCAATTACTCTCTCGTAGTTGATGACAACTCAGAACCTAAGTCCATTATGAGTACCTTAACCGATATTACCGAACGAAAATTGAACGAATTATCGTTGCGCTTTAGAGTAAAACTAATGCAATTAGCGCCACAACTCTCAATGAATGAACTTTTAATCGCTGTCCTCGACGAAGTTGAAGAAATCACAAACAGCAGATTTGGTTTTTATCATTTTGTCGATCAGGATGAAAGTTCAATGAGTCTCATGGCTTGGTCAACGAATACAATGTCAAAAGCTGATGGTGTTTTATCAGAAGAAAATGCAAGCTCTATTGAACAGAAAGGGGTCTGGCTTGAATGTCTTAAGCAACGCAGGCCTGTGATTCATAATGAACCTGAATCGATTACTCCCTATGATAAAAATATTGAAAAGCATTTACATATTTTCCGGGAATTGGCAATTCCGGTGATGCGAAAAGACAAAATCGTCTCTATTTTAGGGTTGGGCAATAAACCATCGAATTACACACTAGGCGACTTTGAAATGGTTTCAAAACTGGCCGACATGGTTTGGGAAGTCATTGAAAACAAGAAAATCGAAAATGAGCTCATAGAGAGCCAAACCATTTTTAATGCATTCATGGAAAACAGTCCAATCTACGTGTTCTTTAAAGATAAGAATATTAAGTCAAAACAATTAAGTCGAAATTTTGAACAGATGTTAAGTAAACCCTTAGAGCAGCTTATTAACAAAGATATGAATGATCTGTTTCCATCTGACTTGTCGCTAAGCATGATAAAGGACGATCAACGAGTATTAAACGAAGGAAAATCCATTGTTGTGGATGAAGAACTTGCTGGTCGATTTTATACAACAATCAAGTTCCCGATTTTCATGGATGAAAAACCGGAATATCTGGCAGGTTTTACCATTGATATCACTGATAGGGTATTATCTGAGCGAAAATTGGCTGAAAGTGAAGAAATGTACCGCTTGATCTCATCAGTGGTTTCAGACTATTTGTTCTCAACACGGGTTACTGATGATGGTACGCTAGACCTTAATTGGGTGGCAGGCGCATTTGAAAAGATCACCGGTTATACCATGGCTGAGTATAAACAAATGGGGGGCTGGCAGGCTGCCCTTTATCCTGGAGATTTTGAAACTGACAACCATGATATGCAAATGCTTAACCTTAATCAAAAAGTAATTACAGAAGTGCGTACGATTAGAAAGAATGGAGAGGTTGTGTGGGTCAGAGTTTATTCACAACCCATCTGGGATGAAGAACGCAACCGCTTGGTTGGAATTAATGGCGCTGTTCAAGACATCACCGAACGTAAAAAAGTGGAAGAAGATATCAACAAGAGTGTCGAAGAATTTAAAGCACTTTATGATACCGCCATGGATTTTTCGTTGCATCGAGAACCTTATGTTATTTTGAAGACCATAGCTGATCGTGCCTGCAGCTTGTTTGCTGCCTCTAATGCCTTTGTTTATATATACGATCCAAGTACTAATGAACTTGAATTAAAATTTACCAGAAATCCGTTTCAACCCCTCGGTACGCGAGGAAAAATCGGAGAAGGTATTTCAGGCTTGGTGGCAGAAAAATTATCTCCCATGGTGGTTTCGGATTACAACACATGGAAAGGCCGACATCCTAAAACGTCCTTTGATAATGTTGCTGCCGTTATGTGTGTTCCAATGTTATTTGGCGGCCAATTGATCGGTGTTTTGGGTGTTCACGAAAACCATCCCAGTGAGCTTGTTTTTTCTGAAGACGATGCTCACTTCTTAACCCTGTTTGCGTCTCAAGCCGCAGCAGCTCTCTATAGTGCCGATTTGTTTGAAAAAATTCGTCAAAACGCGAATGAACTTGAGAAACGTGTAGACGAACGCACGAAGGAATTAAAACTAAAAAACAAAGAGCTGGAAACTTTCACTTATACAGTTTCTCATGACTTGAAAGCGCCATTGCGCGGCATTTCTGGTTATGCCACACTCTTAAAAGAAGACTATTCCAATCAGCTTGATTCAGAAGCACGGCGTTATCTTGAAAATCTGGTAAATTCAAGTGAACGGATGAGTCAATTGATTGAAGATCTTCTGGCTTATTCTCGGGTTGAAAGACGTGAAATTAAAAAAACGAATATCAATCTCGATATGCTTGTTGATAAAATTACTGAAGAGTACAAACACGGTGTGGTCACTGGAAAACTAAATTTCAAAAAAGAAATAGAGTATGGTACAGTATTTACAGATGAAGAAGCATTGAATCAAGCTTTGCGGAACTTGATTGATAATGCCGTAAAATTTACACGTGATCAATCAGACCCTGAGATTTGGATTCGCTCCACAAAACTGGAAGATCACTGCTTGATTTCAATTGAAGACAACGGCATAGGATTTGATATGAAATATTATGACAAAATCTTTGAGATTTTCCAACGTCTTCATCTTTCTGAAGATTACCCTGGAACAGGTATCGGTCTGGCTGTTGTTCGAAAAGCAGTTGAAAGATTGGGTGGAAAAATTTGGGCTGTAAGTCAGCCTGGTGAAGGATCAACTTTCTTTATGGAATTGCCGTTATGATGCAGAACGAGGAACCTTTCGCGATCCTCCTGGTTGATGATAGCCAGGTGGATGTAGACCTTGCCGTTTTGGCTCTTTCGAGAATAAAATTTAATAAACCTGTACAGATCGCTCGTGACGGTGCAGAAACCATTGAAATTGTCGAAAAGTGGCAGCAAGGTGGTTCGATACCCAAACTTATTCTTTTGGATATTAACCTTCCCAAGGTATCTGGCCTGGAAGTCTTAAAGGTTATCAAAAGTTCTGCCAAAACTAAGTTTATACCGGTAGTAATGTTGACGTCTTCGAGTAACGATATTGATATTAGAACTGCTTACGAATATGGAGCAAATTCCTTTATTACCAAACCAGTAGATTTTGACAAGTTTATGGTTTTGACTGCTGCGCTATGTGACTATTGGATAGGTCTTAATGTTAGACCGGAGGTATTGGGATGAGAATATTATATGTAGAAGACAATCCATTAGATGCAGATCTTGTTCGTATTACATTAAAAAAATGCGACGGTGAGTTTGAATTGGAATGGGCAAATGGAGTCGATGAAGGCTTGGAAAAACTCCATTCACAAACGCCTTGCCCGTATGACCTGGTATTAAGCGATATGCATTTGGTAGATGGCAGCGGCTTAACCGTATTATCTGAAATTCGAAAAGCTGGCATTCCCGTAGCGGTAGTAATGGTGACAGGTCAAGGAGACGAAGATACAGCCATTGCTTCTCTGAAAACTGGCGCTACAGATTATATTGTCAAGCGACAAAACTATTTGAAAGAACTGCCAGATACCCTGAGAAACGCGGCAAAACAATACAAAGAATCAAAAATAGTCCAGCATGAAGCAATTCATGTTTTATATGGTGAACATAACTTAACTGATATTGATTTGACACTGCGCTTTATGAAGACTCACGCGCCACAGATCGATCTTGAAATAGTCTCAACTGCTGATCAAATGCTTGAGCATTTAACAAAAAAAACCAGGCTTCATGATTATGATGCTATATTAATTGATTATCATTTGCCAGGGCCAACCGTCATTGAGCAAATCAATAATTTAAGGGCTCAAAGTATTGAAACTCCCATCGTCGTAATTACCGGATTGGGCAGCGAAGAAGCCGCTGTTGAAGTGTTAAAGTTGAGCAAGACTGATTATGTTGTAAAAACCAGTGGTTATCTGATGCGCCTCCCGGTAATCCTTGAAAATGCACATCATTTGGTAATGCTGCAAAAAGAACAAGAAGCCCTGCGCAAGAGCGAAGAACGCTTCAGACTTTTGGCAGAAAACGCCGTGGATGTGATTTTCAGGATCAATCTGTCTACACCGGTAAAAATTGAATATATAAGTCCCGCGGTTGAACGTGTCACTGGTTACACTCAAGATGAACTGTATTCAGACCCAATAATTCTGTTGAAAAATTCCCTCAACACTGCCGATCCAAAAGCCTTTACCCGCTGGGCTGAAAACATGGAATCCCCCATGATCAACCTGCCGTTCCTTCGCAAAGACAATAGAAAAATTTGGATGGAACTACGTTTCACGATCATAAAAGACAGCCAGGGACAACCCCAATTCATGGAAGGCATTGGCCGAGATATTACGCAGCGTATTCAATCAGAACAGCAGTTGCGCGAACAAATGGAACGCATTAATGCCTTGCATCAAATTGACAAGGCCATCACCTCTTCCTTTGATCTTCGCGTTACTTACCAGGTTCTGCTGGATCAATTGCGGCAAGTTCTGCATGTAGATGCCGCTGCGGTTTTGCAGTTTGAACCCGATCTCATTCAGTATCAATACTTAACTGGTTTGGGTTTCAAAACAATTGAAACCACCTTGCGCACCGCCTTTCGTCATTCGCCCTTGCCTTCAGAAGCGGTTGCCACAAAAAAGACAACCCAATTAAATATAAATTCCAGTGTAACGTTCTCGCCTTCCTTAACTGATATCTTAAACAACGAAAAATTTGTCAAATACATCGCCACCCCCATGGTGATTAAAGGGCAGATCAAAGGCGTGCTCGAGATCTATCACAAATCTGAGCTCAATCCAACGCGCGAATGGATCAGCTTCCTTGAGGCGTTGGCGCAGCAGGCTGCCATAGCCCTTGATAATTCTCAAAATTTCCTTGAGCTTCAAAAGTCGCAATCCGTTTTACTTCAAGCTTATGATGATACTTTGATGGGTTGGGCAAACTTCCTTGATTTGCGCGATAAAGAAACCGAAGGTCATACCGTACGCGTCTTGGAACGCACCATGCGGGCAGCTCAAAGATTAGGCGTGCGCGAAGAAGACATGGAACATCTGCGCCGTGGTGTTTTACTCCACGATATCGGCAAGGTTGGCGTGCCTGATCACATTCTAAATAAACCTGGTTCATTGACCGATGAAGAATGGATCATCATGAAGAAGCATCCTGATTATGCTTATCAAATGCTGGCGCCAATTGGATTCTTGAAACAGGCTCTGGATGTGCCTTATTGTCACCACGAAAAATGGGATGGCACGGGGTATCCGCGAAATCTCAAGGGCAAAGAAATTCCATTTACCGCCAGAATATTTACCGTATTTGATGTATTTGACGCCATCACCAGTGAACGTATTTATAGCAAAGCCCGCTCAAAAGAGGAAGCCATTGCCTATATACGCGACAATGCCGGAATCATATTTGATCCCGACATTGTGGATGTCTGTATTGATGTGATCAGAGAAAAATAAGGCAATAGGGTTTCTTTATCTCTGATTGGGTTCGTTTTCTTTCTTCTTGGCTTTGTTATATTCCAGATAGCCTTGAACAACTTGCATCAAGCCAAATGCAAAAACAGCCACAATTAAAATAGACATATTGCCGGCGTTTTCTCCATTATTAAGCGTGAAAAAGTAAAACGCGGCTGCCAAAACAGCGAACATGCCGCCCGTAAACATTTGTTTCTTGCCGTTTGCTTTGCTCGCTTCTTGATAGACACGGATTTTGGCTTCCCCTTTGACGTATCCCGTTATACCTTCAGCATCAATAATCTTGACCCAACCTTTGCCCTCATCACTTTCATAACCAACAGCCTTGACAATTGTTTTCTTGGGGTAGGTTTTGAGCACTGCAGATTCTTGTGATGGCTCTTCGTGTGCCTCAATGTTGTCAGAGAAAAACTGAACCTTCTTGATCACAAAGATTTTTGTATCTCCGCTAATAAATCCGGCTTGTCCAGAATCCAGGGTAATTTCAACCCATACTTCTTTTTTCTTTCGCGTGACTTTGCCTAATTCAACTTCATCACCCTTTTTAAGTGATGTAAGCGAAAGCGTTTGATTGCTGGGTTCAGCATATACCCTGACAAAATCGTCTACTAGAATTCCTCTCATGATTTCCTCATCCTTTGTGTAAAGTCTCTTCATCGGGGGCTGAAGGTTGTTTGAATTTCCATTGATTATTTCTTGCACAAGCTTCAGCCCATAAATCGTTTTGTAATATGATCTCTAGCGCAGTTGCAGATAAATCCTCTTCATTTTGTAAAACATAAGTGTGTACTTCGGCTCGTGCAAGTGGTCGAAAACCCGAATATGATTTCTCGATTTCACTCAAAACTTTACTTTGATATTTTTTCTGGTTTATCCACGTCAAAAAAAGGACGAGCACGCCTATAGTCACCGGAACTTGCCACATTTGTTTAATTGTACTCAATATTCCGTTTGCCGGGACGAAGGGTGTCAACAGCAGAAACCCGCTAGCCGCCAGCAACCCGCCGACCGTCCAGGCTATGGAATGAGAACGTGCTATTTTTGCCAGAGGCGAATTATTGTGGTCCAACAAATCGGGATGGGTTAAAAAGTCGGATTGAAAACAAGTCTCACAGACACTTATTTTCAATCGGTAACTTTTTGAGATGCGGTATTTTTTGCCATATAGGTGATTATGTTTAAACCCAATTCTATAATGCAGCCGGTGAATTTCATAAAAACCAGCAGGTGACTGATTGCACCGCGAACAGCATTGTTCGTTTTCAAGAACAAGGGGGTTTCCCTGGCGGTCCTTGACCTCACTTGCGGGTATTAAAATCTTAACAGGCATGCAGTGCTTGCTCCATAATCGGGGAATTCGTGCGTGGTCAATTGTAACTTATTTCAAATCAAACGCCTTATTCAATTTACTCAATAAAGCAGGCTTTTAACGGGTGAAGGTAAAGCGATTCTCTGGCTTAAATGTTATGCCCAGGCAAAGACGCGATAAAATCCGCTTGAAGACACGCGGCGGCTCGAGTAACAGGTGGCATTCTCGTTTGTGATCCCGGTTTGGATGTAGATATTGGCTGAATCACAACCAATCACTTCATAAAGATTAATTCCGCTTTGCACATAGGTTACCCTGACCCATTCGCTTGTTCCGGCAGAATCAGTCGAATGATAAAGTGTGATTATTCTGGGGCAAATTCCCAGTCCATGTGCCTTGGTATAGATGGTGTTGAAGGTGCAGGCGAACCAACCCGAATCGTAATCAGCTTGAAGCAGAGAAGTTGGTGTCAGGTAACTCAAAGCGGAAATCAATGCTGACCCCGTCCAATAGGCCTGTCCGATCAGGCGGTGGTTGCTGCCTTCAGACGCTGAAGTGTTGGCCGTAAGTGTGAATGTGGATGATCCTGGCGACCGCACAGCGAAGATGTACCACATAGCTGCCGGGCCGCTGATCAACCCTACGGGTAAATCCACATTTGCATCGGATTGCAGCATATAGCCGTTGATCATCAGTGTTGGTGGATTCATGGAAGAGTGCGGCACTCTGACGCGGTGGTTTGGTAGATACTCCAGCTTTATGCCGTTGGAAAAGCGCTTAAAGAACATGCCCAGGTTAACAGCGTCTGACTCGGCTTGTCCAAGATTTAGCGCGTCTTTGCGTAAATTGTTGTAGTGCTCAGCCGCCGTTGGCTGCCCGGCTGTTACTTGAGAAGAAAGGGGATAAGTCATTTTTATAACTCCGTGATTCGTGAATCGTGAACTGTGATTAGTGATTAGTGAATAGTGTCAAACTACTATGTATTTGTGTTATTTAATAAAGATCTTCTTTGCGTTCTTTGCGTCCTTGCCCCCACAGACACACGATTTTTGTGTGGCTAGGGGGTTGCGTGAGATATGCTCTTTGCGTGAGATAAAACAACTATCTCCAATACGAACTGCTCCAGGTCAGCGTGCCATCCCAGATCGAAAGCAGCAATACTGCCGGGTCAACAGGCGGCCAGTAAACCCCAATATTATTGAACTGACATTTGATCAGCGAATACCCCGGCTGATGGCGTTCATCTGCCGTCCAGCCCACCGCACCCAGCGAAAGCAGCGTCCCCGCCGGGGATGTGATGCACACCTCTGACTGCTTATCCAGAAACTGGCACAGCTTGGCATAATCCGCGGATCGGCTTTGCACGCGCATTCTGCCATCCGGGTTGACAGCATGGTCAGCCAGCAGCACGTCAAAATGCAGCCATAGCCGGGTCGTGCCGCCTGAATCCACCTCGCGCGTCATTTGCACCCCGCCGCTCTTGATGCTCTGGTCTTCAGCCAGCAAAAAACCGTAACCTTCACCGCCGTCGATCTCGTCGTGCGAGAGGATGATATGACAGTCCTTGCCAATGATGGGCGTCATGTTCAACCTCCCGGCCGATCCCACTGGTCAAGTGCAAATCCGTCAGGATACTCGAAGGGCTGATATGACCTGAGTTTACTCAGCGCAGCTTCGGCGAGTTCCTTCCAAACTTTGCTTTGCTCTGCCAGTTGTGCAGATTCACCCGCCTTTGTACCGTAAACGCCTGACAAACTCGCAGCTCTCAGCATATAGGCAAAACTTACCGCGCTGCTTTCCACCGCTGCCGCCGCGGATTCAGGCAGCGTGCTTTCAACCGCGCCATCCAGTCCGCTCAGCAGTTGTTGGGCCGCATAAGTGACGCGCAAGGTTTCACCGACTTTTAGCATATAAGAGCCGTTGAATTCAAGTAAACAGGTTGAGCCCTGTAGACTGTATTCATAGCCATTCTTGACCTCTCTGCTTGGACCGTTGCCTCCCGATGGCAGCACGTCAACCTGGATGAGGAAAAGCGGATTTAACAATCCTGTCAGCGTTACCTCCCGCCCCTCAGACGTTATCAGATGTTCCAGCTTGCGCATCAGCGGCAGATGGTCGTCCAGCCTTCCCATGGCCTGGCGGATGGCGTTTTCAAGCATCAAGTCGCTGTAACGTGCGCCTTCTTCATCATTGAGCATCTGCTTTACGCGGATTTTGATACTTTCGATTGTTTGCATCGACTTTTTCCTCCAGATGTTTCAAAGACGGCGGCAGCACGATCATCTCAGACATGCCGTCTCGCGACTTTCCAATCGGACGGCTGTTGAGGCTTGACTTGCGCGCATCAATTTCATGCAGTGGTTTCACCCCTGCATCCGCTGGCAGTACCGCGCTTTTGGTTGCAGTTTGGTGCAGCGCTTTGCGTGCCCGGCTGACTTCCAGTGCGGTGAACCACAGCTTGCGTCCATCCGCGGCGATCACCACCATGCCGCCGTCTGGCAGGCAGCGAAGTGAGAGAGGCTGCCCGGTTTGTCCGGGCAGCAGAAAAGGTTTCACCAGATGCGCGGCGAGGTGCAGGTCAGGATTGTTTTTGGATTCCATTACCGCTATCCTCAATCGCCACGCCGGTGGAATAAACCGCCAAAGCGGCCAGGGCAGCTTGCAACGCCTGCCACACATCAATCTGTTGGGTCAAAAAGGCCGCCAATGTCGCCACCAGCGCTGCCACCAACACCCAGAACTTGCGCGAACGCACGATCTTCTTAATTTGTTCAAGAAACGTCATTTCAATCTCCATTCATTGATTTTGTAGGGGCGTATAGCCATACGCCCCTACTGCTTTTCACGCCACATTCGCCTTATACAGCGGACGGTAATCCGCCACGAAGACGCTCACCCAATGGCGCACCTTCATGCGCAGCTCATCATTGGTGAAGAGCGCACCATTGGTTTCGCTATCGGCAATGATGATCTCTGGCAGCACCCCAAACCGTTCGCCGAGGATGATACCCGGCGCCTGCCGCGGATCGGCCATAGCCGCCCAGTCGTTGGCGTCGCTGAACTCGGGGCAGGTGATCACATCGCCCATCTGTCCTTTTTGCATGTTCTCGCTGAAGATGCTGCTCTCATGTGCAAAAGAGGGATACAGCAAATTCATGGCGGTCAGGCGCAGATCGCGCGGCACGATCAAATACTTGGCATCCAGCGCCTGTTTGGGCGCCGTGCCGCCGCTGGCTACTGCCAGGGGCTGGTTGTAAATCGCCTTTCCGGCTGCTTCCCATGCCGCGGAAGACAGTGCAGCCGTCCCCAGGTTGGTGTGATGAGGCGCTTCAAAAACCGCATAGGTATCAGACATCTCGGGGCCGGTTCCGCTGTTGGCGGTGAAGATCCCTCCCACCAGACTTGAGATGCGACGCAGAGCCGCCGATGCCAGCTTGCGCGGATACTGGCGCAGTTTGTGGGTTTCATCCCGCTCAAACATTTCAAGCGTCAGCCCCACATAACCGCCGTACTTGCCCCACAAACCGGTTTCGCCGCTGTCTTTGACCGCCAGTTCGGTATACGCAGCGCCTTCCTCCACGGAGGGCAGCACAGTCACTTCACCCACCAGCACGCCGGTGATCTCTTGCAGGCTGTTGAAATGCTCCACCTGCACGATCGGTTCCCACCAGCGGTAGCCTGAACGCCCAAGTTCCTCCCATTGATTGAGGATCAGTTTGTTCATCGCATTCTTGAGCAGGGATGGCATGTTAAACGTCGCGGAAAACTGTGCCCGTTCTGCATGGTAGCCGCCGGTGAAGGCCACATCCCCGGTCATCAGCGTATACAACTCGCGGATGCCGCTCAAACGGGCAGGCTGCAGCTTTTCCAATCCTTGCGGACGCGGCGCGCCGAGCAGGTCGCACATGGCGGCGCTGATCTGGTCTTCCGAGGTCGCCATCTCGCTGAGGCGTCCCGCGCTCTGGATCACCGCACCGCCGGTTAGATCGCTGACCAACTGCCGCGCTTCGCGGATGGCAGCCTGCAGCGCCGGTGGTTGAAAGACCCCGCTGCCAAAACGGCTGCGCAGATTGTTCTCAAGCGCCGTCGGCAGGTGTGCCGCGGAGAGTGTCGCTTCAAGCAGACAACTGCACATGGATTCACGCTCTGTTGCGCTGGCGTTGTCGGGCGCTACGGTCACCGGTGCAGCGCTCTGGGGCGTCTTGCGTTCTTCTATGAGTGTCGAAGACGCGAGACTGATTTGCTGAACTTCATTACTTTCCATACAAACCTCCTGATTGATTGAATTGGGTTGACTGATATTGGGTTGGATAAATCCACCTCCGCGGGCGGGGTAGGCCACCAGGTCCACGGAATACACTTTTTCGATGCGCGTCACCTGGTCACCTGCGGCGCTGAAGACCAGGTCTGCCGAGAACCCCACCCGCGGACGGGTCGCGCCGCCGTTTTTGATCTGCGCCAGGCTTTCCAAAACGGAGGCCGATGGGCCGCAGGGCGTCACCTTCACACGGATGCCGCTCAGTGAATCATCCCATTGCGGCAGCGAACAAACCCCTGCCAGATCGCGTACCGAGCGCGGCGGCCAGGCGTGATCCACGAAGCATTCCACCCCGTCCCACAAGTCTAACGATGCTCTCAGTACCTCCGCACTGAATTGCCAGCCGTTGCCGCTGCCTGCGGTGATAGCCGCAATCTCAATCTCATCCTGCCTTTTATCAAAGTGAGACATTTCAAAACGTTCACGATGATTGGTGCCCTTATCCATCAATGCCTCCTTGTTTCTCCTCTCCAGTGGAAGGATCAATTTTGACAGGTTGTGCTATGTGGCTTACGCCTTTAGATGAAGGGTGCGGGCCTATGGCCCGCCGCTTGAGCAGCGCTTCAATATCAACGCTCTCACCGCAGAAGCGGTAAACGAGGCGCAATAGTTCGGCGTCGTCAATCAAGCCGCGGTCGCGCAAGTCGTTGACTGCCTGGCTGATATTGCTGGCCGCCATCGCCAGTGACACATTGTCCCGTGCTGAGATATCCGCACCGCTCAAGGTAATCTCGGCTTTGCGGCTCACGCGCCCATCCACCAGTGAACGCCGGTTCACCACCGCATGCAGCAGGTCGCCCATCAGCCACAAGAAAAAGCGCTGGCGCTGTTCAAAATGACGGTAGGTCGGTCCGCCCGCGGCTTCAGCCGTCGTGCGCGTGGATCCCTCCGGTTCGGCTAAAAAGTGCATCGGGATGCCCGCCCCCGCCGCCAGCATCTTCTTGAGCGCCAGCCCGTCTTGTGCAGCATCGTCCGATTCCAGCCGTGGATGCAAGGCCTCCCAGCTTTCGTTCTCGTCCGTCACCAATATCGAACCGGGCGAGGGCGGCGCCGCGTTCAAAGCGGATTGTCTGGCTCGTCTTTCAGCCTCGCTGCTGAACTTGGCATGCACCACATATAGAAAGGCAGTGCGATAGCGGTTCAGGCGTGCGCGGTCTTCAAGCCAGGCGGCGTAGCGGCTCAGCCAGCGCAGCACCGGCGCCAGATCAGATTCTCCCCATTGCGCCCCCACCGGACGGTTGATGGCGTAATGCAGCATCACCGGCTTAAAGCCGCCATCCGCATTCAGCGTTTCGCTGCGTACATCGTATGCCGGCCAGGTGACCGCTTGAGCCTCTTTCCAGTTGGGCTGCATTTCAAACGACACTTCCTGATCCAGATCGTTCGGTTTTGAATGGATTTGCTTGACCTGAGTAGCTGGCACGGCGCGCACGTAGCTCATGCCGGAGGCGTCAGTGGTCAGCAGCAGAAACAGGTTGCCGCTGCGTGTCAGTTCGTCGCACCACTCATAAACCCTGATGGGCAAGCGGTTGAGCCCGTGCTCCCAAAAGCTGCGCAGAAAGGCCGCCGTGGCTGTGTGCGGGCTGGAGTAGGTCACCCCGCCGCCCACCACGTATTGCGAGGTCAGCCCCACGATCCGCCTCGCCAGCGGATTCACCCGCCAGGCTTCGAGCGCCTGAAGCTGAATCTCCTCGCGGTCAAACGCATAGCGGTCGGTCAATGATTCACCGCTACGGCTGCCCGACATAAAGGTGTTATCCGTTTCGGCCTGGGCCAGCGCCTCACGCACCTGGTGGTCGATCAAGGGTTGAAACAACCGTGAAAGCAGATTGCGCCGTCCGTTCATGTGGCCCCCAGTTTAAAAAGTTCTTCAATCGTCCCTTGAAAAAAGTTGAGATCCACTTTGGTGGCCACACCGGCGATCTTGCCCGCGCTGGTGTACTGCCAGAAACGCCATCCCGCCCACGGATAGATTTGATAAGGCCAGCCGGTGGTATAGTGCGCCAGCCACAGCGGATAGTCCACCGCCCAATCCACCTGTGAACTTTTCAGCTTGTACCCCGAAAGCACCGGCACAGGCAGATAAGAGTTCCAGAATCCGGGCGAGACATAAATGATGCAGCGTCTGCCCGTCAGGTTATACATCTCCTCAATGAAGATGCGCACGGCTTGATTCAGTCCGGTCTTGCCCAAACCGGGCGTTTCAATATCAATACACGGCGGCAGCGTGGGTGCATCCACCGCGTTTTCTTGCAGCGTCTTGGCGTAATGCCTGGCCTGTTCCAGCGGATCGTAGCGCGGCAAAAAGAAATGATACGAACCCGGCAGCACCCCCGCCTCCACCGCCCCGCGCATGTTCTCCTCGAACATCGGGTCGGTGAAACCCACCCCTTCGCTCGCCTTAATGAACGCGAACCGCGCCCCTGCCTTCTTAACCATCCCCCAGTCAATAAACTCCTGGTGGTGACTGACATCAATTCCGTAGATCATGGTGTACCCCTTTCTTTGTAAGAGCAGTGAATCGTGAACTGTGAACCGTGAACAGTGAATCGTGAATCGCGAATCGTGAATCGTGAACAGTGAACAGTGAACCGGTATAATTTTTAACGAATTACGAATTACGAATTACGAATTACGAATTACGAATTACGAATTACGAATTACGAATTACGAATTACGAATTACTTTCTTTTTTTGCACTTCATTTCCGTGTATTTCGTGTATTTCGTGGTTAAAATGGGTTTGTTTTTTTTGCCTTTTTTCAAAATGTTTTTGTGTTGTCGCGATCTGTGCGCCCCCGAGCGACGCTGTTTTTGCGTGCGAGAGGGGTCGTGGTTAAAATGGGTTTGGTTTTTTTGCCCTTTTTTCATTAAAGGTTTTGTGTTTTTCGTGGTTAAAAAGATCTTTCAAAAATGCTTATCCATATCGCGTAGTGGATCTGGTGCCTCCACGACGAAAGCCGCACCCGCACTCCGAAGATCCATCTTCTCCAGTACCCCACACAACGCCGCGGAAAGCACCCAGTCGTCATGCAGCGGCTCTCCACTGATCGGGTGCCTTGCGTTATCTGGCACACGCCACTTCATCGTGCGTTTGGCGTCGTTGCTTACCTCATACTGGCAGGCCGCAAGCTGCGCGAAAAATTCAGCCTGATAACGCACCTGCTCATCCCCCGGCAGGTCGGCAAAGACAGGCTCCTGCCAGCGGCCAGAATCCACAATCGCCAGAAAATCCCATCCCAGCGCGGATTTTGACGTACTGTTGAACGTGAACGGCGTCACCCGTCCGGGCAGGGCGCGGTCCAGAAAGGAAGCCAGACCCGCGCCCACACCCGTGGCGTCCACCACTAAAGCCCGCACCATCCATTCCAGCGCAATATCGCGGATCGTCGTTTGCAGCGTCACATGATTCGCCCCGATCCACTGCCAGCGCTTGACCGGCAAATAAACCGGCAGAGCCTTAACATCTTCCCCATTGAGACGGATTTCAACCAGCGTCAGCGCCGTCGCATCCCGGCTCGGGTTCGCCATTGAAAGCGAACCATCAATCCCGCGCACCCCCTCGTCCTCGCCGGCCACATCCAATAACAAGGCATACAAACTATTTGGATGTAAAACTGAAGGGGTCGAATGACCCTTTATTAAAGCCAATCGCTCAGCGGGGAACATCCCGCCCTCTCCATCTACTTCCTCAGAAAAATACTGCGTCCGCACCATGGGGTGTGTCCTGCCGAAGCGCGCCACCTTCTCTTCTACATGCTTGCGGTAAGCCTCCAGCTCCTTCATCACATCCTCCGCCGTCAGCCTGAACACCCGCCGGATGCCATCCTTCTTTTCCGCTTCCTCCGCGGCGCGTAACTCACGCGCCAGCAGCGTCGCGCTCGTCCAGGCCGTGCCCCAAAACACATGCGTCGCGCAGGTTGAAGCGCTCATCGGCGCAATATCGCGGTCATACTTCTCAATACTCACCTGCTGTGCCTCATCCACCTCCAGCAAACCCGATGCCGTCGCCCCCACAATATTGCTCCCCGTCGCCGCAGAAAGGAATGTGATGCGCGCACCCTCTACCTTGTATGAATTACCGCCTTCTTTTTTCCAAATGCTGGTTATGAGCAAATTCCTGCGGGCTACCTGTTCAAAGCGGCGCATACAAGTCTGCGCTTGAGGTTTCAAAGTTGGCGAAACTTTGATGATGTCTACTGAATATTGTGAAAGCAGGGTTAAGAGATAAACCTCAAGATGTGCCTGTAATTCATTCTTCCCAGACTGACGCGGAAACATGACCACAAAGGAATACCCAAGTTTTTTCTTGATTGAATCCAGCACGGCTTCAAACACGCCTTGCTGATAACTTCGCAGTCGTAACCCTGAAAGATATCTGGCAAACTCCTTTTCTTTGGTCAGCAGCACTTTAAAGTGCATTGCTGCCAAATCATCAGCAAAAGGATTTTCCTCAGGAGTAGGAGTGGGATTAAGCATTTTCATTATTTGGTTTTGAATTGATAGTGGATTGATCGGAACTTCCTTCTTGAAGATAGCGAGGATAATCAGCCACCAATTGTTTGAGTTCAGGCCATTCGTCTTCAAGCTCAAGCAAGGTTTGCCGCAGCATCGCCGAGGGACCAGTCTGTTGATTGATCAATTCCACGCGGATTTTCATCATGCGTGCCAGACAGAGAGAATTTTTACCTACCGCGTCAATCAATTTGATTAAGTCTTCAAGCGTCATTTCTTTTGTGCGCTTATTCATAGCCTGGTTGATCAACTCATGCAGAAAATCAATTTCCGCATCAATACCTTCCACTGTTTCGGGATACTTTTTTCTAGGCATACGCCTCCTGATATTTAGAACACATATTCTATTTGATAAATCAATCATCTCATAAACGACAGAAAATGGGTCTTGCCACTTTGGCGAATTTTTAAACAAAAAACTTGCCGATTTGGCAAGTTTCTGCATGGTACTGTAGGGGAGGGTCCGCGACCCTCCCAAAAGGGTCTAATTATCGAATTCATCATCCGTCTCCCAATTGGAGGGATTCATATAAATGTAATTCACAATGTTGTCATAATCTTTTTCATCACGGATGATGTGGTCGTAAAATCGACTTTGCCAAACAGACACACCCGGGGTATTGCGTTCTTGGTTTATCCTTTTTGTAACAGCAGATTTAAATGCACCAATCACAATTGATAATGAATTCGAAACCGGTTTTCCGAATTTTGTAGGGACACGGCGCGCCGTGTCCCTACCATTGTCCTCTGAAATCACAATGATGCCATGAAAATGGTTTGGCATTACACAAAACTCATCTTCGTTTATTTCAATATTGTGGCGTATTTCTCCGGTTTTTAACCATTCGTCTTTTGCAATCTCCCCGAATTCATTCAATACCATCTCACCCTCAACCACCTTTCCAAACAACATTTCACGGTTGTAGGTAACGATGGTCACAAAATACGCTCCTTCTTCGGAATAATCATATCCCTTCAGGCGCATGGAATGACGATTACGTTTGTTGTTTTCCCCATTCATCACTAATCTCTTTATGCAGGGCGTTTGTCTGCACTTTTCATTTATTGAACAATTACACCACCGGCGGCACCCCCGACGCGGATGGCTTCTTCAGCGCCGTAATCGCCCCTACCCCTTGTACCATCGGGATGATCAAAAACACTCGAAAGACGAATCCACCAACCGCCGCAGACCCACCCATGGCCACGCTGCCGATAACCCCCAGCAGTGCATCCAGGCTGAAAACCACGATACTCAAAATTAATGCCACCATTGAGCGCTTTTTAACCAGGAGCCCCATGACCAGAAAAAACGCACCAAAAATGATGCTGTACCAGCCGATCCCAAGCGTGGCTAAAAACTCTGATTGAGTGAGAAGACCAATGACACCCAATACTAAATTTAATCCGGCTACAAAGAATATGATCCCCGCAGCAGTATTCACCTTCGTTTCAGGGTTTAAGGCCGACCAGGGCAGTGGAATACCGTTACGCGTTACGCGTAGTATCGTCCCAGCCAGATTGCTAACCAATTGTAACTTAAGCAAACTGCCGTCGCCCAACTGAAATTCCTGTCCAGCCTTTAATAATTGTTGATTGAGCACCGTTCCCAATAGTACTCCATCAAGAGTGATCGTCGTGTCCTTATATTGACCTTTCCATTGAATTTCAAGACGTTTGGGCCTACCTGGTTCCAGTAACCAAGATTGCTTTGGCATGCTGATCTCTCCTCTCATACAAATATTGGATATTCTCATTATCCATCGAAATTCGAAATCTCAATCATTGAAATTATAGAATTAATTCAAAACTAATAATTCTTGCACCTTAAAAACTAAAAATCATAGTCAACCTGGCCTGATTCCACCCCGCCATGTTGATTCGCGCATAAAATCAAATCCTTGCCCCAAAAAATCCAGGTATCTGAGAGGAATAGAAAAATCGAAGCTGAAATTTAATAAGAAGATTTTCTTTGCGTGCTCGCGATCTATGCGCCCCCGAGCGAAGCGAGAGGGGTTGCGCCTTTGCGTGAGACAGAATTAAACGCTTACCCTCTCCGCC
The DNA here is from genome assembly GCA_927443345.1 of uncultured Anaerolineaceae bacterium. Classification (GTDB taxonomy): domain Bacteria; phylum Chloroflexota; class Anaerolineae; order Anaerolineales; family Anaerolineaceae; genus UBA6107. Next base: position 103,354 of record CAKMKJ010000005.1, on the reverse strand, counting down.
ATCCTCACTCCCAACTGCCGCGCAGATTCCATCAGCGCCTCATCCTTCTCCGCGTCGCCCACATCATTCGCCGTCCCATACACGAACCCGGCCGGCGCCGCTCCCATAAAGCGGAACATCGTCTCAAAAGTGGATATCGCGTTGATGCCGCCCGAAATATACAGGTCCGCATCGCCGTAGACCATAATCGCCCCGGCAGGCCTGCCCTTGAAAAAAGCGTGATCGTTCTGCCACAACCCGTACCAGCGGTCAATACAGGTCTTGAGCTGCGCATTAAAAGTAAACCAGTAAATCGGCGAAGCCAGAATCACCCCATCCGCCGCTGCCAGCTTGGGGTAGATCGCCTGCATATCATCCTCAATCACGCAGTACTGCTTCTTGCGCAAGCATCCGTCGCAGTGATTACACGGCGCAATCTTCATCCCATGCAGGTGCAGTGTCTCCACCTCCACCCCGGCGCTGATCAAAGCTTCACTAGCCTGTCTGGCCAGCACTGCCGTATTTCCCTGCTTTCGCGGGCTGCTTTCAAAAATCAGTATATTTTTGGTCATGGTTTCCCTCCAAGAGTAGTTATGAGTAAGGAGTAATCAGGGTAAAAAATTATACTGTTCTGAGTGCCTGAGTGCCTGAGTGCCTGAGTGTCTTATTACTTAATTCCCAACGCCAGTCTGGCCAAAATACTCACTGCGAGGCCAAACAAAAAACTGATAAAAGTGCCAATGATAATATACTCAGCCTCTTTTCGGTTTTCACTCTCTTTGAGCTCGCCAAAGCGGAAAACAGATTTTGCAGCGATCAAGAAACCCACACCTGCATATTGGCCTGTGAGTACAAACACAAAGATCAGCAGACGTTCAAGCCAGCCGATCATTTTTCCGCCTTCTTTCAGTCCTTCCACCGGTTCCTTTTTCAGCTTCGCGTAATAATCCTTGATCTGTTCTTGAAATGGTCGAACGCAATACCCGATAAAGAGTCCGCCGGCAAACGTCAGCAAGATTAGCGAGGAGAGAATGACCATTACTGGTAAAGCAACCTCTGGCAGCTTCTCGAACCAATACGAAAGGAAATTATTTGGAAGTAAATAAAACACAACCAGCAATAGGATAATTGTTAAATGCAGGGCTTGATCCGCGAGGAACAGCCAGAGCGAATCCTTCTTGAAACGGGATTTTGTGAAATCGATCAAAAAGTGGCTCACGCTGATCACTATAGGCACAAGCCACGCACGCCAACTCGCGAGGATGAGATACGCAGCAGCACCGTTGATCAGGCTGTGCAGCACCATCATCCAGACAGATTTCTTCTTCATTTTTGCCAAAGAACTGGTTTGCAGCAAAAAGTCGCCAACCATGTGTGCCAGGATTAAACTGAGGGTCAATTGGAAAAATGGAGTATTCATATGTTTTCCCCTTCAGTAGACTAACTTAGGACCTAAATATGTCAGTATACAGAGATGAAATTTCCTTAATTAATTCCCAATTTGCAGATTTTAAATGGTTGGCAACTGATGCTTGGGCTATCGCACCTGCCTTCCAGCGTTTGCCAATTTCCCTTTGGGTCAAGCCAAAGAGCGCTAAATGCACAGCCTGGCATTGGGCTGGAGTCCAGGCTGAAATTAATGCATCACTAGCTCTTATTAATGTATTGGCAAAATTGCAGAGAAGGTGGTTGGAGTTTTGGGTTAGGGTAACTGCCATACGATATTCTTTTAGCGAATCAAGCAATTTGCCAGATTCAGTGAATGCAATGCCGTATCCTTCTGAAACATTGTCGTCTGGTGCGAAATCAATATTTCCAATTGCAATCGCTATTCGTGTGTCCAGCTTTTCTTGTTCAAAATGAAATCGGATAAAAGTTCGCATGAAGAGACTGATCTCAAATGCATCTCTGGGAGGTGAAACCAGCAATTGCCATCCGTCACCTCGATATTTTGCTAAATCAGAAGAGATTTCGCGAGGATATTTTTGTTTTACTGCTGTGGAAAGGTTTTGCATCGCTTCGTATAGGTAATATCGCCTGTCGCTTGATAGACTGGAAGAATTTACAACATCTCCCGTCAGAACGGCATACATTTTTTTATCGGGTTTATTTGGTTTTATCATATTTATTATTCTTTGATCCTGATGATTTCAATAATAGTAAAAAATTACTATTTATCTATTATATAGGTGTTATAGGCTATAATCAAGTCGTAAATAAATAGCTATTAATGGCTATTTGGGAAAGATATAGTTATTAATAGCTATAAATTCAAAATATAGCCAATAGGGTTATAAAAAGAAAATATAGCCAATTAGGCTATATTTTCAGAAAAACGGTTCAAATTAGATGTTTTAGGAGCGTCTCGTGACTAACCCTGTCATGGATTCAACGGCAAAATCTCAAACTCGATCGCCAGCCCTGTGGCAAAGGGCAGCGTGATTTCCTGGGCTGATGGCAAATTACCGTTCAAAGTGCATCCTTCAGAATCTGGAAACACAGCATTTGATACTTCGCATGTATATGCATTTGGACCAATAAACCAATTGCCTTTAGAATCATCAGGCAGATAAAGTGCCCATATCCCATCTGCATTCGTTGAGCTGGTATCATACGCTTCTGAAAGGTCATTATCACTGGGTGCTATTGAGACCACAATCCCTGTCGCGGGAATTCTGCCCGGTAAATAAACATGCCCAAACAACATTTGTGCATCATCCACCTTGAAAATGGGCAGGGCATTCAGATCGCCGTAGAGTTTTAGCCCCACCAAATTCATCCAGCCAATCGCGTGATCCTGGGTTTTTACCAACGCCCAGTTATTGCTGAATTCACGCCCAATAAGCGAAACCACATCGCCTGTAGTATAGAGATTCACCCTTTCAAACAATCTGCCAGGTCCGCTGCGCAGACTGTAATTATCAAAGGTCACTTCAGCGCTCAGCATCGTCACAGCGGATGCGGTCGCAACAGGCGCAGGTGTCGCCGTAGGAGGGATTGCCGTGGGTAGCGGAATTTCTGTCTGCACAACAGGTTCAGTCGGGAAAGCCGCAATGGTCATGGTCGGCGCAATGGTCGGGGTGACTGCTTCGGGCACGAGTAAGCTGCAACCGCTCAAAACGATAACCAGTAAGACAAAAAGTAGTGGGCCGATAATTTTCTTCATCAGTGCTCCTGATCACAAGTGATGTAAATTTTATAATACGAGATTTTGACAAAACCTACTTGTCTGTTAATTATAACCATTGACGCCGATTTCTTTACAAAACAGAGGTTCAATCATTAGGAGCAAACAGTTACAATTAGATTGGATTGATAATTGAAAGAATCTCTGAAAAAGGGTTGAAAATTTCACCTCACCCCAAACCCCTCTCCATCTCCTGATGGAGAGGGGCAGGGGAGAGGCCAGAGTTACAAAGTAGGTCTTTTACTGATCAAGAAACAATTAGCTCGATACCCCAGGTTATATTATGGAGAGCATTGACTTATAGGTACCTAAATATTAAATATAATGAGTTCTTTTCAATAAGAGCCATCACTGAAAGAAGAGGGATTGTGAAAAAATTAGCTGCCATTCTGGTGTTTTTCCTGATGTTTTCTTACGCTTTCGTGGGAATTCAAAGTTCTTCTGCGTCGGTTGCTCAGAACGATGCCGAATTAAACTTTCCTGAAAATATCGTTTTTTCGCTGGACCTCAAATCCGCGGATAATGTCGCCCAGGTCAAATTGCATTACGGCACCATTCGCGACGCCTGCGGCACCGTCAGTGCGCTTGCCTATCCAGAGTTCACCACCGGCTCCAGTATCAATGCTCTCTGGGAATGGAACATGCTGCAAAGCGGCGGCGAACCCCCCGGCTCCACAATTTGGTGGCAGTGGGAATATATTGATCAACAAGGTAAATCTGAATTTACAGACAGAAAAGAAATTCTGTGGTTGGATGATATCCACGATTGGAAACTTCTGGAAGATGGTTTGATTCGCTTCCATTACTACGAAAATGACATTGAATATGCGACCACTCTAAAAGATGCAGCGGTCGAGGCCCTGAACCATCTGAATGAAGACATTGGCATGCTCCCCGACCAACCGGTTGACCTCTACATCTATTCCTCCACCCAGGATATGCTCGACGCTGTTTTTTACGTGCCAGGTTGGACTGGCGGGCTGGCTTACCCTGATTACAACATTCTCATCATCGGCATCGACCCTGACAATCTGGAGTGGGGTCAAAACACCGAGGCGCATGAACTGACCCACGTCCTCGTCGGAGATTATACTTTTTCCTGTTTGGGGTCTACGCCAACCTGGCTGAGCGAAGGCTTGGCTGTTTATGGTGAAGGTGGTGCCAGCAGTATTGAAGCGGCTTTTTTTCAACAGAATGTAAAGGCAGATACATTGATGTCGTTTAGTGTTCTGTCCGGTGGTTTTTCCGAAGATCCTGATATTGCAGATCTTTCTTACAGCCAGTCTTTTTTCATGGTCGATTACCTGATCCAGACTTATGGCAAAGATAAAATGCTTTCTCTGCTTCAACGCATCAAAGCAGGGGATGCCATTGACGAAGCGCTTCAATACGCCTATGGGTTTGACCTGGCAGGTTTTCAAACTGAGTGGCGCAGCTATTACGATTTACCTGCTTGGGATGAAGCCTCTCAGCAAAACAAACAAAATCCAACACCGGTACCTACCATCATCCCCATACAGGGCATTGATTCGCAGGTTGTGCCTTCCGATCCTGTCGCATTTGAGTCAACGCCAGTGGCTCAGCCAACCTTATCTTCTGTTTCTGCAACCGGCATTGTGGATTGGTTGAGCAGAAATCTGGTTCTGATTCTCGTCATTATCGGGGTGAACTGCCTGTTGTTGGTCGTCATTATGCTCCTCGTGCGTCAGAAGGGAGCAAAATAATGAAGAAGATACTGATGGTTTCATTAATCCTTGTTTTGCTAATTACAGCGTGTTCATCCATTCAAATACCAGCCTCTATCAAGATTGCCAACCAGAATGGTTACGCTCCTCGTTCAACGGCCACTGCATATGCCGCATCAAATTCCACGGGCAAGGCTTACATTAATGACGAATACGGTTTATCCATTTCAATCCCTAATGGGTTTACTGCCACCGATGCCCCCGCGGATGGGGGTTACTTTCAGGATTACACCATGGGCGATAATGAAGGATTTGGCTATCTGACGCCCACCCTGTTTACGGCTGGCGATTCGCTCGAAACCGTTGGAAAGCAAGTCATTGAAACTCAAGCGACCGGGCTTGAAAAAATAAAACTTCTGCAAGACAAGGCAGTCACGCTTTCAGATGGGTCCCAAGCCTGGTACACCCAATTGACCGGGTACTACACTTCATGGGATGAAGACATGGAAATTCGCCTTACCACTGTGATTAACTCAGGTCGGGCGATCACGCTCGTGCTCTATTCCAACCCTGAAAACTTCGCTTATTGGGATAGAGAATCCAACAGCCTGCGCGACTCGATTGTACTGTCGCCGCCGCGGGTGAATGGTCTGCCTCGCAGCCAGGTGCTCATGTTAAGCGGAGGCGAATCCAGCAATCCGCGTGAATACGACCCCGCCACCACTCATGGCTCAGGTGATTATCTCATTTTTGAGGGTCTGGTCACCTTTAATCCAAAACTTGAAATTGTGCCCGCCCTGGCTGCCGGCTGGGATGTCAGCGAGGATGGCACCGTCTATACCTTCTTCCTTCAGCCTGATGCTGTCTTCCACAATGGCAAACCTTTCACCGCAGAAGATGTCGTATATTCCTGGCAGCGCGCTGCCCACCCTGAAACCCGGTCTGACACCGTCATGACCTACTTGAGCGATATTGTTGGGGTCAAAGAAATGGTTGAGGGAAATGCGGATTTCATTTCGGGTTTGAAGGTGATTGATGATCACACCCTGCAGGTTACCATTGATGCCCCCAAACCTTACTTCCTTTACAAGCTGATCTATCCCACCGCCAGCATTGTTGATCGTGATAATGTGGAATCTGGCAGCGAATGGTACCGCACCCCCAATGGCACCGGTCCATACATCCTGACCCGCTGGGAATCGATGGTCTCCATGGTCTACGAACGCTTTGAAGACTATCACGGCGATAAGCCCTCCATCCCCATGGTGGTTTACAACCTCTACAGCGGAGATAGCTTCAGACTCTATGAAGAAGGTTCGATCGATATTGTCGATGTTTATGACTACAATGTTGAACGGGTCAGCGATCCCTCTGAACCGCTAAACAAAGAATTGCTGACCAGCGTTTCGCTCTGCACCAGTTATGTGCAGTTTGATGTCACCAAGGCACCTTTTGACGATGTTAAAGTGAGGCAAGCCTTCACCCTCGCATTCGATAAAACAAAATATCTGGATGTGGTCTTAATGAATACGGATGTGGCAGCCAAGGGCATCTACCCACCTGCGCTGCCAGGTTTCAGCCAGGAACTTGAGGGCTTGGACTACGACCCAGACCGTGCCCGCCAGCTTATTGTCGATTCCAAATATGCTTCCGTGGAAGCCTTCCCCGAGATCGTAATATCAACCGCCGGATACGGCAGCTACGCAGACTCGCTTGTTTCTGCCTTGAGTGATATGTGGCAAAAAAACCTGGGCATTAGCGTCACCGTCCGTAACCTCGACCCCAACACCTTCCTTGAACAGTCTTCCCAACAAGACTACGGCCAGGTGACCACTACCGGCTGGTGTGCAGACTATCCCGACCCCGAGAACTTCGCGGATGTGCTCTTTCATACAGACGCTCAAATGAACAAGGGCAATTACAGCAATCCTGCATTAGACCGCATCCTCGAACAGGCCAGGGTAGAACCTGACGTCGCCAACCGGATTGATCTTTATCAACAAGCTGAAAAGATCATCGTCAAAGAAGCTCCGGTTCTGTTCCTTTACCATTTCGGCAACTTTGAACTGGTCAAACCCTACATCCAGGGATACATCCTTTCACCGGTCAGCACCTATCCGCAGATTCGCTACCTCTCTATCGATCAATCCTACTGGGAGTAAAAAGTTATTTTCCAAACGTTCCGAATTCTGTGTTCTTGAATTCGGAACGTTGCCCTGAAAAAGGAATTGACAAGTAATATTAGTAAAAAATGTGTTCCGCAGGTTCCGAACTCTGTTTGTGAATTCGGAACCTTGCCCTAATCAAACCTTTTGAGAATCAACTTGTGTATCTGATAGTTTACGAATTTAGAATTAGGATTCATGCCCTAAAAAATGCATTTGAGTACTTTATAGGTTTTTTAGTCATTTTTTTCCCCTCCAACATTAACGTTGTATAAGAGTATTTTTCTCCTTCTTGACTTTTATTGTACGTAGGAGTATAGTTCGGCCTCGAACAATCTACGAACGATGGAAGAGTTAATGGACTGTCATCACGAAAATGTAAACCACTACGAAATAATGCGCGACCACCTAAAAAAACATTTGATATCAATGACGGGTGGGGTAGATATCAAAGGACTTGAATTAAGTTCCTTAATCCGCATGCTTGCCAATTATTATGCCGCCATAATTGCGCATAAAATGATGCCAGGTGAAATTTCTGGTCCGCGCATGGGTATATTGATTCGCTTGTTGGTGGCCGAACAAAGTGGCAACACCAACGGCATCAACCCGACGGCGCTAAGTCATTTTCAAAATGTTAAAAAGAACACCATCAGTTCGCTGCTGCGCGGGCTTGAAGAAAGCGGTTATGTCGAACGCAACCTTGACGCTAACGATAAACGTGTTTTCCTTATCCGTATCACCGAAAAAGGAAGAAAAATGATGGAAACCGTCGGTCCTCAGCGGCTGGCGATGATGAATGATTTGTCGTCTGATTTGACTGATGAAGAAAAAAACCATCTTATTTCACTGCTTGAAAAATTACTCAAATCAATGCAAAAAAGAGTAGATTTTCCATTTCATCCCACACCTGAAAATGATGTTGACCCTGATCTGGATTAATGTTTTTGAATGCTGATCGAGAGGAGCAATAAAGTAAATGTTTAGATTGTTTAAGTATTTAAAGCCTTATGCTTTGCTAATTCTGATTTCTATTGGCTTGTTGTTTGCCCAGGCAATGGCTGATCTCGCCCTGCCAAACTATATGTCCAATATTGTTAATGTAGGCATTCAGCAGGGTGGGGTTGAAAATGCTGTTCCCATGGCCATTCGCTCAAGCGAAATGGATAAGCTGGTTCTTTTCATGACCCCCGAAGAAAAGACCGCTGTTAAAACTAATTACACTCTTGTGGACGCTAATTCTGCGGATTATGAAACTTATCTCATTACATATCCGCGTCTTGAAACTGAATCAATCTATGTATTAAACAAGATTGATGCCAATGAAACTGCAAAACTGAATTCCATTACTGGTAAATCTCTATTGGTGGTTTCGATGATAGAAGCTGCTGTCAAAGACCCTGACAAAGCTGCTGAAATGAGCGGCTCAGGGTTTGACCTTTCCAAAATTCCTGCAGGCATGGATATATTCGCTGTGCTGACTCAGCTACCTGCGGATCAACTGGCTCAGATGACCAAATCGGTCAATGAAAAATTTGCAGCCATGACCGATAGCATGATCAATCAAACTGCTGCACCTGTCATCAGAGCGGAATATGAAGCGCTCGGTGTGGATTCCAACAAGCTCCAAACCGAATACATTTTACGTATTGGTGGGTTGATGCTGCTGCTTACTCTGGCAACCGTTTTGTGTACGATCGCAGTAGGTTTATTATCTGCTCGTACTGCTGCCGGTGTCTCACGCGATATTCGTCGTGATATCTTTGCCAAGGTCGAAGGTTTTTCCAAAGCTGAATTTGAAAAGTTCTCTACTGCATCTCTAATTACGCGGTCTACCAACGACATCACCCAGATTCAAATGGTCATTGTCATGATTATCCGCATGGTGTTTTATGCGCCGATCATCGGTGTTGGTGCAGTGGTTCATGCGGTCAATAAAAGCCCCTCCATGACCTGGATAATTGCCCTGGCTGTTGGAATTCTGCTGGTGATCATCTTAACCGTGTTTACCATTGCTTTGCCGCGTTTCAAAAAGATTCAGAGTTTGATTGACCGGTTAAACCTGGTGACTCGTGAAAGTCTTTCGGGCATCATGGTCATCCGTGCTTTCAACACGCAGCAGTTTGAAGCAGAACGCTTTGATAAAGCCAATACAGACCTGACTGAAAATTCCTTGTTTGTTAATCGCGTAATGGTAGTCTTGATGCCAATCATGATGCTGATCATGAACGGTTTATCCGTTTTAATTATTTGGGTGGGTGCCCATCAGGTGGCAAATTCTGCCTTGCAGGTTGGCGACATGATGGCCTTCATGCAGTATGCCATGCAGGTGGTCTTCTCATTCTTGATGCTTTCAATGATGTTCATCATACTACCCAGAGCTTCGGTGTCAGCCGCCCGTGTCGCTGATGTATTGGCAGTTGAACCGACTATTGTTGACCCCAAAGAACCTAAAAAATTTGATACCAAGACGAATGGTCTTGTGGAATTCCGTGATGTTTCCTTCCGCTATCCCAATGCTGAAGAGAACGTGATTTGCGGCATCAGTTTCACTGCAAAACCGGGTGAAACTACTGCCATTATCGGTTCGACTGGTTCAGGTAAATCTACTGTGATTAACTTGATCCCGCGCTTTTTCGATGTGACCGGCGGATCCATTCTGGTGGATGGTGTTGATATCCGAGAAGTTAAGCAGAGCGATTTGCGTGAAAAGATCGGTTACGTTCCTCAGAGGGGTATGCTCTTCTCTGGCACGATTGAAAGCAATTTACGTTATGCCGATGAAAACGCGGATGAAGAGACCTTGAAGAAAGCCCTTTCCATCGCTCAGGCTGAAGAATTTGTAAACGCCAATGAAGAAGGTTTACAAACTGAAATCTCTCAAGGTGGAACCAATGTCTCAGGTGGTCAGAAACAGAGGTTGGCCATAGCCCGAGCGCTGGTAAAACAACCGCCCATTTATATTTTTGATGACGCCCTTTCTGCGCTTGATTTCAAAACAGACTCTGCTTTACGCCGCGCCTTGAAAAAAGAAACCGGCAAGAGCACCATGATCATTGTTACCCAACGTGTCTCCACCATTAAAACTGCAGAACAGATCATCGTTATCGATGAAGGCGAGATAGTTGGCAAGGGTACACATCAGCAATTGATGAAAAACTGTGAGACTTATCGTGAGATCGCCACTTCACAGTTGAGTAAGGAGGAACTAGCATGATGCCTCAAGGAAAACCTCAACAAAGCAAACAGCAGCAAGGTGGACCAATGGGTGGCGGCCCCATGGCTGGATTGATGCGCGGCGGTGAAAAACCACGTAATTTTAAAGCCACCATGTCGAAATTACTGCAATATTTAAGCGAATACAAAATATCCATCATCATTGTATTTGTTTTTGCCATCGCTTCAACCATCTTTATGATTGCCGGACCAAAAATCTTGGGCAAAGCAACAACCAGATTGTTTGAAGGAGTCGTTGGCCAAATCGCTGGAACTGGTTCCGGTGTTGATTTTGTTTACATCGGCAATATTGTCATGATCCTTGTTGTGTTATATCTGGCCTCGACGTTGTTTAGCTACATCCAGGGTTGGATCATGACCGACGTTTCAATGAAATTGACCTACAAATTACGCAAGCAGATCGCAGAAAAGATCAACCGACTGCCGCTGCGTTATCTTGACAGTACAAACCAGGGTGAGGTTTTGTCGCGTGTCACCAATGATGTTGATACTGTCAGCCAAACCCTTAATCAAAGCATGACCCAGATTATCACGTCTGTGACCGCCATTATTGGTGTGTTGGCGATGATGTTCTCGATTAGTTGGGTTATGACGCTGGTTGCCCTGGTTATACTTCCGCTTTCTGCTTTGTTCATCAGCATCGTGGTGAAGCAATCACAAAAATATTTTAAGCAGCAGCAAGACTACCTGGGTCATGTAAATGGCCACATCGAAGAGATGTTCGGTGGACATGTGGTCATGAAGGTTTTCAATGGTGAACAGAAAAGCATCGAAAAGTTTGATACCTATAACTCAACACTTTTTTCGTCCGCCTGGAAATCGCAATTCCTTTCAGGTATGATGATGCCGATCATGAACTTCATCGGCAACCTTGGATTCGTGGCCATCGCCATTTTAGGCGGTTACCTGGCCATCACGAAAGCCATCACAGTCGGTGATATTCAGGCATTCATCCAATACGTTCGCTCGTTTACTCAGCCTATCGCTCAAGTGGCACAAATTTCCAATGTGCTGCAGCAGACCGCCGCCGCTGCGGAACGTGTTTTCGAGTTCCTCGGTGAGGCTGAAGAGGTTGAAGACCTTGTCGACACTGTGCAGGTGGATTGTGTTGAAGGAACGGTTGAATTCAAGGATGTTCATTTTGGGTACAATCCCGATAAGATCATCATTAATGATTTTTCTATCAAGGTCACGCCTGGGCAAAAGATCGCCATCGTCGGCCCGACAGGGGCAGGCAAGACCACCATGGTCAAACTGCTCATGCGTTTCTATGATGTTAACAGCGGCGCCATCCTGGTGGATGGCCACGACATTCGCACCTTTACGCGTGAAGATTTGCGTAACCAGTTCGGTATGGTTTTGCAAGAGGCCTGGCTTTACAATGACACCATCATGGAGAACATCCGCTATGGTCAGTTAAACGCCACGGATGAAGAAGTCGTGGCTGCCGCAAGGACAGCCTATGTCGATCACTTCATCCGCACCCTGCCTGATGGCTACCAAATGGTGTTGAATGAAGAAACCTCCAATATCTCTCAAGGCCAGAAGCAGTTGCTTACCATTGCCCGGGCAATTCTCTCTAATCCGCGCATCCTGATTCTTGATGAAGCCACCAGTTCGGTTGATACCCGTACCGAGGTGCTCATACAAAAAGCCATGGATAATCTGATGCAGAACCGCACCAGCTTCATCATCGCTCACCGGCTTTCCACAATCCGCAACGCCGATCTCATCCTGGTGATGAACAACGGTGACATCGTGGAGCAGGGTAATCATGAAGAACTGCTTGCCAGAGGCGGCTTCTACGCCGAGATATACAACAGCCAGTTTGACGCCGCAGATTTGTATTAATGTTCTTATAGGTGTACTGCGTGCAGTGCCCTCAGAAAAGGAAAAACATAGAAGAGACTGCCTGGTAAGGCAGCCTCTTTTTTCACTCAAATAACGCCTTTTTCAAGCAACTTTTCTCTGATAATTTCGTTAAATAATTATCATGATAAATAAATCTGGTGCCTCATCATTTGTTCAATCGAGTTGGAAAACAAACCGCACGATCGGTTTTGTGCTCATTACACTCAGTTACCTCACCGCTCTGGTGATTGCTTTGATTGTCTTCAAAAATGCAGGCCGCACAATCTGGATGAATCTCTTTCTGGCCGACCTGGCTGGCACATTCGTGATCTGGGTGAGCAGTCTTCTGCTCAATAATGCCTCAGTCTATGATCCCTATTGGAGCATCCAGCCGATTGTGATATTGCCACTGCTCATGCTTCATGTGGGCAAAATACCCACCTCGTCACTTCTACTTTGCGCCGTGGTTATTTTGTGGGGTGCTCGATTAACTATCAACTGGATTTCGACCTTCACAGGTTTGCACGAACAGGATTGGCGCTATGATCAAATAAAGCAGCAAACCGGGCAGCTCTATCCGCTGATCAACCTGTTGGGTATTCAATTAATGCCCACACTTATTGTGTATGCCTGTATTATACCGATTGTGTTTGTGATTCTTCAATCGCCTGATTTTACCCCTCTGATTCTTCCCGGTTTGATGATCAGCGTGATAGGTGTGAGCCTCGAAACCATTGCCGACCGTCAGATGCAAGATTTTCGCCGCAAGAATTTGAGCAAATCAGCCCTCATTAGTGAGGGTTTGTGGAAGTATTCGAGACACCCCAACTATCTGGGTGAAATATTGATGTGGTGGGGTGTTTACCTGGTATGTCTGGCAAGTTCACCCTCTGTCTGGATGCTGGGTCTGGGGGCTTTATTGAACACGGCCTTATTCTTGTTTATCAGCATCCCATTGGCAGAGAAGCGATTGGCAAAATACAAAGAGGGCTTTTCTGAATATCAAAAGCAAACGCGGATGCTGCTGCCGTTTCCGAAAAAAGTTCATTAAATAAAAGAAAACGGGTGCTGATCATCTCCCGTTTTCCTACCTTACCAAACTTCCAAGCACTTTTTTCAAATTCTGACTCGCCCGATAGGCATCATTAATTTGAAATGTCATTTTGTCTGACAGGGTCTTGATGATCATATTGTCTGGTGAATTATCTTCAAAATCACCTCGATATATCTCAATCGCCTGCACTTGATCCAGAGCAACGGTAAAGTTGGCCGGGTTTTCTGTCAGACTAAGATTAGGGTCCTGATGCAAGTAATCAATGTTATTTTTAGTCTGCAGCACAAAAATCAGCCGTAAATCTGTGACGACCATTCTAAAAGTCACTTTTGAGAAAACGCCTGTTTTCTGCTGCACTTTATCAATCACAACTTGAACCACCTCTGGTTTCAATGGAGGAGGCGGTGGGTCTGGCGGTATAAAGGGTGGAGGTGCAGATGGGAGTGGTGGAGGTGTGGATTCTGGACACATTATTCCTCTTTTCTTTATCTCAGGATCAGGTATAAAACCATGGCCATAATGACCAAACCAGCCACTATGATCATTGGGTTGATTGCACTGCCCTCACTGACTACGGGTTCCTGCATATTTATGCGCGTGCTGAAATTTTTATTTTTATCAATCTGGTTGAGTTCTTCAAGCTCATATTCTTCTTCATCATCAGGGTCAGCGATGAAAGGAGAAGCGGTGTTGTAGACATGTTCTAAAAACTCATCCAGGTTTTCACCCAGTCGGTTCTCAAGTACGGCGTTTGCGTGTTCTCGCACTTGTTTGTTGGCATCAAACAACCCAACCCGCGCGATGGCATCGTTGACGTTAAAGTCATTGGATTGATCAAGGGTATTGATAATCGCAATCCGTTTTCGCGGGTTACTTTCACCGGTAAAGAGATTTATCAATCCGCGGATTTGATCGGATTTGCTGATGCCAAATGGTGAGACATCTTGTTTAGCATTTTCCAACGAGTGTTGGTATTCATCAAAATAGTCCGGCTCTAAAAGCCATTGTTCTTCTTCATCCATGATTAAGGCGCCGATTTTTTCTAAAAGCGCTTCAGCTTTTTCATCGCCAATCATTTCGTAAAGCGCCTGGTAAGCCTGCTGCTGAACATTTTCATTGGGGTCATGCAGCACCGCTCTGGCCAGCATTTCAGGGCTTCCTTCATTGCTGCAAGTTGATAAGCCATTTATTGCGCTCATGCGACGATAAACATCAAGTGGATCACGTAAAGCTTTATGCAGACCATCAACATCTTTTTCTGTCACAAAAGCTTCGATATCTTCAAACATGGGGAGACTTTTTTGGCTAATAGGACTTGTCTTCTGAAGATTGCAGGGCAGCATCCAGGGATTTTCAATAGGAGTTCCATCCATTCCTTCTACTTTTAGAATGGCTTCAAGTTCATTACCATAAAATTCAAACAACAAAGCTTTTACCTTGGTTCTGACCTCTGGTTGAGGATCAAATAGCACACAGTTAATCAGAAAAGCCATCCTCTCAGAATTATCTGAGTTATCAAGTAAAAATTTGGCAGCTTCAATCCGATGCTGAGCGTTAATTTCGCAACGTATTTCTTTCAACAACGTTTCATACGTCAAATCACTTAATTTTGTCATTTATTGCAAATCCCTCAATCTGAAATGATTGATTTTCTCTCTTTTAGTTTACCAAATTACCAAATCAAAAACATCTTTTTTAGCATAAATCACCAATTTCGAGTAATTAAAATAAGAGGAGTCCAATTGATCTGGACTCCTCGTTTGGCGGTATTAACTACAATAACTATTCTTTTAAGGCAAAGTTGATGCCTGAGATTTTCCATGTATCATCAGCTTTTTCAAAAATCAAAATAACTGTATATTGATTTGATCCGAGGGTAGCTTCACCTCCCATTTTTGCAAAATTTCTTTCTACATTGGTACCTGTAAAATCCCAATTTGAAAAGTTTCGAGGATATGCATATTCTGTCCATTTATCAAAGCCACCTATTTCGGTTTGGATGGCGGTGGTCAGCATATTCCAAGAACCGTTTATGTCCTCATCTCTTAAGGCTGCCATAAAACTCTTTCCAAGTTCATTGACGGCAGCGCTATCTTTTGTTATTCCACAGGCTGAAAGAAACATCACCAAGAGAACAGACACAAGGATTAAAATGGCAATTTTGTTTTTCATTATTTTCTCCTGAGCAAATATCAGGTATGTGTTGATACTCACTTCATTATATTGTGATTATTAATCCGATTATGATTTTGAGTCAAGTTTGATGTCAATTACTTTGTCAGAACTATTAACTTTTTTTTCGTTTTCCCATTCTAGAAACCTTTGCAGATCAGTATTGATTTGGCGCAGTACAAAGACCAAAACGGCTGCATCATCAATTAAGCCTGCAAGCGGTAACCAATCAGGCATTAAATCAATCGGGGATACGAAATAGATAACTGAACCAACCACCAGAACAATTGATGCCCATGGGATGGTAGTGTATTGCTTGTTGAAATACGCTTGCAGTAGTCTGAAAGCGGTCCTCAGGTTTTCCCACAAATCCGCCAGTGGACCGCTCGGTTTTTCTTTGCTCTTGGCTTTTTTCATAGCGTCATCAAGCAGTTTCTTCGACTTTTCGGGGTCTTTCAGATAGTCTTCTGCTTTAGTTTTTGATTTTTCAACGGCTTCATTAATTTTTTCTGGATCAGGTTCGTACATATTCTTGGTCATTTTATGTCCTGTTTTGGTAAAGAAAATTCGGTCAGGTAAATGATTGGCCGAAAAGCGATTACTCCAATTGAAGCAAATGTTCCGTGGATGGGCGAAAAATGTTTCTTGCACAATTGGAATGCCAAATTAAACTGTTCGTCGGATAATTCAAATTCGAGAGTGCAGTGCGGCACCCATTGACCGGGTAAATAATAATGTGAAGAGAGGATTTTTTCTTTTTGCAAAATTTCGTGGTATTGCGTATGAAGTTTAAGCAGGGGTTGACTGGGAACTGGCAACAGATAAAGCACATTTGATGAGGTAGGGAATGCACCAAAGGCATCCAATTGGGCAGGGAGTTGTGTACACAATCGGGCAAATGCGGAGGTGATTTCAACAACACGATCTATATCGACATCCCCGAACACTCCCAGGCTTACATGTGGACGGTCGTCGAGCTTGCCGAGTACCGGGTTAATGCCCAACTTATACAGTGATTCTCGAAAGATAAAGAAATCATCTTCCATCTTCTGATCGAAGTACAGTTGAACTGCGTAGCCTTTAGGTTTTTGGTCAGTCATGACACCACCACTCTCAACTCTTTTTCGGCAGCAGCAGATAAATTCCTGCGGCAATCACTAATAAACCTAATATCCTCGACCAGGAGATTGGAATAGGTGGTGCTCCGGCCCATCCCTTGGCATCCACTATTATGGAGAGTACCATTTCGCCAAGGATCAGGGTGGCTATAGCGACAGCAACTCCAGTTTTTTGGATTGAATAAGAAACACCTGTAACTATAAAAAATTCCCAACGCACCTGCAACGATTAACATAATTATTGCTGTTACGGGGGTTTGCCAAAATCCCTTGCCCTTGACCAACAACAAAGTGATAAAGATCAGCATGGCGATCAATCCGCCGGTGGCATTCATTAACACACCTGTTTTAAAGCTGCCGATCAGTCCGCCAATTCGGCTGCTTAAGGTGGATTGAACGCCAATGGCGATACCAGTGGCCAGGGCGGCGAGAATGCCCATTAGCACTAAGTTGGTCAAAATGATCCTCCGTTTAGATAGCATCTTGTTTCTGTCCAGGTGCATTAATGGTTCTGAAATTCTTCCATGTAATCCTTAATGGTTGGCAGTGCAGTCAACCGTTCGTAGAAGAAGTTGTTAACCAGGTTGATGACCATGCTGCGCGCAATTTCAGCCTGGTTAGTCAAAATTTGTTTACCCGCGGTGTCAGCCAGGGCATCTCGAAGTTTTAATAAATGGCTAACAATCTCCGTCTCTTCTTCTCCTTCAAGGGTTTTGATGACTGCCAGGATCAGGTTATCAGTGGATTGAAGCAGTTGCGCACGGGTGATGCTTGATCCGGGTACACTGGCATCATCTATGGTGCGGATTAAGGACCAGATCTGATAGAGCATGGTGGCTGGTTCATCAAATAGTTCGCGCAAGAAACTTGCTTCTTCGTATCTTCCTGTCAGGCGGAAGATGTTATACATACGTTTGGCAACTTTGCCGTAATTGATATCTTTGGTTAGGTACTTCTTTACTTCGCGTTCAAGCGCAGTCACATAGTCATCCAGCGCATTGCCTGAAACATGTTGAGCCAATTTTGAGAAAATAGGAACAGATGCAGCATCAAGGTAAATTTCTTGAAAATAAGGGTCTAGATAACCGTCCAATGGTGAAATTTTGCCGTCTGGGGCTTCCCAGGTTACATCCAGCATATTGCTGGCGTTAGCCAACTGTTTGCGGATGGGGTCTGCCACCACCCAGTCTAACTTACACCAACCCGGATCAGAACTGGCTTCCTGCCAGGTGACAGTCAAAGCAGAGCCCTCGGGTGTGAAGCCTTCAATTTTGC
The DNA here is from genome assembly GCA_927443345.1 of uncultured Anaerolineaceae bacterium. Taxonomy (GTDB): domain Bacteria; phylum Chloroflexota; class Anaerolineae; order Anaerolineales; family Anaerolineaceae; genus UBA6107. Next base: position 85,631 of record CAKMKJ010000005.1, on the reverse strand, counting down.
CAGCTTTTAGTTGATCAGAGCGCCAGGCAATCGGTGTTCCGGCTCTGTTCTTTTGATCTCCGATCACCATATCCACTGGATAGGAGCCATATTTTACTTCGATGAGCTGGTAATTGGGTCCTTGAAGAGAGCTGAGTGATTTCTCAAGCATGATGCGGGCCAGGATGGTACAGGCTTCTTCATGAGTTGGCGCAATGATATTAACGCGTTCAAAATAATCGCAATCGCCTGGATAGGATTGAATTTTGGATTGGGCAGAGGAACCTGAAAGCGCAAGGGCTGTTTCTACCTGGCCGGGGATGTCTTCGAATTCTACAATTCGGCCGACGCGTTTGAAATACTCAAGCTCTTTGTCGCTGAAATCAAGCATGCTGATCTTATGACCAAACACGCCTGTACGGGTGTTCATGGTGATGTTGTCATCATCTTTTGCGGAGGCCATGCTTGTCAACCATTGCAGGGCTTCATCTTCTTCGATCTCTACTCCCAGACGTTTGGCAGATTCCATGATGCGTTCGAGGTCGATTTGTTTGTCTGTGGAAGTGTTCGACATGATTTTCTCCTATAAAAACAGTTCTACCTTATTTCTCTTGAGTATAGCAAATAACCATGAATAATTGGGAAAGGAGATAAGGTACGTCTATTCTGTGCGGGTAATTGTGGAAGATTGATTAAGGATCATTTTGAAAATCTCAGCCTGGTCTTGCGCATCTGCCAATGCATTATGGGTGAGATGGCGTTCATCCAGAAAATGGTCAGACATGTGCTGCATGGAGGTTTGTCCCCAATCTACGCCGGTCTGACCCATAAAATAAGCTTTAATATCCAGAGCACTGTGTCCGAAGGGGTTGGCACCCAGGTAACGGTGAAAATAATCGTTGATGAACATCCAGTCGAAGGGTGCATTTAAAGCAACAAAAACCGGACGTTGATTTTCACCCGTTATGCTTTTGACCCAGTCGGCGAAGGCTTGCATGGCTTCGCGGGCAGGGGTGCCGTCTTTTTTGAGTATCTCAAGCGATAAACCATGCACCGCAAGGGCTTCAGCAGAAACTTGCTCACGGTCTGGCTGCAATTCAATATAAAAGGCTGTGGATGGGTTTTCCACAAGACAAGCGCCAATTGATAGAAGCGCAAAATCCGCGGGGATCGGCCCCGCGGTCTCAACATCCACACTAATGTAAAGTTCTTCAGGCATGCAGAAAATTATACCGTGTGATTGTCTGAATTTTCTATGAAATGCACTTCTTCTATCACCTTGCAATAAGATTTCATAATCATCAAGCACGCTTGACCATTTTTCAAGTTTTCGAGTATTCTATTCATATGGTTTCTGATTCTCCCCTCCAAAACGAAAAACCTCGCGGTAAAGCGGATTTTCTGATCTTTGCATTGGTGTTGATGTTTATGCTCACTATTGCTGTGTTGTTGCCACTTTTCCCAAATGATTTTTGGCCATATGTGCGTATTGGGCAGGAAATCGTTTCTACTGGCTGCATCCCTGATGCGGAGTTTATGACATACACCCGGTTTGGTGAGCCTGCTATTTACCTCTATTGGCTGCCCTCTTTAATTTTCTGGGGATTGTATAAATTGGGAGGGGTGACCCTCATAGGCTTTTTTTCTGCATTATGCGTGGGCATTTTTTATACATTTATGTGGTTCTGTCTGAGAAAACTCAAGGTGGGGGCACTTACTTCGGCATTTGTTTTGATTCTTACCGGTCTGGTAGGCGTAAATTATTGGGCCACTCGGCCGCAGTTGCTGTCTTATCCGCTCTTCGGCTTCGCTCTGCTGGCAATCCTTCGTTGGCAGCACAAAGACCACAAACTAATCTGGTTTTTACCGCTGGTTGCCATGTTATGGGCAAACCTGCATGGATCTTTTATCATTTTATTCTTTCTGCTGACACCAGCCCTGCTTTTTGGCAGCGGAAGCCGAAGGAAATTGCTTTTGGTCATCATTTTAAGTCTTGCAGCCACCTGCATCAATTATTACGGGTTTGGTTTATGGACCAGCATGTTTTCGATGGTCAACAGTCAGGCGATCAGGGCATTCAGTCTGGAATGGGCATCGCCGACGAATGAGGGTTGGCAGGCGAACCTCTTTTACGCCACATTGCTGGCAATTCCTGTCTTAACCGCCTTCATCAAACCGAAGATAAATTTCCTCTTTTGGGTTTGGTTCATCGGTTTTGGTTGGATGGCACTTTCAACAGTACGATATGGCGTTTGGTTCCTGCCGGTTGAAGCCTTGTTGTTGGGTATGATCCTTTCTCCGTTTTTCGTCCGCCATCTAGAAGGGAAGAACCGTTTTCAGAACCTCGGATTCAATCGCATGCTCGGTGTACTTCTTCTCTTATTCCCAATTGCATTGCTACCCGGGCTGCGCGCCGCCTGGTGGCAGCAATCCCCTCCAGTCTACAGCTCAACTACACCTGTTCAAGCGGTTGTTTGGCTTAAGGCAAATCCACAACTCCCTGATAATTTATGGAGCGATTTTACTTATTCCACCTATTTGACATCCGCGCTGCCAGAGCGCAGCCTGTTTATGACCAACCGTTTTGAAGATTTTCCGCTTGAGCAGTTTGACGACAACAAGCGCATTGCCAAAGCGGATTTCGATTGGCAATCGCTGCTTGATCATTATGGCGTTAACCTGCTCATGCCCAGCATCGAAAACCAGCCCGATCTAATTGCCGCAGCTTCCTCTTCGCCCACCTGGAAGGAAGTCTATCGCGATAAGCAAGCTGTGATTTTTGCCAGGGTTGATCCGCTTTTATCTGGAGTTTCACATTGAGCCAGGCTGCCGCTGAACCTAAGGGCAAACCTTCACATTCAGGTTTCTTGATGCTTAGTCTGGTGCTGGCGCTCATCTTCATTATCGTTGTGCTGATGCCGCTTGAGCCCAGCGATTTCTGGACTTATCTGCGGATTGGCGAGCAAATAGTTCGCACCCAGGCCATCCCCACCACCGAGTTTATGACTTACACCAGCGCAGGGCAACCAGCATTATTCTCGTATTGGCTTGCCTCTGTGGCTTTGTTGGGCATCTATAAGGCCGGTGGTTTGACGCTTACCGCACTTGTAATGGGCCTCTGCGTGGTGGGGGTATATGTATTTATTTGGCTCTGTTTGCGTGAACTCAAACTCGGACCGGTCTCGGCAAGTCTCGTGCTTCTGGTGGCGGCATTAATGGGCAGCAATAACTGGTCTACCCGACCGCAGATTTTTGCACTGCCTTTGTTTGGCCTAACTTTGTTGATCTTGCTCAAATGGTTGCATGGAAGTAACCGCATGCTCTGGCTGCTGCCCATAATATCGCTGCTCTGGGTGAACCTGCACGGATCTTTTATCTTGTTGTTTGTACTGTTGATTTCCGCACTGATCTTTGGTTCAAGCAGGCGTAAACATCTTGCCATTGGGTTAATAATCAGTTTGGCGGTTACTTTAATTAATCCATATGGCTTTAACTTGTGGGCGAACACCGCCGGGATGATCGGCAATGACCTGATCAAAACTTATAGTTATGAATGGCAGCCGCCTATGAACCAGGGGTGGCAGTTAAACCTGTTCTTTGGTTCTATTTTGGTGGTTGCATTGGTCACCGCTTATAGCAAGGTGAAGGTCAAACTAGTGTGGTGGGTGTGGTTTTTGGGTTTTGGCTGGATGGCGTTATCGAGCATCCGCTATGTAGTATGGTTCTCGCTGATGGAGGCTTTGCTGCTGGCACAGCTTGCATCCCACTGGTTGGAGCGGTTCATTGATTCGCGGCCAGTGTTTCCACGTCGAAGTTTCAATATAACTCTTGGCTTACTGATGCTAATCTTTCCGCTTGCCTTTTTACCCGGGATTCGGCAGCACTGGTGGGCACAAGCGCCTGAACCCCTGACCGACACCACCCCCGTCCAGGCAGTGGAATGGATCAAGGCGCACCCCGAACTGCCCGAACACCTTTGGGCGAATTGGGTGGCATCCATTTACATGTCTTATGCGCTGCCTGAGCGACCTGTTTGGGTGACCAATCGCATTGAAGATTTTGACGAACAGATATTTGTTGACAATAAACGTTTATTGCGCGCGTCTTATGATTGGCAAGAAATTCTGGATGGATACGGCGTTAATCTGTTGTTATTGGATCAAGTAAATGAAAAACCGCTCATCACAGCGGTCTCTTCATCCATCAACTGGATTGAGATTTACAGGGATGAGCGGGAGCTTATCTTTATCAAAGCAGAGCAGAATTAATTCTGGCTGGCAGCGAATTCAGCCAGTTTGATTCCGTTGGCATCAAATAATGACAGGGTGCCGTCAGTGATTTTGTAAGTTGCAGCCTGATTCAAAGTATCGTAATAAGCCAGGTATTGAACTGCAATCTCATCTGTACAATACATCATAGTGGAGAAGATATCATTTCCAAATGTGATTGTATCCTTGGCAGATGTGTAAGACCCGCCGTAAGTGTTGCATCCGTCATTGCCGCCGATGGCGTCTTTGCTAAAATTCAAAGTCACGTTTGTATCGGCTAATGGTGATTTACCGGCCAGACTGGTGAGCTGCCAGTTGGTGTCTACCAGATTGGCTTGTGTTGAACAGGCGCTGAGTAATGCAAGCACAGTAAAGAGTATTAGAATTGTTGTGATATGTTTTTTCATTATTCCTCCAATAGATTTATCTCACACTAATGACGCCTTTAGGTTGAAATTAGTTCCAAACAAAAAATCAACCGGCAGAAATGTCGATTGATTTAAGAAATCATTTTTCAATGTAAGGCTGAAAATCAACCGAAAATGGGAATTTTATCTCCGCGCATAAAGCCAGTGCGCAGACCTATTTCGTAATCGGGGCGGTTATTCTTGTATGCTTGCGAAGCAGCAAGTTCATGGTCATAAGGGATGAGAACACTTTCGGTTTTCCAACCGTCCTCATTTTTCTCAATCACCGCATAGCGCGCGTGCGGTGATCCGCACTCCACCACAAAATAACCGTCAGATGCATCCTCATACGCAGGCAAGCCAACGCTGCCCGGGTTGATGATGGTCAGGCCGTTCTCCAGCGTCACCACCCGCGGTGTATGAGAGTGTCCGCAGAGCAGCACTGGCACGCGAATGCCGGTCACTTTGGGCTTGATCTCTTCAGGCGTTGAAAGTCGCACCCTGCCACTTTCTATTGTTTCCAGCAAGTAAGTTGTGTCTTTTGATGGGGATCCGTGGCACAGGAAAAAGGTATCTTCAATTTCAAGCGTAGAAGGCAAAGTCGCCAGCCAATCCAGGTGTTTCTTGTCTAGGAGCTTGTAAGCGTATCTATCCGATTCGCTAAGCTTTTCCGGGGCGCTTTCTACCAGTTTACGGTCATGATTACCACGAACGTACGTCCAATCTTGCTGCATGAGAAGTTCAATGGTTTCCCTGGGCCACAATGGACCTGAAACCAGGTCTCCCAAGCAGAAGACGCGTTCAATTTGTCGGGTTTTGAGGTCGGCGAGCACTTTTTCGATGGCTGGCATGTTTCCGTGTAAATCAGAGAGGATGGCGATCTTGGTCATCAAAACCTTTTTTGGTTTTTATATTGTCAAAAAGACAGGGATTAAGGTTTGCAGATTTTGTACCAATTGGATTAATCCCAAAGTCGTTATCAATACAAAGATACCAATCTTAACAATTCGTGCAATTTCTGGATTGAGCCGGAGTTTCTCAAAAACACCATCAAGGTTCTCAGGTATGGCCATCGCTGCGCCATAAAGCGGAATGAGAAATGGCAGAATATACCAGGGTGACTTGACCAGCACAAAACCGATCAGATAGGTGCTGATCACGACTAGCCAGACTAGCAGCGCGCCATAGAAAGCCTTACGACTCTTGCCGAGGGCGCCGACCAGAGCGGAGATGGAAAGAAAGGCCAGTGTAACCCCATTGCCATAATCACGAGTAAAGAACGGCCACCAGGCGTCAAAGCCGGTGCGGTAGATGTTATCAGGGTCTGGTTCATTGATTCCGCTTGCCAGCACGGATTGTCTGTGTTCGAAGGTGGCTTTGGCTGCATTCAATTCGCCCGGACTAAAAGTGTAAGGGTTTGAAACCAGTATTGCCCCAACCATTAGAACAATGAAAAGCAACCCTGATATCAACACCTTTCGGGGAGTGAGTACTTTCTTGATCGTTCCAGCAGCCAAAAGGCCGCCAATTGCTAGAAAGAAGAAAACCCCGAAGAGCCGCGTAGCGATGGAGGCACCGCAGGTTATCGCCGCAAAGAAAAAATTGGGACCGAATTTGAATTGGTCGCGGTCAAGGTAATATAAAGTTAACACAATAAATAATAGGTTGATCGCATCCGGGTGCCAGAAGGTATTGTTGATGTAAACGACCCCTGGTAGGGTGAGCAGAATGATAAACAGAATTATGGAGGTCCAAAGTTTCTTGAAATGCGTCGCCAGCCAGGTGACGAAGAAGCATGACAAAATCGCAGGCAGAACGTTGGCAAATTGGCGCAACAGCAGCATATTCAATTGCAGATGATCTATATAGCTTGGACCGTAGATGAGTTTTACTGGCAATAAAAGAAACGCTGAAAAGCCGTAAAACAAAAATCCGTAGATGTAATCACCATAAACCAAGAAGCGGTAAAGCGCTGTTTGCAGGTTTGGTTGGGCAGAAAGCATCTTTTCGACATGCGGAAGCATCAGCATTTCATCCAGATTCAATTCGTTACGCGTGGCTGAGTTTTCAAGATTGAGCGGGATGAAGAGACAGAAATAGAGCAGTCCCAACCCGAATAACACCAGGCCAGTTCGTTTTTGTGTTCTGGATAAACCTTTCCATGATGGGAAGGGTGAGGAGAATTTTACAGACACAAAATCCGCGGGAGCCTGGACGAGTTTGACGAACAGCGCATAGAGCATCCATGCCGAGAAAACCAACCAACCGGATATTGCAGACAGCGCCTGCGGGATTAAAATGGAGAAGTTGACGAAAGCAAAACTCAAGAAAACGGAAACCCCGAAAAGGACATAACGAAGGGTGGGGTAGTAAGTGGGATTGTTAAGAAATTTGCTGAATCGTAGAAACACTGGTGTCTTATATTCACGTTTGACACCAATGACCATCACAATCGCCACGATCGCGACAGCAAGCAAATGGACTGCAAAAACTACCAGCCGCGCTTTGGAGACCCCCATCCAAAACACGGATTCCACTCCTGAAGGACTAACCAGCGTTAGCGGCAAGGACAACAGTCCCGAGATCAATATCGCCATGAGGGTATATGTGATTTTCTTGCTGATATTCATACGTTCGCTTTCATATGGTTTTAGTTAGGGAGAGTATAGCATAAGTAAAAACTCTCCGTGATTTAAAAATGGATTTGTCGATTTAATGATTTAATAATCTCAGGATGGAAACACGGTTTCTTGAAGAGGGCAATTGCATCTAAATGAATGCTGTGGAGGACGCCTTTCATAAGAGATATAAAGCCCCCGTACATTTTTTGAGTACACCAATTTTTATTAAGTTGATTCGTATTTGTTCCAGAAAAAAATCGAAAACGAATAAAACGAATCAAAATCAGCTTCTGAAACCCCGAAAATCACTGAATCGTTTTGATTTGTATTGATTCGTTCTTATGCACGAATCAGTAATGACATACCGAGATATTTTTAAGATTCAAAGAATATCAGACCGATGGGTGAGGGATTAAGTTTTTAAGGAACCATGTAGCAATGAGACTATAGAATATTTATTCTATAGTAAGTATATGTCCTTTGTCAAGGGGTTTTGGGATTTGTGTTTTGGTCAAAGATTTTTAAAGATCCAACCGAAATAATTTGGGATACTGATTAATTGTCGGGAAAGGGTAACATCACATTTTGCAAGAGATCAGCCACAAAAATGACATCCGGAATACAAGACAATAACCTATAATATTCCAAAATACCGTTATTCAACGAAAGGTAATTTTTGATGTAATTGCTGCCTCTTTTAAACTTACGAAAATCATTCATTCGCGGTCTATACTCAGACGAGGTTATATGAAGAAAGGAAGTGTTTTATGCTGGACACAAAACAATTACGAAGGCTCGGAAAGACAGACATTATGGTTTCTCCGGTTGGTTTGGGTGTAATGACATGGCAGACGGCGGCGGTGGTTTAATAGGTAAAATGTTCCCGACCATTTCTCAAGAGGATAAAAATGCCATTATTAAAGCTGCCCTGGAGGGATGAATTAAATTTTTTGATACTGCCGAAATGTACGGCGCCGGGGTATCAGAAACAGCGCTTGCCACCGGCTTGAAGGCCTGCGGCGTCGCGGATAAGGGTGTGGTCATCGAGACCAAATGGATGCCGCTGCTCAGAACCGCGTCAAATATCCACAAGACCATCGACAACCGGCTGCGTTATTTGGAGGGATACACCATCTCCAACTACATGGTCCACCAACCCTGGAGTTTTCCACTCCTGAAGCAGAAATGGACGCCATGGCCGACCTGGTGGAAGCCGGTAAGATAAAATCAATAGGGGTGAGCAATTTCAATGCTGACCGCATAAGAAGGGCGTATGATGCTCTCTCCAAACGCGGACTCCCCCTGATCTTGAACCAGATGCGCTACAACCTGATCCACCGCGAGATCGAAACGGATGGCACGCTTGCCGCCGCCAAAGAACTGGGTATCACTATTGTGGCTTACACCCCGCTGGGCAGCGGCATTTTGACCAGCAAGTATCATAAGAACCCTGAACTGATTCAGCACAAGAATGCATACTACAGAGGCACCTTAAAACGTGAGTTGGAACAAACCCGTCTATTAATAAGTGTTATGGAAGAGATCGCTGCCAACCATAACGCCACTTTAGCCCAGGTGGCTTTGAACTGGGTCATCCACTTTAATGGCGATTGCGTTGTCACCATTCCCGGCGCCACCAAGGTTCGTCAGGCAGAAGAGAGCGCGGCCGCCATGAACTTCGTCCTCTCCGCGGATGAACTCGTCCGCCTGGATGGAGCCTCGCGTAATTTGAAGTAAAAAAGATTAAAAGGCAAAACCTCCTGGATAACACGATGGGAGTGGGGAGTACCGGCGTGGCTGCGCTGCAGGTGGGCAGAAGTTATATTGGGATCGAGATGGAAGAGGGGTTTTTTACGGTAGCAGTGGGACGCCCCAGGAATGTTTGCGCGCTAACATTCTCATTGTATTAATTTCGATAATATTCATCTACAAATGCGCTTAGATCCATCCAGGCTCCAAATAGCTCACCGATAATTTTCGAAGCCGTAGAATTTTTTATTCTTCGAAGAGTACTGTCAAATTCTGTAATAGGTAAACCTGATTTATTAGTTTCATATTCTTTTGGATCATGGAATTTTGTCATTTCCTTGAAGGCCCATGAAACCTTTTTTTGGATATCTTGTGATTTCGGCAACATTCCAGGAGTAATTAGTTTTAGTTTAGGAATTGCTTGTCTTAATCTTGAACGCGCATCTCCTTCGCCTGTCACTAAAATGTTAATTGCATCCGTCATTTTTCCTAACATGTAGACAGCATGATTAATATTGTCATCTTCTTCTATATTATTCATTTTTTCCCAACCAATCGAACGCTATTTGAAAAAATGAGGTTTCGATAATTCAGGATTCTCGAAAGCATAAAATATAAGTATCTGATTATATGGTTGAAAAAATTACTCAAATGAATCAAGAATTAAATTTTGCTTCTCTTCACTGATGGTGTCGCATCCACGAACCGCTTGAATAAGGTTTACTTTATCTTCGTCTTTCAAATGCCCTTTATGGTCATCTGGGACTCGTAATAGGTGATCCAATATATACTCTAAATCTAGGTCATCAAATACTTGTGTGCAATTAAGGAAAGAATTGTGATTTAAAAAAGATGAATATCTTTCACGAGGTAATTCAATTTGTCGACCTACTAGATTGGCTTGCCGTTCGATTATTTCATATTTTTTTGAATTAATTAAACTGACTAATACATAATCATCGTCTAAATACATTACTACTGCGAATTTATTGTCAGGTATAGCAATAAAATCACAAAAAATATGGATAATACTTCCAGCTTTCAGTTTCAATCGGAGTAGAGATCGCGAGACCCCCTCGGGTAGCGTCTTATTGGACATGAATATCGAATATTCCTAATTACATGATAGATATTCTAAAATTTCATTTTTATTTTCTAATGTTCCGATTATCCCATTCAATGGAATATTATCATTATCATCTACTGAATTATATGCCCCATCGTGGCTTAAATCTTTCAGTTGTCCAAATGAGAGATTCTTGATCTTGTTATAGGCGATGTTAATGCACTCGATCTCGGATTTGCTTAATACTTTAGTGTCCGGTTCCCTTTTGGGTAAAATTGTTTTATTGTTTGGAACTTCCAAAGCCGTTGATGCATCAGGCTGATCAAAGCAAAAATGACCGTCACCCCGAACATATTTTACAATATCATATGCTAAGCTCGGGACTGGTCCTTTATCCATGGCAATATATGTTTCGTTAAAAATCGGAGAGCCATATTTTTGAAGGTGTTCTTTGTCTGCAAAATAAAACACCTTAAGCGCCCAATAATGGCGTTGCTCTAAATTGGCAATATATACAAGCGATTCGAGAGCTTTAATATATCGTCTTTGTTTGCTATTCATTTTGTTCCCCAGTTTCTTTTTCCTTGGAAATAGTGACTGCAATTATGTGGTAATTGCCAGCTAATGTATAGCCAATACATAACTAATATATAGCACTAATATAACATAAAAGATAGTAGCAAAATCATTAATTCATTGTTAATTTGTAATAAATCCGATCATTTCAATAATGGTGTTTATCGAAAGTATAAAAAAAAGATTTTTTAATATTTAGGTACTCTTTTTTGTTGATAAGGCTTTCTGTCGCAAATCCTTAATTTTTTGCATACTTTCTTTTCTTTTTTCTGGGATTATGTAAACATCAGTTAAGATTAATAACAATGTTTCTATAAGCAATTTTATTTTTGGAGAATCCCATTTGTCCCAAGATTGTTCATGTATCTTATCACTAGTCATTTCTTGAATATGAAACAAAACATCAAATAATTCAGGATCAGAATTTGGAAATTTGGATTTTAGCAGTTTTATTCTATCTTCGTAATTTGTTCCATCAATTTCTTGAAGGACTAAAATTTCATAAATAATTTTTCTTACACAAGCAGAAGCACCTGTAAGAAAATTCATCTTCAAACACCCATCTGCTTCAGAGAGCAGTTCTCTAATTTTCCTTGGAATAAGTTGATCGATTGAATGAAAAGACGTAGGGACAGAATAAAAAACGAAATTATCTATTTCAATATCTTTTTTTACATCATACATTGGTCCATTTTGTTGGTTCCACCCACGATATTCTACTATCGGATCATAGGATAGGTGCATAGAAAGTCTTTGACAGGATGAACATTTCACAATAAATATATAGCATTTCTTATCGATAGACCAATCAAAATCCCAACTACCTGTGACTTTATACAAGACATTATTTCGTTTACAAAAAGGACAATTATAGATTGTGGAATCAATAAAGTATTTATTATCCAAATATGATTGGTCGCTCATAACCCCACCATTTAATGAACCAAATCTCAAATTCTTTAAGGTGCGACGGCGCAGACCTGACAGGGTCCACGCCGTCTAACCATTCAGCCCTGAGACCAGGGACTGGAGGTTTTGAAGGGATTTTCGCCTGCAGCTTTAACATTTAAAGAGGCGAAAAAGTGGGCCTGGCAGGGATCGAATATCATACCTCGATGGTGCCTGCGATCAATTATTTTGAAAAAAGTGTGGACCCGGCAGGGATCGAACCTGCGACCAAGCGGTTATGAGCCGCGCGCTCTAACCACTGAGCTACGGGTCCTCGTTGTATTACCTATTGTTAATTTGCGCTCCAACCACAGCACCCTTCGGGTGTCTGCGTTACCTTCGGTAACTTCGAAGCTACGGGTCCTTTCAGACAGGCAAATTATATCATTAAGCTATTAACCTTAGACCAAAATCAGATTCTTTTTTCGTGTATTTCGCAATTTCGTGGTTTTTTTTATTCTTCGCCTCCTTGACCAACCTTCCCATGCGTTTTATAATTCAACAGTTGAATATTGGAGACGCATGAGCCTCGAAAATTGCACAGAACGCGACCTGATCATCCTCGAACACATCGAACAAGACCCCGATACCTCTCAAGCCGCTATGGCAAATACGCTTGAAGTTGCAGTTGGCACCATCAACTGGCACCTCAAGCGCCTTATTGAAAAGGGCTATGTCAAGGTCAGACACGCCGAGCGACGCAAACTCAAGTACATCATCACCCCTGAAGGTCTGGCTTTACGTGCCAAACTTACCATAGACTATATCCAGAATTCATTCAATCTTTATCGTTTGGTTCGTGAACGTGTGATGGTGACACTTCAAGATGTGCATACCGCTGGATATACCGCTGTGCGCATTGAGGGCAGCGGCGACGTGGCAGAGGTCTGCCGACTCACCTGCCTGGAACAAGGCATTGAGATTGTTACTGATTCAAGCGCGCCACTTTTGCGCATTGTCGGATTGAAAGTATTCTTTGAACCGGAGGATCACAAAACCTTATGACCGAACAATCCTTTTGGCATAACAAGCGTGTCTGCGTCACCGGCGGAGCCGGTTTTCTGGGTTCTTTTGTCTGTAAAAAACTGGAAGACCGCGGCGTAAAAGAAATCTTCATCCCCAAGATTGAAGATTATGACCTGGTGCAAAAAAATTCCATCATTCAAATGTTGGATGACAGCAAACCTGACATCATCATTCACCTGGCTGCCCAGGTGGGCGGCATTGGTGCCAACCTTTTACATCCTGCGGACTTTTTCTATGACAACCTGATGATGGGCGTGCAGCTCATCCATGAGGCCTATTTACGCAAGATTGAAAAGTTTGTCGCCCTGGGAACAATCTGCGCTTACCCCAAATACGCACAGATTCCATTTGAAGAAGATCATATCTGGGAAGGTTATCCAGAAGAAACCAATGCGCCTTATGGTCTGGCTAAAAAGATGCTCCTGGTTCAATCTCAGGCATATCGTCAGCAGTATGATTTCAACTCAATTTTCTTGCTGCCGGTCAATCTCTACGGTCCGCGTGATAATTTCCGCCCGGAGAGCTCACACGTCATTCCGGCGTTGATCAAAAAATGTCTTGAAGCAAAAGCCACTAACGCTCCCTCCATTGAAGTCTGGGGAGACGGATCCCCCACCCGCGAATTTCTGTTTGTGGAAGACGCTGCCGAGGGCATTTTGTTGGCAACCGAAAAATACAATAAATCAGAACCAGTCAACCTGGGCTCAGGCATGGAAATCAGCATCAAAGATCTGGTAACCCTGGTCGCCAAACTGACCGGGTTCCAGGGCAAACTGGTGTGGGATACTTCAAAACCCAATGGACAGCCTCGCCGTCAGCTCAGTGTTGAACGCGCTTATAAAGAATTTGGATTCAAAGCGCAGATAGGCTTTGAAGAAGGGCTGCGCCGCACCATTGATTGGTATCAGGCGAAAATGGATGCTGAAAAGTAGTTTATGAAAACTGATGCAATCGAAACTGTCAAAAAACCGGATACGGTAATCATTCAGCCCATGAAAGGTCTGGTGGCGCTCAATTTGCGCGACCTGTGGATCTATCGTGAACTGGTTTACTTCCTCACCTGGCGTGACCTTAAAGTGCGTTATAAGCAATCCGTTTTGGGTGTGCTGTGGGCAATCATCAACCCGCTTGTCACGACCGTGGTCTTTGCGATCATTTTTGGTAACTTTGCCAAGTTCCCATCCAATGGTGTGCCCTATCCGATTTTCTCTTATACGGCCACCTTACCGTGGACCTTTTTCGCCGCCGCGTTAACTGTTTCAGCCCGCTCCATGTTGACCAGTGGCGGAATGGTTTCAAAGATCTACTTCCCGCGCATCATTGTGCCGCTTTCATCCGTCTTTGCCAACCTGGCTGATTTCCTGGTTGGATTTGTGATTATGATTGGCATGTTGATCTTCTACCGTGTCACGCCAACCTTAAATATGCTCTGGCTGCCAGCTTTCTTATTGTTAGCTACGATAACTGCCCTGGGGGTGGGGTTATGGTTCTCAGCTTTACTGGTAATGTATCGCGACATCAATTATCTTCTGCCCTTTCTTACCACCATCTGGATGTACCTTTCACCTGTGGTTTATGCTTCCAGTACCATTCCTGAACAGTATCGCATCCTCTATTCGTTGAATCCGATGGTGGGGGTGATTGAGGGTTTTCGGTGGGCGCTCTTGGGTACCCAACAATCCATTTCACCATCTATGATTGCGATCTCTTCGGGCATTGCCTTGTTAATCTTCATAACTGGTTTATTTTTCTTCCGCCGAATGGAACGTATCTTCGCGGATATGATCTAGGCGAATGGATACATTATGAGTAATTTAGCCATTAATGTGCGCGATATTGGCAAACAATATCACATTTTTTCAGAAGTAAATCGTTATCAAACGCTGCGTGAGAAGCTCTCAGAGTCACTTAAGTCACCACTGAAAGCTTTATTGCACCCCACAGGCAGCGACACATTTTGGGCGCTTCGCAACATCTCATTCGATGTCGAACGAGGAATGGTGCTGGGCGTGATCGGCAAAAACGGAGCCGGAAAATCAACCCTGCTGAAGATTCTATCTCGCGTGGTTGAACCCACCGAAGGTCGTGCAGAAATTAGCGGTCGGGTGGGGTCGCTGCTTGAGGTGGGCACAGGTTTTCACCCCGAATTGAGTGGACGTGAGAATGTCTATCTCAATGGTGCAATCCTTGGCATGCGGCGCTCTGAAATTGACCGCAAATTTGACGAGATTGTGGCTTTCTCAGAAATCGAACAGTTCATAGACACACCTGTTAAGCGTTATTCCAGCGGCATGTATATGCGTCTGGCATTTGCGGTGTCTGCCCATCTTGAACCCGAGATTCTGATTGTGGATGAAGTGCTGGCGGTGGGAGATGCTGAATTTCAAAGAAAATGTCTTGGCAAAATGAGTGACGTGGCCGGCGAAGGCCGCACGGTGCTTTTTGTTTCGCATAACATGTCTGCCGTAACGCGACTCACCAAGGAATGTATCATCCTTGAGCACGGAAAAATGACCATGCGTGCACCGAGCGACGAAGCTGTGGATTATTATTTGTCGCACGGGTATGAAAAGGGCGGCGAGCGCAGTTGGGCCAGCGAAGAAATTCCATCTGATGCACATCCATTCAAGCCCATTGCCATGCGCGTGTTGAATGCCAAGGGGCAGGTGGTGGATTCTGTGCGTTCAGTAGAACCACTGACCCTTGAAATGGAATACAGTCTGGATTCGGCTATTACCGGGTTGCGCGTAGGCGTTTATCTGATGACGGTGCGCGGTGATTATGTTTTTACTTCCTTTGACACGGATGATCCCGAGCAGTTTTCGAAATACGCTGAACGTAGGGCTGGACATTACATCAGCCGCTGTACAATTCCGGCAGATCTATTAAACGAGGGGCGATACACTCTTGGCGTAAATGCCAGTGTTTTCCGCATCAAGCGTTACTTCCAGGATGCCAATGCAGTGGTTTTCAATGTCAATCCAACAGGGGCTCCAGGTATGCATTGGGTGGAACCGCGGCAGGGCGTAACCCGTCCACGCCTCGATTGGCAGATTGTAGAAAAATAAATTTTTGCAATGAGATGAGGTTATCTTGACCGTTCAACACTCGGGGTTTATAATTCAACAATTGAATATTGAAGTTTTTTCAAGTAACCTTATATTGGTTTACTTTCCAATGAGAAACACGGATCAACTATGGTAAACAACAACAAAGAAACATTAAAGCGTTTCCTTGGAGGTATTCCGCTTACAGCCGAGTTATATTGGCTGGTCAGGCAGCGAGATAACCCCACTCATTCACGATTTTCGCTAAAAGCCTTGCATGAGGCTCTTCCTTCGATGGTAGAAGAAGTAAAGAAAATTCGTCCGCAATCGCAGGTGCAAAAGAAAAAAGTTTTCATTTTTGCAGCACTGCATTACTGGATTGAACAGGCTACCATTACAGGTCTCGGCCTCGCTGCGGATAATCACGATGTCACCCTGGGTTTCTACCCATATTTTGACTGGTTTACAGATTCCACCAAGTTTGATATTCGCCGTCAGAATATTTATGCTCAGAAAGTTCTTGAAAAAACCTCCTCAGTAATGGATGTGGTTTCGTTCATTATATATCGTGCTCCTTATACGCCGCTTCCCAAAGCGCTGCAAGAAGCCGTCAATCAAGTAACGGTTTTTGACACCCAATACACTCTTCAGATTGAGGATGTTGATACCACCTGGCCAACATATCAATTCCGTCTTAAACGCAATCAAGAAGCTGCCCAGTCTCTGCTGGCTTATCTACGTTCCACCAAACCCGACGTCGTGATTGTTCCCAACGGTACAGTGCAAGAATTTGGCATTGTCTATCGTGTTGCGCGTTTCTTAAAAATACCGGTAACCACTTATGAGTTTAGCGATCAGCGCGAAGCTTTTTGGATTGCTCAAAATGCAGAAATCATGCGTCAAGACACCTCAGAAATGTGGAGCGCCCAGGCGGATAGTAAATTGAGCGGCGAACAGTTGTCGCGGATTAAGAATCTTTTTGCCTCTCGACAACAAGCCAAGGTAAATGAAAATTTCACCCGCCAGTGGCAGTCATTGCCTTCTCAGGGTTCAGAAACAGTGCGCGACCAGCTCAAGCTGGATAATCGTCCCATTGTGCTTTTAGCGACCAATGTACTTGGCGATAGTCTCACCCTCGGACGCCAGGTATTCAGCAAAACCATGGCTGATTGGGTCAGCCGCACCATCCTTTACTTTATTGGTCGGCCTGATATCCAGTTGGTCATTCGCATCCATCCCGGCGAGATTCTCACCCGTGAATATTCCATGGTGGATGTAGTCAGGCAAACCCTGCCTGAACTGCCGGAGTACATTCATGTGATCCAACCTGAAGAAAAAGTCAATACTTATGACCTGGTTGAAATCACGGATGTAGGTCTGGTTTATACAACAACCGTTGGGCTTGAGATGGCCTTGAAGGGCATCCCGGTTGTGGTTGCTGGGCAAACGCATTACCGTGACCGCGGATTCACCTTTGATCCAAACTCCTGGGTGGAATACTTCAAGATGCTCGGTATGATTCTGGAAGACCCCAAGCAATTTAAACTAAACAAAGAAAAGATTGCCATTGCCTGGAAGTATGCCTATCACTTCTTCTACACTTTCCCACTGCCTTTCCCCTGGCACATTAAGGTTTGGCAGGATTATGAAACCCATAAACTCTCACACGTTTTTAGTAAAGAAGGCAAGAAAAAATATGGCAATACCTTCCGCTATCTGGTGGGTGAACCCCTGGATTGGACGAAAATGAACCACAACGGACGGCATGCATGAGCGGAGATCCGTCTGAGGCTGAAGTAAAACAGCAAGTCAGCGCCTTCTACAATCAAATCGGATGGAAGATGGAGAACGACGGGTTCTATCAGAATGCCCGTTACGAAGATTTGCGTCCGGTTTCAAGAGAATACATCCATAAATGCCACCTGCGTGTCAATCGTTACCTTCATCCTGATGGCAAGTTCTTGTTGGATGCCGGTTCCGGCCCTGTGCAGTGGCCCGAATATCTCACTTACTCCCAAAATTATCAATACCGCGTGTGCCTCGATATCTCTATTGTGGCGCTTGAAGAAGCGCGACACCGCCTTGGCACCAAGGGTCTCTACGTGGTTTCTGATGTAGCCAACCTACCTTTCAAGTCAGATGTTTTCGACGGTCTGGTTTCGCTGCACACCTTGCATCACATCCCCCCCGCTGAACAGCCTGATGCTTACGCCGGTTTTGTGCGTGTGCTCAAACCTGAACGCACGGGTGTGGTGGTAAATGCGTGGACTTCTCCTGTGTTGATGGCGCGCATGGCTTGGTTGATTAAATTGATGGATTGGGTCAACGGGATTGTAAACCGCTTTAACCCTAAAAGAAAAGTTAAGCTTCCCGAAGAAAAAGCCAGGCCTGCTGCCAGTAAACCCACAGGTACCTTTACACAGCATATTACCCCGGAGTGGTTGAAAGTAAACTTGGCAGGACGTGTGGATTTTAAAATCATGGTATGGCGCAGTGCAAGCGTTCGTTTCTTGCGTACGGTCATTCAACCCTGGCTGTTTGGCAAACTCTGGCTGCGTTGGTTATACAACCAGGAAGAACAAGAACCTGAGTATTACGGCGAGAACGGTCAATATCCACTGATTGTGATCTCAAAGCCTAAATAAAGAATCGAGAAAAAACTTATGGATTGGTCAAAAAAAGTTGTTCTTATCACCGGTGGCACCGGTTCATTTGGCAAGAAATTTATCCGCGTGATGTTGAATGAATATCATCCGGCAAAAATCATCGTTTTTAGCCGCGATGAATTAAAGCAGCACGAAATGCGCGTTGCGGGATACGACGATCCCAGCTTGCGCTATTTCATCGGTGACATCCGCGACAAAGAACGCTGTTTGCGCGCCTTCGATGGTGTGGATATCGTCATCCATGCGGCAGCGCTCAAACAAGTGCCTGCCTGTGAATATAATCCCATGGAAGCCATCAAGACCAACATCCTCGGCAGCAGCAATGTGATTGATGCCGCGATAGATCGGGGTGTCAGCCGTGTTGTGGCGCTCAGCACTGATAAAGCCGTCAACCCTGTCAATTTATATGGCGCCACCAAATTGGCCGCCGAAAAACTCTTTGTTCAATCCAATGCCTATGCCGCCGGACACGAAGTTCGTTTTGCTTGTGTGCGCTATGGCAACGTGGTTGGCAGCCGCGGATCAGTTGTGCCGGTCTTCCTCAAACAGCGCGAGAGCGGCAAAGTAACTGTTACTGATGACCGCATGACCCGCTTCTGGATCAGTCTGGAAGAAGGTGTGCGCTTTGTTATTCATGCAGCAGAAAACATGCATGGTGGCGAGGTCTTCGTGCCCAAGATTCCCAGCATGAAAGTGGTGGATCTGGCCAAGGCCATTGCACCGCAAGCCACTGTTGAAATCATCGGCATCCGTCCGGGTGAAAAACTTCATGAAGTGCTCATTTCAGAAGACGAAGCACGTCAGACGGTTGAACTTGATGATATGTTTGTCGTTCAGCCCGCCGAATCTCTGTGGTTTGGCCGTGATTGGGAATCCAAAGGGAAACTGCTGAACGATGGTTTCCATTATGCATCCAACAACAACACTGATTGGCTGAATATTGACCAAATCGGCAAAATTATTGATCCGATTGAAGCCGATTACCTGTCTGGAAAACTTGGATGACGCATTTTCTCGTTACTGGCGCCAGCGGTCTGCTGGGATTGAATTTTTGCCTTGCTGTGGACGGTAAAAAACACAAGGTCACCGGGGTGGATTATCGCAATCCGCTCAAGTGGATCAATTTCAAGATGCAGCAAGCAAACCTGACCAAGCCGGGTGCCATTGAACGGATTATTAACGAAGTTAAACCGGATGTGATCTTACACTGTGCCGCCAATGCCAATGTGGATGATTGTGAAAGCCATCCAGAAGAAGCAGAAGCCGTCAACAGTATTCTGCCTGGCGAGATCGCCATGGCAGCCAGCAATCACAAGATTCGAATGATTCACATCTCTACGGATGCAGTTTTTGACGGCGAAGTTGGCAATTATTCAGAGAACGACATGCCCAATCCCTTGAGCGTTTATTCGCTCACCAAGCTGCGCGGTGAAAATGCTGTTCTAGCCGCCAACCCGCAGGCGCTTGTTTTGCGTGTGAATTTTTATGGTTGGAGCATTAGCGGTAAACGCAGTTTGGCCGAATACTTTGTTAATAATCTGGCTGAGCAGAAACCGCTCAAAGGTTTTACTGATGTGGTTTTTTGTCCCATGATGGTATTAGACCTCGCTGACACGATTCTCGAGGCCAACGAAAAAGGCTTAAACGGTCTTTTCCATTGTGTAGGGCCTGAAGTGATGTCAAAGTATGATTTTGGGGTGGCGATTGCCAATCAATTTGAATTTGATCCTGCTTTGATTACACCGACTTCTTATCTTGAAGGCGGACTAGTTGCAGCCCGTTCACCCAACCTCACACTTTCAACTGAAAAGTTGAGCGCAGCCCTCGGTCATCCGCTGCCGGCTTTTCTGACGGGTCTGAAAAAATTCCAAAGCCAATATCGACACGGCTTTCCTGAAATGATCAAAACGCTGGTCGAATAACTTCTGTTTCCAACACAAGGAGGATAACATGCAGGTGAAAATCGGTTCGCATTTGATCGGGCTGGAACACCCCACCTATTTTATTGCTGATATTTCGGCTAATCATGATGGCGACCTGGATCGCGCGCGAATGCTCATTCGTTTGGCTAAACTGGCAGGCGCGGATGCTGCCAAATTCCAGAACTTCCAGGCTCCCAAGATTGTCTCTGATTACGGCTTCACCGCCATGAAAAGCCAGGTTTCTCACCAGGCAAATTGGAAGAAATCAGTCTTCCAGGTCTATGCTGATGCTTCCATCCCCTTTGACTGGACGCCTATTCTCAAAGAAGAGTGCGACAAAGTTGGCATCGACTATTTCTCGTCGCCTTACGATTTCGAAGCAGTCGATTATCTTGATCCTTTCGTCCCGGCTCACAAGATTGGGTCAGGCGATGTCGATTGGCTGGAGATGCTTGAATTTATTGCCAAAAAGGGCAAGCCGGTGATTGTGTCTTCTGGTGCAGCCAATATTGGCGATGTGCAGCAGGCCGTGCATACCTTGTTGGCCATTAATCCCCAGGTCGTTCTTTTGCAGTGCAACACCAACTATACAGCCAGTCCTGTGAACTTTGATCACATCAATCTGCGCGTGTTGAATACCTATCAGACCATGTTCCCCCAGGTAATCACTGGTTTATCAGATCACACCTTGGGTCACACAACCGTTCTGGGTGCTGTAGCATTAGGTGCTCGTGTGATCGAGAAGCATTTTACCGATGACACTACCCGGGTTGGTCCGGATCATCCTTTTTCAATGACCCCTGCCACCTGGAAAGAAATGGTTGACCTCACCCGCGAGCTCGAACGAGCCATGGGGTCGGCGGATAAGACCATCACCGGCAATGAGAAAGACACAACCGTGGTGCAGCGCCGCTGTCTGCGTACTGCCCGGGACATTAAAGCGGGCGAAAAACTTACACGCGAATGTATCGATGTGCTTCGCCCCGCCACCCCTGGCGCTATTAAACCTGATCAAATAGGCAATGTGATTGGCACAACCGTTCTGAATGATATGCCTCTCGGTAAAGAAATCCGTTGGACGGACCTGGGAGCTTAAGCAGAAGCCTCGCCATGAAAGTATTGTATTTCACCAGCACTCAGTCACCACACGATCTAAGGTTCACCAAAGCCCTGGCTGCCACCGAGCACCAGGTTTTCGTGCTTTGCCTCGAGCCGCTGGCTGGCCGCCAATGGCCGGGTAATATAGTTGAAGTGGAGTGGCAGGGTATTAACCCTAATGATGTTGGGCAATCATTAAGTGAACAGCTTCATTGGCTGGATGTAGTATTAGAAAATATCAAACCCGATCTTATTCATGCTGGCCCTGTTCAAACGGCTGCGTATTACACTGCGAAAGTGGGGTTTCATCCTCTGGTGACCATGTCTTGGGGCTCTGATCTCTTGCTTGAGGCAGATGAAAATCCCTTTTCTCAATTTTTAACCAATTACACTCTGCAACACACCGATGTATTGGTCGGGGATTGTGCTTGTGTTGGAGAAAAAGCCGAATCGTTCGGGTTTGCTAAAAAAAATTATTTTCAATTCCCCTGGGGGGTTGATTTGCACCATTTTACACCGCATGGCAGCGCAGCACTACGCGAGAAATTAAGATGGCAAGACAAGATCGTGTTGCTCTCGAATCGTTCATTTGCTCCGCTCTATGGCGTGGATGTACTCCTCAAGGCTTTTGCTGCTGCTTATGCTGAAAACCCTGATTTACGCCTTATGTTATTTGGCAAAGGTTTGCTTGAATCTGAGTTTCGGCAGTTTGTCATTAACCATAGCCTGCAGGACGTGGTCCATTTCGGCGGACAGGCTTCTCTGGACGAACTCTCTGATGTTTACCGCAGTGCGGATTATTATCTGAGCGCCTCACACAGTGACGGTTCATCCGTTTCACTGATGGAAGCCCTCGCCAGCGGATTACCAGTGGTGGTCTCAGACATTCCAGGCAACCTTGAGTGGGTTGAAGAGGGCAAGCAGGGCTGGCTCTTCAAAGAGGGAAACGCCCAAGATTTTTCCCAAAAAATTCTTCTGGCTGCCAGGCAGTTAGATTTGCTCGATCCAATGAAAACGGGCAACCGCGCCCTGGCGGAACAACGTGCGGACTGGAACAAGAATTTTCCGGTTTTACTCGAAGCCTATGAAACGGCTTTTACCGCTGTGGGGTCTCATGACTGAAATTGTTGCCATTATTCAAGCGCGCATGAGTTCCACCCGGCTGCCGGGCAAAGTGCTTCTAGACCTGGGCGGACGCTCAGTGCTCAGCCGCATGGTTGAACGGGTGCGTCAGTCAAAACTGATTACCCGCGTCGTGGTGGCCACCACTATTGATCCATCTGATGAACCGATTATACAGATGTGTCAGCATGAAAAGATTGATTTTTTTCGCGGTAGTCTGCCCGACGTATTGGATCGCTATTATCAAGCCGCCACAAAATATCAGGCTGAAATCGTGGTCAGACTCACCGGAGACTGTCCGCTGATTGATCCGCAGTTGATTGACCAGACCATCCAGGCTTTGATTGATCAGCAAGCCGATTTTTCATGCAATCGTCTGCCGCCGCCTTTCAACCGCACCTATCCCATTGGCCTGGATGTTGAAGTCTGTACCATGGCTGCTTTAACCTTTGCCTGGCATGTAGCTGATGAGAAGCATGATCGAGAACACGTGCTGCCCTATCTTTACGAAGTGAAAGGTCGTTTCAATGTGGTCCAGATTGACCACACTGAAGACCTTGGCCGCCTGCGTTGGACGTTGGATACGCCTGAAGATTACACCCTTTTACAGGAAGTGATCACACGCCTCGGTGGACGTAACGACTTCACCTGGCTCGAAGTACTTGACCTGTTTCGAAAAGACCCGGAACTGGCACAAATCAATCAAGCTATCCAGCATAAATCCATGTTTGATGTGGAAGATCGCAGCAAGAAGGTTCAATAGTGACCCAACTAACCCTTTTCACAGCGCCCAAACCGTTCACCAACCTGCACATTGCACTGATCCAGCGCAACGCCATTCGCTCATGGCTGCAGTTGGGCAGCGAGGTAGAAGTGCTGTTATTGGGCGACGAAGAGGGCATGGCTCAAGAGGCTGAAAAACTAGGGGTTCGTCAGATCAAAGAAATCAAGCGCAATGCCAGCGGCACACCGCTGATTAGTTCGCTTTTTGATGCTGCCCGTCAGCAAAACAACTCACCGCTACTGGCTTACGTCAATGCGGATATTTTGCTCTTTCCAGATTTTTTATCCACGGCTGAAGCAACACTTGCCCAAACCAGTCGTTTTTTGCTGGTTGGTCAACGTTGGGATCTTGAAGTGAC
Source organism: uncultured Anaerolineaceae bacterium (assembly GCA_927443345.1). Classification (GTDB taxonomy): domain Bacteria; phylum Chloroflexota; class Anaerolineae; order Anaerolineales; family Anaerolineaceae; genus UBA6107. The sequence continues at coordinate 61,994 of CAKMKJ010000005.1, read as the reverse complement.
TTGCGAACTGGATTTTTCACCAGGCTGGCAAGACAGGCTAAAGCAGGAATGCGCCGAAAAAGGCAGATTGCATACACCTACCGGCAGCGATTATTTTGTCTTTCCACGCCGGTGTTTTGAATCCATCCCCGATTTTGCCATAGGCCGTGCTGGTTGGGATAATTGGATGATTTACCAATCCCGTCTTCAGGGCTGGAAAACCATTGACGCCAGCTCAGAAATCCAGATCATTCACCAGAATCATGATTACAGCCATTTGCCTGGTGGTCAGGCCCACTATCATTTGCCCGAAACGGATGAAAACATCCGACTTGCAGGCGGCAGGCGCACCATTTTTAATTTACCTGATGCCAATTTTATCTTTCATGATGGGCGGATCATACCTGCACGATGGAGTTGCAAACGGCTGCTCAGGGAAATTGAAATATTTCCGATAGCTGTCTTGAAATCAATCTATTTGGCTGAAATCATGCATCTGATTATGCATCCTCCCAAGTTGTGGGCAGCCATTCGTGCCAGGTTCACCGGCAGAAATTCGAAACAGGAGTAAGGCGATGCGCCAGGGACAAAATCCAGTCAAGAAAATCAATACCGTTGCCAAGCCGGAACGGATCACTGTGGCAATATTAAATTACATCCCCATGTTGAGCGGATATTATGCCAACTTGCTTAAAGTGCTTCAATCGTGTCTGGGAAGCATATGGGCGAACACTGATCTGCCTTACGATTTGCTGGTTTTCGACAATGGTTCCTGCAAAGAAGTCACAGATTATCTTTTACAAATGCAGCGTGAAGGTAAGATTCAATATTTGATGCTCTCCGAAAAAAATTTGGGCAAAGGCGGCGCATGGAACTTGATGTTGGATGGTGCTCCCGGCGAAATAATTGCCTATTCTGACAATGACTGCTACTTCTATCCAGGGTGGCTTTCCAATTCATTAAAAGTGCTTGAGACCTATCCCAACGTGGGTATGGTCACTTCTCGTCCGATTGCTCAAAAAGAGGAATTCGGCACTAAAACCATTGAATGGGCGCAGAAAACGTCTGGTGTAAACCTGGAGCGCGGTCGTTTTCTGGATTGGGAAACCTTCCGCTCTTTTACCATGAGTCTCGGCCACGAAGAAGAAGAAACCCGCCAGCTCTATCAAACGCATCAAGATTTACGCGTCACCTACAACGGTCTGCAAGCCCATATTGGCGCCATCCATTACCAATTCCTGGTTTACAAAAAGGTGATGAAAGAATTTCTGCCCTTTGACATGGATCGTCCCATGGGGCAGGTGCGGCAGCTTGACATTCGCATGAATGAAGCGGGCTACCTGCGGCTGATGACCGCGACCCCTTACATGCAAAACATGAGCAACGATGTGCTGACAGAATATAAACCAGCTTCATCCGTCGCCAAAAAAACATCGTTCTCCAAAAGATTGCGCAACCTTAAGTTAATCAAATGGCCGCTGATGCGGCTTTATGACTGGATCTTTGGCCTGTATTACCGCTAAAAGGAAAAGACGCTTGAAAAAAGAACTCCTTGACCTTATGAATTGTCCTCAATGCCGTTCGGCATTGAGCGAATCCGGTGACTCTCTGCAATGTACAAAATGCGGATTCAATGCCAGAATGGTGCAGGGCATCCCGCTCTTTACTGACGTCCCTGCTACCATTGAACCCTGGGAGAAGGTAGAACGCGGCCCTGATCAAGGCACTGCCTGGCGCAAGTCCAACTGGAAGTTCCTCAACGCTTTCGTTAGCAAGTTACCAGTTGACGCGAAAATTCTGGATGTTGGCGCAGGACATGGCGATTTCGCCGACATATTTGAGGGTCGTCATTATTATTCTCTTGATATTGTGCCTTACGCCGAAGTGGATCTCGTCGCTGATCTTGGTGCGGTAAATCCGTTCAGAGACAATGCATTTGATGTTGTTGTTCTGATGAATGTGCTCGAGCATGTTTACGAGAGCCAAAACCTCTTGAAATCCATTGAGCGGATTGTTACTGCAAACGGCAGTGTGGTGATTACTGTTCCTTTTCTGCTCAAAGTGCATCAAGCACCCTTCGATTTCGCCCGCTATACACCTTATTTCATCGAAAAAATGGCCGCGGATGCAGGTTTAAAGGTCGAGAGTCTGCAAGGTTATTACGACACCCAATATTTGCTCAATGAAAGTCTTGGCAATGCCTGGCAATATTCCATCAAAACGCAATCCAAACCTCAACAATTTCTTGCCAGAGCATTGGTTTTCGTTATTCAACGCCTGGTCAACTGGTTTGGCAAGGTCACCCGCAAAGGGTTTATTGCTGATACTCACTCTCAACCCAACCCTGCGCCAGTTGGTTATCTCGTGGTGCTGCGAAAGAAAGCCTGATGACTGAAGCACAAAAAACTGTTTTTATCAGCGCTGATCACGGGCTGGCTATTATTTACTTCTTGCAAAGCGACGTGGTGAAAACCCTGGTTGAAAAGGGCGTCCGCGTCGTCGTCCTGACTGATGACGGTCTGGTTGATCAACTGCGCAGCCGCTTTGGCATGCCCGGTATGATCGTAGAAGGATTACGCTTCAAAGCTTGCTCAAAATATGCCTCAGAGGTAAGCCCCGGCTTGCAGTACTGGTCCAATTTTGTGCGGCGCGTCGGCACATCGAACCGTATAAACACCGAAGCCATGGACAGCCACATCATGCAGGTTGATGCTGAGGCTCAAGGCTCTCAAAAGGTCGTTGTCGCTTTAGCAAAGATGGTCATCAGCTTGATGCGCCATTCAAAGGCTGCCCGAAAATGTCTGGTGAAGTGGCAGATGCGTTTCACTCCCGCAATTTATGATGACCTTTTCGAAAAATATCAGCCAGACCTGGTGGTTTCTGCCACTTATGGGTGGCGTAATGACCGCTATCTACTGCGTGAATCAGTCAAACGCGGCATCAAAACCGGCGCCGTGATCGTCGGCTGGGATAATCCCAGCAGTTATGGTGTGCCCGCTGCGCCTTTAGACTTTGTAACCTGCTGGTCTGAAATTCAGAAACAGGAATTGGTGGATGGTTCCGATTGGGATCCTGCCAAGGTGAATATTGGCGGCAATCCCTCATATGACGGCTACTTCCGCAAGGAATGGTTGATTCCGCGCGATGATTACTTCAGGCTTCACCATCTTGATCCTAATCGCAAATTGATCACTTACGCCTCCAGTTTCATCACTTTTTCACCCAACTATCTCAACATTGAAGCGCTGGCCAAGTTGGTCTCTGGGGATGAACTCTCAGAGCCCAGTCAACTGCTGATCCGCTTGCATCCCAACCATTTTATGGATGAGCCGCTCTTCGCTGGTGAACGCGAAAAAGTTCGAGACCTGGCACGCAACCTGTCCAACGTCCATGTGGTGGAACCAGTTGCGCTGGGTGGCGATTTGGGTTATTACTCCGGCGAGGATATGCCGGAAAAGACCTCCATGATGGCCTATTCAGATGTCTTTACCACCGTTTATTCCACCATGTGTGTTGAAACCGCCATCCATAACCGCCCGATAGTCAGCGTATGTATCGACACCCCAGGCGGTTGGAACAAGCGATTTAAATTCTCGCTTGACCTTTCAAAGATCGGAGACTGGCCCACTCATCAGCGTTTCAGACAAGCCCATGCCGGTCGTGTGGCTTTTAATGCCGGGCAGCTTAAAGAACATTTAAATGCCTATTTATCAGATGCTTCACTCCACGCTGATCAACGCGTAAAATTTATCAAAGAAGAAGTTACTTTTGTGGATGGCAGTGCTGGCAGACGCACAGGTGAATACCTGGCCTCTCTGCTTTAAATGAAAAAAGCAAGATTCAGTACCTGATTTATAATCAGTGTTACAGGAAATTCATTAAATGAAAATATTAATTGCAGGCTTTGGTTCAATCGGACGAAGACATCTCAACAATCTGCGCGCCTTGGGCGAGACAGATTTTGTGTTGCTGCGTTCTCATCTTTCGACCTTACCCGATGACGATATCAAAGGTTTACCCGTTGAGACTAACATTGAAGCTGCCCTGGCGCACAATCCCCGAGCCGTGGTCATCTCCAATCCCTCTTCACTGCATTTGGATGTCGCCATTCCGGCTGCAAAAGCAGGCTGCTCCATTTTGATGGAAAAACCTGTATCGCACAGCATGGCGCGTATTGATGAACTTCAGTCCGCCTTGAAACAAGGCGGAGGACAGTTGTTGGTAGGTTATCAGTTCCGTTTTCACCCCGGTCTGCAACAGATCAAAATATGGTTGGATGAAGGCTTTATCGGAAGACCCGTTACGAGCCGTGCGCATTGGGGTGAATATATGCCGGGTTGGCATCCATGGGAAGATTACCGTCAGAGTTATGCTGCCCGTGCAGACCTCGGTGGTGGAGTGGTCAACACGCTCTGCCACCCCCTTGATTACCAGCGTTGGTTGTTTGGCGAGGTGGAATCCCTTTGGGCGAACACTTCCAATTTTGCCCTCGGTCTTGAAGTGGACGATACGGCTGAAATTGGATTGCACTTCAAGAGCGGTGTACTCTCATCCACGCATGTAGATTACGTGCAGCGCCCCGGTCAGCACACTTTGCAAATTATTGGTACAGAGGGCTCAATTACCTGGGACAACGCCACTGGGATCGCGAAATGTTTTCAACCCAACACTGAACAATGGATTGAATCTTCACTGCCCGCAGGTTTTGAGCGAAACTTCCTCTTCATGGATGAGTCGCGCCATTTTCTTGATATTGTTAATCAAAAAGCATCCCCGATATGCAGCCTGGAAGATGGTATAGCAGCTATTCAGCTTACTGAAGCCATCCATCGTTCTGCAAGTTCGGGCCAAAAAGTGCAATTAAACTGAATTTTGGAGGTATCGCATGACCATATATGATAAATTTTCCATGGCTGGCAAAACAGCTCTGGTCACTGGTGGGGCAGGTTTATTAGGCAAGGAGTTTTGCCGAACTCTGGCAGAAGCCGGTGCTACAGTTTATCTGGCAGATTACAAAATTGAAATTATCGAAAAAGCGCTGCCGTTGTTACAAGAAGTTAGTGCTTCCATCTGTCCTGTGGTAATCAATGTCGTTGATCCTGTTTCAATTCAACAGGTGGTGGATCAGATTGTCAGCGAGACAGGCCGCCTGGATGTGGTGGTTAACAGCGCGGCACTTGATCCAAAAGTTGACCCTGAACATCCTCAGGTGATGAATAATGCGTTCGAAGACTACCCCCTCAATTTTTGGCAGGATGGTTTGTCAGTTAACTTGACCGGCCCCTTCCTTGTTTCTCAAGCTGCCGTTCGACAGATGGTCAAGCAGGGCAGCGGATCAATCATTAACTTGTGTTCCACTTATGGGCTGGTCGGCCCCGACCAGCGGATCTACGAAGGCGTTGGCAAACAGCTCACTTACAAACCTGTTTTCTACTCGGTCACCAAAGCTGGTATTTTAGGCTTTACCCGCTATCTGGCTGCTTATTACGCCAATACCAAAATTCGGATCAACGCTTTAACCCCTGGCGGGGTCGAAAACAACAACGATGAGCAATTCGTAAAAAATTATTCATCACATGCGATCTTGGGCAGAATGGCTCACCGCGATGAAATGAGCGGTGCTTTGCTCTTTTTGGCTTCTGACGCTTCATCCTACATGACCGGTTCCAATCTTGTCGTCGATGGGGGATGGACAGCATGGTAACGAAGCTTGAGGTTTTGGCGGTCATCCCGGCACGTGGGGGTTCAAAGGGTATCCCCCGCAAAAACATCAAAGATTTTGCCGGTTATCCGCTAATCGCTTATAGTATTGTGGCTGCGACTCAATCCAAACTGGTCACACGCACCATCGTCTCCACGGATGATGAAGAGATTGCGGCTGTTGCTCGGCAGTACGGTGCTGAAACACCTTTTTTGCGGCCTGCTGAATTCGCCCAGGATAACACCACCGACTTGCCGGTTTTTCAGCATGTACTCTCCTGGCTTAAAGAAAACGAAGGTTACGTTCCCGATGTGGTCGTTCAATTACGCCCAACTTCTCCGGTGCGTCCGCTTGCCTGTGTGGATGATGCCGTCAATATGCTGCTGTCTCATCCCGATGCGGATTCTGTACGCGGTGTGGTTGAAGCAGATCAATGTCCTTATAAAATGTGGCTGATAGATACTACCAGCGGCACCATGTCTCCATTGCTTGGCGTTGACGGTATTTCTGAAGCCTATAACGCACCTCGGCAAAAATTGCCCAAAGCCTACTGGCAAATTGGTCACATTGATGCCATTCGGCCTCGGGCGATTGTTGATCAAAACTCGATGAGCGGTAAAGTGATTATGCCTCTTATTATGGATCCACGCTTCACCGTGGATTTAGACAACCTGCGTGACTGGCATCAGGGAGAACAATTGGTGAAAGAAGGCTGTCTGCTGATGGTCGACCCTGCAAACCAGCGCCGTTCGTTGCCAGAAAATATTTCGCTGCTGGTGATGGATTTTGACGGCGTATTGACTGACAACCGCGTTTGGGTTAACGACAAAGGTGAAGAAAGCATCGCTGCCAATCGCAGTGACAGCCTGGGGCTTTCCATTCTCAGAGAAAAGACTGGCGTTGAGTGTCTGGTGATCTCAAAGGAACGTAATCTTGTGGTTGAAGCACGCTGTCGAAAAATGCAAGTGCCGGTCATGCAAGCCGTGGATGACAAAGCCGCTGCTCTAAAAAAAGTGATGATTGAAAAAGGGCTCACATCCACTGAGGTCATATATATGGGCAATGATACTAATGACCTGCCGTGCTTTCCGATGGTAGGGTATACCGTTACCCCGGCAGATGCTCACCCGGAGGTGGCCCGTCAAGCTGACCTTGTGCTCACCCTTAATGGCGGTCATGGTGCCGTCAGGGAACTTTGTGATATTTTATTGTCTCGGTTACAATAGGGTTTCCTGTTGACGCGAATTATCTACCGTAAGCGTTTATTAAGTATGACCTGGATCAAATTAATGGTCGATAATCCAGGTTAGGCTTTTTGCAAGAATGCTATAAAAACCGCTGCAAGAGTATTATTGATAATTGAAACTCAAGAGTCAGTGTGTGTATTAGAAGAGGAAATCTGAAGTGAAGATAAGAAAACTGCTTCTCGACGATATTGATGCGTGTGTAAAGTTGTTGATAGCAACCTATAATCCACCACCGTGGAACAATCGATGGACTGAAGAATCTGGAAACAAGTATCTGGCAGAATTTATGTCGAACCATAATTTTATAGGATTTGTACTCGAAGAAGACAATGAAATAGTGGGTGCTATGTTTGCACATCGAAAAGTCTGGTGGACGAACGATGAAATATACATTGATGAATTATTCATAAAACCAGATCGACAATCTCATGGTTGTGGAAAGATATTAATGGATCAAGCGGAACTACTCTCAAAGGAGTTAGGATTGGGAGGGGTAACCTTACTTACAAATAAACATCATCCTGCGAAGAAGTTTTATGAAAAAAGGGGTTATGTAGTGGCTGAGCATGTAGTATTTATGTACAAAGAATTGCAGTGATCGTTACTTCCAACACGCTTCATTGAGCGTCCATCTGGCTTCACCCAATATAAGCGAAATAATCTCTAATTAGGAGAACTTCATGAAACGAGAAATCCGTATAGGTAATAAAATGGTGGGTGACGGGCATCCTGCATACATCATAGCTGAAGCAGGCATCAATCATAATGGGAGCATTGAAAACGCAAAGAAATTAATCGACGCGGCAAAACATGCCGGTGTGGATGCGGTGAAGTTTCAGAAACGTACTCCCGAACTGTGTGTGCCACCCGAACAACGCGGACAAATGCGTGAAACACCCTGGGGTTATATCTCATATCTGGATTATCGCTATAAAACCGAGTTTGGCGAAAAAGAATATGCAGAGATTGATCGTTATAGCAAAGAGGTAGGCATCGATTGGTTTGTTTCCGTTTGGGATGAAGAAGCTGTTGATTTCATGGAACAATTCAATCCCATCTGCTACAAAATTCCATCTGCTTCATTAACTGACCACAAGCTTCTCAAACATCTACGTTCTACCGGAAGACCCCTGATCCTTTCCACTGGCATGTCTACCATGGATCAGATTGGTGAAGCGATTAAAGTGATAGGTGAAGATAATCTGGCCATCACGCATGCTACCAGTGCATATCCCTGTGATCCGCACGAGTTAAATTTGCGCATGATAGGAACCTTGCGGGACATTTTTAACTGCCCAATTGGGTATTCAGGTCATGAGGTCGGTTTGGTAACTTCCGCCGTGGCTGTTGGGCTGGGTGCCTGCATGGTCGAACGTCATATCACCCTTGACCGTGCTATGTGGGGATCTGATCAAGCTGCATCTGTCGAACCCGCTGGTTTTGAACGATTGGTTAAATATATCCGCGTTACTGAAGCAGCAGTAGGTGACGGTGTTAAACGGGTTTATGATAGCGAATTGCCTTCACAGAAAAAGTTGCGCAGGGTATAAAGCTTGGCGTTCAAATATGCTTTACGACTTAAAGATGCTATTCATCAGCGTTGGGTGCACCGTTTAGGCAGCCAGCGCTGGAAGAATTTATCGCATCAGGTCAACACTCTTGAAGTGGACAATACTAAACAACCGGTTGTGTTCTTTAATGCCTCAACCCGCCTGGGTGGGGTGAGCCAAAATGCAGCTTATTCCAGACTGACGAGTCTTGGGTTGCGCGCCCAGGGGATACCCGTGATTCATTTTGTGTGTCATTCAGGCATTCAACGCTGCATATTGGGAAGCAACCGTGATGATTTTGACCAGGCACCCCCCTGTGCCCAATGCATTTCACAAAGTCAAGCGCTTTTTTCTGGTGATAAAGCCTGGTATTTTGAGTATGAAACGGACGAATTGCTTGATTTTGCGCTTGAAACTCTCAGCGTCGCCAAATGTTCCGAATTTACCTGGCACGATCTTCCGCTGGGTTTCTGGGCTGTTAATTCTCTGCGTTGGGTGCTGCGGCGTTACACATTGAAAGAAGACGCGCTTACCCGCGCTTTTATGGTTTCTTTCATCCAATCCGCCTGGAATGTGTATCAGCAGTTTACTCGGCTTGTCGAAGAATCCAATCCGCAGGCCGCGGTGGTGTTTAACGGCATGTTCTTTCCTGAGGCTGCCGTCAGGCAGGTTTGTCTCGAACATGACATCCGTGTCATTACGCATGAGGTCGGCATACAACCCTTGTCCGCCTTTTTCACAGATGGTGAAGCAACTGCCTACCCCATGCACATTCCAGATGAATTCCATCTTTCAGAAGAAATGAACACACGGCTGGATGACTACTTGAGCAACCGCTTCAGAGGCAACTTCTCTATGGCAGGGGTCAAGTTTTGGCCTGAAATGCAGCAGTTCGATTCTGAATTGGCAGGTCGCATCGCCCTCTACAAAAAGATTGTGCCAATCTTTTCCAATGTGATCTTTGATACCAGCCAGGTGCATGCCAATACGCTTTTCACAGATATGTTCCAGTGGCTCGAGGGTATTTATCAATCCATTTTGGATCATCCTGAAGTGTTATTTATATTGCGAGCTCATCCTGATGAGGGACGCAAGGGCAAAGAAAGCCGTGAGAGTGTCGCAGATTGGGTTAGAAATCGCGGCTTATTGCGACTGCCAAATATCGTCTTCATTGATTCCAACAAGTTTGTCAGTTCCTACGAGCTGATCCGCCGTTCGCACTTTGTGATGAATTACAACTCCACCATTGGGCTTGAAGCTACCTTGCTGGGCCGTCCTGTGTTAACTGCCGGCAAGGCACGCTATACCCAGATTCCAACTACTTTTTTTCCCGCAAGAAAAGATGAATATTTAGAATTGCTCGAAAAATTCCTCAACGCCGATGAGATTGAAGTACCTGAGAAATTCATTCATAATGCACGCCGATTCTTATATGCTCAACTTTTCCTTACCTCTCTTTCTTTTGGTGAACTTCTCAAAGATGACGGCATTTGGAAAGGCTATGTGACTCTAAAAGACTTTCAGATTCAAGCACTTTCACCTAAAAATTCCGAAACGATTCAGATCCTTACAGATGGAATCCTCCTGCAAAGGGAATTTTTGCGTGCCCTATGACTCAAAAACCGATATGTTCAATAATTATTCGTGCCTATAACGAAGAAAAGTACATCAGGCGGCTGTTGGTCGGGCTCTCAGAACAGACCATCAAAAATGTGCAAATTATCCTGGTGGATTCTGGCTCGACGGATCGAACCATTGACGAAACCAAGGATTTTTCAGTTGAAGTTGTAAATATTGAACCTCATGAATTTACTTTTGGTCATTCGCTCAATGTGGGCATCGAACGTGCAAAAGCAGATTTAGTCGTAATGGCTAGTGCTCATGTTTTTCCGGTTTACCCGGATTGGCTTGAAACGCTATTGGCACCCTTTAGCGATAAAAATGTTGCCTTAACCTATGGCATGCAGCGTGGCGCAGAAACATCACATTTTTCAGAGCAGCAAATTTTTCAGACCTGGTATCCTGAACATTCGGTTTTACAACAACCTTTTCCTTTTTGCAATAACGCCAATGCAGCCATACGTCGGTCACTTTGGCTGATCCATCCTTATAATGAAAACCTGCCGGGGCTTGAAGACTTAGCCTGGGCAAAATGGGCGCAAGACAACGGATCGTCCATTCATTATATTGCCGAAGCTGAGGTCGTTCACGTTCACAACGAATCTACAGCAGGCATATTTAACCGCTACCGTCGCGAAGGAATGGCTTTTAAACAAATTTACCCAGAGGAAAAATTTACCAGGCGAGATTTGTTTAAATTATTCATTCATAATGTGCTTAGTGATGGACGTGAAGCCATAAAAGCAAAACGCTATTTTTCGACTATTGGTAAGATTATACGTTTTCGATGGTTGCAGTTTTCTGGAACATATTACGGATATAAACAGTCTGGACCGCTTACCTGGCAGTTAAAGAAGGCGTTTTACTACCCTGGGAATACAGTCCAACAAAAATCCAGGGTACGGAAAGTGCAACCAATTCAGTATAATTAAGCTTGTGCTCTGGAAGGATAGCGAAGTGAAGATTACAATCGAGTTCACTGGCATTACGAAATCGATTACTCAAGCAAGTGAGATTGAATTCGCTGTGCCGCAGAGCTTTACCTATCGTGACCTGGTTAAGATGCTCGCGGTTAAGTACCCGGCTATGCTCGGTTTGATCATTGCCCCAGATGGTGAGACCTTTTTAAGTTCTAATATGTTTGTGATCAATGGTAATTTAGAGTTCCCCGCCATGATGCTTGATCAATCACCCTCAGATGGGGAGCATATCTCTTTGATGTCGGTGATTACCGGCGGATAAAATGCCCTGAACTGAATTTTGGGAGTAAAAATGCAAAACAAAATTACAGCCCTTGTGCCCATGCGTCATCATTCACAGCGTGTGCCGGGTAAAAACTTCAGACCATTGGATGGACGTCCACTATATGCGCATATTTTGTCGACATTGCAGTCTGTGCCTGATGTTGACCATATCCTGGTGGATACTGACAGCACTGAGATTATTGAAGGAATAAAATTGAATTTTCCTGCGGTGCAATGTGTAACCCGCCCCGAAAACCTTAGAGCTGACGACATTCCAATGAATGAAATATTGATGTACGACACCAGTTTGGTGCAATCCGATTTCTTTCTTCAAACCCATTCCACTAATCCTTTACTGAAAGCTGAAACCATTTCAAGAGCCGTTAAATCGTTCTTATCGCAATATCCTGCTTATGATTCGTTGTTTTCGGTCACTCGTTTTCAATCCCGTTTTTGGGATGGACTGGGCAGAGCGGTTAATCACAACCCCAATATATTGTTACAAACCCAGGATTTGCCACCAATCTATGAAGAAAACTCCTGCCTTTATCTTTTTACCCGAGAAACACTCTCAGTTAAAAGGAATCGTTTAGGTGACCGACCGTTTCTCTTCGAAATTGATGCAGATGAAGCCTGGGATATTGACGAAGAAATCGATTTCAAATTAGTTGATCTCATTATTCAAGCACGAAAAAACAGCAAGAGATTGGAGTAAGTTTGAACCGTAGACTAATAATAATCCTCCAGGTTGTTTTAGCCCTGGCTACAATCGCTGGTAGCATCTATGTCTCTGTCACGCCAGCTAACAGTCTCTTGAACTGGTATAACTCGGATGACGCTTTCTACTACTATAAAGTGGCTCAAAATGTTTTAGCGGGTCATGGTTTTACCTTTGACCAGATTAATCTCACCAACGGTTTTCATCCATTATGGATGGTGGTTTGCCTGGGTGTTTTTTGGCTATCCCATTTTCACTTGCTGCTTCCCCTGCGTGTTTTGGTTATTGTCAGCGGGTTGTTTAATGTTGCGACCACATTATTGCTGTTTCGATTTCTCAAGCGACATCTTCATCTCGGGGCTGCTTTTATTATGGCGCTACTCTGGGGTGTCTACCCTCCAATTTTCAATGTGTCCACTGTTTTGGGCATGGAATCATCGATCAGTATATTTTTTATAGTTCTTTTGTTGTCAAAAGCAGTTAGCTTTATGAATCGGTCAGAACTTGATCCTCATCGGAGCAGCGATCTAGTTGTGTTGGGATTGATAGGTGGGTTGACCATCCTGGCCAGGCTGGATAATCTTTTTGTTGTCGGGGTTATTGGACTGTTTTTATTATTTAAAATCAGAAAAATCCCAACGATTGTAATCTTTGATCTTCTCGCTATTACAGTCTCAATCTTCTTGGCATGGATACTTCGTTTAGGGTCAGAAGGTCTTCTGGCCAATAAACTCAGTATTTATCCAATGCTGATGTTATGTTTATTGGTCAGACCCGTGGCGTTTTATTTTTTGGGCTGTTATTCTGGTAAACAACCGCTCAGTAGATTGCAAATGGTTGTTCGCACTATACTGGCATTGGTGATTGCATTTGTTGTTGAATATCTCACCTTATTCGTTCTCTTCAAACTAAAAATCACCACCATGTTTTCCAATTCAATATTGTTGTATGGTGCAGCCATCGGGCTGGTGATAGTCGTTTTTGTTCATCTGTTCTTCTATAAATCTATTCTCAAAACTGACAATTCTCCAGCTATAACATTCTGGAACTGGGTCAAGGCAAAATGGAAAAATGCTTTTATTGACGGTGTATCTTATGGGGCACCAATCGCGGTTTTAATTGGTAGTTATATGATCTTCAACAGAGTTACCTTTGGTTCATTTTCTCCAGTCAGCGGCCAAATTAAGCATTGGTGGAGCACCATGCCCAACACAGTCTATGCGCGGGCAGTTTCTTTACTTGATGTTTTGGGGTTGAGTACTGGCGGCGGCAATGGACCGTGGTCACTTTTTACTTCAAAGATTGACAAAGCTGGTGATATTGTTGCTAGTTCTTTTACGTCGTTAAGTAGCAACCTGGCATTTGCCATAATATGTATAGTTGTCGCAGTTTTATTCTTGCTGTTGATGAAAGCCCAGGATGGCAAATTGGCAAGAAAATTCTTTGCCATGCTGATCCCTGCCATATTGATTGGCAGCATCATGCAGATAACCTATTATTTCGCTTCGGGGTACACTCATACCCGCGGTTGGTATTGGATGGCAGAAATGTTGGCCATCGTTCTCTGCGGCAGCCTGGTTCTTGATGGTCTCTTTTCATGGTTGGATCAAGCAAAAATTAAACTCAAACCCTCATTGGTTTTGAGTGTTATCATCGGGCTTGTTCTGGTCTTTACTCATTTTCAATTTGTTACCAGATTTGCCCCCATGATCGTTCCTGAAGAAAAACAGGCTTATTATCTTGCCGAGGTCACTGAGGTTGAGTTTTATACCCAACCCGGTTCTCGCATTGGCATGACAGGTGGGGGGTTGATGGCTTATTTTATCCAAGATCGCACGATAGTCAACCTTGACGGTCTGATCAGTAGCGTAGAATACTTTAATGCCATGAAATCCGGAACGGCCACTCAATTTCTGGATGCCATCCCTCTGAATTATGTTTTTGGTAAGCCTTACATGCTGCTTGAATCTGACCCTTACGGCAGCTTTCTAAAAGACCGTCTGGAAGAGGTTGGGTACATCCGCGGAAATGAAGGGTTTACACTTTTTAAATATCGCGTTATTCAATGATATTAGTATTTTTAGTTTGCCCGGTATAATTATCAGGCTTTGTAAACGAGGATTTTCGATGAAACAAGTTTTAATGTCTGCCCCTTACATGATTCCATATCTGGATCGGTTTAGACCAGTGTTTGACCACTATGGTATCGAACTTTTGACTCCTGAAGTGAACGAACGTCTTGAAGAGGCTGAATTGTTATCGTTGGCTGGTCAATTTGACGGAACCATCTGTGGTGATGATCGCTATTCCCGCCTTGTTCTCGAAAAATGCTCCCCACGTCTGAAAGTTGTTTCAAAATGGGGCACTGGCATTGATTCTATCGACCGTGCAGCCTGCGATGCATTTGGCATTCGTTTGATGAATACGCCTAATGCGTTTACGTTGCCCGTTGCTGATAGTGTGCTCGGCTACATATTGGCTTTTGCCCGCCAACAGATTTGGATGGATAAAGCCATCAAGAGCGGTGTGTGGAAAAAGATTCCAGGTCGTTCTCTCTCTGAATGTACACTGGGGGTGATCGGCGTGGGAAACGTTGGCAAAGCAGTACTTCGCCGCGCCTCCGCTTTTGGTATGACCCTGCTGGGTAATGATACTCAACCTATTGCGCGAGATTTTTTACTTGAGAACAAGGTCAAATTAGTTGCTCTCAACCAATTGTTGGCAGAGGCGGATTTTGTCAGTGTTAATTGTGATTTGAATCCCACTTCTTTTCATTTGATCAACCGCGAAACACTTCAACACATGAAACCAACCGCGGTATTGATAAACACAGCCAGAGGCCCCATCGTGGATGAAGAGGCCCTGGTGGATGCGCTTGAAGAAAAGGTTATTGGCGGTGCCGCCATGGATGTTTTTGAACTGGAGCCGCTGCCTGATAACTCACCATTGAAAAAAATGGATAACGTTTTACTCGCCCCGCATAATTCCAATTCCAGCCCAAGCGCCTGGGAAGCAGTTCATTGGAACACCATTAGAAACCTGCTGCTTGGCTTAGATATTAACCCTGAAGATCTTTCGAAATGGCAAACATCTGACTGAAAGGATGATCATGTATGGAAGACTATAAACGTGTTGTATTAATTACTGGGGCTGCTGGCGGAATTGGCCGTGCCACCGTTCACCATTTTGCCAAACAGGGGTGGATAGTAATTGGGGTAGATTCTAATGAATTTGGCGAAAACTTTCCGTCTGACGGTTTGTTTATAAAGGCAGATATCTCGATTGCCAGTCAATTTGCGGTTTTGTACGATAAGCTAAAGCAGTTTACGAGTTCTTTGAATGCAGTAGTGAATAACGCTGCAATTCAGGTTTCTAAACCACTGGTTGAAACCTCAGTGGAAGAATGGGATAAAGTTATTGCTACCAATTTGCGTCCCGTCTTTGTCGGTGCCCGTTATGCTCATCCACTCTTGTGTACGGCAGGTGGCGGAGCAATTGTAAACGTCTCTTCTGTTCATGCCATTCAGACTTCGGCGAACATAGGGGCTTATGCTGCCAGTAAAGGCGGAATATTAGCCTTGACGCGTGCTATGGCCATTGAATTTGCCCCCAACAACATCCGTGTCAATGCAGTGTTGCCAGGCGCAGTGGATACCCCCATGCTGCGCGGCGGATTTGAGCGCGGCGTAAATTCAGGCGGTTCAGTCTCTGAACGTTTGGACAATCTTGCCCGCAGAACCGTTAATGGACGGATCGGTACCCCTGAAGAAATTTCCCACGCCATCTATTTTTTGGCGGATAATATGCAATCTTCTTTCATGACAGGTCAGGCGCTGGTAGTCGATGGAGGCGCGACTGCCAGGTTAAGTACTGAGTAAATAGATGAAAAAAGCTCTCATAAGAATGCTTCCCCAACCTGTTGCAAATTTTTTGCGTAACACAAAGGATGAGGTTATTACCGTGCTTGAATCACCGAATGCTTACCTGCATCCATGGCGGTTAGACTCCATCCAAAAATTAAATTCTTTAAGAAACTCCCATTTGGGTGAACAGTGCGTCATCATCGGCAATGGTCCAAGTTTGCGTGAAACAGATCTTTTGAAACTCAAAAATGTATTCACTATTGGCATGAACCGTTTTTATCTGGCTTTTCCTGAACTTGGGTTCACCACTTCTTGTTTGCTGTCGGTCAACAATCTGGTGATCGAACAGTGCGCCGAAGATTTTCGCGCGCTTTCCATACCCACCTTTGTGGCATGGCGCGGCCGTAAGTGGATCAATCCAGCAGCAAATCTGCATTATCTATATACTTCATATCTTCTGCCGGGTTTCAACGGCAACGCTGCAGGCAGACTTTGGGAGGGCGCTACTGTGACCTTTGTGGCGATGCAGTTGGCTTATTTTATGGGTTTTAAACAGGTTGTTCTGATTGGTGTGGATCACAGTTTTACATCCAAGGGCACTCCCAATAGCACTGTGGTTTCTACCGGTGATGACCCGAATCATTTTAATCCTGCTTATTTTGGTAAAGGGTTCAGGTGGCAATTACCTGATCTTGAGACCTCGGAATTGGCCTATTGCATGGCCCGTGATGCCTATAAAAAAGACGGGCGTGAAATTATAGATGCCACCGTTGGCGGAAAACTGACAGTATTCCCCAAAGTGAGGTACGATTCACTCTTCTAATGACTGATACTCCTCTTGTCTCGATTGTAACCCCCTCATTCAACCAGGCGCGCTTCCTTGAACAAACCATGCGCTCGGTGTTGGATCAGGATTATCCCAACATAGAATATTTGGTGGCGGACGGTGGTTCGGCGGATGAGAGTGTTGAACTTATTAAAAAATATTCGAAACGCTTAAAATGGTGGGTCTCAGAAAACGACAGCGGCCAAGCTGAAGCCATTAATAAGGGTTTCACGCGTGCAAAAGGTGAGTTCATCGCATGGATCAATTCTGACGATTATTACATGCCAGGGGCGATTTCAGAGGCAGTCAAGGCGCTTAGTGAACATCCTGAGGTTGGCATAGTGTTCGGCAACGTCCGAGTGGTGGATGAAAGCGAAAATGTGCTCAACCAGCTTTCTTATGGTGATTGGGGTCTCTCAGATCTCATGTCATTTCACATCATCGGACAGCCCGCAGTTTTCATGCGACGTGCAGTGCTTGAAAAAGTTGGACATCTTGATCAATCCTTCCACTTGCTGCTTGACCATCAACTCTGGATTCGACTGGTAAGTGAAAGCGGAATGCAGTACATCCCCTCTTTGTGGGCATCTGCACATTATCACCAAGATTGTAAAAACCTGGCTATGGCGGCCAATTTTGGCAGTGAAGCCAGACGGATAGTACAATGGATGCAATCTGGTGTGCAGTATCGCAGTTTGTTTCAGCAGCATCGCAGACAAATTCTTGCAGGCGCTGAACGATTAAATGCATTCTATTTATTAGACGCTAAAGAATATCCGGCTGCTTTTCGTGCCTATTGGAAGGCGTTCTGGCTGAACCCCGCTACCGTCCTTCCTGAGTGGTATCGCATGGTTTATGCCTTCTTTGCTCCGCTGGGGCTGGATGGACTTCGTAAATGGTTTTTAAAGCGCCGGCGCAATAAATTAAACTAAACTCCTTTGAGGCAATCGATGAACGAAACACATTTTTCTGAAACGGTTTTATTTCTGCCGAAAAAGAAAATTACAGTCATTGTTTTAGTGGTGCTCTTTTTACTGGGTGGCATTGGCATCCGTTTGATCGATTTTACCGACCTCCCACTAGATTTCGCTTCCACGCGTCAATTCCACTCGCTGCTTCTGGCGCGCTCTTATTATTATCAGATGGATACCCCGGATACACTTTCAATGCCGCAAGAATTGCGAACCTTTGCCATTAACAAGGCAAAAGCAGAACCGATTGTTGAGCCGCCTATTCTGGAGCATCTGGTTGCCTTGACCTACAGGGTTATTGGTCACGAATACATTTTGGTGGGCAGAATTTATTCGATATTTTTCTGGGTGCTTGGGGGTATCCCTATTTTCTTGCTTTCGCGGCGCCTCCTTTCAATCAATGGCGCTTTTGCTGTTTTGGCATATTATCTTTTTGAACATTTTGGGGTGCTTGCCAGTCGTAGTTTTCAACCTGACTCCATGATGATCATGTTTCTGTTATGGGCGCTCTATTTTCAAGTGAGATGGTCTCAAGCCGACACACTAAAAAATGCAATTCTCGCCGGTGTGTTTACTGGTCTGGCAGTTCTGGTCAAAGCGCCAATGGTCTTTTTTGCAGGTCTTCCTTTTGCTTTTGTCATTCTTCAAAAAGGATCTAAATATTGGATCAGAAACGGCCGCGTTTACCTAATGGCTGTTCTGGCGATCGCACCAGGGTTGCTCTATAACCTGCTCAGCGCCACAGTGGGGGGCAATGCTGGCGCTATTTTGGGCGGAAGATTTTATCCACAGCTATATGTTCAATTAAGCTGGTATTTGCAATGGATGGTCACGATTAAAGCAGTGGCGGGTCAGGTGCCATTGGTCATCGGGCTGCTCGCATTTTTCTTGATCAAAGATGTAAAAACTAGAACGCTTTACGCCGCTCTTTGGCTTGGATATTTGTTGTATGGGTTTACTTTTGCCTATCATATCTACTCGCATAACTATTATCAAATGCCACTTTTGGTTATTCTTGCGCTCGGTTTTGGCATTGGATTATCCTATGTTTTTAAGATACTTGAGGAGCATAATCCACAATGGATTGCACGGGCAGCAGTGATGTTGATTTTTATTTTTTCCATTGGCATGATTGCTCAGCGTGTTTACAGTTATTTAAACCAATCAGATTTTCGTGAGAAAGCCGCTTATTTCACTGAATTGGGCAACATTGTAGGTCAAAATGTTTCAGTCGTGGCATTAACTGAAGATTACGGTTATCCTCTCAGTTATTGGAGTTATATCGGTCCGTCTTTGTGGCCAAGAACTGCGGATCGTGACCTAAAGAATATCGTTGGCGCCTCTGACCCTGGGTTTCAACAACTTTTCAAAGAATTAACTATGGGCAAGGATGTGTTCCTGGTCACCATGCCTGATGAGTTTGATAAGCAAACCGATCTCAAGGAACATCTCTTGAGCACTTATCCCGTGCAGCAAGGGGATGGTTATTACATTTTCGACCTTGCCCATCCCTTGGTCGAGAGCAATTAGGAATCTATGGATACGCAGCCGCTTGTCTCTATCATTACGCCGTCTTTCAACCAGGGAAAGTTCCTTGAAGAAACCATTCTTTCGGTGCTTAAACAGGATTATGAAAATATTGAATTCATCATCGTGGATGGCGGCTCCAACGACAACACCCTTGAAGTAATCCAAAAATATCAATCCCGGCTGGCCTGGTGGGTCTCAGAACCCGATACGGGGCAGACGGATGCTATCAACAAGGGGTTCAACCGCGCCACCGGCTCGATCATCGCCTGGCTCAATTCGGATGATGTCTATTCGCCGGGCGCCGTGCGCCAGGCTGTGCAGTATCTGGCTGACCATCCGCAAATTGGCATGGTTTACGGCGAGTTGGATTTCATCGATGAGAGCGGCAGAGTGATTGGAAAATTCAACGCCGCCCAGACGGATCTTGCCCGGCTGCGCCGTGGTTACGTCCATATTCCCCAGCCGTCAGCGTTTTTCAGAGCCGACTTGTGGAAAAAAGTCGGTCCGTTGGACCCAACGTTCTTTTTTGCCATGGATTACGACCTGTGGACCCGCCTGGCTGCCGTATCTGAGCTGAAATACCTGCCTGGTAAAACCTGGGCGCAGTTCCGTTTGCACACAGACGGTAAAACGGTTGCTTCTGATGACCGCTGCTGGCCAGAAATGCTGCGGGTGCACTACCGCGATGGCGGCAAACCCTGTGCGCCGATTGTGCTCAAGTATTGGCTCAGAAAAATCGCCGCCCCTTTCTTAAATTGGAACCGCCGCCGAATGTTCAGATAATTATTTCTGCTTCTCCTCTATTTTGTATTAATCGGAGGTGGGTGTGTACCCTAAAGCAATACTTTGAAGAAAAATATTTAAGATCAACCTTGACAAGGTTTCAAACCTTGTCAAGGTTGGTTTTATTCATAATCCACTACATACGGTGCGGTTTTAAATCACTCCCAATTTCTTGCCAATCTTTTTAAAGGCTTCAAGCCCTTCTTCAAGATCGGTGGGGGAATGGGCCGCCGAGAGCATTACTCTGATTCTGGCTTTGCCTTTAGGTACGGTTGGGAAACCTAATGCCATGGCAAAGACATTCTCGTCAAATAGCTCGCGGCTGAATTGTTGTGCCAGAGGCGCTTCGCCGAGCATCACCGGGGTGATGGGTGTGGCGCTTTGACCGGTATCGAAGCCCATTTCTTTCATTACTTTCTTAAACAGGTTTCCGTTCTGCCACAGTTTATCGACCAGTTCGGTGGATTCTTCAAGCAGGTCGACTGCAGCGATGCAGGCGGCTACGTCTGCCGGGGTGGCGGCTGAAGAGAACAAGAAGGGTCTGCCGCGCTGGCGCAGCCAGTCGATGATGGCCTGGTTGCCGGCAATCACGCCGCCCATCACGCCGAAGGCTTTCGAGAAAGTGCCTACTTCCACATCCACCTTGCCGTGCAAGCCATAATGATCAACAATGCCGCGCCCACCACGCCCGACCACACCCTCGCCGTGCGCGTCATCCACCATCAGCATAACGTTATGCTGGTTGGTGATTTCATAGATTTTGTCGAGCGGCGCAAGATCGCCATCCATGCTGAAAACGCCGTCGGTTACGCACAAGGCGCGCCTGTAGCTGCCCTTGTTCTCGCGGATCACGCGGTCAAGATCTGCAGCATCTGCATGTTTATATTTCTCGATGCGCGCACCAGAAAGACGGCAGCCGTCAATGATGCTGGCGTGGTTTAGCTCATCGGTAAAGAGCACATCCTCTTTGCCCACCAGCGCGGGGATGACGGCCAGGTTAGCCGCAAAACCGGATTGCATGGTGATGGCAGCCTCAACCCCTTTGAAGCTTGCCATTCTTTTTTCGAGTTCAAGATGCAGGTCCATCGTGCCGGCAATGGATCGCACCGCGCCGGGACCGACGCCGTATCGATCTATGGCAGCCTTGGCAGCCGCGGCCATCCTGGGATGATTGGCCAGACCCAGATAGTTGTTGGAGCAAAAGTTTAAGACTTTTTTGCCGTCCACCTGCAGCCAGGCGCCCTGGGGCGAATTCAGCGTGCGGATGCGGTTGTACAATCCACCCTCTTTTAGCGTATCGAGCTCGTTCTGGATCCAGTCCAATCGTTTGTTCATCATCACCTCGGAGGAATTGTTACCCGGGTGTGGATCATCCCGGGTTAATAAAATTATACTTCCAGATGAATCTCGGTGAGCAGTCCTAATTCCAATAATGATTGTTTGATGACTTTTATGCCTGCCGGGTTAATCAGTGCTGTGGTGGGTGAAAGCTGCTCTATTATGAATTTAGCCGTGGGCGGATGGCTGACCAGATGCTGCAGCACTTCCGCGGAATGGGTTCTCAGCAGGGTAACATTGGTGACTTCTTCCACTTTGGCGTGCTTTTCCCACTGATCCGCCAGCAACATCAGACTCTTGGGCAGGGGAGTTTTCAGGTTTTTCTCAAGGTATTGCACCAGTTGGCCGGGTTTCAATCCATTTTGTTGTGCCAGCTTCAATGACACTGGAGTGATTTCGTAACAGGTTTCAATTGCCGTCATCGAACGAATTTCGCAAAATCGGGCAATCTGGTAGCGCAGGGGTCTTGAGGCACCCACCGGAATGCTGAAGGATAAATCAGCGCCTACTTTTATGGATGTTTCTCTGGCGGTTTCAATGACTGGTTTATCTGTGGTGAAAAGGGCAAAGAACAAGGGGGTCAGTTTGAAAGCGGTTTCTGCCTTCTCTTTACCGCGGCCCAGGTCGGTCATCCCAAGCCAATGAAACGGGTCGTTGATCAAGTAGCGGATCAGCGCGCCGTCCACTTCATCCCAATGGTCAAAGCCACGCAGAAATTCGCTGCTATCGGCTTTGCGGATGAACCACAGGTCATATTCTCCGCTGGAGCGCTGAAAATCGGGCTGAAGGGCCTTGACAGCCCCTATAAGCGCCGTCAGGCTGTACCAATCCCCCTGAGTGAGGCCGCGCAGCATTTCGACGATGAACAGCCTGGGTTTGAGCGGATCGTTGTGCCAATCCCCTTCAAAGACCAAGCCGGGAATGCTGCGCAGGTCATTGATGGCGGATGAGTTTATCCAGGCGGTGGCCCAATCAGAAAGGATCGAGGCGCGATCCTTTTGGAAGAATTGCGGCAAGGCGTCAGGTTCGAGCTCGCCTTTGGCATTGATCAGCCCGCTGAATGCAGCCATGTGGGCGATAAAAGGTTCGGATTCAACCCAGGCTTTTGAAATTTCTACGGGGAGATTGCGCCCCATACGTCTTGCAGCCAGCCAATCGGTGAGGTGGTCGATGATCCTGCCGTCGGCTGCGGCAATGATTTTGAGTGATTTGGCCTCCACTTTTTGGATGGCCAGCGTAGAAAGCAGTTTTTCGGAGGGGCCAGACTCAGGTAATAATTCATCCGGTATGAAAACAAACTCACGCGGTTCGGGGGGTAGGTTGAGAAAGGCGCGTCCGATCAAGCCCCGATACCATAAAGTTTCTGCAATTGAGATAGGATGCTGCTCGGGCTCTTCTCTTTCGCGGCGGGCGGGGCCAAATTCGCGGACTTCTCCGTACTTTCGGGTGAAGTGCGCCCAGGTGATCTTTTGGGGGTTGCGCCGCACATCCTGCCAGGCAGCTTTGACCGCTTCAGGCAGGCTGGCTAATATCTCGGAGGCAAGCGCTTCATCCTGCATGGCCTGATACAGCGTTTCTGCCGCTGCAGCGAGATCCAGATTGGTGGTGTCCACACTCCAAAAGGAGGAGATCCTTTCGAGCATATCCAGGTCACAGGCTTGAAGCATTTTTTTGAGGGCAGGCATGGTTTTCTCTTAACGTTAGGCTACTCGCATTATACTAAATCCTGGTTGGATGGATGTGAAACCTGAGTATCCAGGAGGAGATCTTTACAAGTTATTATTTCCAATTCCTTTTAAGGTGATTCGTTTTTTGTTTTGTAAAAAAATCGGAAACAAAGAAAACGAATCGAAATCCACTATAAAAGTCTATTAAATTAATGATTCGATATGATTTGTTTTGATTCGTATTCATGTACGAATATTTTAGCAATACCGGTAATTATTTAAGTTAAGAATCAAAAACAAACCTGTTTACAATGGAGGAGGCATAATAAAAGCGACTATTTGTAGAAAATAAATTCTATTTTAAGTATAAACCTATTGTCAAGGGGTTTGGCAAAAGATTTCAAGTGTTCTTTTTACGGTGGGGCAACGACCCCTCCGCACCCAGGTTATTTAGAATTGATCAATGGGTCGTTGACCACACCCTACAAGAGCTTCACAAAACCGGAATTATGGATTGGACTACACTGTAGGTTCCAAGTGTTCATTATAAAGCTAGACCCCCGCGGTTTTGATTGGACAGAGGAAGTCTCGATATTCAAAATGCGGGGTCTGTATTTAATTACATGGATTAGGAAAATGGTTATTTCGTTTATGGTGGGGCAACGACCCCTCCACAAACAGGTTATTTGGAATCGATCAATGGGTCGTTGACCACACCCTACAATAATCCTTTGATTCAAGTTATTGAGTTGATGGAGGCCTCACCCTGTAGTCCCTCTCCATCACGATGGAGAGGGATGGTTGGATTATTTAGGTTTTTAGTTTATTAGTCCAGGACAAAAAATCTCATGATCACACCCTCCAGGGACCGGGGATTAGGTGTGCAAATCCCCCGGTATTGGTTATCATGAATTGACGGCTTATTGTCATACAAGTATAATTTTTAAGTTAGATTCTCTCCTAAAAGGACTGTATGGCCTTAAAAGGCAATTTAAGAGATTTCTCAATAATCCAAGTATTGAACTTGATTAACCTGGCGAAAAAGACCGGGGCACTTTACATTGAATCAAGCAGCAAATCAGCCAAACTGATCTTTCGAGAGGGCAAGTTGGTGTATGCCACCACTGGCATGGACGCGGTTCCCCTGATCAAAATTATGGCCCGTTCAAAGCTCATCCCCAGCTCTGCGGCTGCTTCACTCTCGGAGCGTTATCGCACGCTCAATGATATGGAATTGGGCATCACGCTGATCAATTCGGGTTATTTGACCCAGGATCAAATCTTTACCGGCATTGCAGACTTTTTCAAAGACATTTTAAGAGGTTTGTTTACGCTGACTGAAGGCCTCTTTAACTTTGAAGCGGATGAGCAACCTCCTTCCACTTCGATTCCGCTGCGAATGGCGCTTGAAGATATCATCATTGAAGGATCGCGTCAGGCGCATGAACATGAAGACCTCAAAAACGAGATTCCGAGTTTGGATGTGGCGCTCAAATTCGCCGAACGGCCGGGTGTCAACATCCGCGACATCAAACTGAACGCTGAAGAATGGCGGGTGATTTCTTATGTCAACCCGAAGAACTCGATTAAACAAATTGCTACTGCCGCCAAATTGAATGATTTCCAAATCCGCAGGGTGGTCTATAATCTATTACAGGCTGGGCTGGTTGAGATGATTCGACTGAACAGCCCTGTCGCCTCGGCACCTCCTCATGCGATACCCGCCAGAAACCCGATCGAACAGAGAAACCTGGTGAATCGCGTTATAGATCGTATTAAGACTATCTAGGCAAGGATTAGCAGTATGCAGACTCAAACCGTAAAAATAGTGGTGACTGGCCCCTTCAATGCTGGCAAGACGGAACTGATCCGTTCGGTCAGCGAGATTGAGGTGGTGAACACCGAGAAGAAGGTCACCAGCGAGTCTGAGAAGGTTAAAAATTCAACCACCGTCGCCATGGATTTTGGCCGCATCACCGTGGATAATGACCTGGTGCTCTTTTTGTTCGGCACCCCGGGGCAGAAACGCTTTGACTTCATGTGGGAGATTCTTTCAGAAGGCATGCTCGGGTTCATTGTGCTGGTAGACAGCACGCGCCCTGAAACCTTCAGAGAGGCGCGCGGCATTCTCGAAACTTTTAGAGCTTACGCACCCACCCCTTACATTGTGGTGGCTAACAAACAAGATCTGGCAGATGCCTGGTCGCTGGAGGATATCCGCGTGGCGCTGCGCCTCGACCCTGCCATCAAATTATTGCCCTGTACTGCGAAAAAGAAAAGTTCAGTCAAGACGGTATTACTTGAACTGCTGTATGCCATCCTCGAAGAATTAGATTCAACGAAATCATAATCAGACAAGGAAACTCCATCCATGAAGACAACAACAGTTGCCTCCAACTCTGCATTCATCGAAAATGGTCTTGTCGAGATATTCGGCGAGGACCTGACCGCAATTCAACAAAGAGCGGGTGATTCTTCTGCATTGATCGAATCTGCCATTAAAGAGTTCGGGCAGGCAGAAGCATGCGGCTTGCTGCTGCGCGCGGGCAGGGCGGCTTTCTACTATTGGATGCGAGAGAACGCCGATGTTCTTGGCTGGCGCGAGGTGGATTTTCGCCTGCTGTCGGCGCAGGCTCGAATCAAAAGAGCACTCAACGATGCTCTAAAATGGTTCGAAACGAATCAATTTCTTAAAGGGGAATTGTCTGCCACGGATTCCGCCTGGCGGATTGCGGTTACAGGGCTGACAGGCGAGGGATCACGCCTGGATTGCAGCACCTTCATCGGGTTGGTGCAGGAGCTCACCTGCTGGGCAGGAGCGGGCAAGTACTATCCGGCGCGTGAGATTGAGTGTCAGGTCGATGGGAGGGAATGCTGTCTCTTTGAGATCAGCAAACAGTCGGTTGGGTAGGTTAATAAAAGAGCTTTAATTTCCCCACAATTTCAAAAAAATCTGGTAAAATAAGCCACACTTTGTGACCTAAAGTGGGCAGCAAAAATGCCGAGATAGCTCAGTTGGTAGAGCACACGACTGAAAATTGTGGGGTCACCAGTCCGATCCTGGTTCTCGGCACCTAATACACTCTCTGAAAAGGGAGTGTATTTTTTTATTGGCAAATCTTTTCATCATCGGGTATGATTACCCAACTTGCCCCTTTTTGGAGCTTTATAAGATGAAACAAAAGCGAACAATAAATTTACTTTTTATCAGTATTGTGGG
The DNA here is from genome assembly GCA_927443345.1 of uncultured Anaerolineaceae bacterium. Classification (GTDB taxonomy): domain Bacteria; phylum Chloroflexota; class Anaerolineae; order Anaerolineales; family Anaerolineaceae; genus UBA6107. Next base: position 35,737 of record CAKMKJ010000005.1, on the reverse strand, counting down.
GGTGCTGTTGGTGTTGGCAGGGTTCGGTTCGATCAACAAATCCAAAGCGCTGAATTTACCCCAGACCTCATTAACCCCAACTCTGGACGTTGCGCTGAGTGTCACCCAGACTATGCACGCCATTTACAGCGCCACTGAAACTGCCCGTCCAACCCCAACCATCATCCCACCTACGGCCACATTATCCCCACCAATCGCCACAGCGCTGGTTATCCCTGATGAAACTTATATCAAAGGTTTTGTCGGCCATAAGCAGTTTTACAGCATTGGTTGTGAAACCAGTGTGGCCGTTGATCTGGCGGCTTTTTATGGCGTCACCATCACTGAATACGATTTTCAAATGTCGCTTCCCAAATCGGATAACCCGGATCTCGGATTTGTGGGTGATGTTAATGGCCCATGGGGGCAGATTCCGCCTTATGCTTACGGCGTCCACGCTGCGCCTGTGGTCGATACGCTCAAGAAATTCGGCCTTCCTGCTGAGGGCGGCAAGGACTACACCTTTGACCAGATTAAAGCGCAGCTTGCCCAATCCAATCCCGTCATCGTGTGGGTGATTGGTCGCATGGAATACAGCGAACCGGTGGCGTATGTTGACAAGCAGGGTGTGATCTCGATTGTTGCGCCTTATGAACATGTGGTGGTGCTTACCGGCTACAACGGCGATACCGTCCGTTATAACAACAATGGCCGTTATGCAGACGTGCAAATTGAGACTTTCTTAAACTCTTGGGGTGTGCTTGGCAACATGGCTGTTTTTCTCGATTACAGTGGCTAAATGAAACCCACGATGATTGCGCTTCAGTTAGGCGGATTGGCCGCTAATTCCCTCACAGAAGGGTGTTCAGGCAAGGTCATGGGCATCACTTCGCGGGGGGTCTTTCTAATTACTGGCGAGCGCATCCTGTTTGTCACTGATGCTGATTACCGCAGTCCTTATAATATTCAGGTTTATATTATGCCTGGGCAGTTTAACCCTTTCACGCCCGGTGACGATTGGGTCTATTCGCAGGGCATGCTGACCTTTCAGAATAATATACGTATAGACACCAGTGAAGCCACGCTCTGGCAGCCAGAAAAGGCTCCAACAATTGAAACCACTTTTCCTGACCAATCCAGCCGCATGGGTGCGCTCTTGCAGCGTATGCTTGCGCTTGACCCCGACAAAGGCTGGCTCTATTTGGCAAAGCCAGCCGATGTGAAGCCCGGGTCTGAAGCTTCGATCATCCGTGACATGACCGATCGTTTTTTGGCCTGTGTAAGAAAGAGCGACCTTGAAGGAGCGCTTCAGGCGGGACGCTCCATTTTAGGGCGCGGCGGCGGATTGACCCCCTCCGGTGATGACTGGCTCAGCGGATTTTTACTCTATTTTGCCAGAGCGGACCAGGCCAGCGCGTTCATCCGCGCGTTGGGGCAATCTTTAACAACAATGGCATTTGGAAGCACCACCAAAATCTCTGCCAACCGTATTGAAGCTGCCTGTCTGGGCTGGTCTGAGTCTCTTTTTCTTGAGGTGATTGATTCATTGTTGGTATCAGATGGCGTAATAAGTAACCTGACGATAGAGCATCTGATCAATTTTGGGCATTCTTCAGGGGTGGATACTTGCGTGGGGGTTGGGGCGGCGTTGCAGAGTATTGAGCAATGATGAATCAGAGTGAGACAATTAATATAAAGTTCAATCCCCAAACACCGGGAATAATTCCCGAATTTCATGTATAAAGTTCTGTTTTTAAGGTGGCCTCACCCTGTAGTCCCTCTCCATCACGATGGAGAGGGACGGTTGGTTAATTTTGGTTATTGATTTATTAGTCCAAGAGTATAAAGTTAAAGATCACCCCCAGACAGCGAAAATCGAAAAAACCTTATACCGGGTGTTCTCAAAAGCAATACTAGATTTGGGGGATGGTGGGTCAACGCCCCATGTCACATGACTAATTGGCTAAATAGGTTTATGGAGCGTTGACGCCACCCTACGAGGGAAAGACACCTGGAATTTGTGCTGAACCAGATTCTCGATGTTCTTAAGAGTAATAATTTAATTGGGGGATGGTGGGTCAACGCCCCATGACAGATGATTAATTGGCGAAATAGGTTTATGGAGCGTTGACGCCACCGGACGAGGGAAAGATACCGGGAATTTGTGCTGAACCAGATTCTCGATGTTCTTAAAAGTAATAATTTAATTGGGGGATGGTGGGTCAACGCCCCATGTCAGGTGATTAATTGCCGAGTTGGATTAATGGGGCATTGACGCCACCAAAGATGGGAACCGGAGATAAAAAACCCGGTTTCTGGATAAAAAAACCTTGACAAGGTATCCCTCTCGCTGCAATGCAGCTCGGGGGCGCGAAAACCGCGGCCTTGTCAAGGTTGCACTTACTCTGAAAAACTGTAGAAACTAGACGTTGACACCTTCGGGAACGGTGAAGTTCTCGTTGGCTTTACGGACGGAATCGGGCACATTGAAATCTAACTCAGCGCCGCCGGCCATCTGTTTGACGTAATCTTTGATCAGTTGATCCCAGTAGGACTTGGTGACGTAGTAAACACGGGCGCCGCCAAGTTCATGCTGCACTTCTGGCCAGGGGTAAGAAGGCTGAGCCATACCGAGACCCCAGCGGCTCCAACCATTGTATGATTCGTAAGTCGCCCACCATTCGGTGTTCTTGATCATTTCGAAAGCGTAGTAAGCTTTGGCGTAATACATGACTGCGCCAATGCGTCCGCCGCGATCGAGAGCAACGGTATGCAGGCTGATGTTAACTTTCTCGTTCATCACACGGCCATTGGCGAAACCAGCCCAAACGCCGTCAATCAAACCCACCAGGGTATAGGGGTCTTTGAGACGGTGGCGGTACCATCCAAGGATTTCAGAATAGACGCGTGCGCCAACGATATCATAGAAGTCGTGATCGACTTTCATGATTCGTTCCATGTATTCCATCATTTTGGGTGCTTCATCGCGGCGGGCTTCTCGAATATATAGGGTGCGGCCGTCTTTGAGTTTAACCGTGGCGTCACCAAAGGGAGGCAGCTTCATGGCAGGACCTTGCAGCATGGCCTCAATTTCACGGACGTCAATTTCAATCTTTTCTTGTGATACCTGTTCTGGTAGATCGAATTTCATTTTGTCTCCTTATTACGGATAATTATTTTTATTAACTATGCCATATTGGCATTGGTCAATTTATTGAGGCTTTCGACATGCTTGAGATTATAAACATCACCAAATTTGGTTTTGGGCATGCCTTCGGCTTTTTTCATTACTTCGTCATAATCCTTGTCATCTAGGAATGCCACGGCGCGGCCGATGGAGGCTTCACCATCAACAAAACGCCAGGGGAAGAAACCAACCTGTAGGCGGCGGTTCAAAACCAGGTCAATCATGCCGCCGAAGCATTCAGCGTGGATGATTTGTTGTGGGAAGAGATCGATGTGCATTAATTGATATTTTTCATCAGTGAAGTATTCTTCAAGTGTTTTGCCAAACTTCTTCTTAAAGACGTAATCAGCCTGTTTGGCCTGGCGAGGCATCCACGTGCGCAGGATGGTGTTCATGGGATGATCTGCAGAACCGCAGTCAACAGCGATCCAGCGCAGTTTCATCTTCTTGGCCCAATCGGCAAATTCTTGATCGGGGCCAGGGTGTTTGACCATGTAGCGTATCTCATCAGCGGTGGGCTGATCCCAGCCAAAGTGATGGTAGCCGGTGTGGATGACCAGAATGTCGCCTTCTTTGACTTCCACGCGGTCAGTGATCATTTTACTGGTGTACACATCATAATCACCGCAGACATCGCTTAAGTCAACCACGGCGGCATCGTGTACCAGGTAATCGAGGGGCAGTTGTGCCATATCACGACCCGGGGTGTAGAAATGAATTTCTCCATCCAGATGGGTGCCCAAGTGATTAGAGTGGGTCAAAATCTGTCCGTTTGCTCCATTAGGTGCCAAGCGCTTGAAATATTTTACTTGTAAAGGTTCATAGGTCGGCCAAGCCGGTGTTCCAATTCCTAACGGGATGGTAAGGTCAAGAAGTTTCATTTTTTCTCCTTTTGATTTATCCGACATTCTATAACACCTGGAGAATCCTCCAGATGGAAGAACCTACATAACACCAGCGATTACTGCCAGCACAACACCGCCGGCGATCACGCTTCCTAATTGACCTGCAGCATTTGCACCCATGGCGTGCATGAGCAGATGGTTTTCAGAATCATATTCCTGCCCGAATTTTTGCACAATGCGTGCAGACATCGGGAAGGCGCTGATGCCGGCTGCGCCGATCAATGGATTAAATTTCTTGCCTGACAGAACATACATCAATTTGCCCAACATGACGCCGCCGAAAGTATCCAACACAAAGGCGAGCAGACCCATGCCAAGGATCAACAATGTCGTTGATTTGATGAAAGCAACACCTTCCATGGTTGAGCCGATGACCAAGCCGAGGAAGAGTGTGGTCAGATTAGCCAATTCGTTTTGTGCAGAGTCATTCAAACGTTCAACAACACCACTCTCGCGGATCAGATTGCCAAACATCAATGATGCGATCAAAGGTGATGCCTTGGGGGCGATTAAAGAAACCACCACAGTTACACAGATCGGGAAGAGAATTCTGACTGTCTTGGAAACTTCTTTGACTGAGTAGGGCATGCGTGTGGTTTTTTCTGCATGAGTCGTCAGCAGTCTCATAACCGGGGGTTGAATGATGGGAACCAGTGACATGTAGCTGTAGGCACATACTGTGATCGGGCCCAGCAGATGGGGTGCTAATTTTGATGACACATAGATGGCAGTCGGGCCGTCAATTGCACCGATGATGCCAATAGAAGCGGCTTCATTGAGCGTGAATCCGAGTGCCTGTGCCAGCAGCAGGGTGGTGAAGATGCCAAATTGACCGGCAGCGCCCAGCAAGGCCATTTTGGGGTTCTCCAGCAGCGGACCGAAATCCGTCATGGCGCCAATCGCTATGAAAACGAAGAGCGGGAACAACTCGGTGGCAATACCCGCTTCATAAAGGGTTTTTAACCAGCCGCCAGCTTCAGTAGCGCCGGTGAGGGGCAGGTTGCAGAGAATGGCTCCAAACCCAATGGGCAGCAAAAGTGATGGTTCATATTCTTTCTTGATAGCCAGCATGATCAACACACCACCAATGACAATCATGAGAATGTTTTGCCATTGCAGCATTTTGAAGGCGTCTAACAGGATCAGTAATTTTGAAAATTCCATATCAGCCTCAGGCGAACCGGATGATTACAGCACCGTAAGGCACACGTTGTCCTTCGGATACTTCAACGCTGGCCACTACACCTTCGCGGTTTGAGCGGATGATGTTTTTCATTTTCATGGCTTCCAGTGCACAAATGGGTTGTTTGACTTCCACTTTGTCGCCTGGTTTTACGGCAATATCCATGATCACACCCGGCATGGGTGAAATGATCACATCATTTGAGGCTGCGGCAATCACTACTGCCGGGGCTGCTGTTTGTGAAGCTTTGGGTGCAGCGACTTTGACAGCCGGTTGAATATTTTGACCAGAAGTTTGGGGCATGGGAGCGCCAGAGTCTTCGATCTCAACATCGTATGCCTTGCCATTGACGCTCAAATTCATTGTGGTTCCAGAAATATCGTTGACCTCAACGTCATAAGATTTGCCATTAAGTGAAATTTGAAGTTTTTTGCTCATTATTCAGACTCCTGTAGTGCAGGTTAATTTCGAGATGTTCGATATGGACCGGGTCCAGCCATTAATGCAGATCCCAATTGGCCGGATCGTCGAGAGCGCAAGTATGCTGCAGCAGCAAGCACGGCAACCAGAGCCTCATCGGAATTATCACTTTCGTTGGTAACTTCTGTGATTTGAGCAACGGGGTGTTCAACCACGGATAGTTTGGCATCTTTTTTGGGTGGGAAAAGCTTCTGAAGAAGCACGATCAAACCGATAAAAATGCCCAGAGATGAAAAAGTGACTAGCAATCCGATTACGCTAACCATTAGACCTGATTGAAAACTATTATCCATTTGAAATTTCTCCTAATTGGATCAGGTCTAGAGAGGCATGCAGCCGTGTTTCTTGGCTGGCATCTGGGTTTGTTTGTCTCTTAAGAGTTCAAGGGCTGCAATCAAGCGCGGGCGGGTCTCATGCGGGAAGATCACATCATCGACAAAACCGGCACCGGCAGCAATGTAAGGATTGGAGAATTTTTCACGGAACTCAGCAACAAGTTGTTTGCGTGCCTCAGCGGGGTCAGCTTTTTCGGCAATTTCTTTGCGATAAAGAATGGCAACTGCACCTTCAGCACCCATCACGGCGATTTCAGCACCAGGCCAGGCAAACACCATATCAGAATGAATGTGCTTGCTGCTCATGACGATGTAAGCACCGCCATAGCCCTTGCGGGTGACCACAGTGAGTTTTGGAACCGAGGCTTCGGAGAATGCGTAGACGATTTTGGCACCGTGACGGATAATGCCGTTGTGCTCTTGTGAAACACCGGGCAAGAAACCGGGTGAATCAGAGAAGGTCACGATGGGCACATTGAAAGCATCGCAGAAGCGCACAAAACGAGCCATCTTGTCAGCCGCATCGATATCAATAGCGCCAGCCATGAAGAGCGGTTGTTGGGCAACGATACCCACAGATTGACCGTGCAGGCGGGCAAAACCGATGATGCTGTTCTGTGCAAAATTGCTCATGATTTCCATAAAGGAACCCTGGTCGCAGACGCGGGTAATGATTTCCTTCATGTCGTAGCCTTCGGAGGGATTGGAAGGTACCAGGGTATCCAAATCCTTATCCATGCGCCAGGGATCGTCAGTAATTTCGGCCATGGGGGCTGATTCTTTGTTGTTTGCAGGAAGATAATCTAATAAATCACGGACTGTCTGTAAAGCTTCTTTTTCATTTTCGACAGCAAAATGGGCAACACCACTGGTGGCTGCATGTGCCATGGCGCCGCCAAGCGTTTCTGTATCCACTTCTTCGTGGGTAACGGTCTTGATGACTTCAGGGCCAGTGATGAACATATTGCTGATGCCTTTGGTCATCACGATGAAGTCAGTTAAAGCAGGAGAGTAAACAGCTCCACCGGCGCAGGGTCCCAGGATGACAGAAATCTGGGGAACAACACCTGAAGCCAGGGTATTGCGATAGAAAACTTCACCATACGCGTAAAGGCTGAAGATGCCTTCTTGAATGCGGGCACCGCCGCCATCATTGAGACCAATGACCGGAACCCCTGCATCCATGGCGAGATCCATGATGCGGCAAACTTTTTGTCCGGCCACTTCGCCGAATGAACCACCCATGATGGTGAAATCCTGGGCATAAACACAGACACGTCGGCCATTAATCTTGCCGAACCCTGCCACGATGCCGTCACCGGGCACTTTGTCTTTGTCGAGGCCAAAGTCGGTATGGCGGCTGGTCATTAACCCATTGATCTCTTGAAAACTGCCTTCATCCATCAGGGCATCGATGCGTTCACGGGCTGTCATCTTGCCTTTGCCGTGCTGCGCTTCGATCCTTTTTTCCCCACCACCTAATTTAGATTGGTTACGAAGCCCTTTTAGCTTGGTATTGAAAACTTCGTGACCACTCTCTGATTCAGGTTTGTTTTGAGCCATTACTACCTCCGTGGATTTATATTCATGTTTGTTCTGATTATTAATGTACGGCTGGATGTCTGACATTTCAAGTGATACATATAGCATACTGCATGGTTGATTGTCATGAAAAATAACTGATTTTTTGTATGAACAGTATGTCTAATTATATTCAATCATGGCGCAAAGAAAAAACCGTGCCGGATGCTTCCGGCACGGTTCTCAATGCTGTTTACTTGACTAATCCTTTATCTAACATGGCCAGATAAATCTTTTCTGCCGAGTAGGGCGGGTTTGTCAGGCGGATGCCTGTAGCGTCGTAGATCGCGTTTCCAAGCGCGGCGATGGTGGGCACCATGGGGTGTTCACCCACACCGCGTGCTCCCCACGGACCGTCATCTTGAGGTACTTCTACGAATGGGGTATCAAGCGGGAAATCCATATCAGGCGCGGTGGCGATGCGGTAATCTACAAAGCTTGGGTTGGTCATCACACCCTTAACCAGCTTGATCTCTTCAAACATGGCCGAGCTTAGACCCTGGGCAAAACCGCCTTCAACCTGTGCTTTTACCAGCGCCGGGTTGATGGCCTTGCCAACATCGAATGAAGCAGCGCCCTTGAGCACATAGATCGTGCCGGTGTTCTTGTCGATTTCGATATCAAGACCTTCGCAGCCAACAGTGTAATGCACGACTGCGCGCGGCCCCTGACCGGTTTCTGCATCAAGGTTGGTGACATACTTGGGCATGAATGAACCGCGTCCAACAATCGGACCGCCTGTCCAGCCTTCGTTGTTTTCTTTGGGCATACCATAGATGACGATATTCTCTAGCGAGGTTTCTCGTTCGCTCTTATATGAGACGACCACACCGTTGATGATATCCAGGTCATCAGTGCTTTCTTTCCAGGCTTCGGCAACAGTCTCAAGAATCTGTCGTCTGGCGTCTTTGGCTGCCAGAACCACGGCGTTGCCCATGCTCCAGGTGAGGCGGCTGGCAACGGTTTGCCATTCGTAAGGGCTGTATTGGGTATCCACCGGGCCGGCAATGCGCACCTTTTCATAAGGCACACCAAGAGCGGCAGCGGCCATCTGAGCCATGACAGTGAAGGTTCCCTGTCCGATTTCCTGTCCGCCAAGACCGACGGTTACGTTTCCATCTTCAGACATCTCAACCCAGGCGCTTGAACCGGGATTGGGGGGCATGGCGGGGGCTTTCCACATGGCGGCAATACCTTTGCCACGCAGACGATCGGGTGAAGAGGGTTTTTCTTTTTCATTCATTTTTAATGATTTGGCAACGTTATCAATGCATTCCTGGATGCCGTTTTTGTGCATGATCATGCCGGTGACCAGAACATCGCCTTCAGCGACGCCATTTTTCTTAAGGAAGGTTACTTTGTCTACGCCAGCTTTTTCAGCCAGTTCATCGATGGCCTGATCCAGACCAGTGTGTAGTTCGGACATGCCGAATCCGCGGTAAGCACCGCCTATGGGGTGGTTGGTATAGACACAGATGCTATCCGTTTCAACGTTGGGAATGTCATAAGGGCCGGAGCTTGAATAGCCGCCGGCGCGGGTGACATTGGTGCCATATTCAGTTGAAGCGCCGCCATCCCAATACATCATGTTTTTGAGGGCGAGCAGGTTGCCTTCTTTATCGCAGCCGACTTTCACATGGATGGTGAGACCCTGACGCACGAAGTTGGTATAGAACTCTTCTTCACGTGTCAAAAGAAATTTTACCGGCCAGCCTTTGCATTTGGTAGCCAGAGCCACGGGGATGGCTTCCATGGTGACGCCGGCTTTGGAACCAAAACCGCCGCCCACCAACGGGGCAATCACGCGCAGGTCGCTCTGTGAGATGTGCAGGGCATGGGCAATCAAGTTGCGTTGGGCGAATGGTGATTGTGAAGAAGCCCACACGGTTACTTTGCCTTTTTCGTCCATTTGGGCGATGGCAATGTGGGTTTCGATGGGTACATGCTGAATATGAGGAATTTTGAATGAGCGTTCGACAACATAGGCACATTTATCCCAGGCGGAGCTTACATCGCCTTTGCGGATCTTGAAATGGTTGGCAATGTTGGTGCCAGCTTTGGGGAAGATAAAGTTGGGGCAAACATATTTATCAAGATCAGGGTGAATTAAGGGTGCTTTGTCTGAAGCACCAAATTCAGCATCGAATACCGCTTCAAGTTCTTCATATTCAACTTCGATTAATTCAACTGCTTTCATGGCGACTTCTTCGCTGATGGCGGCTACTGCAGCCACCGGCTCACCAATGAAACGCACACGGTCGGTTGCGAAAATGGTTTTGTCTTGAAGATACAAACCGATACGATTGGGGAAGTCTTTTCCGGTGACGACAACTTTTACACCGGGCAGGGCTTCAGCTTTGCTAATGTCAATCTTCTTGATCAAGGCATGCGGGTATGGACTTCGTTTGGCACGTGCATATAGCAATTTGTTGCCAAATTGAATATCATCTGCATACACTGCGCTGCCGGTAACTTTTTCGTAAACATCATTACGCGTAAAACTTGCGCCGATGGGGTTAACAACTTGTTCTTTTGATTTTGCGTTTGCCATATTTGGCTCCTTGGATGAATTCGCCTATCCTGATACTGATCGCTTTAGGGCCTATTTGGCCGCCATCTTGATGGCATCCACGATGCGCACATAACCAGTGCAGCGGCACAGGTTGCCCACAATGGCTGATCTGATCTCAGAGTCTGTAGGATTGGGGTTGCGTTTGAGCAAGGCGGTAGCAGAAATCAACATCCCTGGGGTGCAGAATCCACACTGAACACCACCGGCTTCTATGATGGTGTCTTGTAATGTAGACAACTTGCCAGCCTTGGCTAACCCTTCTACAGTGACGATATTGGCGCCTTCACATTCAGCAGCAAGAACCATGCAACTGTTTACTGGTTCACCGTTCATCAATACCGTACATGCTCCGCATTCACCGGCTGCACAACCATTTTTGGTGCCAGTCAGTGATAATTTCTCGCGGATCATTTGGAGCAGGGTCATATTTTGGGGAACATCCACCGTTTCAACCAAGTCGTTGACGGTGAGGGTGATCGTTTTCAAAGTCATAATTACCTCCTGAACAGGATCAAATAACCATAAAGGCTATTTGCTGAGTTTCGTCCAGACTTCTGTGAGCGCTTCACGAGTCAGGTTCTTCACCATTTGTTTGCGATAACGAGCAGAACCGCGCACATCATCAATGGGGGTCACAGAATCCATGGTTGCCCCTGCTGCCTCATCAATCAGTTCAGCGGTAATCTTGTTTCCTGAAAGGACCCCTTCTGCCTTGAATGATTCAAATGGCACAGGAGCAACGGAGGCGAGCGCTATTCGGAACCGGTAACCTGAAGCACTTTCTGGGGTTGGGTAACCTAAAACGGCGACAGCCACGATTGAAAGGTCACCAATACGGTTGCGGCCAAGCTTTTTATAGGTACCCACCAACCCTTTGGGAGGAATGGGTAATTGAACGGCGACCACGACGTCACCAGGTTTTAAAACGGTGCGTCCTGGAGCCAGGAAGAAACTACTGAGAGAAACTGCTCGAACGCCATCCACGCCATGCACTTTGAGCACACCATCAAGGATCATGCAGGTTCCGATGGTATCTCCGGCTGGTGAGGCATTGCAGATATTACCGATAATGGTGGCGCGATTTCGCAATTGATAACTAGCCACAGACTCGGCTGCTTCAGCCAGATTGGGGTAATGTTTGAGCACATCAGGATGCCTTGCCACCTGATTCATGGTAATTGCGGCACCTATAGTCAACCCTTTTTGGGGATCAAAAGACAGCTCTTTGGTGCCTTCCAATCCTTTAATGTCTACAAGGTAATCAAGTTTTAATATCCCATCTCGAAGTCGGACGAAACTGTCTGTGCCGCCTGAATAGGGTTTTGCCACGCCTGCATTGTCAGCAAGAAATTTGCTGGCTTCTTGCAGGGTTGCGGGTTTTACATACTGTAATTCTGGTAGTCCTGGATGCGGATTAATCATAGTATGTCCTGTCTTTGAATTTGCGGGTTTCCAGTCTTGCGGCTGGATGAATTGCCATTAAATATTATTTGCACAAAAATTATCGGTCAATCTATTCGATTGAGAATCAGGGAAAATTTGTAGCGGGTTTTGTCAGTCGACCTCCTTTGCTTCTGGAATCCATCAAAACATAAAGTTTGAAATAATCTTAATTGTTCTGATTATTGAACAATACCGCACTAGTCATGATAGCATGAATAAATTATCAATTCAAGAAAGTTATTTCGGTTGTCAGACAAAAGGGGATAAATGTAATAGTCATGTTTGAAAAGCAGGATTTAGAAAGTAAGGGTAGTTTGATCAAAGGCTTGATATGCTTTTATGCGGTTACGCCCGGCTTCTTTTGCAAGGTAGAGGGCTGAATCAGCATTCTTGAACAGTTCATCAATCGTTGTGATGTCTTTTTCAGCCAATGCGACACCAGCGCTGATGGACAATTGAATTTCTTGTCCTAATATTTGAATAGTTCGCTCACTAATGTTTTGTTGAAGTCTGGTAGCTGCCCTGATGGTTGACTCTTCATCGCTCTCAGGCAGCAAGATTACAAATTCGTCGCCGCCCCATCGACCAATTACGTCAATTTCGCGGGTATTCTTGATGCAGAACTTTGATATTTCAAGCAGTGCGACATCGCCGGCGGCATGTCCGTAGGTATCGTTAATTCTTTTTAAGTGATCCATATCCAACAGAATCATGCCAATTGGGTGATGGTATCTACGCCCTCTAATCAATTCAGTATTGGCAATCTGAAGGAATCCACGGCGGTTCAAGACCCCTGTCAATTCATCACGGATGGCACGGTCTTCGAGAATTTTCAACAACCGGGATCTTTCGATCGCGTTGCTGATGATGTTGGCAAATTGCTGCAACATGGCTATGTTTTCCATATCCCAGGTATGTTCTTCTGTGACTGCATCAAACCCGACGAACCCGACCAGTTCCAGGTTTACCCACATGGGGAAGTTGGCCAACGATTGGATGCCGTGACTTTGAAAGATCTTTTTCTCTATTGACGCAGCGAGAGGTAAATCATTTACCCTGCTGATGATTAATGGATCGCAGGTGATTTGTTCTATAAACCAATGATAATTTTGGATCGGCAGATCTTGTACCGCGTGAATTTTTGGAGTGATTCCTTCTCGACACCATTCATGCGTATTGCTCATAGTCTTAGTTTTTGGGTCAATTCTAAACACATATGTTCTATCGACGTTTTCAAATTGGCCAATATGTTTCAAAACAGAGATAATCTCATTATCGATATCTTCATTATCAACATTGATGAATCTTGTAGAAATATTGGTCAGCATTTCTTCGAAACGTGAGCGCACACCTCGTTTCTCTTCTGATTTTTTTTCTTTCTGTAATGTCATGAATAATGCCAAACGTTCCGGTGAAAATATGATTAGTATCAAATTGAGGGCTGGCGAAAATTTGAACAAAACGATGTTCGCCATCCTGTCTTATTATTTCGACTTCAAAAGTATTCGACTCTCCAGCTTTTAAGGTGCCTATTTGTTGATTAATATAATCATGTGAATCAGATTTAATAAAACTATTAAGATTCGTTTTTTCAAGAGTTCCTTGAGTAAAACCAAATATTTCATTGGCGCTGTGGTTTGCAAACAGGAATCTGGTGTTTTGATCGATGATTACGATGCCTTCTCCAAGGTTATCAACCAGGTTTCGATATCGTTCTTCGCTTGCCAAGAGTTCTGCTTCAGCTTTTTTGCTTTTTGATACATCGATCATTGACACGATGACTTTTGATAAGCTTTGTTCATAGCCCTCAACTACAGTCCAACGAAGGTTAACAAAAATGGGAGTTCCGTCCAGGGCCTTATTGATCCCTTCCCATTCGAACTCCGTTTTTCCTTCAGCGATATTTAATATTTCCGGCAGAAAAACTCTCGCAATGCTTTCATCCAGAATGCAATCAAATTTCTCGAAGAGTTCACTCTTACTGCTTGCTTTAGTTAATTTCAAAGCCTGATTGTTGACATCCAATATTTTAATTAAAGACACGCAATGGCTGATTTCTTCAGGATAGTCTTCAAAAAATTTCTTAAAGTCTCTTACACCATTGTCTCTTAGTTTTTCAAGATGTGTCTTAACTCCTGAATAATCTTCTTCCCAGATGGAGACCGGAGAATCTTCGAATAAGTAACGATATCGCAACGCAGATTGTTTGCTTGCTTCGTCTATACGTTTGAGTTCAATGGCTTGAGCGATTTGGTTCGACACAAATTCCAGGAACTCAGCATCTTTTTGACTGAAAGAGATATCTTTTGTATAACTTTGGGTGGTCATTACGCCGATGACCACATCATTTACAATCAGGGGAACACCGAGCCAACAAAGTGGCTTTGCGCCAATCAATTCAACTTCACCTGTTGCTAATAATTTATCGAAATTTTCTTCTGTGGCAAGCAGTGGTCTTCCCATACGCATAACATAATCAGAAAGACCATGTCCTGGTTCTATGGGTTCTGCAGTAGCTTCGAATTGATCCATAAAAAATGGAAAATGGAGCAAGTTAGTGTCAGCATCATATAAAGCAATATAAAAGTTTTCGGCAGGTAATATTTCACCAACGATTTTTTGGATTGAAGAAAACAAATCTTCAAGACTTGATGCTGAGATCGTTGCCTGTGAAATGCGATATATGGATTCTCTTAGTTTTTCAGAATATTTTTGTGAGGTTATATCTTCGAACATTTCAATTGAAAATTGAGGTTTACCGTTGGTGTCTGAAACTAATGACGAAGTTACACGACCCCAAATGTAATGCCCATCATTATGCAGGGTCCGTTTTTCGAATGTGAAAGATTCAATTGTTTCTTTCCACAATTCATGACGCAAATTTTCGAATTGTTCAATTTCATTGGGATGTGTCAGGTTGGTAGACGTAAACAAGGAATATTCTTTTTGTTTGTAACCTAGCATTTCCAGTATTGCGGGGTTTCCAGATAGGTACTTACCTTGGCTGTCTGAAATCGACATACCCATTGAAGAGGTCTCAAAAATTTGCCTGAATTTCTGTTCACTTTCAAGCACGACCTTTGTTTTTCTTTTTACTTGTGACTGAAGGCTGCGGTTCCAAATGATCAATATCAAAAAGAAAACCAGGCTGATGCCTCCAATTATCTCAATGATTTGCAAGAATGATTGCGTGTCAACTGAGCTTCCATACCATTTTCGATCAATTGTTGAATATTCTTCTTCAGTGATTTTTGAATAACCATTTTCAATAACATTCAAAAGGGCAGTATTTCCTTCTAAAACTGCACGTCGGAATTGACCAGTATAGAGGGGAACAGTCTGATTAAAATTTCTGCTGATTTTGTATTTTTCTAAAAAATAATCAGCAGCGGGTTTATCCATTACAAAGATTACCACCTGGTTATCGGCTGCAGCTCTGATGATAGATTCATAACTTTCATATTCAACCAGGTTTGTGATTCCATTTTTCGTCAGAAAGTCTATGGCAGCATCATTTGCCTTTACGGCGACTGAAAATCCTGTCAGTGATGTGGTATCTACTATCCCCGAAATCTTATTGTTAAAATATATGGGTACTTCGATATCTTGATAGGGTTCAGAGAATTCATATAATGTTTCACGCGATTCGGTCCAGAAAAGGGTATCAATGACGCCAAATTCACCGGCTTCCATTCGTTTTTGAGCTAATCCCCAATCCAAACCTGTAATTTCAACTTTTATGCCGGTCTTTCGCTCCCACAGTTTCCACCGGTCAATCAATATGCCTTGCAGTTTTCCTTGTTCATCTAAAAATGAAAAAGGAGGATAATTATTATCAATAACAACTTTTAAGGTAGATAAGCCGCTAATTGGAATAACCGGGTTTGATTTTGAACAGCCGGATAAAATAAAACCAGCGATAAGCAATAATAAAGCAAGCAGATATAAGCGATGCTTAACTATCCGCATGCGAAACGGCCATCTAAAGGAACTCGGTTTGTTTATTTTCATCTTGTTTAAAAGTTGCTATAGAGCAATATTAACATTCAAAGTTATTGGATGCCATTAAGTCGACATAAATTATCTATAATCTGAAATAAAAAATTTTATTGAGTCTGAATTACAGGTGAATGTTATATGAAAATTTGATAAAATCCTTTTTGTGAATAAAAGCGACTGTTCTATCTTTTTGCACATGGTCAAGAAAAACCAATCAAGTACAATCCTTATCAAAATACTCTTTTCTTTAAGGTGATCTCATGACTATTGAAAAAATTGCAATAATTACTGATAGCACAAATAATCTGCCAGCAGAATTTATTTCTCAATATCAGATCAATGTAGTTCCTTTAACAATAGTGATTGGATCACAATCTTATTTGGATGGTGTGGATATACACCCTGAAGAGTTTTATCAACGGTTAATTGTTGAGAAAAACCATCCGACTACATCTCAGCCTGCACCAGGTGATTTTCTTGCAGCATATCAAAATGCAAAAGACGATGGCGCAGAACAAATAGTCGTTTTGACGATAAGTTCAGCTATGAGCGGCACGATGGAATCAGCAAGAATGGCGGCCAAGAATATTGACATCCCTGTAACAATAATTGATTCTAAATCTAACACCATGGGCTTAGGCTGGCAGGTGCTTGCTTGCGCGCGAGCGAGAGAAACCGGCGCCAGTGTAAATGAAATGGTGACCATTGTTGATAATGTTCGCGAGAATTTACACCTTCATGTGCTGTTGGATACTCTGGAATTTCTGTTTAAAGGTGGCAGGATTGCCGGTGCAGCCAAATTGGTAAATAATGTTTTGAAAATAAAGCCGCAAATTAGAGTAAACCATGTTACAGGCTCTGTCGAAGCCGTGGATATTTCACGAACGCGTGCCAAGGCTATTGAATCCTTGTATTCCACTTTTATCAAAAAATTGGATCTCACAAAACCTTTACGTATTGCCATTTTGCACAACAATGCTCTTGAAGATGCCAAAGCATTGGCAGAGAAAATTATTTCTGAATTGAAACCCATTGAACTCATCATTGCACTAACATCACCTGTGTTAGGTGTACATACCGGGCCAAACGCCATTGCGCTGTCAGGGTACAGCGAGAAATAAAAATACCGTAAATTTTTAAGAAAAAAACCGAACTACCCAACTTGCCTTTTGGTTTGGATTGATATATGATGAATTCACGTTGCGACTTGCAACGTGAATCATTTTTATTTCATCCCCAGAGGAGGAGAGAAGTGAAAAAGTTTCTTTTTGTTTTAGTAACTGTTTTAGTGTTGAGTACTTTGGTTCTAAGTGCATGTGCCCCTGCGGCCCCAGTTCCAACCGAAGCACCTGTTGCAACGGCTGCACCCACTGAGGCGCCTGTGGCTACTGAGGCTCCTGTTGTTCCTTTAGGAACAGCGGATAACCCCATCATCATTGCTCTAGCCCCTTCTGCAACTGCTGAGCAGTTAACTGTTGGTGGAGAGGCAATTGCCACATTCCTAAACGATGCAACCGGTTTAGAATATGAAGTGACGATTCCGAATAGCTATACTGCATTAATCGAAGCTATGTCATCTGGCAACGCACATGTTGGTTTTATGCCTACATTTGCCTATTTGTTGGCAAAACAAGCAGAGGCTGCTGAAGTAAAATTGGTTACTGTACGCAATGGATCTGATTTCTATGGCGCTCAATTTGTTGCACATGCAGACATGAATTTCACATCCTATTTTGATGCAGAAACAAACGCCAATACGGCTGATGCTGAAACCGCACTTGCTCAGTTTTCTGGTAAAAGACCCTGTTTCACCGATCCTTTATCTGTTTCCGGTTATATCATTCCGGGTGGATTGCTAAAGCAATATGGTGTTGAATACAAGACGCCTGCTGCTGTTCAAGGCCATCCACAGGTTATTCAGGCTCTTTATGCCGGAGTATCAGTTTCTAATGATGTATCGACTGGTGTAATCTGTGATTTCGGCACCACTTATATCGATGCCCGTACCACCGACAAAATTCATGAAGATATCAATGAAAAGGTGGTTGTAATTTGGCGTACCGATAATATCATTCCCAATGACAATGTTTCATTCTCTTCAGCGATGCCCGAAGACATCGGTGCCAAGGTTCTTGCAGGTTTCCTTGCCATGTCTGATTCTGAAGAAGGTGTTGATATTTTGAAAAATGCCGGTTATGAAATTCAGGGCTTGAAAGTCTCTGAAGACTCATTCTACGATGCTTTCCGTGCAGCTTTGCAGGCATCTGGCGTTGATATCACCACCATGGTGAAGTAATACTCTTGTGTCGTAAATTGGAGGGGTGAAATAACCCCTCCAATTTTTTCTTTTGTTTTCACTTAATCAAAAGGATTTAACTGTGCTCAAGGTAGAAAACTTAACTAAGGTCTATCCAGGTGGGACTGTTGCACTAAAAGACCTAAGCTTTGAAGTGTCTGATGGTGAGTTTTTAGTCATTATTGGGCTTTCTGGCTCAGGCAAATCCACGTTGTTGCGCTGCATCAATCGGTTAATCGATCCTACCGAGGGGAAAGTAATTCTTGATGGCATTGATGTAACAGCATCCAAAGGTGCTGAGCTTCGTCACATCCGTCGCAAAATTGGAATGATTTTTCAACACTTCAACCTGGTCAAGCGCTCAACTGTTTTAACCAATGTGCTTAATGGTAGATTGGGCTATTTAAACCCCTGGACAACTACATTAGGAATTTTTCCGGGTGAAGAAAAGAAACGTGCTATGGATGCGCTAAAGCGTCTTGGTATTGACGATAAAGTTGACAGCCGTGCAGATGCCTTGTCTGGTGGCCAACAGCAGCGTGTTGGGATTGCGCGTACTTTGATGCAGGAACCAACCCTGATTTTAGCGGATGAGCCAGTCGCCAGTTTGGATCCGGTCTTAGCCCATTCAATCATGCAATACCTAGAACGACTAAACAAAGAAGACAAAGTGACTATTGTTTGCAGTTTACATTACCTTGATCTCATCCAACGATATGCTACGCGGGTAATTGGTTTGAAAGACGGTATTAAAGTCTTTGAGGGGTTGCCTTCAGAGATCAATCGTGAGAAATTTAAAGAAATATACGGTGAAGAAGCTCAAGACGTTCGAGCCACGGCACTTGAATAAATCTTATGACTGATAAAAAATACTTCCCAAAAACCTTATCGATTTTGTTATCCATTATTTTGCCCGGTTTGGGACAGGTATTTCAACGGAAATACCGATCGGGATTTTCTTTTTTCATTGCATTTTCTACATCATTTGCAGTTACATTATGGTATGGTAAACCAGTTTGGTTCATCATCCCGGTTGTAATTTGGGCCTGGAATATTTGGGATGTTATTTCTTTGCCCAAAGGAAAGAGCCTGGTCATTCCATTGTTGTTATGGCTGATCATGGCTTATGGCATTGGGGGACAGGTTACTGAATTTGATCTTAAATCTTTAATTACTAACGCCAGCCGTTCTAAAGATATGGTCGCACAAATGTTTAAACTGGATTTTGTTCAACCCAGGGCTGAAAAGATGGAGGGGTATGTAGATATTCAATCTCCATGTTCAGATTTCCCTCCGGCTGCGGATAATGAAAGTGACGGTACTCGAGTTTATGTGGTTCAAACCTGCGCAAATGTGGGTGAGGTCATCACTGTAAAAGGTGAAGGCTTTTGGCCGAATCAATTGACCACGTTTTACTGGCAGAATCCGATCGGCGGCAAGGGAATGGCAACTGAAGCAACTTCAGATGCTAGTGGTAATGTGACACTTGAATGGAAAGTTCTTTCAATTGTTCATACAACAGCCCCTGACCCAACCATTCCCCAGATTCACCGCATAAAAGTATCACAAAGCAGGCCAATTGGTGGTCTTGAGCTTTCAGCCGTGGGAGGGTACATCGTTCAGGGTATTTACGAAACGCTTGCTTTAGCTTTTCTGTCAACGATTATTGGTGCAATTTTTGCGATTCCATTCGGATTCTTGGCTGCACGCAATTTGATGACTGCGAACCCGGTTTCTGCAATTATCTATTTGCTCGTTCGAAGCGCTTTGAACATAGTGCGTTCTATCGAAGCATTGATAATGGCAATCATTTTTGTGATCATTGTCGGGCTTGGACCGTTTCCCGGGATGATCGCGTTAACCATTCACACAACTGCGGCCTTGGGCAAACTGTATTCCGAAGTTATCGAGGGTATAGACCCTGGACCGATTGAGGCAATCAAAGCGACTGGCTCTAATTGGTTGCAGGTGGCGCGTTACGCAGTTATCCCGCAAATTATCCCTGCTTTTACTGCACTAACCATATATCGGTGGGATATCAACGTGCGTTCTTCAACCATAATTGGTTTTGTCGGTGGCGGAGGAATCGGTTTCTTTCTCTGGCAGTGGATTGTTTTGCAAGATTTTAGAGCTGTTGGATCGGCTTTCGTTGCGATTGCTGTGGTCGTCGTAATTTTGGATTTCTTCAGTGCCAAAATCCGGGAACGGTTGGTGTAATATGCAGAGATATATACCATTCCTTAAAGCACTTCGAAAATTATTGATTACACTTGTTCTGGTTGTGTTAATTATTTTGAGCATTCGTGTGACTGAACCTGATTTAGTGAAATTGGTATCCTCATTCCCCAAGGCTGAATCAATTATGGGTCAGTTGCTAAGACCTGTTTTTTTTGATCGTGAGTCAGAAAAAGTAACTGTGTCACAGGTTGTGCCTGTTCCATGTGACAGCGTTCCAGTTCCAACTTCCGCCGATTCCGGGTCTCGAATCGTCCTTGATCCTCCTTGCGGATCACCAAAAGATGTGATTAATCTGCGTGGATTCGACTTACCCCAAAATGCTGAAATTTCTCTTCGTTGGATTCTTCCAGATGGCGGATTATTAAGCATCAAAAATATTAAGACTGATGATGATGGTGAAATAAACATGCCGTTGGAAATTCGGCCGATCACCTCAGCGATTGATGGAAAAGCGGCTCAGATTTCTTTCGAAGTAACATTGCCAAATGGTAAATTGGTGGTTGCAAAAACCTTAAAAGATGTCATTAATGCCATGTTTGTAACGATTTTTATGGCATTAATTGCCACAACCATCGGTACAATAATTGCCATTCCGCTTAGTTTTTTGGCAGCTTCAAATATTACTCGCAAAGGCAAGTTAGGCACAGTCGTTTATTATTTAGTCAGGGCTTTCTTGAATATCATTCGTTCTTATGAACCTTTGGTATTGGCCACCATTTTTGCCATGATCGTCGGCTTTGGCAGCCCTTTTGCAGGCGTAATTGCTTTATCGGTAACCACTGCTGCCTCGTTAGGAAAAATGTTTTCTGAAGCGGTTGAGAGTATTGATACCGGCCCCATCGAAGCGATTACCGCCACAGGTGCAAACCGGGTTCAAGTAGTCATGTACGCTGTTGTTCCGCAAATTATTCCTGATTTCTTGTCATTTACAATTTATCACTGGGATATCAATGTGCGTATTTCGACCATTATCGGTTTTGTCGGAGGTGGTGGAATTGGTTACTTACTCTCACAACGCATCAACACTTTGCAATATTCTCAAGCAGGCACGGCGTTACTAGCCATCATCCTGGTGGTCTGGGCATTAGATTTCTTGAGCTCAGAGATTCGAAAGAGTTTGGTTTAGGTTGTAAATTTAGAAAACTTAATGGCAGAATCTTAAAATTTAAAAACAACAGGTTCCAGACCTGTTGTTTTTTTTGATCATAGTTTTGATTGAGAATTACAGCCACCCTTTAAGACGGTAGGTAAACATGCCTATGTATTCTTTCATTGATTTGGTGACCTGCGACAAGTTGGAGTAAGAGGGCACCAGATTAATAATGAATTCTTCAAAAGAAGGCTGCCATGTTTTTTGCCAGGCAATTTCAGTAATTGTGTAATCGGTTGGGGCGGCTATAACCGTGCAGCCCTGTTTTTCAAACAGTTTCATAGACCTGGGCATGTGCATGGCGGAGGTAACCAGTAATACGTTCTTATAACCTGCTACTTTGATCTTTTCACAGCTATAGAGGGCATCTTCATAGGTGTTCTGCGATTGATCTTGTAAAATCATTGCGGTTTCTGGAACACCCATGAGCTTCAAGAGGTCAGCCATATCTCTTGCGGGGGTAGAGTCGCTATGATCAAGAAATTCTATATTTCCACCGCTCAAGAGGAGTCTTGCTTCAGGATGCTCCTGGTAAAGTTTCGCAGCATATATTATTCTGTCACCGGCAGCATTTACTTCAGCCATTGGCCGAGGTGTCATCTCAGGTTCAGTAGCACCTCCCAAAACGACTATCAAATCCACGGCGTGGACGGGACCTAAAGTGTCATATTGCCATTCAAGTGATCTTGCCATACTATTTGCAAGATAACGGTTTCCGCCAATTGAAAGGATCGCGAAAGCCAGAAGGATCAAGATTTTTGAGAATTTCCGTTTTTTCCATACTAGGATGGCGACAAACAAGAAGACACAGGCCATACCAAGCGGATATATAAATAAGGGCAGAAACTTGGAAAGAAATATGAACATAATCTCCTCACTAAATTGGACTAAATTACTCCAATAAAGGTATTGACATTCAATATATTTTTGCTAAACTAAGTTTATCTTATTTTATTGGAGGATTAAATGGATTCAGATTATGGTGCTTTAGGTGCAGGTATTGGGATTTTGGGTTGGTTGCTTTATATGGCCGTCGGTGTATTCTACCTCTTCTGCATGTGGAAAATATACGTAAAGGCCGGAAAACCAGGATGGGCTGCAATTGTTCCCATTTATAACATCTTGGTCCAATTAGAAATTGTGGGTCGCCCCTGGTGGTATTTGCTCTTATTGTTTGTGCCAGTGGTTAATGTCGTGATCAGTATCATGATTCTCTTTGATCTTGCCAAAGTTTTTGGCAAAAGCACAGGCTTTGGGTTTGGTTTGCTATTCTTAAGCTTTATATTTATCCCCATTTTAGCCTTTGGTGATGCTCAATATCAGGCACCAGTCGTCGCCGCACAATAATATTGCATATGCTCGAATTGAGCCCTGAAAAGGGCTCTTTTTTTTAAATTGCGCTGTCAGTAATTCAATTGTAAAATGATACTAATCAGGATATTATAAATTTTTTAAAATGACATTAACCGTTCCTGTAGTCCGCACTAAAATCATCATACCTCGACGGAGAACTGAGATATTATCCCGTCCGAGGTTGCTTTCAATACTTGAAAATATACTCGACCTCAAATTGCTGATCGTGGCTGCCCCAGCCGGCTACGGTAAAACATCGTTGCTTATCGATTTTACTTATCATACCCAATTGCCGGTTTGTTGGTTTGCCATTGATGCGCTGGATACTGATCCGCAGCGGTTTATTGCGCATTTTATTACTTCCATTTCAAACCGCTTTCCTTCTTTTGGTGAAGCTTCTTTTTCAGCATTGAGCAACTTCAATCAAGATTCCATGAATCTTGATCCGGTAATTTCTGCCATCATCAATGATGCTTATGAACATATTACTGAGCATTTTGTTTTTGTCTTGGATGATTACCATTATGTGCGTGACAGCAAACTCATTGATGAGTTTATTAATCGCATAACCCTCGAAGTATCTGAAAACTGTCACCTTGTCATCGCTTCACGCACGCTGCTGACACTGCCAGATTTGACTTTATTAGTCGCGCGTTCTCAAGTAGGCGGCTTAGGCTATGAAGAATTAGCCTTTTTACCTGAAGAGATCAAACAGTTATTCTCTGTAAACTACCATCAGAGTATGACCGAAAAAACCGCTGCAGATATGGTTGAACAAACAGAGGGATGGATTACCGGCTTACTATTTACAGCCCAACTCTCACCTAAAGAAACCAGCAGCCGATTAAGGCTGGCAAGAGTTTCAGCAATTGGGCTTTATGAGTATCTGGCACAACAAGTGCTTGAACAGCAATCTGATGAGTTCAGATTATTCTTAAAGCGCACATCCTTGCTTGAAGAATTTGACGCTGTGCTTTGCGACCAGATTTTTTCTCAGGTGCAAGAGATAACGCCTCAAAACTGGCAAGACCGAATCGAACACTTATTACGAGAGAATTTATTCGTTTTACCAGTGGATGATGAGACCCTGCATTTACGCTATCACCACCTTTTTCGAGATTTTCTGCAAAACGCGATGCGTACTGAAAGGCCAGAAGAGAGCAGACGAATTGAATTCTGTTTAGCCAAATATTATGAGCAGCGCAAAGAGTGGGAGCGTGCCTGTGAAATCTACAAGCGTATCGGCAGCCCCAAACAACTAGCCGACTTTATTCTGCTTGCTGCTCCTTCTATGATTTTAGGCGGACGGTTAAAGACACTGTCTACATGGCTTGAGTTTTTGCCGATTTCAATGCGTGAAGAGCAGCCTGAGTTTCTTTCGATTATTGGGTCTATCGCAATATTGCGTGGCGATATTAAAAACAGCATGGTAATTATGGATAAAGCCATTCGCGGACTTCGTGAGAATCACAATATAGAAGCCTTAACTGCAACCCTTATTCGTCGGAGTTGGGCTCATCGTTTTTTTGGTAATTACGACCTGGCTTTAAGTGATGCAGAAGAAGCAAAATCCATAAGCATCACCAACCCACAGCTTATGAAACATTATGCCGAGGCATTGCGTTCCATCGGGTTGTCATTTTATCAATCTGGTGAATTAAAAAAGGCATTAACATCTCTAACAGCATCATTGGAAAAATATCATCAACTAGGGGAGGCGATGGATGCAGCAAAGGTCTTGCTTGATTTAGGCGTTGTTCATCTTACTCTTGGTGAGTTTGACGAAGCAGATAATGCATATAAGAAATCCCTTGTTTTTTGGCAGTCAACTCACAATTCGCTATGGCAAACCAATTTACTGAATAATATCGGGGTAGTACAGCACTTGCGCGGAATGTATGAACAAGCAGCGATTTCGTTTGAAAAAGCTATCACTCATGCAAGATTAGCGATGAATCCAAGACTTGAAGGATTTTCACTTACCAGTTTAGGAGATCTCTATCGCGATATCCGTGCTTTGCCTGAAGCGTACAAGGCATACGAGTTGGCCAGAGCAGTGTCTGAATCTGTTAATGATCAAGCTTTGCAGGTTTTTCTTTCGCTGTCAGAGGCAGCTTTAGCCAGATTAACTGGTGACATGACTGGATCTGAGAAAAACATTAATAAGGCTCTAGAAATTGCACAAAAAGGTGGATCGAAATATGAGATTAATCTGTGCCATTTAGAGTTGTGTGTACTTCATTTATTGCAAAAGAATTTTGAAAACCTGGGTTCATGTTTGAAGGAACTGTTGGCATACTTTTCTAAAGAAGGATTTCATCTCGAAGAACTTCGTGCTCGCATCTATTTGGCCATCATGAATCTTTTTGTTCATGATTTTGAAGATGCTGAACAAACTTTTATTGTATTGATAAAGACAAGTTTTACTGAACGCGATAAACCAACAGTATTAAGAATCGGTTATGAAGTTTTGGATTTGCTTGAAGAACACAACCAATCCGGTGTTTGTTCAGTCGAGTTTGATGAACTTATAATTGAGCTGCGTAATATTGAAACCTCATTAATTCCCATTCGCAAAACCATCCGTCGGCATTCAGAGACGGTTCAATTTTCCACGCCGAAAATTATGATTCGTGCTTTCGGAAAATGTCAGGTCAAGATAGGCGATCATTCAGTAGCTTTATCAGACTGGAAAACTCAGTTGGTTCGAGATCTGTTCTTTTTTATACTTCAACACTCAGATGGGGTTACCAAAGAGGAAATCGGAGAAGCTTTTTGGCCAGATTCAACAATAGAAGCTTTAAGGGTGCGGTTCAAAAACTCGATTTATCGATTGAGACATGCATTGGGCAGTGACAGCATTAGTTTTATTGATGATTATTATCGTTTTAACCGCACATTGGAATATTATTACGATACTGAAGATTTCACACAAGAACTTGCGATAGCAGAAAAATCTGTAGATGTTGATAGCAAAATTCATCATTATATTCAAGCATTAAACCAATATCGCGGGCCATATTTACCAAAAGTTGATTATGAATGGGTAATAATTCAAAGAGAGCAATATCATCGCACCTATATTGCCAGTGTTATGAAATTGACTGACTTGTTAATGAGTGCGGGGCAATTTCAAATGGTTATTCAATATATCAATCGGGTGATTGAAGAAGATTCTTGTTTTGAAGAAGCCTATCGCATTGGCATGAAAGCATTTTCCGCGTTGGGAGACAGGGCTTCACTGGCACGGCTCTTTGATAAATGTTGCGCTGCACTAAAGAATGAATTTAATTTGGATCCTGCAACAGAAACCACTATGTTATTTAAAGACCTAATGCAATAAACCCGAATTGATTTCTTATTGTTGGACGACGTTATCGATGGCTATGACCATCGATTTTTTAAATTCAGATCATGATAAACAAAATATTGCTTATTTTGAAGCCTGTTTTGAAGCCTGTTTTGAAGCCTGGTAATTGTGATAATTGTTTTACATTTCACATTAAACAGCTAAAAAGGAGCTAATCATGAAATCACTTGCATTGTCAATCTCAAAAAACATTCGCCTTATCATCTTAATCGCCACCCTTGTAATGTTCGTTCTCGCTGCAGGAGCTCCTTCAGCAACTGGTACCATCGGCTAATCATATACTTTAATGATTCTCGTCGCAGCCGTTCTGGTAGGGTTGATTGCCGGGTTATGCAGAGCGTGGATAGGTAAAAGAAATTATCGGGTGTTCGAACTAAAGTATCCGGTATTGGTTCTGGTGGCGTTTATTCCACAATATTTTGCTTTCTTCGCCCCGAAGACGCGTGAACTGCTATCAAACAATTTGGTGGCAATCCTGCTGGTGAGTTCTTTGATCATATTGTTTGGTTTTTCGCTCCTTAACATTCATAAACCCGCTTTCTGGCCTATAAGCTTTGGGTTTTTACTCAACTTTTTGGTAATCGCTTTAAACGGCGGTTTCATGCCCATTAGCCCGGTGACGGTGAATAAGCTGAATCCCGGCTCTGAAACAACCTGGATGATCGGACAGCGTTTTGGTTTTTCAAAGGATATTGTTCTTTCTCCAGAATTGACCAAACTTGCTTTTCTTTCAGATCAATTTACCATTACTAATGTTCTTGGCTACAATGTGGCATTTAGCTTGGGTGATACTTTTATTGCGTTAGGTGTGATTTTATTACTTTGGATGTTAGGTGGAGAATCAAAGCTAAAAACGAAGGAGAGAATTAATGAGTAATATTTTTATTGATTATATGCAGCCGTCAGAAAAAGTTGTTGATAATGAGCGAGAATATAGCCGAATTATGACTGCTGCTGTAGTGAATGAGAGATTTCGCAAGTTGCTGCTTTCCAATCCAAGTCTGGCAATAAAGACCGGCTATGGTGGAGAAGCTTTCTATCTCGAAACTGAAGAATCTGAACGAATTTCTGCTATTAAAGCCACTTCGTTGGCTGAGTTTGCCCGCCAGATGAATGGCTGTCCGCCTCGATCTAAAATGGGGTTGCTCGCTGCAGATTGAACTATCAGGATTTCAAGAATTCTGAAATCATCGCTATTGGTAAAATGCCAGGGTTGTATACATGACGCATTACATCGAAAACTACAGCTATCCTTATAAAACAAGGGGTTCTGGTGCAGTCACCAGAACAACCGAAAAATTGACCGGTCTGTCAAGATTGAGTCATTTTTTGGTTGGCATTGAGACTATTGAGACCTTGATTGACAGAGCAACTGCGTATATCCGCGATATGCTGCATGTTGACTACTGTCGCATCTTTATATTGTCATCAGATGGACATTATCATTTCAAGAGTAAGTGGCCTGAATCAGAAGATGTCGTTGAGAATATTTTTCAGCTCGTTTCCAGTTCAACAGAAGCTCAAAGACCTTCGTCACTTGAACAGGTTTTGGATAGTAAGGCCAGAGAATTATTGGGCTTGAAAATCCGTGATTGCCATTGGATTATTCCCCTGTGTGTTGAACAATCGCAGGTCGGCACTCTCGTTTTAGCGAAAACCAATTCTTCTGAACTTGATGCCTTTCCACAGGATACCTTTTATTTGGTTGACTTGATCGCGGATCAATTGGGTAACGCCCTCCATCGCAAGCAGCTCAATGAGCAATTGGAGAATTCTTCGATTGAGGTGGTTTTGGCGCTGTCAAAAACGCTCGAAACCAGAGACCCATATAGTGGTGCTCATAGTAAACGGTTGGCTTCATTTTCTGAACAAATCGCAAGGCACTTCAATTTTTCAGCCCGTGAAACCCGTGAATTGTGTTGGGCGGCTTTGTTGCACGACATAGGCAAGATTGGCATCGAAGATTCAATTCTGCATAAACCTGGTCCGCTAGATGCGCATGAATGGGAAGTAATGAAATCTCACTCAGAATTAGGCGCACATATCGTAAAGGGTTTGAGCGGACTCGAAAATATTGCTTCCATCATTCTATCGCATCATGAACGCGTGGATGGTGAAGGTTACCCCCACGCACTGATGAGCGATCAGATTCCGATGGGCGCTAAAATTATCGCAGTTGTAGATTCATATTCAGCTATGACCGAGGGAAGAGTATACAAAGCGCCTCGCAACCATGAAGAAGCACTCTCAGAAATAAAACAAAATTCCGGAATTATGTATGATCCGGCAGTGGTAGAAGCTTTCATAAGTTTATTTGATGGACATAACTTTTTGGATTGATTATTTCGAAACCTGCTCATTTTTTGAGCAATTTCATAACTTCGCTGCAGGGGGAAAACAAAATGGATGGCTATCGTCTCGAGCCATCCATTTTTTAATTAATTGGAATACAAAGTTGGGTCACCCCGAAGTGTGAGTATTTCACCATAATAAATTTTGTGATAATCCGCGAGCGGATAATGACTTTCAATTGATGCATCCAGAAATCCTTGAGGCTTAAGCACATCAGTGTAGATTTTTCGGCATTCTATCACCAGGTTGGCTTCCACAAAGGAGGGCGCGATTACTTCTGTGCTTTTGCATGGCGTGAGGCCAGACTCCTTGATTTTATCGCCGTCCCTTCCAGATTTTGCTCCCAACAGACTTAATGCTTTACGGTATTGATTCGGGAATGCACAAATAGTGAAATCAGGGTTGGACTCCATAAATCCGTAGGTGTAACGCGTAGGTCTGACTAAAACCTGAACCACAGGTTTATTCCAAATAACTCCCATCCATCCCCAAGCGATGGTCATACAGTTATATTTTCCTTCGGCAAAGCTACCTGCTGAAAGCAAGAACCAATCTTTATCCCACAAACTGTGAATTTTGGCAGAAAAATCTTTCGGTGAGATGGTCTGAATGCTCATTTTGCTCTCCCTTATCTTGATTGTTTGTTGATTATAAAACACAAGAACAGCTTTATG
Organism: uncultured Anaerolineaceae bacterium; assembly: GCA_927443345.1. GTDB lineage: Bacteria > Chloroflexota > Anaerolineae > Anaerolineales > Anaerolineaceae > UBA6107. Next base: position 6,640 of record CAKMKJ010000005.1, on the reverse strand, counting down.
GGCTGTTCCTGTGTTTTATATAGCATGAGAAAAATGAAGAACTATCCGGCAGACGTCGCAATGATGAAAAGACGCCCCCATGACGAGTTGCCATTTTTGCTAATACAAGTTTGTAATACCAGAGCCCCTGAACCGTAGGTTTCATTAAAAACGTCTGAACTGGAAAGGGTGGTGTCAGGGCTGTCTAAATTAACAAAATTTGAGTAGGGGTCGGTTGGGCTGAGTGCCTGGTACTTCTTGATACTGGTTACCTGATATTTTTTTGTGCTGCCATCACCAAATACAAGGATGATTTCAGTGCCGGAACCTAGTTTCGAAAAACTGCCGCCTGAGAGGTAATTGTGAGCTAATAGACCAATCGAGCCAGCCTGGCTAGCCATGCCGAATTGTGTGACGGTGCCTGCGCTGGAAGAAACATATGCGGCTGAAGATTGTTGGACTACTTTTACTGCCATGACGTTCTTTACAAAAACGCCAACTAATTGAGAGGAGTCAGTTTTCTTTAATGTTGCTGCAAAAGTTTCTACTGAAGTGGTGTTGGTTGCAGCATGGACGGGCGTGACGGGAAGAAAACTGAAGGTAATGATCAGAACCACGAATAAGGATAAGATTTTGTGTTTCAAGGTTAGTTTTTTCATCTACTTTTCCAATAACTATAATATATTAGTTGTATTATAGTAATTTTATAGTAATAAAACAAGACGATAATGGTCGATATTACAAACTTGTAAGTTGTTTGGACTATGTGTTGTGAGGAAAATCGAGTTTACAAAAGACGTAATATTTGATCGAGGTAAGAAAAAGAGGAATCTCTCAGTTTGAGCGATTCCTCTTAGTGTTATTTGATCAGAGGTGGCAAATCTCTTTTGGATGTAGGCGATAGATTCTTAGTGAAGATTATTCAACCAGAGAGGCGATGATGAAAAGGCGTCCCCATGTTAGATTGCCGTTCTTCTCTAAACACGTCTGCAGAACAAGGTCGCCCGCGCCATAAGTTTCCTTTATCACTTGATCACCTGAAATTGTGCCAGAAGGGTTATCCAAATTTATAAAATCTGAATCAAGAGCATCTGGACTAAGAGCTTGATATTTCTTTATTTTCTCTACCTGATAAGTTCTTATGCTGCCATCACCAAATATTAGGTTTATTTTGGTGCCAGTGGCAAGTTCTGAGAAATACATCCCAGACAAATAGTTGTGCGCTAGTAAACCGATGGAGCCGTAATTGCCGGCCAAGCCGAATTGGGTAGCTGTGTTAGTCAGTGAAGAAACCGAATAGGTTGATACTTGTTGAACCACTCTGAGTGCCAGGATGTCATTGACATAGATTCCAACAAGTTTTGAAGAATCTGATTCCTTCAATGCTTCGGAAAATCTATTAAGCGATATCGGACTTGCAGCAGCTTGTACTGATTTCAGTGGTAAAAAGCTTATGGCCAGGATTAGTATCGCTAATATTGAGAAAGATTTAATTGACAAACTTATTTTTTGCATGAAGCACCTTTCGATTAACTATATAATTAATAATAATCATAAATATATAATAAATAAAGGAAATGCATGTACAAACATTATACAAAGGAAATTTGATTTTGAAGTTGAGTAACTAGATTATTGATTGTGATTCTTTTTTTACTCACAAAAAAGTAATAAAAAAGAATCGTTATCCTAAACGATTCTTTTAATAAGAGTATTAACCTGGCGAGAGAGCAAAGCGAAAGAGACAATCAAACACCCGTTTGGCGGGCGGTTTTGATTAATACAGCAGTGAGTGCAACGCTATCTTTTTTGGGTGGTACCAATTTTGAAAATCGCAGATTATTCAACCAGTGAGGCGATGATGAAAAGGCGTCCCCAGTTCAAAATACCATTTCTTGCAATACAAGTTTGAAGAACAAGATCTCCGCCCCCATAAGTCTCATTAACCACATTATCACTTGTAATCGTAGCGTTTGGTTTATCCAGATTAATAAAAATGGAAAAATTGTCGTTTGGATTAAGCGCTTGATATTTCATAATGGTGTCTACCTTGTATTTTTTTGTACTGCCATCTCCAAAGATCAAGATAATTTCAGAGCCAGATACAAGGTTTAAAAAACTTGAGCCAGATAAATAGTTGTGAGCTAACAAACCAATGGAACCATATTTTCCGGCTAAAGTGAATTGAGTAGCGGTTCCTACCTTCGATGAAACTGAATAAGTTGAGGCTTGTTGAACCACTTTGAGTGCCAGGATATCATAAACATATACCCCAACAAGTTGTGATGAATCTGATTTCTTCAGGGTGCCTGAAAATTCTTCGAGTGTTGGAGGGTTGATAGCAGCTTGAACGGTCAAGACGGGAGTGATGCCAAGAGCGAAAACAATAATCATTAAAAAGGCAATCATTCTATATTTGAAGCTCATTTTTTGCATTGAACCGCCTGGTTATACTAGATTTATTTGTTAAAAAAAATATAGTTTATATTAAGAAATTATTGAGTAATAATTTAGTAAATAGCTCATATAAAGCATGTAAAATAAAAAGTTAGCCAATTGATAAACTGATTTTTCGCTATAATCCATCAGCAGATCTTTACATTCAAAACCAAAGAAAAACCGTTCAATTGAACGGTTTTTTCAAGACAAAAGTGCTGAAAAATCAAATTATTTCTTTTTTGGCATAAATTTGTTTAGTTGAGGTAAGGCAGCTTCTGCGGATATTCGACCTTCTTCGATCATTTTGTCTGAGTCACCAAACCCCCATGAAGAATATTGTGAAATGTTTGGTTTAATTAAACAATCGCACATATCCTGATTCAATGAAGTGGACCGTTCCTGCATGATATATACCATTGCCAACAGGTTTTCAAACGGATTTTCAGGTCGTTTGCCTCGTTTTGAGGGTGAAGATACATCACACCCGATGGTGAAATCAGCTCCCATGGCGCGGACATGTTCAACCGGTAAATTATCCACAACACCACCATCCACCAGGAGGCGGCCATTGATCTCTACCGGTGAAAATAAACCCGGGATCGCTGCGCTGGCTCTTACACAAGGCGCAACAAGGCCTTCATCCAATACAACTCGCTCGCCTGTTACAATGTCGCAAGAAATGGCAGCAAAGGGCAGATTGAGGTCTTTAAATTCACAATCGCCGATATTCTTTCTAATGAACTCTTCCATGGGTTGTGTATCAAACAAGGCCAGCGGTTTAATCAAAGAGAATTTGATGAAGGTCGGCCAGGCAATCGAAAGAAACAGTTTTTCCAATTCATCCAAAGGCACCCCGGCACAATAGGCAGCGCCTACCAATGCACCTGCGCTGGTGCCTGCAACAAAATCAGGCCGAATGCCTTCGCGTTCTAAAACCTGTAGAATGCCTATATGAGCTGCCCCATGTGTGGCACCTCCGCTTAAAGCCAATCCTAATTTGGGCCGCTTGCCCATGATGCGATCGATTAAATTCATAAAGCCTCGAAAATGTAAAGAGAGTATGTTGTGAGAAGCCCTTATTTTACTTGAAGTATGCGAAATTATTGAGTTTTATTTTTGTTCAATTGGTAGTAATACTTGCTCGACCAGATGCCTTGTTTCTTCAAGTTTCAATCGGGCTTCAAAGTCTATCACTATTGCGTTTGGCCAACGTTTTTGAGCTGTTTCTACCAAAACGGGGCGAATGACGACGACAGCGATTTTGTATTCCCCATTATCGATCGCCTGCAAACCGTTCAGCCAGCCCTGGCCTCGATTGAACTCAAGTGGACCAAGTTCATCAACCAGTAAAAGATCACAGCCAATTGTTTCTCCCAATACGCGGTTCCCCCACAACAAGACTTCCTCATTAAAAACCCAATGATCGGTCAGCAACCCTTCTGTTTCAGTGGTACGTTTAGTCGCGAGTGTTTTGCGTTGATGTGAAATAAGATCTTCGATGGTAATGGCTGTTTTGTTTTGTTCTTCAAAAACAGGAGGGCAGATCACCCCCGCAAGCTTGTATCCTCGTCTTTGAGCCTCATTGACCAGGTTATGGCAGAAATGTGTTTTGCCGACCTGGAATGGACCGGTGATGATCCAAATTATCGATGTGTCATCACTCATTGCAGTTTTTCCAGCGAACGCACGACAGGCAGACCATCCACCTGGATGACGTCTATCCGGGTTCCATATGTTTCGCTCAACTTCTGGCTGGTAAAAGTTGTTTCGAGCGAGCCGGTATGCATGACCTTTCCCTGGCGCATCAGCACCAGGTTGTTCGCCACCAGAGAGGATGCTTCTGGATCGTGCGTGGTAAACAATACCGTTACGCCATTTAAACGTAATTGATTAAGTATTTGAAGTGTAATGTTGCGGTTGCTCAAATCGAGGTGAGAAGTGGGTTCATCCAGCAGCAACACTTTAGGCTTCTGTGCCAGGGCTCGGGCGATCAGTACAAGCTGGAGTTCACCGCCGCTCAACTCGGGGATGGGGCGCTTTTCGAGATGTTCAATGCCGACCTGGATCAACGCCTCACGGGCAATTTGCACATCGAATGGGCCAGGAAGGTCAAGCGGGTTTAAATAGGGAGCACGTCCCAACAAGACGTATTCCAAAACGCTATATTCAAAAGGGACGTACTCAGATTGAGGTACAAGCCCGATCCATTGGCTCAATTCCTTGCGGGAATATTGCCCAATAGGTTTATTTTTTAACAAGATGCTGCCGCTTAGCGGTTTGCGTAATCCGAGTAACAAATGAATAAGGGTTGTTTTTCCTGCTCCATTTGGTCCGAGGATGGCTGTGATCGTGCCGGGTTGAATCTCAAAAGAAACTGCGTTCAGCACATTCTTCTGATTCGCTTCGTAGCTGAATTCAAGGTCAGTAATGGTGAGGATGGGTTGAATCATCGCTGCAGCCTCATACCCGGACTGACCATCAAGATCAAGAAAATAACTGCTCCCAAGAGAGAGGTGATAATTCCCAGGGGTATCTCGCCTGCTGAAAGCGTGCGGGCTATATTGTCACACAAGATGGCAAAAGCGCCGCCAATAGAGATGCTCACCGGGATGAAGTTTGCAGAATTGGCTCCTACGAGTCTTCTGGCAATGTGTGGAATGATCAAGCCGATCCAACCGACAATGCCTGCCACAGAGACCACTACGGCTGTGATAGCAACACTGACGCCTAACAACAGGGTGCGTTCACGCTTGACCGAGACACCCAGAGAAGTAGCAGTTTCATCCCCTAATGAGAGTAGATTTAATCGCCAGCGCATCAGATAGATAATGACCAGGCCGATCACCACCACCGGTAAAATGTAAAATAAGTCAGGCCAGGTAACAGACCACAATCCGCCAAGCAGCCAGAAGGTGATCTCGGGCAGTTGTGATGTTGGGTCTGCCAGATACTTCAAAATACCCAAGCCTGCTGAGAAAAAAGCTGATACTGCAATGCCGGCCAGAATCAACCGCAGCACCCACCCGCCAAAACGGATTCGTCTTGCGATGAAATAGGAGAATAACAAGCCCAACACCGCAAAAAGAGTGGCACTGGTTTCAATCAGCAGGGGAGAGGTACCCAAAAAGATAATGCAAAGCGCTGCGCCAAAACCGGCCCCTTGAGTTACCCCGAGGAATCCAGGTTCGACAAGCGGATTGCGAAAGAGCATCTGCATCACACCGCCAGCGGCTGAAAGTGACATCCCCAGGCAAAGTGCGCTGAGCAGACGGGGCAGCCGCAAGCTGAATACCAGCCTTTGGGCTAACTCGTCATTCAGCAATACGTCAAACGGCATAAACAATGGCTTGGGGTATCTGCCCATCACCAGCGAAATTAAAAAAACCAACAAAGGAATCAGAATTAGGACGACGGGTGAAAGCCAGAGGTTTTTTTTCAATGATATCTCGAGGGATGAGGGGCGGCATGCCGCCCCTCATCAAGTTAAGTATTAAAGATCGCCCGATACGAGGGGCATCACCTTTTCAATGATGGTTGTATCTTCAAGCCCATAGTAAGTTTTGTAGAAATCACTAATCTCTTCTGTAAAATTGAGCCCTTCGAAGCGGTCTGGATGGATTTTTGCAGCCAGCCACAACTCGCCAAGACCCCAACGGGGATCAGCCTGGTCCCAGCTCAAGAAGTCAACAGGAAAAGCGTAGATCTGATTATTGATGACTGCGTCTAATGCCTGCCAATTGGCATCTGCTTTGAGTTGAGCAACTACATCCATGGCTTTACCCGAATAATCAACAATGAAGACCATGTCAGCATTCCATGCTGCGATTTGTTCAAGTGAGACAACAGTCCAACCGCCTTCGGAGATGGCATCTTTCCAGGCGGGGTCGCCGCCAGCATTCTGCACTAAAACAGTCTGCAGCCATTCCATCGGAGGAACCGCGAAGGCTACTGTTCCGCCCTTATCTGAATAGCTTAACAACAAGATTGAGGGTTTGTCTGCATCGCTGAGACCATTCAATCCATCTGCAATTCTGGTTTCATTGGCTTTATACAAAGCGACGATCTCTTCAGCGCGTGCGTCGTTGCCAAAGATCTGTCCAAGGGTGCGAATATCCTGGTAAAACTGTTCAGTGGATTCGAGATCAAGGTAGATAACATTGACACCCAGGGCTTCTATTGCGTTTCCAAGTTTTTCTTTGTTATACGATTTGATGATGACCAG
>CAKMKJ010000004.1 GCA_927443345.1 uncultured Anaerolineaceae bacterium | reverse complement strand
TCTGCCAATAATTTTAGCAATGCGTTGCGCTGCGTAATAGCCTGGTTATATTCAGAGAGCGCTTGGGTGAAGAAGGGGTCTGCCTGAGCCGACGCAAGGTTTAAATAGCGACGTCTCTCTTCTGGTCCGCCTTCAAGGATGCGCGTCATCTGAGGCAAAAAGATCACTGCATTGAAATGGCCCACAACCTGATTGACCGGCGTTTTGACGCCATCCAACAGCACCTCTTTACGCAGACGAGAACCGCCGTTGCCATTTGAATCCTGAATCAAGCGCACTTCCAATTTATGCTGCCGGTCGCCGCGTTGGTAAGCAGCCACGAGGCGGGCAACGGTTAAATCTTCACTGGTGGCGACAAAATTCAAGAGCTGTTTGTCATTCAAGGCGTGAAATGAGGTGAAAGTCGCCAGGTAATATATCGATTCCAACAAGGAGGTTTTTCCCTGGGCATTTAACCCCATTAACAAAAGAATCCGCCTAGGCACGTCCATATCCAGGCGGGAGAAAAGCCGAAAGTTGGTCAGCGACAAATGGGTCAGATACATGGATTAATCAAGCGGAATTTCTTCGTCATCACGGGGTTTCCACACGTTATCTGTGCGATCTGTATATAGAATACCATCCAGATGGTCCATTTCGTGCTGAAAAATACGCGCCATCCACCCATCTGCCTTAATCTTTATGGGATGTCCGTGTCGATTTAGGGCCTTGACAGTAATCTTTTCGTGGCGGTCTACTTCACCTACCAAATCGGGCACAGAGAGACAGCCTTCAACACCCAAAACCATTTCTTCTGATTTCTCAACGATCTCAGGATTAACCAAAACATAAAGTTTTTTTTCAGCAGCTGGCGTTTCTAGGGTTTCATCGTTATCATCGTCTTCATCATCGGCATATTCGATCACCACCAGACGTTCTGATATCGCTACTTGAGGTGCGGCCAATCCAACGCCGGGGGCGTCGCGCATGGTCTCAATCATATTGGTCACCAATAACTGAAAATCTTTGCCAAAATCTGTTACTTTGCGGGCTTTACGCCTGAGAACTGGATCGGGAACACTGATAATATCTAAAATCGTCATCTTAACCTCGTTTTATCGTCAATCAAGAGACAATTTTACCCGTTTTCGTCATCATTTGCTCGTTGATTTTCTTTTTTGATTTCTTCGTAGGTTTTGATCCATTCAACAAATTTTTGTTGTTCATTCTTTTTAGCGGTCTCAAGTGTCGTCCGATAACGCGCATAGATTTCAGCCTGCACTTCTGAAGGTTGGTAAACATTGTTAAAAGTCAACGCTTCATTGCCAATCTTGATCGTGACCGTACCAAAATTAAGCACCAAATTGATTAACCCTTTGCGCTCAAACTCTACTGTCTGAATATTTTTCACCGGTGCTGAACGTCGCTCATCCAAACCCAGCGGCTTTTTGCAGACATCAATTAATTGATCGTCAGTAATGATGTAAACATCGTTCTGCCAATCCTGGTATTGATAGATCCACCATCCCCAGCAAGACACGGCCAGGATCAAGGCAGTCACATAGACCCCCACCTCGGGAATGAAGCTTAGGAAACCCATAATGCGCGCCAGCACGGCCACAACAATTGCCATTATAAAGAACACTGGTAAGGCAGTCTTTTTGAATAAAATCCACCAATGTGTTCGATAGATAACCGAGTTGTTTGTTTCAGTGCGCAGGTTGAACAGTTTGTCCATCAGGTTAAAAAAAGTGCCCGCTTTTTCTGTTTGAACCAGGTTGCCGCTCTTAGCCGATGTCGGCATGGATTTGCCCTTTAAAGCACGATCCACTTTGCCGGTTAATGCCTCGCGGATCTCGCGTTTTTCAGACTGGGTGGCTTCAAGGGCAGCGGCCTCACGGCGAATTTCAAGCATTTCATAGATCACATATGGATAGGGCAGCCGTTTAAATCTCAGGTCACCCGTATATGTTCTGACCGTTACAGTGCCATACCCTAAAAGCCTTCCTATTATGGAGGTATCAACCCCTATTGAAAGCACCGCATTGACTGGAGATTCATGCCGGCTTTCATAGAAACCGGTGAGTTTCTTTTGCACACACACTCGCTCACGGGTCAAAATGAAAAAATCATTCCCCCACTCCATGCCCGTCCAGGCGCAGATTACGACGCCAACACATAATTCTAATATCAAAAGAACCAGCAACGGCACAAAATAGTCGTTTGATGCCAAAGCTGAAAACAATATAAAAGAAAAAACCACCAAGAAAGCACCGCCGACAAAAAACAATCGCAAAAATAGAAAGAATGGATGCCGTCGGCTGATCAGTTCCACGCTTTCATCCGCGGCGCGCCAGGTCAGATTTTGTGTGCAGTTCAATTGGTATGTTTTTTGAAACAAATTAAAAGCTGCATGTAACACCGGAAAGGCGTTTGCGATGGCCCTGGCTTTGCTTGCCCTGATGCGTAGAACTGTCACGGTTGATACGCAAGTTGCCCTGGTTTGATAGGTTTGAACGCCAGTTAATGCTTCTTCACCAAAGTGATCACCCGTGCTCAAGACACCAAGCACTCTGTCTGTCTCTGCCTGGTGTAAAGATATACTTACCTTTCCAGAGAGAATGAAATATAGATCAAAAGCCGGATAGCCGTCAGAGAAAACGGTCGCGCCTGCAGGCAAAATCAATTGTTCAATAAAAGGGGCGATGCTTTGCAAGTCTTCATCATCGAGCATAGAAAACGGAAAAAGTGATTTTAGAGCATCCATTCGATCTGAGGGTTGAACGATCATGCCATAAGTATATCCAAACTGGATCAAATCGCCTATCAGGCATCTGCAAACACCGTTTCCATCTGGTAAAATCGGAAGTGTTGATAGAAATATGGAGTACAGGATATGAAACATTTACGTAACTTTTCATTGCTTCGATGGATTTCGCTGGCACTCATTGCAGCCGGTGTTATATTGTTGGTTTTCCAATTAGTGGTGTTCAGCCGATTAAGATCATCCTTCTCACCCGGTTCAACCATCGGCGGAGTGGATGTCTCAGGTCTGGATATTGATCAAGCTGCGGATCGCTTAACCCAAGCCTATTCTGTGCCAGTGGAATTACGCTATTCCGACAGCAGTTTTCAAGTCAAGCCCTCCACCCTCGGCTTCTCGCTTGATCTGAGTAGCATGATGGCTGCCGCTGATCAAGCCAGAGCCTCGCTGCCCTTCTGGTCCTCTTTTTGGGATTACCTTTTCAACCGATTCCCTGAATCACAGGATATTCCGGTCCTCGCCCAGATCAATGCAGATCAGATGCGCTCTTATCTTGTCAGTGAAATTGCAGCTCGATATGATCAAGACCCCGAACCATTCACACCTATCCCTGGTGATACCTTCTTTTCAGCCGGGAAATCCGGTTTAAGCCTGGATGTTGATCGTTCAGTTGAGCTAATCAGCATGGCCTTGAATTCGCCAACAGATCGTGTGATTAATCTGTCAGTAAAGAAGAGTACTTCATCACGCCCTTCTTTTGACAACTTAAAAATACTACTTGAAGAAGTAATCAATGCCCATAGTTTCCCTGGGACAGTTGAACTTTACATCAAAGACTTGCAAACTGGTCAGGATATGCAATTTGCTTACCAAACTGGTGAACGTTTGACCCCTGATATTGCATTCTCAGCTTTGAGCACAATTAAGATTCCCATCATGGTTGAAGTTTATCGCGTTAAAGATGAACCTATGGACGCTGAAACCTACACGCTTCTCGAAAAAATGATGACCCTCTCAGACAATGAAGCATCCGATGCGTTGATGAGATCCGTCCTGGAGCAAAATCTTGGTCCTTTATATGTTTCAGATACTCTCGAAGCCCTGGGATTACAAAACACCTATCTGGCTGGCATGTTTTATATCGGCGCACCTTTTTTGAAAGTCTATTCAACACCTGCGAATTCACGCACGGATATCATTTTTCCTAGAGATCAAATGAACCAAACCACTGCAACAGAAATGGGATCTCTATTAAGTGATATTTATGAATGTGCTCAAACCGGCGGAGGTAGTTTTTTTGCAGCTTTTCCGGGCAAGATATCACAAAATGAATGCCGTGCCATGATCTCTCTGCTCGCCCAAGACCGAAATGGAATGTTAATTGAGTCAGGTTTGCCAGATGGGACACAAATCGCCCATAAACATGGCTGGGCAACCGATACAATTGATTACTATATTTATGATATGTGCGATGCAGCAATTGTTTATTCACCTGGCGGAAACTATATCCTGACACTGTTTATTAATAGCCCTCAACAAATTGTCTTTACGGATGGCAATCAATTGTATGGAGACCTTTCGCGAGCAGTTTACAATTTTTTCAATCTGGGAAAGTAGAATTCAAAAATCAAAAGATATAAAGATGAGGGTTTTACTCATCTTTTTTTGTTCAAATAATCTTGTCAGTTTATATGGATTCATGTATAGTCATGGATAGCTTATTTAAGGATTGTTCAAGGCCGGATAAATGGAAAACATTAAAACAACACTCAAAACTGAATCATGGCTTGATCGACGGATTTTCTCTTTTTCTGAAAAGTTCAAAATTGAACATTTACTAATTGCCATCATTATTCTATTGGCAGTGGTCAGTCGATTCTATATGATTGGCGAGCGGTCAATGGCCCATGATGAAGTCAATCATGTCGTCCCCTCTTATGATCTCTATCTCGGTAAGGGCTACAGTCATGATCCTGTCACCCATGGTCCGATGCAGTTCCATCTGCTTGCGGCGACCTATTTTCTTTTTGGTGATTCGGATACCAGTTCTCGAATCCCGGCAGTGCTGTTCAGCATCGCAACGGTGATTTTTGTCTTGTTCGCCTGGAAGCGATACCTTGGTAGAACCGGTGCCCTGCTTTCTGGTATTTTCTTTTTAATCTCTCCATATATGCTTTTCTACGGAAGATACGTCCGTAACGAGTCTTTTGTTGGACTCTTTAGTGTTGTATTGCTATACGCAGTATTGTATTACCTGGAAAAGGGGAAACACAATACGCTTTACCTGTATACAGCAGTACTTGGGCTATATTTTTGCACAAAAGAAACTTCATTCATCTTTACAGCCGAAATACTGATCTTCCTGGCTTTTGTCTTTATTAGAGATGTAACCCAAAAGGAATGGAAACGGCCTCACAACCGTGATGTTTTTATACTGATTACGTTAATTGGGCTGGTTTTAATTGGGCTCGCATTAGGTGCAGCCATCATCGACAGCCGCAATTCAAGAGAATCAGCTGAAGCAGCCAATGGAATTACAAGTGCCCTGTCGCCTGAATTGATTCACATTATCACACTGATTTGTGTAGGCCTTGCGGCTGCGGCAGTAATTGGAGCATTGGTTTTTCTTGTTATTGGTTTGGGCTGGAAAACCATTCGAATTATTCGCTCTTTTGATTTGCTCATCTTGACATTTACCTTGGTGATGCCTCAATTGATTGCATTCCCGATCAATTTGTTTGGCTGGAACCCCCTCGATTATTCGCAGCCCGGATTAATTAGAACATCCATTGTTTTGGGTGTCACCGTCCTTATTGCCCTGGCTGTCGGGTTGTTATGGAAACCCTTATTGTGGCTCAAGAACGCAGCCATTTTCTATGCCATCTTCACCATTTTATATACAACCATGTTCACCAACGGACAGGGCTTCTTCACCGGCATGGTCGGCTCATTGGGTTACTGGCTGTCGCAACAAAGTGTGAATCGCGGTACCCAGCCCTGGTATTACTACTCGTTCGTTCAGATCCCCATGTATGAATATCTGGCTGCCATGGGCACCTTCCTGGCTTTGATCCTCGCGTTTCTTCGCAATCTTTTTTCATCAAGGCCAAACATCGACCCTGCTGAACAGGTAGTGCTTGATAATATTGAAAAGGCAGAAAAAGAACAAAATTTACTATCTCAGACAGAATCAATTGCAGATTCAGAAATTGAGTCTTCCAGCGAGTCATTAGTCGCTATCGAAGTAGAAGAAAATCCAAAACGGGTTCCTGTGATTGCACTACTGCTCTTTTGGTCTGTTATGTCATTAATTGCATACTCAGTCGCGGGAGAAAAAATGCCCTGGCTCACTGTGCACATAACACTGCCAATGCTTCTGGCCGCCGGTTTCAGTATCGGTTACCTGGTGGATTCTCTGACAACTTTCAAATGGAACATCAAATCATTTTTATCTTTATTATTGTTTCCAATCCTGCTCTTCAGTTTTTCGGCAGTCATTAGCTCACTTGTTGGACCCGACAAACCTTTTGCAGGCATGGAACTTTTGCAACTACAAACCACCAGTACATTCATTTTTTCACTACTAGCGCTTGGCCTTTCAGGCTGGGGCATCATCGTTTTGATGAAAAATTGGCAAGCTAAAGAAATCATCAAGACCATCATCGTTGTCTTTTTCGGTGCTCTGGCGTTATTAACCGCCCGTTCAGCCTATCAAGCGAATTACCTTAATTATGATAACGCCAAAGAATTCCTGGTTTATGCCCATAGTGCACAGGGGCCGAAAGATGTCTTCAATGAGATTGCAGATATTTCACAGCGCACCACCGGCGGCAAGGATATCAAAGTGGCTTACATCGGTGATGCCCTGTATCCTTACTGGTGGTATTTCCGCGATTATCCAAACAAGACATGGATCAAAGATAAACTTACTCGTGACCTCACACAATATCCCATTGTCATCTCAGATGATACCGAACTTGTAAAAACGCGCGCCATTCTGGATGACAACTATTATGAGTTCAAGTACATTCGGCTGGTTTGGCCAATGCAAGATTACATGAACCAAACCATTAAGAGTGTTTGGACGGCGTTGCAAAACCCTGAAATGGTGCAAGCCATCCGCGACATATGGCTAAACAAAGACTACACCCGCTATGCCGCCATTAAGAACCTCTCCACTTTAACTGTTGAAAACTGGGAACCTTCAGGTCGTATATACTTGTTCATTCAAAAAAGCCTGGTCTCTTCCATTTGGACTTATGGTACTGTGCCCTCCGCTCCAGTCGTTAAGGTTGACCCGTATGCTGACAAAATAACCCTTTTTACCCCTGATTTGTACTTCGGCGCCCCTGGCATCGAAAATGGACAGTTCACCGGTGCACATGACCTAGCCATTGGACCTAATGGCGACATTTATGTGACTGATGCCAGAAATCACCGTATTCAACGCTTTACTGCTGATGGACAATTTATCAGTACCTGGGGAAGCTTTGCAACCTTGGATGGCGGCGGAAATGCTCCTGGCGGCACCTTCAATGAACCCTGGGGAATTGCCGTGGCCCCCGATGGATCTGTGTATGTTGCAGATACCTGGAATTACCGAATTCAAAAGTTCACCGCAGACGGCAAGTTCGTGACCATGTGGGGCAATGCAGGCACAGCCGATTCACCCGATGGCTTCTGGGGGCCGCGTGGTATTGTGGTGAATTCCAGTGGGCAGGTACTCGTCACCGACACCGGCAACAACCGTGTGCTGGTTTATGACGCCAATGGCCTCTTTTTGAGCCAGTTCGGTATGAATGGCATGAACCAAGGTGAGTTTGACGAACCTGTTGGCCTGGCAATTGACAGCGAAGGTTTACTCTATGTAGTCGATACCTGGAACCAACGCATTCAGGTCTTCGAACCGCTTTCCGACGGTGTTGGCTATGGATTCTTGCGCGAGTGGATGGTAGATGCCTGGGATGGACAGTCTGTCAACAACAAACCCTATATTGATGTAGACAATAATGGTCACGTATTTGTGACCGATCCTGATGCTTATAGAGTTCTGGAATTTGATAGCGTCGGCAACTTCATCAGAGGTTGGGGCGATTACAGCAGCGGCATTGATGGCTTTGGCATGCCGATTGGCATCGCCGTGGATGATCAAGGCAGGGTTTGGATCAGTGATGCCGAGAATGGCTACATGCTGCGATTCACCATGCCTCAAGAGATTGAAGATCCTATTGCTCAGATACTTCCGGATTTGCCTGCGTCAACCAGCCCCTTGACTTTTAATATGTCAACCGGCATGGTAGACGGTCCGCTGGGGGAAGCAGTATACAAACTATCAGAAGACGGTACACAATGGGTGCCTCTCGTTCCAGATGAAATTGCGGTCATGATTTCGGGAGATGCGCAACCAATGATGAGTGAAACAGGAACCTGGCAACTGCTCAATTCTGATGGCACACTAGCCTTCCAATGGCAGCCAGAAGTGCTGTTATGGATTTCCAACCTGGATAATCAACTCACCGAATAATTGCTAACAAAAAAGCTGCGCTGATTTTCTCAACGCAGCTTTTTTCTATTTATTAATTCTTCTTGCTTGGAGCAAAAATCCTGGTCAAAATGAGACTCACCAGGCTGACAATCAATGCGCCGAGAAAAGCATAAAGGTATTTGTTGTCCGGAATGGTAAATCCTATGTTAATGATATTGCCCAGCCATCCGACAAATAGAAACATCAATGTGTTAATGATCAATGTGCCAAGTCCCAAGGTCAGGATGATCATAGGGCAGCTCGCGATCATTAGTAAGGGTTTTATTATGGCGTTCACAAAGCCAAAAATGAGAGCCAGCACTAAATAAGCATACCAGGCATCATTTTGCATCAAAATGTGCGGTTCCAACACCTTTACCGCTAAAAACAAGGCTGCGGCATTAATAATTAAACGGATGAGAAATTTATTCATGGTTTTATCCTTTCAATCCATTTACGCAAAAAGCTCAAAAAAGTGGCACAAATTAAACAATTATTGATTCATTGAGCAACGAGATCTTATGTTTCATCCATAAAAGGGTATTGAGTTCACGCATCCCTGCTGCCTCAAAAGAAGCCCTTGCCCTTCCAGCCGGGTAGTTCACCGCCAAACGTTTTGGAAACAGCACCTTGCGGGCGATCACCGGAAACACATTACGAATCACCTCGTCCTCCCAAATGGGAGAAGTTGCCAGCCAGCAGTAATCATGCGTCTCAGAGCCATGATCCAATGTGACAACCCCGATCATTTTTGAATCTTTACGTACTGACCACGATCGCTGAAACTCTGCAAACATTAACCGGGTCAACCAGTTTGAAAAGGTTGGTTCCATTTTTTCCAACCGAATCGGAAGGTTCCAGCGCAGTTCTCGAGGATACATAGCGTCAAGCCACACTCTTTGCTGAGACCAATCCTCCTTCTCTCGGTTAGTCACCTTAATCGCTGATGGTATGTTTTCAACAAGCCTGCTTGATGGTCGGTAAACCCACATGGTTCGGCGGCTGATTTCATCGAAACCCAAGTTGCGGTATATTTGAATAGCAATTTCATTATCCTCGCGCACCTGCAGGTAAACATGTTTGCCCTGGTGTTCACGCACATGACGGATGGCGCGTTCGGTGAGTTGTTTGCCGATTCCCCTGCCGCGATAATTGGGGTGAACAGCCACATTAGCCACAAAATAGCCGCCCTTTTCTTTTGACCGCAGCGGAATCAAGGTGATATTGCCAATGATCTTATCGTTTTCTACCCACACATATCCATGGAAAGGCAGCGTCGAGTTTTCAGGTGTGGTGTTTTCAAGGATCAATCCGCTAAAATTGTTGGCGGTCTGTCTTATATGACGGATATACTCCTGACCTTCAGGGTCGATGTTATCTAAAAAACACAATTCGATAAGGTCAGCAATTTGCTTAAGGTCCTCCCGCAAGCGGATGGCCCGGATTCGGGAGGTTGGAGTCGATAAAACGGTCATGAATCCAATTTTACACCAATGCCTCTTAATGCGATTTAAAAAATGCCAGATTGACACACCTTTCTGCAAAGGCTAAAATCTCAATATGAAAGATCAACCAAATATACTTTTTTGCGATGCGAAAATTATTGGCGCATCTGAACCGATCGACCGTGGATGGTGCCTAATAGAAGGCAATCGCATTCACTCGCTGGGTTCAGGAGATGCCCCCCAGTCTTTCGCTCATACTTCAGCCACTTGCATTGACTGCCACGGGAGCACTTTACTGCCCGGATTTATTGACTTACACACGCATGGTGCTCTCGGCGCAGACTTCGTATATGGCAAAACAGATGAGATAAAAAAGATATCTGCCTTTTTTGCCAGCCACGGTGTGACTGGATTTCTTGCAACGACTTATGCAGCCAGCCAGTCTGAAATCACAGCCGCTATTGATACCATTCAATCAGTCATGGGCGATGAGCCTGGCGCTCGCATCCTTGGCATCCATCTGGAAGGCCCCTGGCTGAATCCGCTCAATGCTGGCGCACAATCTATAGCCAACATCCGTGCTGCTACACTTGAAGAAGCGCTGCCCTATTTGGATTCAGGCTTAATCAGTCTGGTGGCGCTTGCGCCAGAAATTATTGAGAACCAGTGGATGATCTCAGCTTGTAAGGGCCGAAACATCACGGTAGCTGCCGGCCACACAGCCGCCACCTTCGCAGAAATGCAGGTTGCAGTACAACTAGGGATCACTCAGGTGACTCACTGTTTTAACGCCATGGGGTCGCTTCACCATCGTGAGCCAGGTATGGTGGGCGCTGCCCTGTCACTGCCCGAACTGAACTGCGAATTAATCGCAGACAACATCCATGTTCACCCTGCCGTCATGAATATTCTAGTTAAGGCAAAGACTCCTCGCGGAGTGATTTTGATCACCGATTCAATCAGCGCGGCAGGCATGCCTGATGGCATCTATTCGCTTGAAGGGCAACCGGTAACACTTGCTGACGGCGCAGCCAGGCTTGCGGATGGAACACTGGCGGGGTCAACCCTCACTATGGATGCAGCTTTGCGTAATTTTGCGATTGCCACGCATCTGCCGCTTGAAGAAATCTGGATGTGCTCATCCCTAAATGCTGCTCAAGCCATCCATCTGGATGAGCGCAAAGGTCGAATTGCTCCAAATTACGATGCTGATCTCGTCCTTCTGGACTCAAACTTGCATGTTCAACTTACTGTAATTGAGGGGCAAGTCTGTTTTGACGCTCGATGATAAAACTCTGATAAGTCTCTTATATTATTCTATGCCAATCGCACCTCTTGAAATGCTATAATCACCGGTAATTAGTAGAAAAAGGATAAACATCTTATGATGAGATTTGATCGTTTTACAGAGAGAGCACAAGAGGCAGCCCAACGCGCTGCTGAAATTATTCAGAGGTATGGGCATAACCAAATTGATACAGAACATATCCTGCTGGCGTTGATCGAACAACCCCAGGGCGTGGTTCCACAAATCCTTGAGATTCTGAAGGTAGATCCCCAGATTTTGATGGAAAGACTTGATTACATTCTCAAGACCAGCCCCAAAGCCAGCATTTTTGGCGGCGGAGCCGGCCAGATTTTTATCACGCCCCGTGTCAAACGAATTATTGACCTGGCGAATGAAGAAGCCAGCAAATTGAAAGACGAATATATTTCAACCGAACACCTCTTTTTGGCTATTTTGAGTGAAAAGAATACCCCGGCTGCCCGGCTGCTCGAAACCACCGGTCTGACCCGTGAACGGGTATCAGAAGCAGTGGTTCAATTGCGCGGCGGTCAGCGTGTCACCGACCCCCAGGCTGAAACCCGTTATCGCACACTTGAAAAATATTCACGCGATCTCACCCAGCAAGCCCGAGAGGGCAAGCTTGATCCGGTGATTGGCCGTGACACCGAAATTTCACGCGTGATGCAAATTCTCTCCCGCCGCACGAAAAACAACCCTGTTTTGATCGGTGAAGCCGGTGTCGGCAAAACCGCAATCGTGGAAGGGCTTGCTGAAAAGATTGCCACCAACGATGTGCCCGAAATATTAATGGGAAAAAAGGTAATCTCGCTTGATCTTGGTTCCATGATTGCCGGCTCACGCTTTAGAGGTGAGTTTGAAGAACGGCTCAAAGCTTCCATCGAAGAAGTACAACGCTCGAATGGCGAGATCATCCTGTTCATCGATGAACTTCACACAGTGGTTGGTGCAGGCGCTGCTCAAGGCGCTATGGATGCCTCCAACATGTTGAAACCTGCCCTGGCGCGCGGCGAACTGCAATGTGTAGGCGCCACCACTTTGGATGAATATCAAAAACATATCGAAAAAGATGCAGCGCTTGAAAGACGCTTTGCCCCTGTCTTTGTGGAAGAACCTTCACAAGAAGATACTTTAAAAATGCTCCTGGTTTTACGTGACCGCTATGAGGCTCACCATAAAGTCCATTTCTCGGATGACGCTCTTGAAGCTGCGGTGAAATTAAGTTCACGCTACATCACTGACCGCCGCCTGCCCGATAAAGCCATTGACCTGATGGATGAAGCGGCCGCAAAACTGCGTGTTGCGCTTTATTCGCTGCCCCCGGATCTTAAGAAAATGAAGACCGAACTTGACCGCCTTAAAGCGGAAGAAGAACAGGCCGGTATTGAACGTGACTACGAACGTGCCGCAAAAATGAAAGCTGACCGTCTTCGTCTTGAAGAGGATTTCAATTCAAAACGAGACGTATGGGAATCTGACCACAAACTGGATGAGGTGGTAGATATTAACGATATCGCCGAAGTCCTTTCGCAATGGCGCGGCATCCCTGTCAATCAAATGCTCGAGACAGAATCCACCCGCCTGCTGCACATGGAAGAACGTCTGCATGAACGCATCATCGGCCAGGAACCGGCCATCCACGCCATCGCAGATGCCATCCGCCGCGCACGCTCAGGCTTGAAAGACCCCAAACGCCCCAATGGTTCGTTTATCTTCATCGGCCCCTCCGGTGTGGGTAAGACTGAACTGGCCAAGGCACTGGCTGAATTCCTGTTTGATGATGAAGACGCTCTGGTTCGTATGGATATGAGCGAATACCACGAACAGCACACCGTTTCACGCCTCTTCGGCGCTCCTCCAGGTTATGTGGGTTATGAAGAAGGCGGTCAATTAACCGAAGCCGTTCGCAGGCGACCCTATCGCGTGATCCTCTTTGACGAGATTGAAAAAGCCCATCCCGAGGTTTGGAACGCCCTGTTGCAGATCCTTGACGACGGCCGTTTGACCGATGGACAGGGCCGCGTGGTTGACTTTAGAAATACTGTCTTAATCATGACCAGCAACCTGGGCACTGAATTCGTCAAACAAGGCGGCACCCTGGGCTTTCTGCAAAAAGAAGCTACTGATGAAGACCGCCAGGCACACGAAAAGATAGAAAAAGCGCTCAAGAGCACTTTCAGACCTGAGTTCCTCAACCGTGTTGATGAAGTCATCATGTTTTCACCACTCACCAAAGAACAGATGATGGAAATCGTTGACCTGCAAATGAAAGATGTTCGTGATCGACTTGAAGAGCACGGCTTAAAAGTTGAGCTCACCCCAACTGCCCGCGAATGGCTGGCGACAGAAGGCTACGATGCTTCTTATGGGGCGCGTCCCCTCAAGAGAGCGCTGCAGAAATACGTCGAAAGTCCACTTTCGGTCAGTTTACTCGCAGGCGAATTTGTTGATGGAGACACCGTCATCGTTGACCTGAATGAAGAAAAGACGAAAATAATCTTCAAAAAGAAGTAAAGAAAACTTGAGTCAATCCCCCGCGGGTTACACACCCCGGGGGATTTTGATTTTCGGTAACTTTCCAAAAGTCCGTTTTTTTCTACTATAATAGGTCTGTGGAAAAAATCCAGTTTCTCTTTATAGAAGAATGCCCAAGTACTGAACAAACTTGGAATGATCTACTGGATTGTTTGAACAATTTGGGTATTACTATACAACCGGAACGTATTGCCATCCAAGACGACTTTGAAGCAGAATTTCATTCCTTTCAGGGATCGCCTTCAATAAAGGTGGATGGTGTGGATTTGTGGAAAAGAGATCAGGCAGAATTCCACATGGGTTATCGGTCTTATACCACCCCTGACGGATTAAGCGACCGTCCAACACAAGAAATGCTGACAGATCAACTTAAACTTCACCTGTGAAGCACGGTTGAACTGGAACAAAATTAGGAGAAAAATTTAATGAAAAAAGCTTTAATTACAGGCATCACCGGTCAGGATGGTTCTTACCTTGCAGAGTTGTTACTTTCAAAGGGATATGAAGTACACGGTATCATCCGCCGTGCCAGCACCTTTAATACTCGCAGAATTGACCATCTTTATCACGATCCGCATAAAAATGGCGGACCAGTGAACCTCTTTTTGCATTATGGCGATATTTCAGCCATCGAAAGTCTGATGGATGTGATTTACAACGTCAAACCGGATGAAATTTATAATCTGGCTGCTCAAAGCCATGTTCGTGTCAGTTTTGACATGCCCGAGTACACCGGAGACATCACCGGCCTGGGCACAATCCGAATTCTTGAAGCTATTCGCCGCAGCGGACATCCCGAACGTTTTTATCAGGCTTCATCGAGTGAAATGTTCGGCGGCGCCAAACCACCGCAAATGGAAACAACCCCATTCGAACCACGCAGCCCATACGCTGCCGCCAAGGTGTATTCCTACTGGGTCACCCGCAATTACCGCGAAGGATACGATATCTTCGCCACCAACGGAATTCTTTTCAACCACGAATCCCCGCGTCGCGGCGAAACATTTGTCACCCGCAAGATCACCCGTGCACTGGCTTCCATTGTGGCGGGCAAACAGAACAAACTCTACATGGGCAACCTGGATTCCAAACGCGACTGGGGTTATGCCCCTGAATACGTTGAAGCCATGTGGATGATGCTGCAGTTAGACAAATCAGATGATTTTGTCGTCGCCACCGGTGAATCTCACAGTCCACGCGAATTCCTCGAAGAGGCTTTTGGCTACGTCGGGTTAGACTATCAGAAGTACGTGGAAATCGATCCCCGCTACTTCCGCCCCACCGAAGTGGATTACCTGTTGGGAGACCCCACCAAAGCCAAGAAAGCGCTTGGCTGGGAACCCAAGATCAAATTCCACGAACTGGTGCGCATCATGGTGGATGCCGATCTCGAACTGATGGACCAGAAATGCCCTGGCGAAGGCCGCAAGATTTTGGATGAACGCTTCAACGGCTGGCATAAGTGGGAGCATCAAGTCGTCAGCATGGAAAGGTAATGTTTTGCTTGGGGAGGGTTTGGAACCCTCCCCTACTTTTTCTTGCAATTATAGAACATACGTGCTATTATAGTCTCAATCGATGTCGTTAAAAGGAGACTATCATGACCAGCACACAAAAAGCCATCATCCCCGGACTCGCATTTGGAATTCTCATTCTGGTGCTGCTCAGCAGGTTGGTCAACCCAACCATTATTGCTGAAGCAGCCACTGAAGTCGTTGTCGTGACCAGCAGCTCAACGGTATGCGAATTCAATGACCGCTACCCTGCCAAAGTTAAGCCCTGGTGTGGATTGATTGAGGAGGCTGCCTCCAAACATGGTGTGGATGCCTTGCTGATTGCTTCGGTGATGCTGCAAGAAAGCGGCGGTCAGCCTGAGGTCATGTCCACTTCAGGTGCGGTGGGCTTGATGCAGGTCATGCCCAGGGATGGCATCTCTGCCAGTTTTCAGTGCATCAACGGCCCATGTTTTGCTTCCAGGCCGAGTATTGAAGAGTTGAAAGACCCCGCTTTTAACGTGGATTACGGCGTGCGTATGCTGGCCGGCCTGACCGAAAGGTATGGCGACATCCGCGAGGCATTGAAGTCATACGGTCCGTATGACGTGGGCTACAGGTATGCAGACCAGGTGCTGACGATTAGGAATAGCCTTTAATACAAGACCCGCTTGCGGGATACCCTTGAAGGGAATTTTGGCAGATGCTATAATGACTGCGTTGCCTCGGTAGCTCAATAGGATAGAGCAAAGCACTCCTAACGCTTAGGTTGAGAGTTCGAGTCCCTCCCGGGGCACTATTTAATTAACAAAATTCCATTAGGTTGAGAGCACCCAAGGGGTGTAACATTCGAGTCCCTCCCGGGGCACTCATTAATATATATGTTGCGAGTCCCGAAGGGACGAAGCAAACCCCAACACGTTA
>CAKMKJ010000003.1 GCA_927443345.1 uncultured Anaerolineaceae bacterium | reverse complement strand
GATCCAGCGCCACCAGTGACAGGCACTATGAGGGGTTTGAAGACACCCTTGGGGGTTGAATCGCATGCATCGCCAATGCCGTCATTATCGGTGTCTTTTTGATCAGGATTTGAAATTAGCGGGCAGTTATCTTCGAAGGCTTGAACACCATCGAAATCATTATCGAAGCTTACTGGAGCTTCGCAAGCGTTGCCAACACCATTACCATTGCTGTCAGCCTGG
Source organism: uncultured Anaerolineaceae bacterium (assembly GCA_927443345.1). Classification (GTDB taxonomy): domain Bacteria; phylum Chloroflexota; class Anaerolineae; order Anaerolineales; family Anaerolineaceae; genus UBA6107. Next base: position 29,362 of record CAKMKJ010000003.1, on the reverse strand, counting down.
TCGGGATTATAGGTTGTTGGGCAGTTATCCACATATCCACCAGTGCCATCGCTTGAGTCATATACACCATCAGAATCAGGATCAAGCAACCAAGGGGTAGAATCAGCTAAACCAACAACAAGATCACATGTTGGGTGTGAAGCATTGGGTCCAAAATCACAATCCCAATAATTGTATCGAGCCATGATTGGAGTTTTAGCATCACTATATAAACCTAAGCCGTTGTTAAACAAGTAATTGTTCGAAACATAAAGCGTGGGATCGTTTGTATAAATAGCCTCATTTTGGGTGTTCTTAATAGTATTATTTACAATATTACTAGACTTCCCATTTCCATCGGCTAAAATCCCCCATGAACTTCCATCAACTAAATTCCCATCTGCAATAATTGATGTATTATAGGCATAAATCCCACTTTGGCTTTTAATAACATCATTTCCAAAGAGTTCAACATTCCCAGAATCGTATAATAGTATCCCTGAAGCAGTCCAGTCTTTACCTGAATACCAGATATCCTTTACTGAATTGTTTTGAACAAAACCTGTTGCTCCATATGCAATCTGAATGCCATTTTGGGCGGTGACACTCGTTGGACCTTCTCCGGTAACAGTATTATCAAATATTCTTACTATCAATCCATCCCCGGATGCTGCAATACCGGTTTTTTGGAAATCAATTACTGAATTATCCATGATATTTAGAATGCGAGGAGTACCATCAACATTGTTCGCATAAATACCCACACCATGCTGAGCACCTGAAAACGGGTTATCCATGATGTTTTTCACAATGCTATTTGATATAGTACCGCCTGCGTTTAGGTAAGCGATACCTATGAACTTATAATTTGCATTTCCCTTATTGAAACCATCAACAATAAGTCCATCAAGAACAACGTTATCCGCATTATGCACATAAATAACAGGTTTATTAACAGAACTTGTCGTAAAAGAATCGACAAGCACAGCTGGCGACTGAATTATTGACCCTACGGTTCCTTGAAGTGTCAGGTTTTTGCTAATTTCAATTTGTTCAGCAAATGTACCTGAACCAAGCAAAACTGTATTACCTTTTTTGGCAATATCAATTTCATTTTGAATAATACTGCCTATGCGACGAACATTTTCGATAAAATAACCACTGCTTGTATAAGAGTAATCTTGAACTTTAAATTCAGGAACATTCGATAAAGTCACTACACCATGATTGAAAGTGTTTTGTTCCCAGTATTGCTGCCAATTAAACGAATCTTCAACAACAGTTCCGCGACTGCGAATATACGTGGGGCTGTTTGAATAAGTGTTGCCGGTGATCGTGGCTCCACTCATAGGATTCACAAACCAACCAATCGACGGAACAATTCCATTGAAACTAGTCAACGCTTTATTAGAATCGGTTCCATTTTTTTGTAAACCGTTAAATACATTGTTCGTGATTTTTTTGTCTGCTACAGAACCAGAATATCCAGCCCCGCTTGAAATATCCAACGAAGCACCGTATTTGAATAGGTTGCCGTCCACTGTATAAGACTTTATTGAAGAGGTTTTAGTAACAGTGTTAAAATTCCAGTCACCAAAATATAGCGAACCGCCATTACTCGCAACGATTTGATTATTTTTAAAGGTGAAATTATCGCCGAGCACTTCAATGGTTTTATTGTTGGATGGTTTATTATCCCCAAATACAAGTCCATTAATGGTGACATTGTCACCTTCAACAAAAGTACCCGAATAACCAAAATTGTTAGTGGCATTCGTAGTAACAACTGCTGATGCATCCGCATAACTGGTTACTGGTGTGCCATCAGCCTTCAGTCCTTGAAGGGTAATGCCATCTTTATCCGATCCAATATAAAGGCCAAATTGATAACTTCCAGCGCCATTTGCAGTTCGATTAACAGCGGTTTCATCATAGGTGCCTGGCATGACATTTACAACTCCGCCAGCCTGGACGATGTCAATAGCGTCTTGAATATGACCAGGATTGAGAGGATCGACTCCAGGATATACGAACACAAGGGGTGAGTAGATATTGAGCCAATTATTGATGTCAACCATTAATCGAACTGTTGAAATCACGACATCTTTAGAACCACCCAAAGTGGTTGCAGCACCAAGAAGAGTTACGTTTTTTGCTATGGTAACATCTTCGTTGTAAGTTCCTTGTGCAATTGTGATGATTTCACCAGGATTAGCAAAAGCAATCGCACTACTAATTGGCGTTGGGGATTCCACACATTGATGTGTTGCATCGATTGTTGCACTCGCGCATGAAATCATATATTGATAGAAAGTTCCACCACGTTCGATTACGGGATCACCTTCGGCCAGGATCGTTTCGGCTTCTGATGAACCTAATGTAATGGGTTGTCCGCTCTCATCGAGCAAAACTGCCTCTTCAGCAGCTAAAATTTCAACCACATCTGCCACAGTCTCGGTTGCTTCTTCAATGGGTGTTTCTGTTGCAACTTCGGTTGCTTCTTCAGTTGAAACCTCAGTTACCACTTCAGTTGGGATATCTGTAGCAACCTCGGTTACTACTTCGGTCGAAGTTGGTTCAGGTGTTGTGAAAACATCCTGAGCCAATACCGGCCGTGGAACAGCCAGAGCAATAACCACTATAAAAATGAACATGAACTTGATAATTTTTTCGAATCTGGTCTTCATTTAATATCTCCCTTGTGAAATTTCCCAATAAATTTTTAATCCACACTGTGTGTGTGGTTGTTTACCAACAAAAACTGATTGATTCAGAGTCGATTAAACAAATAAACCGACCAAAAAAGGCCGGTTTCGCAATTGGCTCCCCATCCCCTCACTTCTTTTCAGAAGTCTGCGACCAAATTAAAGGTGTGGATCTTCGCCGCCCTAACGACAATTTGTTATAATTACTTGTATTTCGCTATAACTTAATTATAACGAATAGTTTACAAAAGTCCAGAGATACTTTACGTGAATTTTACGCGCATTAATGTTTTCTAATCTTACTCTCCATTACTACAAATCAACCGGATTGCTCCGGCTGATTTGTAGTTTTTGATCTGGTATTATCGTAGTTGTGATAACAGTTCCAGTAACCTGTTATTTTGTTTTGCCAACAGCATCATGGCCATAAAATTATATTCAGTACCCATGACCTGTTGTTTTTCTGTTGAATTTACATTTGTGTTTGCATATACATCATTTTTGTAATCAGTTAACATTTGCGAAGTTAACTGATCTGCTGAGGCTGTATATTTTGTGACACTGGCAATCAATTGTGCTCGCTGCGCATCTTGTCGAATATCGCGAATTGTTTGATATCCGCTCATGAGTACCTGTAGAATAAGCAGGCACAATATAATAAACAAGCCCAAATTTTGAGGTTTTGTAAATAATGGCTGCCGTTCTTTTTTCTCTGTCTTTTTAATATCGCTTTTTGTTATTTTAGATTTTTCATCTTTTAGAATCGATTCTTGATGTTCTTCATCATTAAACATATTTTCCTCCATGACGCTTATTTTATATCAAAGGAGGACGGTAGGCAAACCGCCCTCCTTTTCAATTTTGGTTATTTCATTAAGATCCCATTATTCTTATATGCTATCTTGTTGGGATAATGATTGAAACAGGTGAAGTACTATGGGCACCAGTGAATCCGCCCAATTGTCCGAGTGAATTGTCACCCCAGCACATAACCGAGTTTCCAAGCCCTTGAACAATACAGGTGTGTTTCATACCAGCAACCAGGTCAGTCGCTTGAGTTATACCACCAACCAAGACAGGTGTTGAGCTATCAGAAGTTGAATTGTTGCCTAATTCACCTTCTTTATTGGCGCCCCAGCAAGAGACTGAGCCATCCATATTGATTCCACAACTATGAGCCCAGCCGGTGCTGACCATGAGTGCTGGCATTGGATTGCTTATTTCTTGAGGAACCATATCGCTTCCCCAACACATGACTTCACCAGCGCCAGGGACATCAGTTGACTCTGATACAGCACATCCACCATCTCCCCATTTATTTGCCGAAATCGAAACCGTTGTGCCGGTTCCAGGCATCTGAGTTGCTTTTGCATTGGACCATGATTCTGTATAACCCAGAGAACCGACGAGGACCGAATTATGACCTGCTGACATTTGATAGATCAAATTCGATAACTTGGATTTGACAGGAGCAGGTTGGTTGATCAAAGTGCCGTCATTTAGTTGTCCATAAGTGTTGTCACCCCAGCACCAAACTTCCTGGTTCATCAGCAACGCACAGGCAAAGTTATTGCCATCAGTAACCATTTGCACTCTGTCGGGTAAACCAGTTACTTTTGTGGGCACTGTTGAATTCTCGGTAGTACCATTTCCTAATTGACCTTCTGTATTTTCACCCCAACACCAGACATCACCGTTGACATCAAGAGCACAGGTGTGTTTGCTGCCTGCTGTAAGTGAAACGATGCCTTCCAACCCTTCAACAAATGCAGGGGACACTTGAGCAATGGATGTATCCTGACCGGTTTGGCCTGAGGTATTTTCGCCCCAGCAGACCACATCGTTTCCAACGAGGACACAAGTATGTCCCTCACCAGCAACAAGTCCTCTGCCCCCACCAGTCACGGGGATACCCAGATTGCCGCCACCACCAGTGACAGGAACTAATAATGCTGCAGGTGTTGATGAAGACGGAATCGGTAAGGCGACTGGAAGTTCGATGCTGTGCCAATTATCTTCGTGATTGACTCCGCCTATTACTGCTACTGCATCAAGGTCTGTATCCATGCCGTCTGAAGGATCGTAGCTGTTCAGTGCATCAGAGAGGTCGCCGCCATAGATTTCATCTATACCGCCGCCGCCGCCGATGCCATCATCTCCACCTAAGCCCTGGATGGTATTAACCAGATCGTTGCCGCGTAAAGTGTCGTTTTGATTGGAACCGATCAAATTGGTGAAGAAACCTTTCAAAGTGACCCAGAGGCTTTTTGTCACTGTTATGGTGGGATCAACCGAATCAACTTCATCCCAGGTCGCAACTTGCTGACGTTCGGTTTTACTCATATCAATATTGACACTGCGATCGTATAAAGTGAAATCAAGAGTATCTACCGCACCTTCTGTTTCTTGTTTAGATTCAAGCATAAGGTCGCCATAGGCACCAGCCATGAAAGCAAAGTAATTGACTCCAGCGCCACCCGTGGCATAGGTTTCTTGACCTATTCCATCGCCGTTATACCCTGTGATGATGATTCGGTCGTCACCGAGACCTGCATCAATGGTGTCCTGGTTTTCACTGGTAGTGATAATATCGTCTCCGTCATCCCCATCAACAATATCGTCCCCGGTTCCACCAGTCATGATGTCGTTTCCATCATCACCATTCATTATGTCGTTGCCAGCATCGCCGTACATGACATCAGCACCGGCTCCACCAGACATAATGTCAGCACCAGCACCACCATACATGGTCGCATTGTCGTCACCTGAGCCGCCATACATGTGGTCGTTGCCTTCATCACCATACATGGTGTCATTACCACTATTACCGTACATCCAGTCATCGCCAACGCCACCAGAAAGGAAGTCATCACCTTGACCACCAAACATGATATCGTTGCCGTTGTCGCCGTACATGGTGTCAGCACCCAGACCGCCAAACAAATGGTCAGTTCCAGCGCCACCAGACATGGTATCAGCACCTACACCACCATAGAGGAAGTCCATTCCAGTTCCACCATCCATGGTGTCATCACCGTGACCACCAAACATGATGTCGGTGCCACTGTTGCCAGCCATATCGTCATCACCGAAGCCGCCATACATATGGTCGCTTCCTGCTCCACCTGACATGGTATCAGCGCCCAGACCGCCAAACATGACATCATTACCGCTGTTGCCAGACATGTCGTCAGCATCCAGACCACCAAACATATGGTCATCGTCTGCTCCACCTGACATGGTGTCAGCACCTACGCCACCATAGAGGAAATCATTTCCTGTTCCACCATCCATGTTGTCAGCGCCTAAACCACCAAACATGATATCGGTGCCACTGTTGCCAGACATATCGTCATCACCGAAGCCGCCATACATATGGTCAGTTCCAGCGCCACCTGACATGGTATCAGCACCAAAACCACCAAACATGACATCATTGCCACTATCGCCAGACATGTCGTCGGCACCCAGACCACCAAACATATGGTCATCGTCTGCTCCACCTGACATGGTATCGGATCCTACGCCACCGAAGAGGAAGTCATCACCTGAATCACCTGAGAGATCATCATTTCCTAGACCACCGAAGAGCACGTCTTCGCCTTCTCCGCCAGACAAATTATCGTTGCCAAGGCCACCAAACATGTGGTCGTTGTCACCGTTGCCATACATGGTGTCGTTGCCAAGGCCGCCGAACATCAAATCGCCACCATCAGCAGCAGATGTCTCCAAGCCTTGCCCGCCATACATGACATCGTTACCGGCTCCTCCAAATAGGAAGTCTCCATTCGCGCCGCCGTCGACAAGGTCTTTGCCGTCACCCCCGAACAGGGTGTCAACACCAGTGCCGCCATGCATTTCATCTTTTCCATCTTGGCCAAACATGAAATCGTTGCCGCCGTTGCCTTCCATGTAATCATTGCCAGCGCCACCAAAGAGGAAGTCGCTGCTGCCTGGAAGATATTCAGAACCATCTTCTGCTTTGTCGCCATAAAGTTCATCATCACCAACGCCGCCAAAGAGGAAGTCAGTGTCTTCATAACCATAAAGCTTGTCATCACCATCATCAAGACCAAATTCAAGGCCGCCATAAAGCACATCCACACCATACCCGCCATCCAGTGTGTCGCTGCCCTGACCACCGAACATGAGGTCGTTGTTGCCATTACCGTACATGGTGTCATCACCGAAACCGCCGAACATGAGATCTGACCCGGCACCATCGGCTGCAAAATTGACACCTTGATCACCATACATCGTGTCATTACCGGTAAGCCCCGTCATGAGATCGGACCCTGTGCCGCCATCCATGAAATCGCCCAGCAACCCGCCAGTCATGATGTCATTGTCAGCGCCACCATACATGTTGTTGGTCGAAGATAAACCGCCAAGCATGATATCTTCGCCTGCCTCGCCCCACATGTGATTGATGGTGAATTCACCACCGATCATTAGGTCGCTGCTTGAACCACCATACATGTAATTGGTATGGTCACCGTACCAGCCGCCAATCAAGACGTCTGAACCCATTCCACCTTCCATGTAATTTGTCGCATTTATTCCACCGATGAGCAGATCTTCGCCTTCATCCCCAAACATGTGATTCTCAGAACCAGCTCCTCCGGTGAGAAGATCATTGCCACTTTCACCTAACATCCAGTTGACGCTATCCGCGCCACCGATGATGGCATCATTATCATCACCACCAAGCATGTCATTCTGGCCGCCCAATCCACCAATAAGCAAATCTTCGCCTTCACCACCAAGGAAGAGGTTGAAGGAATTGAGTCCGCCCAGCATTACGTCATTGCCCTCATTACCTTCCATGCCATTGAAAGAGTTTATTCCACCAATGAAGGCATCGTTGCCATCTCCGCCTTCCATGAAGTTACCATAAGGCATATCCTTGCCTTCCAATGGATCGAAAGCCCAGAAGAAGGAATTTGCTCCTCCGATTAGTAGATCGGCACCATCACCACCATGCATGTAATTTTCACTGCCCAAGCCACCTACCAAGAGGTCATCACCCTGATCGCCAGAAAGATCGTTAAGGCCACCAAGGCCGCCGATTAAGAGGTCATTTTCAGTACCGCCGCCGAGATAATTTTCACTTTCGAGGCCACCGATTAAGAGATCTTCACCAGCATCGCCAGACATTTCATTGAGACCAGTTCCGCCAATCAAGAGATCTTCGCCGTCACCACCAGACATTTGGTTTTTCGAATCAAGACCACCAATCAGTAGATCATCCCCTAAATCACCAGCCATTTCATTCGTGCTGTCCAAACCACCGATGAGCAAATCATTTCCTTGTTGGCCATTCATTTCGTTATAACTAGAAAGGCCGCCAAGCAAGAAATCATCACCTTCTTGTCCAAACATATGGTTATCGCTATATGCGCCACCAATTAAGACATCATTGTCTAAACCACCATCCATATGGTTCGAACCAGTGGTATAAGCGCCACCTATGAGCAGATCTTCACCTTCTTCGCCGTACATTTCATTTTCAGCGCCTAATCCGCCGACCAACCAATCGTTATCCGCGCCGCCATGCATCTCATTTGGACTTAACCCACCGATGAGAATGTCATCACCATCATCTCCAAACATAAGGTTTGAATCAGGACTGTCATTGGAGAACAAATCAAGGATTCCATCCAGACCGCTATCAGCTGGGAGGAGGTCTCCAAGACCATCAGCACCCAACAGATCAAGCGCATTGGATAAGCCAGCTCCGCCGATGATGATGTCATTGTCGCTTCCACCATGCATCTCGTTGGGGGCTAAGCCGCCTAAAAGAATGTCTTCTCCGGCTTCGCCATCCATGAAGTTCGTGGTGCCCAACAAGCTGCCACCAATTAATTTATCGTCGCCATCTCCACCAAGCATGTTGTTGTCAGCGCCAATGCTGCCGCCAATTAACCAGTCATTATCGGCGCCACCGTTCATGGTGTTGAGAGCACCCAAACTGCCGCCAACGATAAGGTCATCGCCTGCGCCGCCTTGCATGTCGTTTGTAACACCACCAAGAGAATAACCAAAAATATCAGCTTTGGGTCCGCTTCCACCGAAGAGGGTATCATCACCATCACCACCATTCATATTATTGATGGTCGTTCCCAGAGGTAGCCCACTCAGTAGATCCTCACCCAGGGTAGAGAAATCAAAACCACCTGATACAAGTCCTTCCCAAATCGCAGCCAGGTTCAAACCGCCACCGTTCAGGGTATCGTCGCCAGAACCGCCATCCAAATTATTGGTGGTGGTGCTTAATAAACCTGATGCGGTTCCACCGTTAAGTTCGTCATTTCCTTCGTCGCCAGTGAGGTTGTTGAGGACAGCACTTGTAGCTCCTGAAGAATTTCCGCCATTCAATTCATCATTTCCAGTGCCACCTGATAAGATATTGTCAACAGAACTGAAAGTGCCTGTCGCATTTCCTCCGTTAATCAAATCGGTTCCGCTGCCACCTAATAAGGTATTGGTAAGATTGGAAAACAAAGAGGTGGCATTACCACCAGTTAAAGTGGTGTCACCAGAAAAACCGGAAGAATCAAGGGTATTGTCGTCATTATTGATACCACCTAATTCAGCAGCTTCAATACTTAAAAGCGTATCCGTCTCGCTGCCGCCGGTGACCATTTGGCCGTCGCCGTTGGTGTCAGTGTCTAGGTCAATATTGGTACCGGTCTGGTAAATCGTATCGTACCCAGATGCGCCACCGTTCAAAACGTCGTTGCCAGTACCACCATAAAGGTGATCATCCTGCGTGCCGCCAATTAAATTGTCGTTACCACCCAAACCATAAAGAGTGACACTGCCTAGGGTAAACGCCAAAGCATCCAAAACATTGTCATTATTATTACCAGTTAACGACGCTTCTTCGATATTGGCGAGTGAATCAACTTCAGTAATTGGTGTTTCAGAATGAGTATCACCAGTACTTGATGTATAAATTACACCTGTTCCCGATTGAGTTGGCAAATTTATTGTTCCCCAACCTGTACAACCCCATCTTGTACATATACGAGTTTGGTTTTTTGTCGTGATTGTATATGGGGTTTGGGATGTTTCTGTTGTACCAGAAGTTGTAGTTACATCTGACGAAGTGGTTAGTGAAGTATCAGTTAAAATAACATCACTAACTGTTGTCTCTGTGGAATTGGATGTATAGCTCGGAGTTGTTGTGGTGCCATAAGTAACCGTAACAACTGTTTGATTAACACAACCATAACTAGTATTTATATTACAGTTTGTTGTCGTCCCAGCAGGAGGTAAACTTGTCGCTGCTGGAGCAGACGTTCCACTGGTTGTTGTTATTGTTCCTTCGGTCATCACTTCAACCAACGTATCAGTATCCGCGCCTCCATCGAGGACGTCCTCTCCAGTGCCGCCGGTGATAATATCATCGCCTGCATCCCCATTAACGGTGTCATCCCCTGCACCGCCATTAAGAGTATCGTCCCCAGTGCCGCCATTTACGATATCATCACCTGTTCCGCCGTTAACCGTGTCATTACCCGCTTCGCCACTAGCGGTATCATCACCGCCCAAAGCTGTAATGACATCGTCGCTAGCACCACCGGTGAGTATTTCACCGCTATCTGTGCCAACAAAATCATCAGCAATTACTACTGATATTGGTCTCACATTTGCCAAGGCAAATGCAACCACGACGATTACAGTAATAAATCTATGTAAAATCAAGGCTAAGCGTTTTTTCATGGTGACATTCCTCCAACTCAATAAAAACAAATAGAATTCGACTAGGTACACAATCAATTTTTATAGGTTATGTCTCGATGTGAGTAGTAATGAAAAACAAAAAAAAGTAATTCCCACCAATAAAAGAGCACTTAATAACAAAAAACCGACCAGAGGGCCGGTTTCGCAATTGACTCCCCATATCCTCACTTCTTTTCAGAAGTCTGCGACCAAACACAGGATGTGGATCTTCGCCGCCAAATTCAGAACGTATTTAATTGTTTACCAATAATGTTACTTTAGTATAACGACTTTTTTACAAAAGTCTAGGGCTATTTAACGCATTTTTTATGGGTTTTTTGAAGTAAATTTATTATACATCACTTCGTTTGATATTGTTACATGCAATTTTTGCTTAATTATCCATTTGCCATGAACCCGTTTTCTCAATACAATTAACCCATGACTGATGAAAAATTAGAAAAAAGCAAGCCAAACCCCACACGCTCGCGGCAGCAGCTCGTCTCTGCCTCGCATCGTCTCTTTTTGGAGCAGGGATTTCATGGCACCACCATGCGCCAGATTGCCAAAGAATCCGCCATGGCATTAGGTTCTCTTTATAATCATTTTGTAGACAAGGATGATCTCTTCAGGGCTGTCTTCGAAGCCTATAACCCCTACCCTCTTCTTTTGTTGGCGCTTGAAAACTCTCAAGGTACCAATGCTGAAGAACTCGCCCGCACCGCAGCCCGCCGCCTGGTGACGCAACTGAACACCCGTCCCGACCTGATCAAGCTGGTGTTCATTGATGTGGTTGAATTTCAGGGTAAACACCTCAGACTCGCCTGGCCGCAGGTCGCTCCCGGCATGGAAAAATTCGCGCTCAAGCTCAAACGTGACCCCTCGGCCTTGCGTCCGATTTCAAATGACGGCTTATTGCGCGCCTTTTTTGGTTTGTTCTACACCTTTCACATGACCGAAATGCTGCTGGGAAAACCCCCCGACCCTGATTCTCAAACTGCGGCGCTGCAGGAACTCACCGAAGTCTATCTTCATGGGATTATGATAAATTAATTTTGGCGCATCCATTACAAGAAAATCAACAAATGTCGAGAATATTACAAATATCACAGTAATCGAAAACTGTGATATTTGTTGTTTGTTGAATGAAAAAAATCTTATTGGTTAATCTGAATAGGTTGTAAGAGACCATTGATTCCACTAACAATTTGCTTCAATTTTTGTTGAGAGACCGAACCAATGTATTCGATTAAATCATTTTTATCAACCGTAAAAATTTGTGTAATATTTACCACACTTGCTTTTTTTACTCCACCCTGCCCCTGTTCCAGTAGAACATTGCCTGGTAGATTTGCCCTATCCAAATTTGAAGTCAAAATACACACAACAACTGTCTTGATAAGACTTTGATTATAAATATTGTTTTGAATGACAATACACGGACGGCGATAACCCTGTTCTGAACCAAGCGGCTCATCCATTTCGATCCAATAGACATCCCCCTGCTTTATTTCCATTCTTCACTTTTTCCTTGTTTCTTTTGGTGAGAACGGATAATTTTCATTGCTTCAATATCGTCAGGGCCTGGTTCACCTGCATATGCGGCATTAATTTTGGCAAGAAGTTGCTTGTTACGGTATTGATTTAGATAATCCATTAATGCATTTGAAACAATTTGACTGCGTGGAATTTCTAATTCTTTAGCAACTTTGTCAGTTTCTAATAGTAACGAACTTTCGATTGAAATTGCAGTTTTCGATTTCGGCATTTTAACTCTCCATTGCTATACTATTAGTATAACATATAGTATTACAATTGTTAATATTCAAAATTACTTCAACACAGACAAATGAACGGTTGTTCAAATCCACATAATATACCTATACGCAGTTTGTTTTATGGATTTGATAATTGGACGGCATCCAGCACCGGTTCCACCGCGCTGATGGATTCTGCGCCGTAATACAAAGCCGCGCAATTGTTCACCCAGAAACCTTCATCATCCGAGAGTTCCAGAATGCCCGTCAGGCTGTTCATGGCCGGCACCACCAAGCGGGTCTCCCCCGCGGCCAATAACTGACGGATCTGCGTATCGCGTCCATCCCACAAAACTGCCCTTTGCTGCATCAACGGATACTCCGTCAGGAACCTCGCGCCGATAAGCAGCGCAGGTACCCCCATCACTACCAACAAAATGGAGAGGCTCAATCTGATATTGGTTTTCAATACGATCAACGCAGCCAATAGCACAAACCCGGCCACCACGAGAAGGCTGATCCAGAAATTTGATAGGACCCAGGCGCGCATCTCGGGGAAAGCCGGTGGATGGAAGTTTATTTTCATATCATTAAACCAGAATCCAATGACTAATAAGCTGGCTGTGCCGATCAAGGTTAATAATGATTTGGATACCCAGCTTTTTTTGAGTCCGGCAAAGGTGTTCCCTGCCAAGACACCAAGACCCAGCGCAAGCAGCAAACTGACGAACCGCGGAACAATTATGGCACGGTCGCTGGGGTAAGAATTCTCCGCGTAGAAACCAGGCGCCATGGCTGCCGAGGTTATCAGATAGGCCGCGACGATCAATACAACGGCAAGCAGTAATGCCTTTCTTAGAGGCAATGTAGAAATGGCAGACCGCTCATTGATTGCCCATCCCAACAGCGTAAAAATCAATAATGCAGAGGCATAATACAGCGTAGGTCGGTAAAGCGTGGCAAGGTAGAAGGTTAACCCGCCTTTAAATGAGTTGACCAAAGTCTGCAGCAGCGGTGCGGATTCGCTGTAAGACCACTGCAAACGCTGCATATTCATGGGTGAAAGCACAATCAAAGCCAGGGCGGCGGCGCATCCGAGCAGGGCCAGCCCGAAAGGCAAAATGAGCGCCTTCTTATCCTTCTTCATTATAAGTAAGGCCAGCAAGGCTAAACCAAGCATGGCCAATTCAGCCACCACCCCGATCTCCGAAAAGCCGCCGGTGACAAAAGCCGTCAGCAGCACCAAGGTCAGCCAAAGCCAACGAGACCGATGGGCAGGCAGGCTCTTAGCCATCAGCCCCATCAGCAGAGACCCGGTCACCAGCGGCGCCAGGTAAGGGAACATCCCCGCCCGCCAGAAGTAGACCTGAACCCAGTTGGGCGCCATACCAAGCGTAAACAAGACCACAACCTCGGCCACGATAAACGCTTCAAGCCGATTCAGCCAGTCGTGGCGATTGAACCAGGGGAGCTGCCGAATAAAGAAATACAGGCACGCCAGCCAGGCCAGCAGCATAAAAGCCGGTACATAACGGGTGGCATCTGGGCCAACCCATTCGCTGATGCCCATGAAAAGTGTCAGCGCAAAACGGTTACCTGAAAAAGTAGTCTCGTGCAGATAAGCATCCACTTGCTGCTGCCAGAAATTTCCGCGCAGCAGGGCGGCATAACAATAATCATCCTGCATGTATCGCGAGGTGCTGCCGATCAACAAAATGGCGGCCAGTGCTGCGGTAAGCATCAAGCCGAACAAGACCAATAGAAAAGGGTAAAATTTGTGAGAGGGTTTCGATTCGGTCATAATCACTACTCTGTTCGAGATGCCTATTTATAACATAGAGATGAAGCCAACAAAATCAGAAATTTGATAAACGAGAACCCATGCCCAAAAATTCATCCCCCATCGTGATTGAATCTTATCGTTCAGAATGGCGAGAGCTCTTCACCCAAGAAGCCGGGCTCATTCAGAGTGTGATCGGCATCTATATTACTGTTGTCGAGCACATTGGCAGCACGGCCGTGCCTGGGCTGGCCGCCAAGCCCATCATCGACATGCTGATCGGGGTGAAAAACCTTGCCGATACACCGCATTTCATCGCTCCCCTGCAAACTCTCGGATATGTCTACGTCCCCGAACATGAAGCAGAACTACCCGAACGCCGCTACCTCTACAAGCAAGCCAACAGCGAAGACACTTTTCATCTGCACATGGTGGAACCAGAGAGCGAATTTTTCAGCAGGCATATTGCTTTCAGAGATTATCTGCGTTCACACCCTGAAGCGGTTGCCGCGTATGCCGCACTCAAACTCAAACTGGCCCGCGAGTTTGGTTCGGATCGGGCAGGCTACACAGACGCCAAAACGGAATTCATCCTAAGTATCGAAAAATTAACTCTGAAGGCATGAAAGCATTTTTTCTAAGTATTTTCAAATAATTTCAAGGTAAGCTGTATTGAAATGAAGAAGGAGCTTGTAATGTCAAATCTGGAGCTATTCAAAAAAGAACAATATATTAATTTGGAAACCTATCGCAAAACAGGCGTGGGCGTCAAAACGCCGGTCTGGTTTGTTGAATACAACGGTGAACTGTGTTTCACGACTGTAGCGGATTCTGCAAAAGTAAAAAGGATGCGGAATAATCCCTCAGTAAAAATCGCTGCCTGTAAAATGGACGGCACCTTGACCGGTGAATGGGTATCAGGTTCGATCCGCTTCTTGCAGAAAGAAGAAGTTCAAGCGGTGGATAAAGTCTATTCCAAAAAATATGGCGTAATGAAGTTTCTTTTTGACCTGCCCAAGCTCTTCCGCAAGGAACCTGAACGAGCGTTCATTGCAATCCAATTGACCTAATTAATAATCGTTCTGTCTCAGTAATTTTTCAAAACTACTTTTCTTGGTCCCCCGCAGTTTGAAAACCGCCGGGGACCAATATACTAATACATTCTTGACATAGTACTAACTTAGTAGTATTATCTAGTTATTGTTATTGTGAATTCGAAAGGAGAATACTTTGGACGACCAGCAAAGCACAACAAAAAAATTCCAAAAAGAATTAAATTCCGGTATAGCCTCTCTAGTATTGCTGGGTGTCATGGCAAACACCACTGAACCGCTTTACGGATATCAAATCGCGCGTCAGATCGGCGCCGGACAAAAAGATGGTTTATCCATGAAGCAGGGGGCGCTGTATCCCGTGCTGCGGTCACTTGAAAACAGCGCACTGCTGCAAAGTCACGTGGAGCCTTCGATCTCTGCTCCACCAAGACGATATTACCAGATCACTCCCGCTGGAAGGGCAGCCTACCAGGAATGGAAAATGGTTTGGGAGCAAACCCGCGATTATGTAGAGGCCACACTAAAAGGAACCCTATCATGAGCCAAACGATTGAAAATTATTTAACCCAATTAAAACTATTGATGAAAGACTGCGACCCCGCTACAGTGCGTGATGCGCAGGCCGATGCCGAAGAATATCTGCGCAGCGCTATGGCCATGGAGGGAGAAGACTCCCCCTCGCTGGATGCTATTATTGAAGAGTATGGCACCCCCGAAGAAACCGCTGCTGCCTACCAAGTAATGGAGAAAAAAATGAATCCAAGTTTATCGCTGCCTCAAACCAAAACCGACCGCTCTTGGTTAACACGCTTTTTCGGCGTCTACGGAGATGCCCGTGCCTGGGGATCTGTGCTATATATGATTATCTCTTTGATAACCGGTACGCTCTATTTCAGTTGGGCGGTTACCGGGCTTTCGCTCTCGCTTTCAATGAGCATCTTAATCTTCGGCATCCCGTTGGCCGCTTTGATCCTGCTCTCCTTTCGCGGATTGGCCTGGCTCGAAGGCCGCATCGTTGAAGCCCTGCTTGGTGTGCGCATGCCAAGACGCCCTGTCTTCACCCGCAAAGACATCACCTGGATTGAAAAACTGAAAGCTATCTTTACCTCAAAGATCACCTGGTTTTCTACCCTTTTCTTGATCCTTCAGTTTCCGCTGGGCATCATCTACTTCGTTCTATTCATCACCCTGTTTGCCGTGGGCTTGTCCTTGATCGCTGTGCCCGTGCTGCAATATGGTTATCATCTGCCGATGTTTGTATGGAATGGTATGACTCACATTTTTGAACCCTGGACCATGCTCTTCTTCGTGCTTGGCGGTATCCTCCTCCTCACCATTAATATGCACCTTGCCAAAGGCCTCGGCAGCCTGCACGCCAAACTGGCCCGTGCTTTACTTGTGTCTGATTAATTCGTAACCGCGGTTACTATTCAACACCCCTGAGAAATAAAATCTCAGGGGTGTCTTGTTATAATATTCCTCAAATGAAACATCTTACCCATTTCGTTTTCTTACTTTGATCTCTCGTTCAAGGGGCAATGTTATCTCCACCAACCCGGCAAACTCACCCTCTTTAAACCATGGCGAATGGATTACCAACTCCCGTTCACCATTCTCTACTGCAATGTAGACGTCCGCCTTTTCGCGTTTCATTAACTGCCTTATCTCCTCACCTGATGTGTTCCCATGACAATCAAACAGATTAGTTCCGATCAACTTTTTTCCGCCAGTGGATGAAAAATGCTCCGCGATTTGTTTATTTAGCACCAGTATTTTTCCATCGACATCACAAACTGAGATCATACCCGGAAAATCCTCCACCCAATCACACATTTCATCCTCCATTGATAACACTTACGAAATTTGAATTGATTATAGCAATCAAATTACTCTTGAAAAAGAATTTCCACAAAGCAAATTATACGAACAACCCCAGACTGCAAAATATTCACCCTGGCCAACAGGCAATTATTGCATTCTGGCCAGCAGGCAATTTATTCCCTTTGGCCAAGGGGCAAAATTCTCCTCCACGCCAGAGTTAAAATAATGCACCCCGGCGAGGGTGAAAGTTTTGCCTTAAGGCAGCCGGAGTGCAGAAATGAGCTTTCTATGGAGTGCAAAAGATGCACGTCTTAATCATGCAGAATTTGCACCTGTTTCTATGACTACTTAATTACTACTTAACAACGACCTGATAAACCTACCCCTTTTTCTTTTTAATGCGGATTAACTCATCCGGGAAAATCAGGTTCCAATCATAACGCGGACTGCGCGATGGCTGTTTATATTTTCCCAGGTCAATTTTTTCTAAATGGTAATCATTTAGAAAGCGAGCAAGCGCCAGGGTGACCAGTTGACTGGCGGGGATGCGCAGTTCTTCAGACAGGGCCATGATCTCTTCACGCAGCGTCGGCGGCAAATCATAGGTGGCGCGCTGGTCGCGGCGCGACTGGATCTTGGCGCGTTCGCGCGACAGGCGTTCACGCTCTTTGCGCGGAAGCTGGCTTTCAACCTGGCGCTGGTGCATCCCGCTCAACAAATCCGCCACGGCAGGGTCGAGGGTGGTGCGCCTTTCAAATTTTTTCTCAGTCATTGATCACCTCCAACATGCGTGCGAGCACTTGTTTATAACCGCCCAATCTTTGTTTGCCATCTTTGTAACCGTTCATGGACACGGAATTGGGGGCGTAATCCCACAACGTCTTGCCGTATGCCACCGTTTCACGCACACGCGTATCTTGCGGGATGGGAGGCCAGAGGTGTTCGCCAAAAGTTTTGGCCAGGTCTTGAAACTGCAGAAAGGTTTCGCGAGTGGTGCGGTCAAAGAAAGTCGGCAGAATACTGTAACCGCGGTAACGATGTCCGCTCTGGTTGATCTCGGCCATAGTGGTCAGAATTTCTTTAACCCCATCCACAGCCAACGCATCGGGCCGGGTAGGAATGACCACCCAATCCGCGGCGATCAATCCGTTGATGTGCAGCACATCCAGTGAAGGCGCCATATCGAGCAGCACGGCATCATAAGGCGCGTCCTGCAGAATGTCTGTCAGAATCGACTCGCGAAAATCCGATAGCGTGATTTGGCGTTTGACTTTTTCGGTCTGCTTGTCGCCGGTCACCAGGTCAAGATTCGAGCTGATGTTGACCACCACTTTTTCGAGTGTTTCGTCCAGGCAAATTAGGCGGTAAAGGCCAGGCGTTTTTTCAAGCCCAAATGAGAGCGCCAGGTGTCCTTGCGGATCAAGATCCACCAATAAGGTTTTAACCTTCATGCGCGCCAGCCCATCAGCCAGGGTGACAGCGGTGGTGGTTTTTCCGACGCCGCCTTTTTGGTTTGCGAATGCAAAAATCTTCATTTAAATGAGTTTCCTTGTCGCGGGCGATGATTGGTATTGCGGATAATTGCAATTTTCACACATAAGGGTCGCCCCTGGATATTATACAGGGTCACCCCTTGAAAAACAAGGGTCGCCCCTGGATAAACTAACTAAATTTTTACAGGGTCGCCCCTAAACACCATATATAGGCTGTAAATGGCTGAAATCAGCACAAAAGCGGTATTTGTGTGTGGTTAGATTTTGACTGCCCAAAATTGTGAAAATTGATTTCTAGGTTTTAGGCCTGGTGCGGATTTTTCTACCGCGGGCACTGCCATAATTCGCGGAAGCCTACTCTTGGCTGGGAGGACTATTTTTTCTTAAAGTGTAACCGTGGGTATATCATGGCCTTGGCCACGATTACCAAATTCCAGGGAAGAGTCTGAATTTCACTTTGGATGCATAATCTCGGTAACCGGGAAGTTCTGCTTGCAATGTTTGATCTTCGAGTTTGGTTCGGATAATAGAAATCACAAGCAACAGAACGACAGGAATAAATGCCCAATTGGAATCAAGAATAATGGGCATTGCCAGATAAGACCAAATTGCACCAACGTACCCCGGATGCCTCACATAGCGATAAGGACCGCTATTGCAGACGGTATGGCCTCTTTCGGTTTGGATGCGCACAGTGCCGGAAAAGTAAGCATTTTCAATCATCGTCCAGGATGAAAAAACATATGCCAGAAGCAGCACAATGAGGGCTGTGATTTTTATGGGCAAACTGAAGGGTTCCGCGCTCCAGTCGAATCGATTATCCAGCCCGGCAATCAGAGGAACGAAGAGTCCGCCTAATGCCATCATCGGCGCCAGAAACTTATCCCAGGCTTTGGCTTCTTTATTCTGAAAAGAACTTGCGCGCTCTGCAAGAATGCCTGGATGTTTTCGCGTGGCTAAATAGCGGCCGATGATAAACCCCAAAAACAGAATAACAGCCAAAGTCCAGGCTTCCCACCAATTCCATCTCCAGGTTATAAAGATGGGTAATAGTGGAAGGATGATTAAAACAATGACGAGTTGAAGAATAACCTTGATTGATAATGTTTTATTTTTCATAAGAACCCTCCCAAAATCAGTTTATTTCTTAAATATTAGAAATGAGTCAACGATTTCTATGAAAACTTTACTCTCTAATTTTCAGCACTCTTACACATATAATAAAATGTGGAGTTGCCATAATCCAAAGGTCTTGAAGAATCGAAAAGTGTAACCATGGTTACTAATTAGCTGCAACAAATTCCCTCGTGGATTTCAAATCCACGAGGGAATGCTTTTTATTTAGGAGGATTCAAAAAGTGTAACCACGGTAACTATTTAAACTAAAAAACCTGGGTATTGATAACCAGGTTTTCCTAATCACTAATCAGTAAGCACTCGTTACTAATCTCTACTTCCGATCCAACCTTGCCTTGATCAGCCGGGCCAGTTCTTCGAGCAGTATCAGTGAGTCTTTGCCGCTGCCTTTGACTACCAGGGTGTCGGCAATCTCGTCCAGGGCTTCGTCGCGGCTGAGGCGGTCGAGTTCTGATAGCGTTTGCACAAAGCGTCTCATTGAACGTGCAGCCTGGCGCCCTGGTTCGGGCAGGATGGGGGTTGGAGGTCTGCGGCTGCTGCCTTCGTTGACCGGCGGCAGGGTGGCCATTTCTGAGACTTCCTCAGAGGTCAATTGGTTTTGAATACTCAGTCTAATCATGCGGTCCCACTGTTCGCGCGGCGCGGAGAGTATCTCGCGTAGCACACGTTCAGAAAGGCGATAGCGGTCGGCCATATCCAATTGTGGGGTTGAGAGCTGCAAAATGTTGAGCAACTGCACCATGCGCGGACGGGTCAACTGCATGATCGGCATCAGCTTCTCCCACAGACCGGAGGGCATACGCGAATTCCGTGCTTGCCTGAAAAATTCGTAATCGTCTTCCACCTCAGCGTCAGGTTCGATGCCCAACTCGGCCAAAATTAGTGCAGCTACTTCGCAAGATTGCTCCACCGCGGAGGGGGGTTCGGCGTGGCGGTTCTCGAGTACCTGGCGCTGCCGGGTGGGATGATCCACCACTTCGACACGCAGTTGGGGTTCGTCCGCGGCGCCGGATGAAGCGTATTGCAAACAGGCTGCCCAGTAGCGGCGTTCGCCCGTTTCAATTTGAAAGACATAATCGCCGCTCGCACCGCTGACCCATTTGCCTGTAATGGATTTAATCTGTCCGTGTTCTTCAAAGGAAGAGCCCATCATCAGCAACTTCTCGATCTCGGCTGCGGCGCCCTGATCGGCGCGGGCCAGTGCCAGCCATTCCATGGCGGCCTGATAGCAGTTAATTCTTCCGCTGAAAAAGTCGGCGCGCAGAGAAGGTGGCAGCAGTCGGCGCGGCTGAAAGCGATCCGGGATCATCTGGCTGGGTGCCAGACGCTCGATCCGCTCAACAGCAGGGGCTTGTGGTGCTTGCTCAATTATTGAAGGGGACTGTATCTTGGTCTTTTCAGATGCAGAAGTAGAAAGGTCGTCAAAGGCGCTGAATCGTTTTTTGGGTGGCATACGAAGTCTTCCTTTTCAGGTGTTTAGCCAGACTGTGTCTTTTTGAGGATAGTGTCAACCAACTCTGCATATTCGTGCGTGGCGCGTGAGCTCGAGACGATGTTTTCAGCGCTGCGAGATCGTGGAGGCCGGTAGGTGAATACGTCCATGTGACTTGAGTGGGCGTAGGCAAGATCCGAGGCTTTGTGGATTGGGGGAAGCAAGTTTTTCTTGAAGCGCTGCTGCAGTTCACCCAAAATTTCTTGCGCTTCTACACGCTGCTCTTCACACAAGGTAGGCAGGTAGCCGAGAATTTTCAAATCAGGGCGGAAGTGCGTTTGCACCTGTTCGATGGTACGTTGAAGTTCGATTAAACCCGATACGCCAAGGTAGCTGGTCTCAACCGGAATTAGAACACAGTTGGCGGCCACCAATGCGTTGATCAGAAGGTCTCCGGTGGTCGGCGGTGTGTCAACGATAATGTAGGCGTAATCACTTTGTACGGCAGCCAGCGCACGTTGAAGGCGGGTTTCGTTGGCCATCAAGGTGGGCAGATCGCGGGCCGCCTTAATCATCTCGCCGTGGTCTGCGGGGATGAAGAAAAGGTTGGAATGGTGGTCGCTCTTCTGAATGATGCGTTGAATGGAGGGGGGTGGGGTTTCAGTGAGCAGCGCAGCCAGCGAGGCAGGCAGTTTTTGCTGCCCGTGTTCAAAAGCGGTAGCCAGCAGGGCGTGTCCCTGGGGGTCCATATCCACCAGCAGCACACGGCTGGCGGCACCGGATTTTTCTGAAAGGCGCAAGGCTAATCCCGCGGCCAGGTTGACTGCTGTGGTGGTTTTGCCCACGCCACCTTTTTCATTTGCGATTGAAATCGTGATTGCCATGCGAGTTCTTAACCCTTCTTTTCTCATTAAATGTTGATTTGAGAAGATTATACTCATTTTTATTGTTTCTGATATCATATTAGCATAAAATGATGGGTACTTCAACTAATTGCGCTAAATCATGTTTTAAAACCAATAATTGTCGTAATTCTATTGATTTCATGCCGATTTCGTGCGATAATTCATGTGCAGGAGGAAGAACACATGTTTGATTCCATGAATGACAACGAGTGGCGCCTGATAAGGCTGGAACGTCTGGGTATGAAAGAGGATCCGTTTAAGCTTTCAGCCGATCCGCGCTACCTTTACCTTGGTCCTGAGCATCTGGCAGTCTATCGTCAGGCACAGGGCGTCATCTCGCGCCGCCGCGGATTGGCACTGATCACCGGTGACATGGGCATGGGCAAGAGCTCTCTGGCCCGACGCCTTTATGATGTGTATGCCTCCGAAGAGAACATTGATATTTGCTACATCCATACCGCGGCATTTAAATCTGCCATGGATGCCGCACGGCAGATTTCTCAGACCCTGGGCGTACCTCCCCAGCGCTCATTCCAGCGCCAGATGGAGGGTCTGGAAAAATTCATGGCCGACGCTTACGCTGCCAACCACAACGTAATTGTACTGCTGGATGACGCGCAGCTCATGGAAGGTGAAGCGCTTGAAGTGCTGCACCGTCTTTACAATTTTGATTATGACGCCAAGGTGGTTCAGGTGCTGGCTTTTGGCCAGTCTGAAATGTCTGGTGTGTTTGAACTCAATAAATCGGTCAACGCGCGGGTTTTTGTGCGTTTAGCTCTGCCTCCCCTCACCCTCTCCAGTGCGCTGCAGATGGTGGTCTTCAGGTTGCGGGTAGCTGGCCGGTCTGAACCGTTGATTAATGATGATGCTTTTGAAGTCTTGTACGAAAAATCGCAGGGTGTGCCGCGCGAGATCATCCGCTTGTGCGCTCTTTCGATGGACCATCTGCTGCAGAGTGAAGAATCCATGATCAGTGTGGAAATCGCTCGGAAGGTGAAGTGAGTATGGCTGCTAACACGAACTCCAACCGGAGTGCCTGGGTTCAACTTTATGAAGCCCGCAGCGTGCCCAGCGAACCTGAAAGCCGTTCGCCGGGCCGTCCGCCGGGTATTGTTCCGCGCCGTAAGGTCGGACTCACACTTTCGCAAGGTGAGATCACCGAAATTGAGCATTGGCAGGATCGTTTTTCCAATTTAATGGGACGCAAAGTCTCGGTTGGTGAAACGGTTGGCATCTTGGTGCGCATCTGTTCAGCGCGTTTGGCTAATTTGGAAGAAGAGCTGGATACCCAGGTGCTTTCAATGTTTGTTGAAAAATTGGTTGGTGAAGAATGAATTATTTCTACCGGAAAACCCCAGGGTTTTTGGAAGAAACAATTATTAATCTAGAGGATGTTGACAACAAGAGTTTGGTTGAAAGTTGTAAACTGGGAAGTATTTTTTAGCGAGCAACACGACAAATATTACGGCGGCAGATGAGAATGCCGTGATTCAGGAAAGGGTCTGCATGGACCAGCCGGTACAAAATCGATCATTAGGAGTCAACCTGCCCGGGCATAAAGAAGCCTGGGAAATGGTGCTCGGAGAGCTGCGGCACGATATGTCTCGTGCACTCTACGAGACCTGGGTTCAACCTCTGCGTTTGGTCGGTTTTGAAAACAAAACCTTTACCGTTGGCGCTTATAACACTTACGGCAAAGACTGGGTGACTGAACGCCTCAGCGCCCAAATCACCCGTATCCTCGAAGGATTGTATAACGAGCCGGTCGCGTTTAAGGTGATTGTACAAAATGGTTTTTACAAGGGTGGCGACAACTCGCCTTCTGTAAACACCAAACAATCAGGTTATCAGGGCGGGGTTGAGCGCAGAGAAGCGACGATTAAAGTTGAAGAAGATGAACCCACTATTTTTGTGTCACCGAAAAGCGATCTTTTTGCAGAAGAAGAAACTCCTGTTGACGCAGCACAAGTGAACGATCGTTCACGCAAGTTCATGCTTCAGCGCGCCTACGGTAGTGATCGCGCCAGGCTTATACAGCCCGAGCGCGGCATGTTCCTCACCAACTACTTTTTCAATAACTGGCTGCCTCTGCTGGGGCATTCCGCTTTTACCGTTATTCTGGCAGCACGCTCGCTTTGCTTCTGGAACCCCATGACCGGCGAGCTGCGCAACGTGGTTGAAACTGAAATGGGTGAGCTGGCAGAGAGGGCAGCCGTCTCGGTGCGCACCGTCAAGGATGTGCTCAACAATGAACTGGTGCAGCGCTACTTTTTGCGCTACCGCGTGCGCCGGGTAATGACTTCCAACGGTGTTAGAACCGCCGGCATCAGTCTGCAGGTGCGCATGGATGATCCGCTCACGCCGCTGGATCAAGTCACGTCCGGGCTGATGGAAGAAGAGGAATGGTACTTCCCCGAGTTTTCGGGCGAGAAGGAATAAATGAATTAAATAAGAAAAGGACTTTTCTAAATCGAGAAAAGCCCTTTTTTTTGTAAAAAAGTCTTTAATTTTGATGAATCACATGGTTTTATTTTTCGATCACAAAGACGCTGGTGGATAGTGCCGGTATTGTAAAAGTTCCGCTTGCAGAGACATAAGTTGAATTTTTTACAATTGGATCTACGGAGTCAGCAAGTACCGGGTGCAGTTTATATTTCTGGTTAGCGAAAGTTCCTTCGGCTATGGTTATGTTTTTATGATTCGCATTAAAGAAAACCAGAATTTCACTGTAGATGGCATCTAGATTATTTACATCTTGAATCCTCATCACGATCAGACCGGGAATTTGCATGGTTCCAGTATTAGGAAAACTTACACAACTTGCTATTTGATCTGCTGTGGTTAACCGAAATAGGGGAGAACTTTTACGGATTTGCAGGTATTCATTGAAAACAATTGATGCGTTTGCTATTTGGGTTGGATTCGGTTTTAACTGAGGGTTCGCTAACAGAGGACGGTAGATATTCCAACTACTGGTGCCTTCAATGGGCAAACCGACTCCCCAATTATTACTTCTATAGGTCCAATCCAGTGTGTTAAACCAATCACCTGAATCATAAGAGTTTTCATCCAAAGATTTTGAGCGCAGCAAATCATCTCCCGCGTGGAAGAAGGGAATGCCTTGACTGAACATGGGAAAACTCAAAGCCAGGTTGTTCATGCGAATTCGATTGTTCAGATTTGTATTTGCAGGCGCTTTAACTTGAATCGCATCAAATAAAGTTTGATTATCATGAGCTGACACATACGCAATATTCTCTTGCGGGTCCTGGGTGTACCCCGCTTGCAACCCACTATATAAGACACGAGAACCATCTGCTAAATCACCATTTGCACGCGTGATAATAAAATTTTCAAGGTTGCCGGCCAGGCTGAGACGAATCCAGTCTGAATAATCCAGCAACTTCTCCAATTGATCGGCTGGCTTTCTTGAATCGGTTGCATTTGGGTTTAAATAGAGCCCGGTGCTGAATCCTTGCAAACGCAAATCGTCGAAGGGATTTCCACCCCTGACCGCATCTCTCATTCTGTCGTTGAAAACCCCAATCCCGGTACCTCCGATATTCAATTGAGTGGCGTTGATGCCGCGGGCGTTTTTGGCAACCTCCCCAAAATCCCATCCTTCTCCATATATATAAATGGATTTTCCGTCTACGCCATCTTTTTCCAGAGTCAACGCATCCAGAGCCGACCTTACAGCTTCCATGTTAGAGAGCATGTGGTGTCCCATTAAGTCAAAACGGAATCCATCCACCTTGTATTCGGTTGCCCAGGTAATCACTGAATCCACCATCAGCTTTTCCATCATTTTGTGTTCTGTGGCTGTATTCTGGCAGCAAGTACTGGTGGTTACATTTCCTTCGGTATCCAGTCGGTAATAATAACCAGGAACGATTTTGTCCAAAACCGATTTGGCTTCCTGACCTGCTTGAGATGTATGGTTGTAGACCACATCCATCACAACACGCAAACCGTTATCATTTAAGGCTTTGACCATTTCTCTGAATTCTTCGATCCTCATCGAGCCATCAGGATCAGTTGCATAACTGCCATCTGGAACGGTGAAATGGTATGGATCATATCCCCAATTGAATCCATCTTCACCCTTGACCAACGATATTGCCAAAGATTGTTGATCTGAATTGGCAGGATAGGTTTTAAGTAAAGCTTCATCAACGTTTACCCATTTGGAACTCACCTCATCAACACTCGCAATATCAAAAACGGGTAAGAGATGGATGTGGGTTAATCCTGTTTCAGCCAAAGAAGTTAAGTGTTTCATGCCATCTGAGTTTGAAACCGTGAAAGCCATGAATTTGCCACGGAAGTTTTCAGGCACAGTCTCATCATGGATGCTGAAATTACGGACATGAAGTTCATAAATCACAATATCTTCGGGGTTCTGAAGCTCTGGTTTTTCAAGGTTAGCCCAACCTTCAGGCGTTATTTCCAGGTTTTGCAGATCAACGATTTGACTTTTTAAACTATTACTTGAAAGACTAAAGGAATAGGGATCTGTAACTAAATTCTTTTCGATCTTCCCTGTCTTGGGACTGAAAACTTGAACCTCATAAAGGTAAAACTTTTTTGTCCACTCTTTTCCGCCTTTAATTGTCCAAACTCCAGATTGTTTATCATGAACCATGGGGTAAAGTTTTCCGACCAGTGCGCTTGAATTTTCATAGAGTCTTACACCAACAGAAATTGCTGTTGGTGCCCACAATCTGAGGGTTGGGATCTGCTTAATAAATTCAACACCGAGTTTTCCACCGTAGTCATAAATCGTATCCAAAACGCCAGCAATCTGAATTCCGGTAGAATCTACAACTTTTCCCTTATTATCGCGAACAATTACGGCAAGTTGACAGCGTAAGAGATCCGGGATTTTTGCTAGATCAGACTTGTCAATTTTAAGGGTTGAGAAACCGGAGAGATAAGGATTTCGAATTAGAACCTCACTATCCGGACCGGATTTGCTGAAGCTAAGAGGTATTTCTTCACCTCCAGAAATTCCATCTGAAGTTAATTCAAGAGAAGCATCAGAGGAATAATAAAGAGAATATTTGTAACTGGCGGAACCAACAATATTCCATAAAAGGGTATCTTGATTAACCCAAAATGCTTTCTGTTTTGCAAGACTTCCCTTGGGAGCGCCAGTGGTGCTGATAACTAACTCTTTATTGACCATATCATACCCAAAATAGATTTCATCATAATCCTTGATAACGGTGAAAGTTATTGGAGCATCAGTTGTCAAGTTATTTTTTTGACTTACAATCAAAGAGACTGAATAAGTACCAGCCCTAATAGCTTTAGTCACAAAGGAAAAATTCCCATCCCCTTCGGGATCCTGAAGCCAGGAGCGCAGGCATTCGGCATCTTCATTTTTTGTGCAGCCTAATTGGTTTTGAAAATCACCAATCACGACCGGGATAGATGTGTTGTAATCATCAGCAATAACATGGGTCAAGTGATCATAGTAAAAAGAAACCGTGATCTGTTGGTCAACCTCCAATGGGATATCCGCTCCCCCACTGGATGCATTTTTTCCGTAATTTTCATCCCATGATCCATTCAAAGCAACTTTATATCGAGGCCCTTTTTTATCCTGGTCGTTTCCAGGGGATACATCAAATGAGGCTTTCCAAATATTAGAGTTGGGATCAAAAGTTAAATTTGTGGTTTCACAACCTGGCATCCAATCTCCACTGCATCCCAGTTCAGATTGTATGGTTCCTGCAATGGTGACAGAATCAGGTTGGGTTTTCTCTTGTGCAGTAACTTTATTGTCTAATCCAGGAATAATGGGTGTAAATAAGAAGAACAAAATGAGGCTGACTGTAGTTGTCTTTCGAAGTCCAATCATATGTCTACTCCTTTTTGTTAACTG
Source organism: uncultured Anaerolineaceae bacterium (assembly GCA_927443345.1). Taxonomy (GTDB): domain Bacteria; phylum Chloroflexota; class Anaerolineae; order Anaerolineales; family Anaerolineaceae; genus UBA6107. Next base: position 1,680 of record CAKMKJ010000003.1, on the reverse strand, counting down.
ATTCGTTCTATCGAATAAACTAATCCATCATCACTTTTTTTGATTGTTACGGTAGAAAACTCAACTGTTTTGTTTTATTGAAATCAACAATCATTTCGTTTATTGTTTTTGAATAGGTTGTTTGCTTGTTTATGGCAAAACAAGTATAGTGTATTGATTTGAACTGTTAAAATGTTAATTGATTTGAATGAAAATGATAATGAAACAAAAAAATTGGTGATCTATGTTTATTATAAAAAGTTAAATATTTAGAACCTATGATTTCGAAAAACCATGTTCTCTGGTATAATCTAGACAGTCTAGATAGTCTAGAAAAATGAGGTTATTATGAATAACGAATGGCAATTGCAGGATGCAAAAAACAAATTTAGTGAGGTGGTCAACTTGGCGCTTTCCAAAGGGCCACAACTGATCACGCGCCGCGGAGAAAAGACAGCCGTGCTGCTTTCATATGCTGAATATGAAAAACTATGTAAAGCTCAGGGCAAGCTCTCAGAATTCTTTCGTGCTTCACCGCTGGCTGATTCATCTATCAGTCGGGATGATGGTAAAGTGCGTGAGGGTTTCTAATTGTGAAATATTTATTAGATACCCCTTTATTGGGTGAGCTGATGCGCGCTCACTCTGATGACTGGTTGGCGCGTTGGATGGACGCATTCTACGAGGATGAAATCTGTCTCAGTGTCTTGACGATTGGCGAAATCACCAAAAGTATAGAATCAGAACCTGATCTTGTGCGCAAAACAGAATTATACCGCTGGCTAAATGAAGATCTGTTGATCCGTTTTCACGGCAGGGTCATTCCACTGGATTTAGACATCATCATGGAGTGGGGCAGGGTCAGTGCTGAAAGTGAAGCAAAAGGAAAACCCATCTCTGCATTGGATGGATTGGTCGCAGCTACCGTCCGTGCAAGGGGGTTGGTATTAATCACCTACAATCGCGAAATCTATTCTGAAGCGGGGATTGAAGTATCCGATCCGTGGCAGGGGTGACCGTTTTTTTGAAATAATGGCTATTTTTCATGTCGGCTTTGCAAAATTCTGAACGAGATAAACCCGATCAACAGCGGAAGCCACAAAGTGATGGCGCGGTATGTAAAGGTGATCAACACAGCCTTGCCGAAGGGTACTCGAAGCGTGGTTAATATTATTGGAAAAACACCTTCAACCACGCCAACGCCGCCGGGGGTGGGGGAGATGTAGTAAAACAACTGGCTGATACTGAAACCTGCGATAATGGTTCCCACAGAATAAGGAACATTCAATGCCATAAAAGTAAAAGCTAAAATGCAGATCAGGATGGCTTTATTATTGAGTGCAAATAAAAATGGCCAGATCAATTTCTTGGGTTTCGCACGGATGGTGGAGATTCCATCTGCAATCTCGGTTGAAAGATGGTAGGCATTGCCTACGTTGATCAGGTCACGATGAAAAATGCGCCTTACCCTGCGATTCACCCAACGTGAAAGAGTGGTGAGCAATAGACCAAGGCGGCGTTGAGATTTATAGCCAAGATAGAGCACAACGCCAACCCCCAGCGCAATGGCCAACATGAACAGCGCTGCTGAGATTTCGCCAACACCCAAATTACCGCGGCGGAGCAGTACCACAAAGCCTATGGTCACCACGCATAATAGTGACGCATATTCATAAAGCAGGTAAAGAATACCCACCACCA
>CAKMKJ010000002.1 GCA_927443345.1 uncultured Anaerolineaceae bacterium | reverse complement strand
TATTTTTCTCACGGGGGTTATGGCGTTGGGTGTGGCCATCCCATCAGCACCCTCAGCGTTAGGTGTGTATGAAGCCTCCTTTGTGGCTGCAATTGCCATATTAGGTGGACAAACCAGTACTGCACTGGCGTACGCCATCATATTGCATCTACTTGCATTTACATTTTCTGCGATATTCGGTATCTGGGCTTTAATCCGCGAGGGGCTGGGATTTTCTAAAATATTAGCCACATTTGGTTCAAGCGAAGTAAATGCAGAGTCTATCGCGGTAGATAAAGAGGAAAAATGAGCGACCTGACTTTAATCACAGGTGGAGCAGGGTTCATTGGTTCTAACTACGCTTCACGTTGTATTTCTCGTGGCGAAAAAATCGTTATTTTTGATAATCTTTCTCGTGCAGGATCAAAACGCAACCTGGCATGGCTTGAAGAGACCTATGGTAAAGGTACATTTGATTTGATTGTGGGTGATGTTAGAGATAGCGCGGCAATTCAAACTGCGGCTCGAAATGCTAACCGTATCTTGCATCTGGCAGCACAAGTGGCTGTAACAACTTCGGTCACAGATCCCCGCAATGATTTTGAGGTTAACGCACAAGGCACATTTAATACTCTAGAAGCAGCCAGATTGTCAGGCAACAAGCCAGGCTTTCTCTACTCTTCTACCAACAAAGTTTATGGCGGCATGGATAATGTGCGCGTAGTCGAAATAGAAACTCGATATGATTATGCTGATTTGCCAGAAGGCGCTTCTGAGGAGCAATTGCTTGATTTTCATTCGCCCTATGGCTGCTCGAAAGGTTGCGGCGATCAATATGTAAGAGATTATGCCCGCATCTATGAATTACCAACCGTTGTATTTCGTCAGTCTTGTATCTATGGCAAGCGGCAATTTGGTGTAGAAGACCAGGGATGGGTGGCATGGTTTGTTATCGCTGCTTTGACAGGTCGTCCGATTTCAATTTATGGTGATGGTAAACAGGTAAGGGATATACTGTTTGTTGAAGATCTTTGCGATGCTTATGATGCAGCTTTTCAACGACTTCCACAGGTTGGTGGAGAGGTTTTTAATATTGGCGGCGGACGGAAAAACACCATCTCCATTTGGATGGAATTTAAACCGATTCTTGAAAAGTTGTTAGGCAAGAAGATAGAAACGACCCAAAACGATTGGCGCCCCGGAGATCAACCAGTATTTATCTCTGATATCCGTAAAGCAAACCAACTGTTGAACTGGACCCCAATGGTGGGGGCGGAAGAAGGTATCAGCAGATTGTTCACCTGGGTAACAGAGAACAAAGACCTCTTCTAATTATTATGAAGATACTCATCGTACTAACCTACTATCGTCCCCATATCAGCGGATTGACCATTTATGCCGAACGGTTGGCAAAGGCTTTTGTGGCCAGAGGTCATGAGGTGACGGTATTAACTTCCGGATTTAAAAAAGAGTTAGCCGCTGAAGAAATTGTTGAGGGTGTCAGAATCGTGAGGGCACCGGTTTTGTTCAGATTAAGCAAAGGGGTGATCATGCCCACTTTTGGCTTAATTGCCAATCGGTTAGTCCGTGAAGCAGATGTGATTCAATTGCATCTTCCACAGTTTGATGCGGCGGGTATATCGTTCAGAGGCAGGCTGCTCAGAAAACCGACTGTGATCACTTATCACTGTGACCTGTTGATGCCGCCTGGATTGTTCAATCGGATTGCAAATTTAGGCGTCTCTTTCATGAATCAACTTACCGGCATGTTTACACACCGAATTGTGACCTACACACAAGATTATGCTGATAATTCTGCTTATTTAAAGCGATATTTCAATAAACTAAAGATCATCCCACCCCCAGTAGTGCTGCCTGCGGTGAAAAAAGAAAGTGTCGAAAGTTTTGCGAGAGAACATAATCCACAGAATCGGCATCCTGTAATTGGTATGGCAACACGGTTTGCTTCTGAAAAAGGGGTTGAAGTGCTCTTAAAAGCCTTGCCAGAAGTGATACGTGAGTATCCTGATGCTGTGGTCCAATTTGTGGGAACCTATCAAAAGGTTTTTAGTGAACAAGCCTATTTTGAGCGGTTAAGACCTGAGATAGAAAAATATCAGGCAAGCGGTAACTGGCAGTTTCTGGGAGAACTTGACCCCGAACAAATGGCAAAGTATTATCCCAATTTGGATGTTTTAACTGTGCCAAGTTTGAATTCTACTGAAGCATTTGGGTTAGTCCAGATTGAAGCTATGATGAATGGCGTGCCCTGCGTCACCTCAAGCCTGCCGGGGGTGCGCCAGCCAGTAAAAATTCATGATATGGGTGCTATCTTTCCAATCGGAGATTCACAAGCCTTGGCTAAGAGTTTGATAGCAGTTATAAAGACAGGCAAAGCAAACTTCAAGAATAAACTGGATTTTTCACGTTATCAACCGGATGATATTGCACAGGCTTATGAAGAGTTGTTTCAAGACATCAGACAAACCCATTAACCATTACGGAGTTCCCGACCGTGAACAATGTAAACGAAACGGCTGCAAATATTCGAAATAAAAAATTGCCCAAACCTGTCAAGCTCAACTGGTTGTGGGATCTGTTAATAATTGTGATCTTGTTGATCGGCGCTTTCTTCAGGTTCACTGGCATCAACTGGGATGACAATTATCATCTTCATCCGGATGAACGATTTTTGACCATGGTGGAAAGTGCTATTTCACCTGTTGATAATGTCAGTCAATATTTCGACACCGCCAATTCTTCATTGAACCCCAATAACCGTGGATACACTTTTTATGTTTACGGTACGTTGCCAATCTTTTTGGTGCGTTACATTGGTGAGTTGACAGGCAATACCGGATATGAAAGTATCCATTTGGTTGGCAGATACGTATCAGGTGCTTTTGACCTGGGAACCATCTTTTTAATATTCTTAATCGGACGAAAACTTTACAAGAATTCTAAATTGGGGCTTTTGGCGGCTTTATTCTCAGCTATGGCGGTTTTGCAGATTCAACTTTCGCATTATTTCACCGTGGATAATGTGGCGAATTTCTTTGCTTACGCGGCTATATATGTCGCGATTTGCATCATGACGGCTGAACCCGGTGCAGACAAAAAACTTGTCAAAGAATCTGGTGTAAAAGACCCTTATCAAGATCAAACAACTGATAAACCTTCAAATTTTGATTGGAAGCATTATTTTTTGGCTAGCGCACATATTGGCAAGTATGCGATCTTTGGCATCTTGTTCGGAATGGCTCTGGCTTCAAAAGTCAGTATTTATGCGTTGGCTTTTCTGCTGCCGGTTGCTGCGGTGGTTTATTATTCAAAACTAACCAATGAATCAAAAAATTATGAAGCAGGATTGATTCTGCGTAACCTGGCGATCGCAGGGGTGCTTGCATTAATCACTTTCAGGATCTTCCAACCTTATGCGTTTATGGGTCCCGGTTTCTTTGACGTAAAAATCAACCAGGGATGGATTGCCAGTCTGAAGGAACTTAGTGTCATCAGCAAAGGTGATGTCGATGTGCCATATGCATTGCAGTGGGCTCGGCGTCCGATTACTTTTGCTGTGGACAATATGGTGCAATGGGGGCTTGGTCTTTCTCTGGGATTGTTAGGGCTCTTTGGTTTTATTTGGATGGGCTGGCGGCTGATCAAAGGGGATTGGCAGAAACATATCTTAATCTGGGGTTGGGTTGCTTTCATACTGGTCACACAATCTATGAATTGGGTTCGCAGCATGAGGTACCTGCTGCCCCTTTATCCTGCTTTGTGTTTGGTCGCAGCCTGGGCAATCTTTAAACTGTGGGAGAATGGCGCCGGTGCGGTGAGGAAGATCACGCGCATCCACTTCAATTGGCGCAGAGTACTATCCGTGGTGGCTGCAGTCATTACCATTGGTGGAACTGCTATCTGGGCTTTTGCCTTCACATCCATTTATACCCGACCGGTGACGCGCGTTGCTGCCAGTGAATGGATCTTGCAAAATATATCCAGCGCCATTGAAATGCCAATCACGCTTGAAGACGGTTCTCAGATTAAACAATTATTGGCCTTCCAAAACACTGCTGTTATTAACTTATCTCAGCCATATGTCTACGGATTTACAGCAAACAAGGATGGTATTGCTTCAAGTTTGACCCTGGAACATGTACTTTATAACAGCCAAAATAATCCATTATCCACAACAATGCCCACGATTATTACTTTACAAGCTGCTTTGCGAAATGAGCGAGGCGATGTATCCACTGCTATTATTCAATCTCAATTTATACAGGTTTCTGATGACCGCGGAGATGCTTTTAAGCTCGATTTCCATCCATTGATGTATTTAGAAAAAGACCATAAGTACGAATTGATCATTTCAGTGATAGAACCTGAAGTGAACCTTAAGTTGGATGGCGGAGTTTGGGTCAATGTCGATGATGGCGAGGCCGAAACAAGACTATATTTGCCCCCGCCTGCGCTGCGAATAACAGAAACCTATCCCTTCAGAACAAATTTTGTTCCGCTTGTTAGCGGGTCGGTTTCAAGCTTTAGGCTTAATCGTGTAGTTGACCTGATGAATTCTGGTATTGATACATCATTATCTGTTGTAATTTCCGATCCAAATAACAATGATCAAGTTGTAGGCAGAGGCGAAATTTCTGAAACCTTCGAGGCTATTGGTGATGTGCGAGGTAAGGATTATTGGGTCAACCTTGACAATCCAGTAGATTTGAATTCTGCCCAGATGTATTTCTTGACCATTGAGGTGAATAACCCCGGGATTGAGCTGGCAATATACAATGATGTGCCAGCGATTGAATCCACCTGGGATGATGCACTTCCGCTTAGCCAAAATGGTTACAACCTGTTTGGCTATGAACTTGGTCTATTCGGCAACATCCGCAACATGGAACTGTATTACGATGATACGCAGACCAAAAAAGATCTGCTCTATACCACGCTTGATCAATCCGATGCCATTTTTATCAGTTCAAACCGGCAGTGGGGCACCACCGTCCGTGTGTCTGAACGCTATCCTTTAACCACCGAATATTACCGGGCTTTGATAGGCTGCCCGGCAGATAAAGACATCTTGTGGTGTTATGAGGTAGCCGAGCCAGGTATGTTTAGCGAACAGTTGGGCTTCAAGTTGACTGCTGTTTTTCAGAATGATCCTGCTATCGCAGGTTTTAAGATCAATGACCAATCTGCAGAAGAAGCGTTTACGGTTTATGACCATCCCAAGGTTCTGATCTTTGAAAAGACCGACGCCTACGATGCTGCACAAATGCGTGCCATTTTAGACAAGGTTGATATTACGCTCGCCGTGCATAAAACCCCAGGGCAGGCCAGTCGATTTTCTGGCAATTTGCTGTTGGGTGAAGTAAAAGCCGGGATTCAGCAATTGGGCGGCACCTGGAGTGAAATATTCCCAACCAATTCGATATTGAACACGAAATCGGGTGTGGCTGCCATTGTTTGGTATTTGCTGATCACACTGTTTGGATTGATCGCCTACCCGATTGTGAGAGTGATTTTTAAAGGGCTGCCCGACCGCGGATATCCGTTTAGCCGTTTGGCAGGTATGCTGTTGGTAGCTTACTTCACTTGGTTGGCAGGGTCAACCTTCTTTACCTTCTCGCGTCTGACGATTATTGTGGTGCTCATTCTGCTGCTTTTATTAAGCGGATTTTTGGCCTATAAACAGCGTTCAGAACTTGCAGTTGAATGGCATACCAAAAAGAATTATTTCCTGACGGTTGAAATTGTTATGCTGGTGCTGTTCCTAATAAGCCTGGGAATTCGCTATGGCAACCCCGACCTCTGGCATCCATGGAAGGGCGGAGAGAAACCAATGGATCTCTCCTACTTTACGGCTGTCTTGAAGAGCAGCGTCTTCCCACCATACGATCCGTGGTATGCGGGTGGAACTCTTAATTATTACTATTGGGGTTTTGTGTTGGTGGGTGTGCCGGTCAAGTTACTGGGCATCGTACCGGCCATAGCCTATAACCTGATCCTTCCAACGTTATTTGGACTCACCGGATTGGGTGCTTTTAGCATCGGCTGGAATCTTTTTGCAAAAAAACAATTACATGAAGATGAAAATCCAGAAGTTATTCGAACCAACATCTTCCGCAGTAATGTCGCTGGCATCATCTCAATTTTTACTGTTTTGATCATGGGCAATTTAGGAACCATCCGCATGATCTGGCAGGGGTTGCAGCGAATCGTAGCACCTGGCGGCGTAATTGATCCAGCCACTATCTTTAATCGCTTTCTCTGGTTCTTCCAGGGATTGGGTAAGTTTTTTACAGGTTCTGCTTTGCCATATGGATTTGGCGATTGGTATTGGATTCCATCCCGCGCGCTGCCGAAAGAACCCATCACTGAGTTTCCGTTCTTTACCTTCATCTATGCTGACTTGCATGCACACCTTATTGCGCTGCCAGTAACAATAATGATCATCGGGTGGGGGCTCGGTTTACTACTCAATAAATGGAACTGGAAATCTGATAATAGTATAAAACCCTGGGTTTATGCGGTCATGACACTAGCCTTTGGCGGCTTGGCGATTGGTTATCTTCGAGCAGCTAACACTTGGGATTTTCCAACTTACCTGATATTAAGCTGCCTGGTGATTCTTTATACGATCATCCGTTATGCAGACATCCCCGAAAGATTTCTATCTGGCAAACCTTTGTGGCTGGCAAAGTCTATTTATGTTTTGGGAGCCATTGGATTATTACTAGGGTTTACAACCTTATTCTATCTGCCTTTTACCAAGACTTTTGCCACATCTTATGGCAGCGTCAGCCTGTGGACCATTGACCATTCACCGCTTTCATCCTATCTGGTGCATTGGGGAGTTCAATTATTCATCCTGACCAGTTGGTTTGTGTGGGAAACACGTGAATGGATGGCATCAACCCCGGTTTCATCACTGAAAAAACTTCGCCCTTATGCCAGCTTAATGCAAATCGTCTTGGTCTTATTTGGCTTGGTTCTGGTCATGCTAACCATTCTGGGGGTACAAATCGCCTGGCTAGTGGGTATTTTGGGTGCCTGGGCATTGATACTCATATTTCGACCTGGTCAACCCGATCCGAAACGGTTGGTGCTTTTTATAACTGGAACAGCGCTCTTGCTCACGCTATTTGTTGAGATGTTTGTGTTAACCGGCGATATTGGCCGAATGAATACAGTGTTCAAATTCTACTACCAGGCCTGGACTTTCTTTGGGCTTGCGGCTGCTGCGGCGCTGGTGTGGTTAATCCCCGCAGTGAGCACCCGCTGGAAAACGAGCGTTTCCACCATCTGGCAGGTGGCGATCATCTTACTGTTCTTTAGCGCTGCCTTGTATCCCATTACGGCAGCCACGGATAAAATTCGAGACAGAATGTCTGCAGTAGTTACCCATTCATTGAATGGTATTGAATTCATGGCCACCTCCCATTATGGTGATCAGGTGGATTTGGAACTCAACCAGGATTACCAGGCCATTCTTTGGATGCAGCAGAATGTGGTTGGATCACCTGTGATTGTTGAAGCCAATACGGTTGAATATCGATGGGGAAACCGATATACAATTTATACAGGTTTACCCGGGGTCTTGGGTTGGAACTGGCACCAACGTCAGCAGCGCGGATTTATTGACTCGAACGGGATAGCCAACCGGCTGAATGACATCATGAATTTCTACGCCACGACAGACAGCAAAATGGCTGTAGATTTTATCGAACGTTATCATGTGAGTTACATCATCCTTGGACAAATGGAACGGGCGTATTACCCCGGTGAAGGATTGGATAAATTTGTACAATATGATGGGGTGTATTGGAAGGAAGTCTTCAATTACCAGGACACCGTCATCTATCAGGTGATAAGTGAGTAAAAATGTCTGATTTCCTACGATTCTTCAGTTGGTACCTGGCAATTAGTGTGGTTGGATGGGTGAGTCTGCCGATCATATTCAGACTGCTGCCTAACCTGGCCAGTAAAGGATTTGCCCTGGCCAAGCCGTTTGGCCTCTTGATTTGGGGATATCTCTTCTGGTTGCTTTGCTCTTTTGGCGTATTACAAAACAACACCGGCGGTGTTGTTTTGGCTTTTGTGCTACTGATCTCACTTGCGATTTGGAGCAGTTTAAAAGGCAGATTGCAGCTTCTGTTTACCTGGGTCAAAGAAAATATAAAAACGATTATCGTAATGGAAGTGTTGTTTTTTCTGGCTTTTGGACTGTGGACAATAGTCCGCGCAGCAAACCCAGAAGCGCTCAATACTGAAAAACCAATGGAACTGGCTTTTATCAATGCAATATTACGGTCACCATCCTTTCCACCCATGGATCCGTGGCTATCAGGATATGCCATATCATATTATTACTTCGGGTATGTGCTCGTATCAATGCTAATCAGGGTAACCGGAGTGGCTTCTTCGATCGGGTTCAATCTCAGTTCGGCGTTGTGGTTTGGAATGACCGCACTGGCTGCTTACGGTGTAGTTTATGATCTGATTGCCAAATGGAAGCGTGCTGATGGTGTTGAAAACCTAAAACGACTCGCTACGGCTCGACTGGGTGCTTTTTTTGCCCCGTTGTTTGTATTGATCGTCAGTTGCCTTGAAGGTGTTTTAGAATTCTTATATTCCAATCAACTCTTTTGGAAAGCCGACGCATCTGGTGTTTTGACTTCTAAATTTTGGACCTGGCTTTCCATCACCGAACTGGATGTGGCACCCACCATGCCTGTTTCATTTTGGCCCAACCGCCCTGCGAGTTGGCTGTGGTGGCGCGGTTCAAGAGTTTTGCACGATGTAACCCTTTCAGGTGGTAGAACCGAAATTATTGATGAGTTCCCTTTCTTTACATACCTTTTGGCGGACTTACATCCGCATTTACTTGCCATGCCATTTTGTTTGCTGGCCCTGGCAATCGCTCTGAATTTGTTTCTTGGGGCGAAGAGTTATCTTGCTTCAAATGAATCTATTTTCACCTGGTTTAAGCGTTGGGATTTCTGGTTTATTGCCTTGATCCTGGGTAGTCTGGCGTTCATCAATACCTGGGACTTCCCGATCTATGTTGGTCTTTTCTGTATGGTAGTGACCTATATGCGTTACAAGGATTTTGGTTGGAATGCTGAACGCATCTGGGATTTCATTAAGACCGGATTGATGGTTGGGGTTACAGGGGTTGTTCTGTTTTTACCTTTCTATCTGGGGTTCAGTTCACAGGCTGGTGGGTTGCTGCCCAGTTTGGAATTTATGACCAAAGGCATCCATTTCTGGGTGTTCTTTGGGGCGTTGTTGATTCCTATTTTAATCTGGTTGATTTTTCAACTCTGGCAAAATAAAAACACAAAAACCATCTTTATGGGACTGCGTTTTGCCTTGCTGCTCTTTATTGGTCTTTTTGCGCTATCATTGATATTTGGAATTTTTATTTTTAGCCTTGGCGAAACTGGTGCGCGTTGGGTATCTTCAGCGAACCCGGTGATAGCGCAATGGGGACTAAAAGCCCAATTGGCATTTAATGCATTTGTTGACGTTCATCGAACGTCAGATACCGGAGCTGTCATTCAAGCTGCATGCATGCGCCGATTAATTTCACCCGGCACCTGGATCACACTGCTGCTCATGTTGGCAGGCACGTGGGCTTTATTGGGCAGATATAATAACGACAAAGAAGTAGTCGCTGCATCCGATGAAGCATCCAATGAACAGGATACTTCACGCGTGAGGCCATTTATTGCGATTTTGCTGCTCATAGGAATTGCTTTAACGGTATTCCCTGAATTCTTCTATTTGCGTGATCAATTTGGATCACGGATGAATACCATTTTTAAGTTCTACTTCCAGGCGTGGATATTGTGGGGCATTGTAGCTGCTTATGCCAGTGTCGAGCTATTTTCTCGGCTAAAAGGGTTCAAGAGCGCATTATTTTTGATAGTCATGAGCATAACGATAATTGGTGGTTTAGCTTACCCAGTGGTGATGCTGGGAAACAAAACCAATAATTTCAAGCCAGTGGTTTTTACACTTGACGGAAACGATTATCTGGCTCGCAACAACGCGGATGATTACGCCGCCATGCAATGGATCAGTCAACAACCTCTTGGAATCGTTGTAGAAGCTGTGGGTGGTAGCTATTCTGATTTTGCACGCGTCTCAACACGAACTGGCATGCCTACTGTGCTGGGTTGGCCGGGGCATGAGGGGCAGTGGCGCGGAGGCTACACTGAGGTTGGCTCACGTGAAACAGACATCAAAACCATTTATACATCAACAGATTGGATTCTTGTTTCAAGTTTGATCGAACGCTATAACATACGGTATATTTATTTTGGTCCGCTTGAGGTTTCTACCTACAAAGCAGACGGCGCATTATTTGCAGTCAATTTACCGCTGGTTTATCAGAACAACGGCGTGAGTATTTATGAAGTTCCAGGCAACGGCGGCGAGGTGGCACAATGACATTTCTAGAAAAAATAAATTCATTATTAAATCGGTATTTTATTTTGTTCATGCTGATTGCGCTGGTTTCAGCCGCTTTTTTGCGTTTTGTAAACCTGGGGGCATCCAATCTGACTGATCATGAGGCTACTATCGCCTTGCAGGCATTAAACTCATCAAAAGGTCAGAGTGGAATGATTGGCGGTCAACCCGGTTACGTGGGATTGACTTCTTTACTTTTTACACTATTTGAAGGCAATAACTTTTTCGCAAGATTTTGGCCGGTTCTTTTTGGCATTACCCTGGTCATGGTGCCCGGGTTATTTCGTAAACAATTAGGCGAATTTACATGCATAATATTAGCCTTCTTAATTGCCTTTGAACCAGGACTTGTCGCGCTGTCTCGATCTGCCGATGGCACGATGATTACCATCACTTCTCTACTTCTGGCAATTGGTTTTCTACTGAATCGCAAACTGATCCCTGCTGGAATCGCTTTTGGGTTGGCATGTATTGGAAGCGAGAATTTCTGGCCATTGGCATTTGCAATCGGATTGGCATGGCTTTTGGTTTATTTGGTTGAAAGTGATAAAACGAAAGCTATTGGCATCAGTTCATTGAAAATGGATAAATCTGGCTGGCTGGTTTTCGGTATTTCAGGCTTGATCACTATCTTTTTAATCAGCTCGCAATATTTGATGCATCCCAATGGCATCAGCGGAATTGGATCAGGTATTACGGATTATTTCGCAAAATGGCAAGGCGGAAGTAAATTGGGCCAGGGACAATTCTTATTGATCATGCTTGTTACGCAATTTCCTGCATTGATTCTTGGTGTTTGGGGTTTGGTTAACGGTTTGAGAGATAAATCATCCTGGTCGCGATTACTGGGTTTATGGTGGGTGATTGGTCTGCTTTTGGCGGTTATTTCTCCGCTTCAAGAGACGCTTATCATTGCGATGGTCAACCTTCCGCTCTATATATTGACTGCGATGCAAGTCGCCAAATTGGTTGGTGGATTATCGATTCATTCAAATATTGTTTTGATTGCTGAGACTGTAGTAACGATCAGTCTGCTGCTTTTTTCAATATTAAACTTTTTGAACATGATCAACTTTCCACCTGGCGACACGATCTCGATGCGAAATCGCATTTTAGGAACGTTTTTACCATTGGTATTGTGGATCGCGTTTACCGTTCTGCTCGCATGGGGATGGGATTCTGTTTCAAGTAAAAGTGGTGTGGTCATCGGTTTGGGTTTAATGCTGGGTGTGCTGCTGTTTGGCAGTGGTTGGAAAGCTGCCGGGCTTGGAAGCTATCCGCAGAACGAGTTGCTTACCAATTCAGGTTATATTGTCGGACATAAAGACCTGCTTCAAACAGTAGAAGATCTGTCACTCTGGAATACCGGCCAAAGGAATAGAATAGATGTGCGATTAGTTGGTTTGAATTCACCATCAATAACCTGGGCGTTTAGAAATTTTGAAAAGATGACCAGAGAAGAGGCGTTCCCTGTTAACGATGCTCCATCCATTGTCATATCAGGAGTGGATGCTGTGATTCAAACGCAAAGTCTCTATCGAGGCCAAATGATGGTGTGGAGCATCCAACCGAACTCCACGCAAGCGCAGTGGCAGGATTGGCCTAAATGGTTCTTTAACCGCCAATTTCCTCAAGAAAAGACCAACATCCTGCTATGGGTGCGAAACGATCTTTTCAAAGATAGCAATACACAAAATTAAAAGTCATAAGGAAATAAAATGTCAACCATTAACTTAATTGCCATCGATGGACCAGCCGCATCTGGAAAATCCACGCTGGCAGAACTTATTGCCAAAAACCTTGATTATTTCTTTTTTGACACCGGGGTTATGTATCGGGCGGTAACATTGGCTGCGCTAGCGCAGATCAATGACCTTGATGATGAAACAAAAGTAACCGAAGTCGCGAATCGTATCCAGATTGATGTACAAGCAGCATCCAAACAAGATGGCCGAGTGATGGATATTCTGGTGGATGGAAAAGACGTCACCTGGCAGATCAGAACACCTGAAGTGGACTTCAATGTTTCAAAGGTTTCGGCATACGCAGGGGTGCGCAAAGCCATGACCGAGCAGCAGCGACGAATCGGCGAACGCGGAAATATGGTGATGGTTGGCAGGGATATTGGTACAGTTGTCTTCCCGGACGCCAAACACAAAATATATCTCGAAGCTTCACCAGAAGAACGCGCGCGACGAAGATTTGTTGAAGTTCAAAATAGAGGGGAATCTACAACTTACGAAGAAATCCTGGCTTCCATCCGAAAAAGGGATGAGGTGGATTCTTCGCGTGCAGTTGCGCCGCTAAAACCTGCAGATGATGCGTATGTGATTGATTCTGATGACAAGGCTATTGATATTGTTTTGAAAGAAGTCTTACAAATACTTGGTAAATCTGTCCCATAAGTCCAAAAATGTTGCATAATTAGAATATGTGATAATAGTTGTAAATGACTATTGCCTTGAATCATTGTACTTCTGGAGTGTCTATGTGCGATACCATTGTTGCGCTCGGTAACTCAACACTAGATGGCAAGGTTCTATTTGCCAAGAACTCAGACCGCGAACCAAACGAAGCTCATGAACTGGTAATCATTCCACGGGCTCAACATCAATCCGGTGAAATGATGAAATGCACCTACATCGAGATCCCTCAAGTGGATGAAACTTATCAGGTGTTGCTGGCCAAACCATTTTGGATATGGGGCGCCGAAATGGGGGCAAATGAATTTGGTGTCACGATTGGCAATGAGGCAGTTTTTACGCGTGATCCATACGGTAAAGAACCTGGTTTGATTGGTATGGATTTTCTGCGCCTGGCTTTGGAGCGTTCCAAAACTGCCCGTGAAGCGCTGGACACCATTATTGAGTTGCTTGAGAGACATGGACAAAGTGGCAACTGCGGATTTGCCCATAAGTTGTTTTACCATAATAGTTTTTTGATCTGCGACCCTGATGAAGCCTGGGTGTTAGAAACCTCAGCCAAAGAGTGGGCTGCAGAAAAAGTTAAAGATGTACGATCCATATCAAACGCCATTACGATCGGTGGTGAGTGGGATATGGCCTCTGCCAATCTGGTTCAGCATGCGATTGATAAGGGCTGGTGCAGCGAAAAAGCGCACTTCAGTTTCAGTAAATGTTATTCGGAACCGGTCTATACACTCTTTAGCGATGCTCATAAACGTCAGCACTGCACAACCGAACAGTTGAAATCTCAAAAGGGTGAAATCACCCCGGCCATGATGATGTCAATACTCAGACACCATGATGAGAAAGATAATCCAGTCTGGTCACCAGATAAGGGGATTACCGGCGCAGATGTGTGTATGCATGCGGGCTGGGGACCGATTCGCGGAAGTCAAAGCACAGGCTCAATGGTCTCGTCACTAGATCGCAGCGATACTGTTCATTGGGTGACCGGCACCTCCGCGCCCTGTACTTCATTGTTCAAGCCTGTATGGTTGGACTGTGGTCTTCCTGACCATGGAGAGCGTCCGCGGGGGACTTATGATGAGAGTACACTTTACTGGCGTCATGAGGCCATCCATCGCGCGATATTGGAAGATTATCCCACGCGGTTACCCCTGATCAGACCAGACCAGGTGAAATTTGAAGAACAAATGATGCAAGAAGTATCTGAAAATCTGGCAGGTTCTACAAATAAACGAAAAACCATTTCGGAGAAATATTTTAAGATAGCACAAGATTTTGAGGCTGCCTGGCTAAACAAGGTAGATTCTACACAAAGCAAACAACAGAATAGGCTGCTTTACCGCTCCGCCTGGAAGAAATTCAATAATGAAGCAAAGATGAATCAATAGTAAAGGTGATAAGTTCGAAACCAAAACAATATGGTCACTGCGACGCTGCTTGATACTTCTCCATACATTGATTTGCCTTACCACCTGATCGGATGGTTGGGTTGGTTTGGGTTGGCTGCAGTGCTCTTTTGGGGTTTGCGAAAAAAGATTCAAATCATCAGTTCAAAAAAGTTTTGGACTGTATTTTTAGTGATCCTGGCGTTTTCACTATTATTGCCGCTTTTCTTTGGAATTAAACTCCCCTGGCAATCCAGTTTACCACTGCCAAACATTACCCGAGAATCATCCTCGCCGGTAATTATGATTTTCAGCGCCATCCCATGGATGCTGGCTGCTGGTATTTTGGGTTTTTGGCCGGCCGTGGCGATTGGGTTTGCGACCGGTCTGGTTACCGCTTTATGGAACACACACAATCTCTTTACACCGCTTGAAACAGCATCGCTGGCGTTGTTGATCTCGTATGCGTTTAGACAAAATTATCGTTCACGCATTTTCCAATGGCTGCGGCGGCCAATCGGTGCGGCAGTTGCAGTGGCATTTATTTCTGTTCCAGTTTATTTGTTGACAACATTTTTTGGCACCAATGGTTCACTTGCTGCCCGCCTGGATTATGCTTTTACCCAATCCTGGATGTTGATGCTGGTCAATGCAGTTCAAATAATTTTTGCCGGTTTTGTGCTTGATCTGGCACTGGTAACCAAGTCGAAATATTGGATTAAACAAAAGTCATTTGTGCCATCACCTTATGAAACTGGCTTGCAAGAAAAAGTATTTTACATTGCCCTGCCTATCATTTTTGTGCTGCTGCTCACACTGGCAATTGCTGACTGGATCGTTGCCGGAAAAGCAGCCGAGAAAATGCTTGAAAGCCGGTTGAAGAGTACGGCTGAAATTGCCGCTGAAAACATTCCCTCGTTAATTGATACCGGTCAGGGATTATTGTTGGATATGGTGGACAGTCATATCCCCATGGATTTACCAGAAACCGCTCATGCATTTCTTAAAGAAAAAATGCGTTCCATCCCCTTTTTCACCCAGTTTTATTTGTTTGACCTGACGGGGGCACCGCTGACTGGGTATCCTGTAAAGGATATCAATCAATATGTGCTTACACCAGAAGAAATCGCTGGTGTTCAACTGGCTTTAAATGGAGTGCTAATCCAAAGTTATGTCATTGCACCCGTTGAAGGTGACAACTCAGCCCAGGTCGCCTATATTGCTGCCATCCCGGATGAATACGGACTGGCTAAAGGGGTCATTTCTGCACGCACCAACTTAGGCGTGAATTTGTTTTCACAACCCGCTTTACTTGCGTTGCAAGAGATACATAACGCAGGTGGAGAAGGCGTGATTCTGGATGGTCAGAACCGAATTCTTTACGATTCAAACCCAAGCCTGATCTTGACGACCTATCAAGGAAGAGTGCCAGAGAATTCTGAGTATTTTGAAGACACCAGCGGCACCGGTACACGCCGAATGGTATATGCCTCAATTTCAGAGGCCAAAGATTGGAAGATACTGCTCTCATTGCCAGCCAGTACGACGCAAGATCTGTCTTTGCAAATAGCAATTCCGCTTTTGGCTATTTCAATTCTCATATCCATTGGTGCTTATATGCTGCTGCGCTTTATGGTTGGCTCACTGGCAAAATCGCTGGTGCAGTTGGCAAATCAGGCAGATGAAATCTCAAAAGGCAGTCTGGATCAAAAAATTGCCATCAATGGGGTGGATGAAGTCGGCAGGTTAAGTGCGGCTTTTGAACAAATGCGTACCAGTTTAAAATCCCGATTGGATGAATTGGATGTACTTTTGGACGTTTCAAAGGGAGTAGCATCTAATTTTGAAATTGGAAAAACCTCAGCACATTTACTCAAAGCCTGTCTTTCGTATGGCGCAGATTCAGCCCGATTGATTCTAAGAAATGGGTACAGTTTTGGTTTTGATGAAGAGACTATTAGTTTTTCTGCCGGTGCTGAAGCCGATGAATACTCCGAATTGGATAAGTTACTAATAGATCAAATGGGAACCGATAAAGTGTTGGTCATCCCATCCAAACCAAGGATCAGACGAATCGGCAGTATAAAGGGACCCACCCCATCGGCGGTGGTGGCAATGACGCTTGCAGATGATGCCACAGACTACGGCATGTTGTGGATTGCATATGCAGAACCACACCGTTTCTACGATGAAGAAATTCACTTCTTAAATACCATTGCCGGGCAAGCCGTGTTGGCAATTTCGAATTCATCTTTATTTATGAATGCGGAAGTTGGAAAGAAACGGCTTGAATCGGTATTATCGTCAACGCCGGAACCGGTCTTGGTGGTTGGTGAATCGGGTCGTTTGCTAATGGCTAATGAGGCAGCCGAGAACGTTGTTGGGTTGATCGAAACCAGTGGCGAGGGTGAACATATTGTTGCAGGGATTAAATCCGTTGAATTCATTGATTTCTTGAATGGAAACCGTGACAAGGTCAATAAAACCGGTGAGATATCAATCGATGGAAAAATATTTGAGATTTCGGTTTCACCTGTGAAAGTGGAAAATGCCATGGTGGGTACCGTGTGTGTGCTGCGGGATATCACCGAATTCCGCGATATGGAAAAGATGAAATCTGATTTTGTGGCAACCGTCAGCCATGACCTGCGCGCCCCCATGGGTATTGTGCGCGGATATGCCACCATGCTGCAAATGGTGGGCGAACTGAATGAACAGCAAAAGGAATATGCCAACAAAATGATCAATGATCTGGATGTTATTGATCAAATGGTGGATAAACTGCTTGATCTCGGAAGAATTGAATCAGGCAGCGTTCTGCAACTTGAGAAGATAGCACCTATGGAGTTGTTTGACGAAGTGATGAAGGTGCTGCAGCCACTGGCAACCCAGCGCAAGGTTCAAATCATGCGAGAACTGACAATAGCTCAAAGCCTTGAAATTGATGCAGATAAAGCTCTTCTTCAGCAAGCACTCTATAATCTGTTGGATAATGCCATCAAGTTCTCTCCGTTAGGCGGAAAGATTGCATTGAGATTGCAAGTCAACCCTGAGAATGTGGTTTTTGAGATTCAAGATCATGGACCAGGGATTGCACCGTTGGATATCGACAAGATCTTTGACAAGCTTAGCCGTAATGGCAGTAAAGATAGTGGCGGGCTTAAAGGTTCTGGTTTAGGTTTATCCATTGTAAAATCCATTGCTGAGCGGCACCATGGAAAGGTGTGGGCTGTCAGCACATTGGGTAAGGGGAGTACCTTCTTCTTGCAAGTGCCGATCACTCAAATTGATAAACCGGAAAAAGAAATTGCCCGTTGATTTCCCGAAAAAAGTGGTATAATTTTTGGTTGCATGATTTTTATAGACTGCACCCACCTCAGTTAACCAGCGCAAGAACAATAGTCCGTGCGCTGCTACGCGTTTTAATAGCTCCAGGATTCCCAACAGGAGGCGTTTAGTGGAAACAAAAAGTTTAGTAGCTCTAAGGATTAACCTCGCATCACCTGAGACCATCAGAAGTTGGTCGTATGGGGAGGTCTTGAAGCCAGAGACCATCAATTATCGCCGTTTGCGCCCTGAAAAGGACGGATTGTTCTGTGAAGCCATTTTTGGCCCCTCACGTGATTATCAATGTTACTGCGGCAAATACAAGAATCCACGTTACAAAGGCATTATCTGTGATAAGTGCGGTGTAGAAGTTACCCGAGCTTCGGTTCGCCGTGAGCGCATGGGGCACATCGATTTGGCCACGCCTGTGGCCCACATCTGGTACACGCGCCGTATCCCTTCATATCTCGGTTTGCTGCTGGATATCTCTCGCCGTAACCTAGATCGCGTTTTGTATTTCGCTCAATATATCGTCACATTCGTTGATGACGATGCCCGTCAAAAGGCATTGAAACGACTTGAAGACGAAATTAATGACACTGAACGTGCACAGGCGAGCTCAATTAACACCAAAATTTTGGATGTAAAAACAGGCCGCGATAAGAAAATCGCAGAATTCATGCAGAAAAAGGCTGATATCGAGTCTAAGGCTGACGAACTAACAGCTTCACGCCTCGAACCTGTTATTCAAGAAGGACAAGCTCTCGAAAAGATGCTGACCGAGAAAATGGGTCAGGTCTTGAAGAAAAAAATTGATTTCACTGCTGCTGATGTAATGATTGCAGATATTGGCGACACCGTCAATTCTAAGCATATTTCTAGCGTGCAAAAAGCGGTCAAAGAAAGTCTTGAAGAGATTGAAAGTGAATTCAAGAAGGAATTGCAGCGCGATCTTGAACAAATCAAGATGAGCATTGAAACCATCAAAGCTGAAGCCGATGAAGTGATGGAAACCCTGCGTAATTCACTTGAAGATTCTTCCAGCGTTTCACAAGACCAGAATTCACATTTACGTGATGAACTGCAAGAGCTTCATCCGTTTACCTTTTTAACCGAAAGCCGCTACCGCGAGCTGAAATCCCGCTGGGGACAAGTTTTCAGGGCTGATATGGGTGCAGAAGCATTCTATGATGTGCTGCGCCGGCTTGACCTCGAAAAACTTTCTGCTGACTTGTGGACAGAAGTTCGGACCTCAAAAAGCAAACAGAAACGAAAAAAAGCCACCACTCGTTTGAAAGTGGTTGAATCCTTCCGCCGATCGGGCAATCGGCCCGAGTGGATGATCTTAACCGTTTTACCGGTTATTCCTCCTGATTTACGCCCGATGGTTCCGTTGGATGGCGGACGTTTCGCGACTTCTGACATGAACGACCTTTATCGCCGTGTGATCAACCGCAACAACCGTCTGAAAAGACTGTTGGAACTTGGTGCACCGGATGTAATCGTCCGCAATGAAAAACGTATGCTCCAGGAAGCTGTTGACTCTCTGATTGACAACTCACAGCGCGGTAAGGCACTTTCTCGCCGTGGACGCCGCGAGCTAAAATCTTTGAGCGATATGCTCAAAGGCAAGAAAGGCCGCTTCCGTCGTAACCTGTTGGGTAAACGTGTTGATTACTCAGGCCGTTCTGTAATCGTGGTTGGTCCCCAGTTGAAACTATATCAATGCGGTTTACCGAAATCGATGGCTCTGGAACTTTTCAGACCCTTCGTGATATCACGCCTGGTCGCTCACAGCTATGCAGCCAACGTCAAAGGCGCTCGCCGCTTCATTGAACGCAACCGCCCTGAAGTTTACGAAGTCCTTGAAGAAGTTATCAAGGAGAGACCCGTTCTGTTGAACCGTGCACCAACCCTTCACCGTTTGGGTATCCAGGCTTTTGAGCCTATCCTGATCGAAGGCAGCGCCATTCAATTGCATCCATTGGTTACTACCGCTTTCAATGCTGACTTCGATGGCGATCAGATGGCTGTGCATGTGCCTCTATCAGAAAAAGCAGTGCGTGAAGCACGTACTTTGATGCTTTCTTCCAAGAACCTGTTGAAACCCGCCGATGGAGAGCCTATCATTAGCCCAGGTAAAGATATGGTTTTGGGTGTTTATTATATGACCATGGAAGACAATCGTAATCATAAAGGCGACGGACGCGCTTTTGCAGATATCGATGAAGTAGATTTGGCCTATCAATTAGAGCAGATTGAACTGCATACCGATGTCAATGTCAAACTATTTACATGGTATTCTGATGACCATGTGCGTCTTGAAAAACCTGAAACCCGTATGATTAAAACGACGGTTGGCCGTGTATTGTTCAACCGCATTTTGCCACCGGAAGTTCAGTTTGACAACCGTGTACTTGAAAAAACAAGTATAAAAAACTTAATCGCTGATGTTTATGACATCTGCGGTGAATCAGTGACTACTGAAGTTGCAGATAATATCAAGGATATTGGTTTCCAATATGCCATGAAATCTGGTATTACCATCGCTGTGGCTGATATTTCAGTCCCAGAAGAAAAAGCTGCCATCCTGGCTGCTTCACAATCTGAAGTGGACCAGATTAACAAGGGCTATCGCCGTGGTCTGTTGACCGAACAAGAACGTAATGAACAGGTCATCAAAGTTTGGCAAGATACTACCAAAGAAGTTGGTGATTCTGTGCGCAAGCACATGGATCCCAATGGAAACCTGTCAACCATGGCCAACTCCGGAGCCACCAAAGGTGGATTCGGACCAATTGCCCAGTTGGCTGGTATGCGCGGTTTGATGGCTGATCCCTCCGGACGTATTATCCGTTTGCCGATCACCTCAAACTTCCGCGAAGGTTTAACGGCTCTCGAATACTTCATCTCGACTCATGGTGCCCGTAAAGGTCTGGCTGATACCGCTCTGCGTACTGCAGATGCAGGTTACCTGACTCGCCGTCTCGTTGATATTGCACAAGACATTATTATCAATGAGGTTGACTGCGGCACTGAAGATGGCATCTGGATTCGTAAGGAAGATGATGTTGCAGGTCAGAACCTCGGCGAGCGCCTTTTTGGACGTTCAATTGCTGCGCGAGTCGTTGATCCGAAAACTGGTGAAGTGATTGGTGAACGCGATCAATTATTTGATCATGAAATGGTTCGCAAGGTAATGGCTGCTGGCGTTGACAAGGTTTATGTCCGCTCAGCCATGACCTGCTCACTTATTCACGGTATTTGCGCCAAATGTTATGGTATGGATTTAGGCCGTGGTGAATTGGTTGTACTCGGTTCTGCTGTCGGTGTCGTGGCTGCTCAATCTATCGGTGAGCCTGGCACACAGTTGACCCTGCGTACCTTCCACACGGGTGGTGTTGCCTCCGGTGGAGATATCACAACCGGTCTGCCCCGTGTTGAAGAGTTGTTTGAAGCCCGCCGTATGCCCAAAGGTGAAGCGGTGGTCTCAAGCATTGCTGGTGTTGCCAGCTTGCTTCAAACAGAACGCACCACTGATCAACGGATAGTCAGAGTCGAACACAGTGAAATGGTCTCTGATGAATATGAAGTGCCAGGTGATTGGAACATTCTCGCCAAAGACGAGACCAATGT
This sequence comes from uncultured Anaerolineaceae bacterium, assembly GCA_927443345.1. GTDB lineage: Bacteria > Chloroflexota > Anaerolineae > Anaerolineales > Anaerolineaceae > UBA6107. The sequence goes on along the minus strand of CAKMKJ010000002.1, from coordinate 121,823 downwards.
CGCCATGGGAGATGTGATCGCCGATTTCGGTGAAGCACAAATCACTGCACAACATAACGGTCGTGTACGTGTTGAAAAACGTAAAGTGATCGTTTCTTATGAACAGCGTGAAAGTGAAGAATATGAAATTCCGAGCACCTCACGCCTAATCATCCGTGATGGACAATCAGTGGAAGCTGGCGAGCCTTTAACTGAAGGTTCCATCAATCCACATACCATCTTGAAGATCAAAGGCCGTGAAGCTGCCCAGATCTATTTAATGACTGAAGTACAAAAAGTGTATCGTGCCCAGGGCCAGAACATCAATGACAAACATTTTGAAGTGATCATCCGCAAGATGGTTGGAAAAGTGCAGGTCATTCGACCAGGTGATTCACATTACCTGCCCATGGATGTGATTGACCGCCTTGAAATCAAAGCCACCAACGAGAAACTTATCGCTGAAGGCAAGCAACCTGCAAGATTTGTTGAAATCCTGTTAGGTGTGACCAAGGCTTCGTTGAGTACTGATTCCTTCTTGTCTGCAGCATCCTTCCAACACACCATCAAGGTGTTGGCTGGAGCCGCTATTGCGTCTACGGAAGATCCGCTGTTCGGACTAAAAGAAAACGTGATCATTGGCAAGCTCATCCCTGCAGGAACGGGTTTTGTGCATGGCCGATTTACTTTGCCGGGAGATAAAGCTGCGGTGGTTGAAGAAGTTGTTGACCTCGACGGTGCGGCACCTATTGAACCGTTAGCCGAATAGAATAATTAACACAATTTTAGAACCCCGAGACTTCTCGGGGTTCTTTTGTAACCTCTTAAATTACTCACTATTTCATGCAGTGTGGGGTAAACTTATGCTGAAATTCATTGTCTTGAACGGAGTCATCTATGGAACTTGGACTGGTTAAAAGAGTCGATATCGATCACGAGATGCAGCAATCTTATCTTGATTACGCCATGAGCGTAATCGTTTCACGTGCACTACCTGACGCGAGAGACGGACTAAAACCTGTGCAGCGTAGACTGCTGTATGCAATGTATGATATGGGAATTCGTCCTGATTCGGCTTATAAAAAATCCGCCAGGATCGTGGGTGAAGTTCTTGGCAAGTATCACCCCCATGGTGACCAAGCGGTTTATGAATCTATGGCACGCCTGGCGCAAGATTTCTCGATGCGTTATGAGCTAATCGATGGACAAGGTAACTTTGGCAGTGTGGATGGCGACCCCCCGGCTGCCATGCGTTATACCGAAGCGCGAATTACGCCTTTTGCGCTCGAATTACTCAACCAGCTTGATAGGAACACCGTAAATTATGATCGAAATTTTGACGACACATTAAGCGAACCAAGTGTTCTTCCGTCGGCCATCCCCAATATGCTGGTGAACGGTGCCACAGGTATTGCTGTGGGTATGGCAACCAGTATTCCACCACACAATCTGTCTGAAACGATAGATGCCATAAATTACATGCTTGAACACTGGCAAAAATTGGATGAGATTACCGTTGGCGACTTGATGAAGTTTATCAAGGGGCCTGATTTTCCCACTGGCGGCATTATTCTGCAAGAGCATGAGCTAAATGAGCTGCAAGCTACATATGCTACAGGAAAAGGCAGGATCACCCTGCGCGGCCGTTTGAATCTGGAAGAAATGGCGCGCGGCAAAAGTCGCATCATTGTCACAGAACTGCCTTATATGACCAATAAATCCAGCCTGATTGAGCGCATCGCAGAGCTTGCACGTGAAGGTGATCTTGAGGGTGTATCAGATTTACGAGACGAGTCAGACCGGCATGGTATGCGTATTGTTATCGAGTTAAACAAGGCTGCAGATGCAGATAAAACTTTACGAGCCTTATATAAACGTACGCCTTTGCAAGTAACTTACAGCATCAACCTGCTGGCACTAGTTAATGGTGAACCAAAACTGCTTTCACTCAAACAAGCCTTGAAAGTCTTTGTCGAACATCGACTTGAAATCATTAAACGTCGAAGTGAATATGATCTAAAGAAGGCAGAAGATCGAATCCACATCCTCGAAGGATTGCGGATTGCCATCAAGTTTCTGGATGAAGTGATCGCTTTGATCCGTTCTGCTGCGGATACGGATCAAGCCCGCGAAAAATTGATGAAGAAATTCAAGCTGAGTATTTTGCAGGCGCAAGCTATTCTGGATATGCCGCTTAAGAGGCTTGCATCTTTGGAGCGAAAGAAAATCGAGCAGGAATACAAAGACCTGCTTGATTTGGTAAAAGAACTACAATCATTACTCAAATCTGAAACCAAACGTCGCCAGGCGATTATCGCTGAATTGGCTGAAATTAAAACAAAATATGGTGACAGCCGTAAAACACAAATTGTACTTCTCAAACAGGGCAAGGTCGCTGCTGATCTCTTGACGGTTAAAGAAGTTACCCCGGTTGAGAATGTTTGGATTGCCATATCCAAAGAGGGTAAGATCGGCAAGACTGCTGAAAAGAATCCTCCCAGAATGGGTGGCCGTGAAGCCCCCGTTTTGCTGCTAAAAACGGATTCTCATCAGAATTTGTATATGGTATCAAAGTCGGGCAAGTGTGCCTGTGTGGCTGTGCAATCTTTGCATTTGGTTGAAGATTTTGAAAATGCGAGTGATATTCATCGGGTTTGCTCGTTTAAAGAGGGCGACTCACCAGTTGCATTATTCTGTCTCAGTCATGATCAAAAACATTCTGAATCTTTGTGTGTCACCACTTTGACCAAACAAGGAATGATCAAAAAATCACTGGTGTCTGAACTTCCCGGTCCATCCTCCGATACTTTTGTATTATGCAAGGTTAACGAAGGAGACGAATTGGGTTGGGCGATGTTGAATGAAAATGAAACACAATACTTAATCCTAACCAATCATGGTATGTCAATCCGTTTTGAAGGGGATGAGGTACGTGTTATGGGGCTTGTCGCTGCTGGCGTGAATGCATTGAAATTGGCGGCTGGCGATCAAGTTGCAGGGATGGTCGAAATAACCAAAGGACTTGAATTATTTGCCGTTTCTTCTGATGGAAAAGGCTGGCGTATGGATGAGAAGGAATTTCCAATTCAGGGACGGTATGGGCAAGGGGTCAATACCTGCAAAATTAAACCTGATTGCGGCATGGTCGGTTTGACCATTGGCAAAAAGAACACGCAAATAGCATTACATTTGAAAAAGGCAGCCGCAAAAATTATCCGGCTGGATGAAATTCCAACCGGAAAAAGGGCGACCAGCGGTAAAGTAGTGGTTGAGTTGAAACCAGGCGATGAAGTGCAAGGTTTGGTTGCAATCCTTGACAACGTGGCCTTGCCTGTTGGAACCGACAAGCTGGTGCAAAAAAGTCTTTTATGATAGCGTGAAGTGCGTATAGTGATAGGCGATTTTTCCATCCTTGATGCCGATGGTGTCGCTGCCGTCATAAACTTTTCCACGGTTTGAAGTGCATGTCCAGGTGAAATGCCGCGTTTCACCTTTGTTGGTTTGACCGGTGATCTTGAAGTTGCCGGAAGGCAAATTATTGGCTAGTAATTGACCATAAAAAATACGAATATTTTCTTTACCCTGGATGGTTTTTTCTGAAGACACATGTACTGCATCATCTGTGTAAAGATCCAGAACTTTGTCATAGGTAACAGTATTAAGCATTACAAAAAATTTATCGAGAATATCGTTGCTCGGTTGGACGGGTTGACTTGGCGCAGGCCAGGAATAATTGGCAACCTGATTCCAAACATCAGGCAAAACTGTGCGGGAATCATCCCATGAGTAGATATTGGCAGCGGTGCAGCCTAAAGATTTGGCACAATCGAGAAAATCTTTGACTTCAGCAGGGGTTGGCTGCCAACCTGATTCACGGAATGCTGCTCCGGTTGGGATCACTGGTTTTGATGAATTGATGGCTTTGAATTCATTAAACGATCTAGTGAGATCATAGACAGGATTACGTGCTTTTATCCAATAAACCTGTGGCATGCTGTAATCACAATATTGCATGAAAGTAGCATATGGAAAGGTGCCATGGTATGAAGGCCAGCGGAATGTACTAAGCGCAATCGGAGTGTTTGGAAGGCCGTTACGCACTTGAGTCATGAAGGAACGGGCAACAGCGTCTCTTCCTGGTTGTTTATACTCAATCTCGGCATCTACGACGTAGCCATCAAGGTTGTATTTCTTGCTTTGCGAAATTGCAATAGCAGCCTCACCACTGGGGTTGTAGCCATAGACATAATGCCATCCCCATACCAGAATGCCTTTAGCGCGCAAAGCATCCACCACAGGAGGGATCAAATCGGCGCCGGTGGTCTTGTTCACATTGTAGGGGTAAGAACTATCTGCGATTTTAATAAGAACATGAGAAAATCCGCAATCTTTGGCGACATTAGCGATTGATTGTGCATTTCCACCTTCACATTGGGGTATTTTCCATATCCAGGTGCCTTTTCCTTGAAGTGCCATCTATCATCCTCCGGTTTAGTGCGTCACTCGATTAGTTGGCGGTTAAAGAACCTTCGAGATCAAGTGTATTGGCAATCTCGCGCATGGCGAGAATTACATTCGTACAATGTTCCCATAACGGAACTCCAAATTCAGCCGCTCCATGTTCAATCTCATCACGGTTGGCGCCTGCTGCAAAAGCCTTATCTTTCCATTTCTTCTTGACAGAACTGGCTTCAAGATCGTAAAGTGATTTGGAAGGTCTCACCAAAGCCACAGCCGTGATCAATCCGGTAATTTCATCGCAGGCATACAACCCTTTTTGAAGCAGGGTTTCACGTGGAAGTTTAAGATGATCTCCGTGACTAAGAATGGCCTGCACTATTTCTTCTTCAACACCCAACTCGCGCAGTATGGGAGCCCCTGCCAGAGGATGTTCTTGATAGGTGGGGTGAATTTCCCAATCAAAATCGTGCAAGATGCCTGTAATGCCCCATAGATCTTCTGGCTGGTTTAATTTTCGGGCGTAAAAGCGCATGGCAGCTTCGACACACAGCATGTGTTTCACTAACTGTGGATTCTTGATATATTGATGAACAATGGCGAGCGCTTCTTCACGAGTTTTCATTGGTATTAATTCTCACTGGGGAAAATAGGTTCTGGATCACCCATAACAGGCAGGGGATGGCTGAACCAGACCTGCCACAACGCCACTGTGGTAGCGGCTAGTTCTCGAGTATTCCATATCAATCTGGAGTATTTACGGTAATACTGCAGGTTAGCAGCTAAACCGGTGGACTTCAAACCGATACCATTGCAAGTAAAAAGTGCCCGCGGCAGGTGAAAACTTTGGGTCACCAATATTGCTTCTTTTACGCCAAAGATATGGAGAGCGCGATAACAAGTGTCGTATGTTCTTCGTCCCGCGTAATCGAGCACTATATCTTCTTGCGGAACACCAAGAGTGATGGCGAATACTTGCATCGCACCAGGTTCGTTGTAATCGACAAACCGATTGTCACCGCTCATAAGAAGCTTTTCGACCTTTCCTGCTTGATATAGTTGAACCGCCGACTTCACACGATCTTGCAAAACTGGTGACGGGGTGCCATCCCGTTGTAAACCTGCACCAAAAACGATTGCAACACGCGTTGTTATGGATGAATCAACTGTTTTGATTTTGCCTATACTTAGAATTTCAGTGAGCAAGCGGGGCAACCCAAAAGCAGCCACGAAAGCAATAATCATCCAAAATAGAAGTTTAATCAACATTTTTATACTCTTTTTTATCATAGCAAGTTTTATACCAAATTAGCTTTCCATAGATTTGAGGAGAGATTTGTGACTGACCCCTTTGTATTGATTATTACGTAGTCTAAATACGATAATTCCAAGAATGTGAGTCGTATTTGGACTGAACTAAATTGCTTGTTATATCCATTTCTTCTTGAGTCGGAAGGCTTTCGAGAAAGGTAATCCCAAATTCTGCAGAAAAACTACGGATAATAGCATCGGCCGCCTCATCCCAGGTGAATATCTTTCCGGTTGCGGCTTCAAGTGTTGTGGCTCGTGCCAGGGTTTTCTGTGCTGCAGTATCACGATCCATTTGAGAGGGATACGCAAGAACTTGAGTAATTCTTGAAAGGTCTCCGCTGAGTGGAAGCGAGCCGTGTTGAAGTACACCGCTATGTTTTCTGGCTTGGGCAGAGCCGATCAACTTTTTATTTTTCCAGGTGATTTCATAATTGGAAGGTGTTTGAAAACATACGGGTTCCTTCCTGGAATGTTCGTCGGGTAAATCGGATTTGTTTTCAGCTATCGTTTGTAACCCTAATTGTTGAAGCGCTTTTTGCAACCCAAGTGAGATGCGTTGATAACTTTCTAGCAGCGAACCCAACACCAAAGGTTCATCAAGTGGTGCGGATATGGAATAAGTCAGTTCGTCGGTGTGCAAAATTGCTTTACCACCTGTTGGTCTGCGTACTAATTGCCAGGCATGATTTGACAATTCCTGCTGATCAACATCCAAAGAGGGTTGGGCGTACCCTAGCGATATAGATGGTACCATCCAGGAATACAGGCGCAAGGTTGGTAGAGCGTGTTTCTGCGCCGTTGAAATAAGTAATGCCTCATCAAGAGACATATTGAAAGCAGCAGATGAGGGTGGCGATTTTATAAGCCGCCATTGACCATTTGGATTGCGCCCTGTGTTTTCAGATTGTGAAAGCATGTAAAAATTATAAAACAAAAACCCGTGAAAAATGGAATATGAAATTTCTTCAAATTTAACATGAAATTTACATAAGGGGTTGACTTTCAATAATTAAATCTTTATAATGTAAGAGCTTTCAGTAAAGTTGTTACAAAGAAACGGATAATATGTCCAGTTCAAAAGCAACAATTTACAACGTGGCTCAACAAGCAGGCGTCAGTATAGCGACTGTATCTCGAGTATTAAATTTCCCCCTACGTGTAAAAGAAGAAACCAGGTCAATGGTTATGAATGCCATTGATGACTTGGGTTACGTCCCAAAAGCTGAATCTCGTGCGCGAGCCTTCATGGATACAAGACGCATTGGGGTACTAATTCCATTTTTTACCACACCCTCTTTTGTTCAACGTCTGCGAGGCATTGCAGAGGTATTAAGTAAGAATGAATATGAATTGGTGATTTATCCGGTAAACTCACGGTCTCAAGAGACCAGCTACTTAGAAACGCTACCATTGCGCTCAACGCTTGATGGTTTAATCATCGTCTCGCAAACTTTTGACAATACCATTGCTCAAAGGTTATTAAGTAATGATCTTGAAACCGTTTTGATTGAATATTACCATTCTCATTTTTCGACTGTTGAAATTGATGACGTTTCAGGTGGGTATATGGCAACCAAGTATTTGGTCAAAAAAGGGTATAAAAAGATAGCTTTCATTGGCGGGCAGATTAAGCCTGAATTTGGACACGATCCTATAGCCAAGAGAATGGAAGGTTATCAAAAAGCCCTTATTGAGCATAATATTAAACTGCCGGATGATTTCATCAACGAATATGCATTTGATCCTGGAATAGTTTTAAAAAACCTGGTAAAGCATGGTTTACCTCTTGCTTTTTTTGCTGCAACTGATCTTCAGGCAATCGCATTAATCAAGCAAGCCAGAATTCTCGGTTTGCGAGTGCCTGAAGACATCGCGATTGTTGGATTTGACGATATCGACGTGGCGGATTCATTTGGTTTAACCACTGTACATCAACCATTAGATGAATCTGGAAAAATAGCCACGAATTTGCTTTTATCGCGCCTGACAGAATCTTCTCAACCAATTCAACATATAAGGTTGCCACTGAAGGTTATTGAAAGGGAAACAGCTTAATGCTACTATGTGAAATGATAAAGGAGGTGTTTCGGATCAATTTTTATGTTGTGAATTTTGAACAATCTTGTTTTTTGGTTAACTTGTAAAAAGGAGAGAGAAATGACTAAGAAGTTAATGCCCGTATTTACTATGATTTTGGTTTTGGCGTTCATCCTGACTGCATGCGCCACTCCAACCGCAGCCCCCGTTGCTACTGAAGCACCTGTTGCAGATGCAACTGAAGCGCCTATGGCTACCGAAGCCATGGCCCCTGTTGAAGTAACCTTCTGGCACGCTTATGGTACTGGATCTGCTGAAGAGTTAGCTTTGGCTAAAAACCTTGAGCAGGCAGCTATTGATATGCCCGAAATCACTATCAATGTCTTGCAAGTTCCCTTTAATGATATTTACAACAAATATCGAACCGATGTTGCTGCCGGTGGTGGACCAGATATGTTCATTGCCCCCAATGACAGCCTTGGCGATGATGCTCGTGCCGGCTTATTAGCCGATATCACCGACCTTGCTGCAGGTCAATTGGATGGAATAAATCAATTGGGAATCGACGGTATGAGCCTTGATGGAAAACTTTATGGTATTCCTGAAACTCTCAAAGCTGTTACCCTTTGGTACAACAAAGAACTTCTACCAACCCCGCCCGCCACAACTGATGAATTGCTCGCGTTGATGCAGGACGGAACCGAAGTAGCCTTTGCTTATGGCTGCTACCACAACTATGGTTTCTTTAGTGCTTTTGGCGGCGAAATTTTTGACGCCGATTGGAAAGTTGTTGCTGATCAAGGTACCGGTGTTGTAGATGCTATGACTTGGTTAAATGATCTGTATCAAATCTCCAAGACCAATTCCTGGACCAAAACTGATTCTGATGGTTTAGCTCCCTTCTCTGAAGGAAAAGCTGTTGCGATCGTGAATGGTAACTGGGCAATGGGCGATTACAAAACTGCTTTGGGTGACAAATTGGGTATTGCACCATTACCCGCTGGCCCTGCTGGCGCTGCCAAACCCATGCTTGGTGTTGATGGTTTCTATTTCAACCCGAATAGCTCCAATCAAGAAGCTGCTTTAAAGGTCGCTCTCTATTTGACCAATGAAAAATCTCAAACCGTGATGATGAATGAAGCGGGTCATGTTCCTGTGCTCACCGATATCACCATTTCAGATCCCCTGATTCAGGGCCTTGTTGACGCTTTCAATGCTGGCGCTACAATTCGCCCACAGGTTCCCCAGTTAGGCCTTTACTGGTCCAACTTCTGCGGTACTGACCAAGTCTACGAACAGGGTATTACTCCTGACGCCTGGGTAAAAGCTGGTGCCGAAGCTGCAAATAAGTAATTAGTTGTTTCTAGCAAGAAAGGGATTCCTTCTTGCTAGATTTAAGTTGTCAAAGCAAATGGAATTTCTTCCATTTGCTTTGACATTACAAAATGTTCCGGATATCTATATAAGAGGGACTGATGGCAACGATTACGGTACCTGTAAAACGCAAATTTAATTTTAAAAAATCATTTCTTCCCTATTTGTATCTATTGCCTGCGTTCATTGTTTTAGGTGTAATTACATTTTATCCACTGATATACCAGGTGATTATTTCGTTTACAGATTTTCAAACAAAAGACCTTTTATTGGGTTTGAATTCTCCAAAATTAAACCAAATTGGTTTACAAAACTATATTGATATTATCACTGGCGGCTTGCCAGTTCAAAATTTTGATTTCTTCAGAGTTCTCACTTACAACATATGGTGGGCTCTAACAAACGTGATGTTGCATGTTCCTGCAGGTATACTCATTGCTGTTCTTTTAAATGTTAATGGTATTTGGTTCAAAAAGATTTATCGGGCTATTTATGTATTACCTGTTGTAATTCCTCCAATTGTAGTTGCGACAATTTGGCGAAATATTTTTGACGAGCAATATGGTGCAATGAATCAGTCATTAACCTTTTTTTCGCAACTATTTGGAAATGTAGATCCAGTAAAAATCAGATGGCTGTTTGAATATCAACCGCCAATTCCATGGTTGTTGCCTAATGGTCCATTACCACTCGCTTATTATGCCATGATGATTGCCAATTTTTGGCTGGGTTGGCCGTTTATGGTTTTGGTAGCAACGGGGGCGTTACAAAGTATTCCAAAAGAGCTCTATGAGGCAGCCTCAATAGATGGCGCTTCAAAAAGTTTCCAGTTTTGGAACATTACAGTTCCATTAATACGTCCTGCGATGATTCCTGCGGCAGTATATGGCTTCACCTTATCGTTCAATTTGTTTAATTTTGTGTTTTTCATGACCGCTGGCGGTCCTGCGAGGTCAACAGAAATCTTGGTTACTTTCGCCTATGACCTTGTTAGGAATTTGAGACTTTATGGTGCGGCTGGTGCATTTTCTGTGATCATATTTTTTGTGGCACTCACAATCTTCCTGATCACAAATCGGATTACCAAAGCCACAGAAAGTTATTCGGAGTCATAAAATGACAACAGTATCTCAAGAACCTAAACGGAAAAATTTTCTGGTGCGATTCTTTACCATGGATACCTCTGGCAACAAAGGTGGAAGTGAAAAGCTTCCTCTGTGGAGACAATTAGGAATTCAACTAATTTGCTTGTTGATTACTATCGGGGTCATGTTTCCGATCATGTACATTATTACATTGTCATTTAGCTCAAAATCAACCCGACCTTCCAGTCTTGAATTGTTCCCAAAAGAAATTTCTCTTGTTGCATACCAACAAGTGCTTGATCGGCCTACTGCAAATCCGGTAACTTTTCTTGAATTACTTAAGAATAGTGCTTTGCTATCAATTTTAGTTGGATTGGCTGCCTTACTAATTGCCATATCTGCAGCTTATGCATTCTCACGGTTTAAATTTAAACTTAGGCAAATATTAATGCTGATGGTTTTTATTCCACTCTTAATGCCCGCAGTGGGGTTGGTCACTCCTTTATTTTTGCTGATGAATAGTCTGCAAGTAAAAACTTGTGCTGATGGCGCAATGATAATTCAACCATTTACTGCATGTGATCCGGGTACGGCTGCCAAGCTTCTTTTCAACTTACGAGATTCACTTATTGGTGTTGGTATTGCAATGATTTCGACAGCGCTGCCTTTTGCAGTTTGGAATCTGAAGGGTTACCTTGACACGATTCCGCATGAACTTGAAGAAGCGGCTGCCATAGATGGGGCAGATCCCAATCAGGTTTTCTTTAGGATTGTTATTCCTCTAGCTGCGCCTCAAATGGCTGTTACATTTTTCTTGGGTTTTATCGGTCATTGGCAAGAGTTTGTTTTGCCATGGTTGTTCCTTACTCAACCAGGCGACTACACGCTTGCAATGACACTCTATAATATGACTGGCCAATATGCAAATTCGATCCCTTGGAACCGCTTTGCGGCTATGGCGATTATTGTTGCCCTGCCTGTTGCGATCGTTTACATTCTGCTTCAGAAACAAATTGTCAACGGTCTAACGGCTGGTGGTGTAAAAGGGTAAATAAAAAGGCGGTCGAAAGACCGCCTTTTTTGATGAAAAGGGCTTTATGAAAAAACCTTCTCTATTTCTTGTAATTCTGTCATTTGTGTTTATTGTAAGTTGTGGAACACCATATATACAAACTAAAACGATTTCCGAGACTGCAGAGGCAACACAAGCTGCGGTTAGTGACTCCCCCTGGTGGAGAACCGCTGTTTTCTATGAAATCTTTGTCAGAAGTTTCTATGATAGTGATGATGATGGAATTGGTGACCTCAACGGAATTACTGAAAAACTTGATTACTTGAATGACGGAAATCCGGATACCAAAACTGATTTGGGAATTGACGCAATTTGGCTTATGCCAATTCATCCTTCTCCTTCTTATCATGGGTACGATGTGATGAATTATTACGCCATCAATTCAGAATATGGGACGATGGAGGATTTTAATAACCTATTATCTGAAGCACATAAGCGTGGAATTAAGATCATTATTGATATGGTTTTAAATCATACATCAAGTCAACATCCATTTTTTATTGATGCACGAAATAGTGATGAATCTGATTATCATGATTGGTATGTTTGGTCCGAAACAGGTAAAGGTAATTATTGGCATGATAATACAGTTGGCCCTTCAGCAAAACAATATTATGGATATTTTTGTGACTGCATGCCTGATCTCAATTACTTAAATCCAGATGTGACTGAGCAAATGGAAAAGGTGGTTAATTATTGGATTAGTGATGTTGGGGTGGACGGTTTTAGAATTGACGCAGCCAAGCATTTGATTGAAGAAGGGGAAAAGGTGGAAAACACCCAACAAACTCATGATTGGTTCAAACAGTTTTACACCTTTTATAAGGACATCAACCCTGATACTTATGTAGTTGGTGAAGTAGCCAGCAGCGATGCCCGTATGACCACTTTGTACTCTGGTGACCAGATGGACATGGTCTTCAATTTTGAAATAGCCCAAGGTTTTGTTAATAGTACCAAAGGAGAATCCAATTCAGGCGTGACAAGTGCAATCAGTTTTATTGAAAATGATGCCCCAGATTGGAATTTTGCAACATTTCTGACCAATCATGATCAAAACCGGATCATGAGTGTGCTTAATGGCAATGTCGATAAAGCCAAAGTGGCGGCTGCGTTATTACTCACTTCTCCTGGCACGCCATTTATTTATTATGGCGAAGAAATAGGCATGCTAGGAACCAAACCTGATGAGGATATTCGCCGACCCATGCAATGGACTGCTGAAGACAATGCTGGCTTTAGCAGTGCTACACCATGGCGTCTGCCAGATAGTAATTTTTCTACTGTTAATGTCGATGAGCAAAAAGACTTACCTGAATCCTTACTTAATACTTACAAGACATTAATTGATTTGCGTAAATCTCACCCAGCATTGTTAAATGGTAATTTATTGGCTGTCAAAACGTCAAACAAGAGTGCTTATGCTGCACTGCGCAATGATGGCGACGAAACAATATTGGTACTAATTAATCTGTCAAAATCTATCTTGGAGGATAGTGCTCTCTCATGGGAATCACCGTTTTTACAAGATGGGAAATACCGCTTAACAAGTTTATTGGGAAATATTATTGCTAGTTCTTTTACTATTGAGAATTCAGAAATATCTGGCTACATTCCGATTAACACTATTTCCCCCTATTCAATAAGTTTATTCGTAATAGAAACTGATTAATCAACAACATTTGGATGGGTGTATGGTGAACAATAAAAAGGGAATAAAACTGTTAATGGTTCTTGCCATTATCATCGTTGCAGCTTTGGCTGGTTTTATTCGATGGCATGCTTTGACTACTTTAAACGTGGATTATGATGAAGATGATTACTTGCGCGCGGCTCAACAGTACACGACCATTTTTAGAACAGGCGATTGGGATTCATTAACAGAGACAAATTATCGTCCAGAACATCCTCCATTAGCGAAGATCGTTTTTGGCATCAGCCTGTTGCCTTTGCCAGAGAAAACCTTAATCGCTGATCGTCCAACATCAGCTGGACCAAACCAGTATCTTCCTCGGGATCTATTGCGCAATGCCAGAATAACCAGTGCGATTTTTGGTACATTAACAGCTATTTTGGTCGCACTTGTCGATCCTGTTGGCGGGTTTTTTCTTGCGATTCATGCATTTACAACTAAATATGTAAGTCAGGTGATGCTCGAGGCATTACCCGCTTTCACAAGTCTATTGTCTGCCTTCGCTTACATAGAATGGAAGAAAAGGAAGAATAAATCGTTTGGCTGGCTAATTTTGGCTGGATTATTTCTTGGGTTGACTGCAGCATCAAAATATATCTATTGTGTTGTTGGGATTGCGATTTTAGTTGATTGGCTAATATTAGCAATTCAGAAGAAAGAAGTTAAAAAAGCAATTTTGCCGATTTTAGGATGGGGTGCGATCTCCATTTTGGTATTTTTTGCAACAAATCCTTATTTCTGGGCAAATCCTTTAGGGAGATTACAAGAAACAATCCTGTATTATGCATCATATTCTTCAACTGCCTCTGAAGTCACCAATGCAGGATATCCTTTTTGGCAGCCCTTGGTATACCTATTTTCAACACCAAAATTGTGGCAGCCAAATTCTATTCTGGTGGCCGTTGATCCATTGATAACATTATTTGCTATTCTTGGATTTAAAAGTCAAATAAAGAAACAACCACTATACGCAATCTGGGTATTCATTGCGCTTGCCTTTTTGTTTATTTATCCTGTGAAATGGGCTCAGTATATCGTCATCTTAACCGCACCTTTGTGTATCATAGCGGGTGAAGGGTTTAATAAAACGATTCTATCTCCAATTTCCAGTTGGTTCTCTAGAATGCGACTAAAAAAATCGGAAAACAGAGCCGTTGAAAGAAATGACACAAAGAAAGCACTTCCCTGGTTAATTCCTGGAATCATTGTTTTTGTAGTTTTTACTTTATTACCACTAGTATTTGAAATTGGTGTCTCTCTCTCAAATTTTAACAGTGTCTCTATCAAAGATGGGTTTGAAGGTGGTATTTTTAGAGAGGTTTGGGGTGGAGTAATTGGAGAGGTCAAGCCTCTTGAAACAGTTTTTCCATTCCGTGAAAAAGTAGTCGGCTATATTGGAACCAATGCATATCCCTCAACGATGAACTATCTGACAGATAGCGGTGTCTTGTTTTTTAACATTTTTTGGACGATTGTATCCGTGGCTCTACAATCATTTTTAGGATTAGTTGCTGCACTATTGTTAAGACAAAACAAAGTATTTCTAAAAAAGGGATGGGAGATTTTATTTATTTTGCCTTGGGCAATTCCAGAAATGATAGGCGCATTAATGTGGGTGAATGTATTCCAACCAGTAACTGGATGGCTTAGTCTAGGGGTTAGTCAATTTGGATCCAGTTTTCCTTTTTCATTTCTTAATGGCTGGCAAAATTCTTCCGAAATGCAAATTCTGGTTTTGCTCATTGCAGGGGTGTGGTATGGGTTTCCGTTTATGATGTTGGCTGCTTCAGCAGGTCTTAAGCTTTTGCCAATTGAAGTATATGATGCCTCTGCGATGGATGGCGCAACTGGGTTCAACAAATTTAGATGGATTACTTGGCCATTGTTATTGCCTTTAATAATTCCAGCAGTAATTATAAGAAGTATTTTTGCTTTTAACCAGTTTTATCTGTTTCAGGTCTTCCCCACGGGGCAATTAACCATGGCAGGTTTGTCTTACAATTTTTTTAACCCAAGCGGATTCTTTATAAATGGTCAATTTGCGATATCAGCAGTGATTAACGTTATTACTGTGGGATTTCTTGTAATTTTTGTGATGATTTTAAATAAATGGAGTAAAGCCAGTGAGGGAGTGACTTATGCGTAAAATGAACTGGTTTAAGCAATTACTCACTCAAATAGCTTTGATCGTTATTGGCTTTTATGTTTTGGTTCCAATTTGGGGTGCAATTCGGTTAGCTTTTGATGGCTCTCTTAAAAGTCGGCCAGTAGAATTCAGGTTGTTTCCGAAAGTTTTTTCTCTTGAACCCTTTTTCACTGTACTTGATAGACCTTATCAATCTGTTGATTTTTCTCATTTATTAGTCAACAGTATGATTGTCTCTATTGGAGCCGCATTTATTGCGTTAATTTTAGGGGCTTCATTGGCTTATGCCTTTGCCCGATTTCGCTTTCCTGGTAAGAAACCCGCACTATTTGTTCTTCTTCTGGCAGCAATGCTTCCGCCAGTAGCCTTCATGACACCTCTGTATATTGTATTGAGTATGGTCCAATTACGAACAACATTATTGGGATTAACCCTCGTGTATGCCACTTTTGCTCTCCCTTTTTGTATATGGAATATGAGAGCAGGTTTTCAATCTGTTTCAAAAGAATTGGAAGAAGCAGCATTTTTGGATGGGGCTAATAGTTTGCAGACTTTTGGGCATATTTCACTTCCGCTAGCTTTACCATCAATCACTATCGCAGGGCTCATTGCGTTTTTAATGGGATATTCAGAGTTTGCGATGGGTTGGTTATTTGTCAGTGAAGCAGAGACAGTAACATTAGCTATGTCAATTTATGCAATGGTTCAATCAGGCAATGCTCAACCATGGAGTATTCTGGCTTCGATGTTTATTATTATGTCATTACCGATTGTGATTGTTTTTGCATTTTTGCAAAATACTCTACTCGATCGGATGTTATTCATTTCTCAGAAAAAATAGAATTCAAAAAGGATTAGGGGCTTCCATGTTTGCCAATTTGGACGAAAATGGCGTACACCACAGAAATGGTCAAGGCAAAAGCGGAAATTACTATTCCCAATGTGGCAAGTTTGTTGGATTCTGAATGACGGCCTCTTATTCCTGCGAAAAGGCTGATAACCGCGCCAATCACACCAACTATCGGAACAATTCCAGCACAAATACTTGCAGAACCCAAAAGAACTGATACTGCTGCCAAAAATTTATTGATTCTTTCTTCAGGGTCAAGATTTTGATAATTTGGCTCCATGCAGGCTCCGTTCAAGCAATTAAATTTGATTCGCAAAATTCATTTTCTTTACACGACTAATTGAGAATTATAATCAGTTAAAATCTTAAAGTAGAGAAATAGATGATAACTAATAATTTCGAATCTCCCGCAACAAATTTTACTTCAACTCGTACAACAGTTGAAATTATCTTGCCAGATGGCAGGGTATATACCGGTCAACGTGGCGCCACGCTTGAAGAATTATTACAAATGCTGCCTGAATGGGATAACCCGCCCATCATGGGAGCAGTGGTAAATGGCGAATTACGCGAATTAACCTTTGCAATTGAACTGGATTCACGCATTAGTTTAATCACAATGGGTGATGATGACGGCGCTCGGATTTATCGTCGTTCTATTACTTTTTTGTTGGAAGCTGCATTTGAAGAATTATTCCCAGAAGCTCAGATGACGCTAGATCATTCAGTCTCTTCAGGTGGTTATTATTGCCAGGTCTTTTCGGAAAATGAATTTACAATCCGTGAGATCAACCAGATGAAGAAAAGAATGAAAGAGTTGGTCGAAGAAAACCTTCAATTCACTAGACAGACTGTGCCACTGGATGATGCAATCAGTTACTTTCAAACGAAAGGCTTGATTGATAAGGTACAGCTATTGAAATATCGTCAAAAAGAGTATCTTGTGCTTTACAAGCTCGATGAACATCAAGATTACCATCATGGTTACATGGTGCCTTCTACTGGCTACTTGAAATGGTTTGATCTTGACCTCGTTGGTGAAGGATTTGTTTTGCGTTTTCCGCGACGGAACTCTCCAAAAACCATCGGCCCCATGACCAGTTATCCAAAGCTGTTAAGTACTTTCAGACAATATGGCAATTGGCTGCACCGGTTGGGCATCGAATCAGTCGGAGCGCTCAACGACGCTATTCAAGCAGGCAATATACGTGAGATCATATTGGTCTCAGAAGCGCTGCATGAGCTTCAGATCAATGATGTTGCACAGCATATTGCAGAGAAATCTGACGAATCGCGCATTATCCTTATTTCAGGTCCATCCTCTTCTGGAAAGACTACTTTTTCGAAACGATTAACGGTTCAATTACTTGCGAATGGTTTTTCACCATTTCCCGTTGAGATGGATAACTATTTTGTCAATCGTGAAGATACCCCAAAAGATAAATTTGGTAAATATGATTTTGAATCCATCCGTGCCATGAATACCAGGCAGTTAGCCAGCGATTTAAAACGACTAATTGCGGGAGAAGAGATCCAATTGCCTCATTATGATTTCAGAGAAGGGCTTAGCAAACCAGGTCAGGTTGTGAAGTTGCGCCCAGATCAGATGATTATTCTTGAGGGCATTCATGGATTGAATCCAAAACTTCTACCAGATATTGATCCCACGTCCACATTTAAGATTTATGCATCCTGCTTAACGCAGTTAAACCTTGACCGATATAACCGTATATCTACAACGGATACCCGGCTGCTAAGAAGAATTGTGCGAGACTCGCGAGAACGCGGATACACCGCCCAGCAGACCATCCACAATTGGGATTCAGTTCAGCGCGGCGAGAAGGAAAATATATTCCCATACCAGGAATATGGCAATAAATTATTCAATTCCGCATTGGTTTATGAATTATCAGTGCTAAAGTCTTTAGTTGAACCATTATTGCGGCAGGTGACTTATGGAACCATGGAATACGTGGAAGCTAAAAGACTGCTGGCTTTTCTGGATTGGTTCATGCCCATCGATACAAAATTAATCCCCGACAATTCCATTTTGCTGGAATTTGTTGGGGGATCAATTTTTAATGATTTTAAATTGTGGTCACCTAAAGAGTAAGCGGAATTATCCTTCGCGCAACTTCACTTTGATGACTTTGCTGAGTCTTGCAATACCTTCATTAATCAGCTCAGGTTTGGTGCAAGAGAAATTCAAGCGCATGCTGCTTTCGCCGCCACCGCAGGCAAAGAAATTTTCTCCGGGTACATATGCCACTTTTTGTAATACGGCATCTTTGAACATTTCAATGGCATTTATTTGTTCAGGCATGTTAACCCATAAGAATAGCCCGCCCTGGGGATTTGTCCAGGTGACGCCATTGGGCATGTGTTCTTCAAGTGACTCAATCATCACATTACGCCGTTCGCGATAAGTATCTTGAATCAATTTCACATGGCGGTCTAGATATCCGTGCTGACCGACTTCATGCGCCACGATCTGGTTGAAGGTGGAAGTGTGCAGATCAGCACCCTGTTTGGCAAGCACCAGTTTATTGATCACTTCTGTTGGGGCGATGACCCAGGCCAGGCGAATACCGGGGGCCAGAATTTTCGAGAAAGTGCTTAAATAAATGACATTGCCAGAATAAGCGTTGGTTTTATCGCGCATTTGAGAATCGAGCAATTCGACTGCCGGCAAATCTTCACCCTCGTAGCGGAGTTGGCCATAAGGATCATCTTCAATAATGGGCACACCGTATTGATCGGCAAGTTTGATTAGTTGTTTTCGCCGTTCAAGAGTAAGTGTACAGCCGGTTGGATTCTGGAAATTTGGCAGAACATAGATGAATTTAGGGCCTTTGCGCAGAGCGTCTTCTAATTTGCGAGTATCCATACCTTCATCGTCCAGGGCGACGGGGATGTAATCTGCACCGTATGCATTCCAGGCCTGGATGGCGCCAAGATAGGTCGGGTTTTCAACCAGAATGCGATCGCCATGATTAATAAAAATTTTTCCAAGTAGATCAAGCGCCTGTTGAGAGCCGGAGGTGATCATGATGTTTTCTTTGCTGACGCCGATGCCCAGGCGGTTGGTATAACGGGCAATCATCTCACGTAAAGGAACGTAGCCGTCAGTGGTGCCATATTGCAGTGCTTCTGCGCCTTGATGATCCAGCACATAATTGCAGGCACGGCGGAACTCTTCCACTGGAAAAACTTCCGGTGCAGGTAGACCACCTGCAAACGAAATAACATCCGGTTGTTCCGTCAGCTTCAGTAACTCTCGAATTGCCGAAGCTTTCATACGTTGTGTACGCTGCGCATAGCGGAAATCCCACGGAGTTTGCATATTGATCAATTGCTCCTTTTCTTATCCTGTTTGAATTAAGAAATTGGAAAACGACTTACCACAACGGCCGGAGTCGGAAGTGAAATTCGATCTCCGGTTTCTAACGAAGCAGGGGCCACTGGTGACAAATTCTCAGCACCCTGGAAGATTGAGATGGGGGTGTTTACCACTGCACTGCGAGTTTCTACAAAAGCCTGACCGGTCAAATAACCTTCTTTATCAATTGCACAACTAGTGACCTTGCCAATGACTTTGCCTTTGGCATCCATCACGGGGTCGCCATTGTGTGCCATGCGCACCCCTTTATCGGTAAATCTGAAGCGAGCCACAATGCCTGATCGGGCTTTTTCTTTTTCAATATAAGCATTTCGACCGATGAACCAGGGTTTGTATATTTTGACATAAGAACCAAAACCTGCTTCTGAAACGCTGAAGTTATCTTCGCCACCCATTTCATGGCCATATAGGGGCAGACCGGCTTCGGTGCGAAGCGAATCACGGGCACCCAAACCGCAGGCTTTCATACCCAGGGGTTCACCAACCTTACAAATGGCTTCCCAAAGGGCTGGTGCTTTATCGGGATGGACGAATAATTCGAAGGCCATTTTCTCGCCAGTATAACCGGTGCGAGAAACGACAAGATCAAACCCGCCAATCACGACTTCACATAATTCAGTTCGTTTTAAAGCTTTGACTTTTTTCTGGGTCGTTTCGTCACAGCCAAGTGATAGTAGAATGTCTCTGGATTTAGGACCCTGTAGGGCAATATCCACACGCATATCTGCGCCAGCTTTGGCGTCTCGCAGGTTGCGCAGGGTAACACCGGCGCCAAAGGTTTTGATCCACGGGCGTTGAGGATCGATCATGACTTTACCTTCGCGAACGGCGTTCAGCCATGCCCAATCTTTGGCATCATTGGAGGCATTGACCACCACCAAATATTTATTGGTGTCACGACGATAAACGAGGGTGTCATCGATAACATTGGCTTCAGGATCAAGGAAGTGAGTGTAGCAGGATTCTCCAACAGCCAGCGAATTGATATCGTTTCCGCATACTGTCTCGAGGAATAGCGCGGCATGAACACCTTCCGCCTGGAAGACGCCCATGTGTGACACGTCAAACAAGCCGGCAACCTGGCGGCATGCCAGATGTTCTTCAACCACGGAGGTATACCAAACGGGCATTTCCCACCCGGCGAAGGGGATAATTTTTGCACCCATCTTTTTGTGGGTTTCGTAGAGAGAGGTTCTCAATAATTCGCTGGATTCTTTTTCTTCACATACAAAGGCTGGCAATGGTGTGCCTTCGGGCTGGGTTTGGCCAATAAAGTAAGGTTTCTGACTGATACCTAGCTCGCCATCTGCAATCACCGGTGCCGATTCAAGGTCTTCGATGACCGCGACGCTGCCAGGGATGCGGCGAGGAATGTCTTTGTCAAAGGTGATATAACCTTCTGCCAAACCGCGTAGGAAGGTGGCTGCCAGACCGAATTTTTCGCGTGCAAAGCTGAAGCGATATGCATTGCCATCCACATTAGCAATAGCGCCTGCAATAGTCCCCATAGGCGTGGAAAGCGATGTTTTTTGAGACTGACCAGGTTCGAGTGTTTCAACATTAGAGGTGAAGCAATAGGAAACGTATTGACGCAGGCTGGGACCGCTCAGGTTCAGCGTCGCAAGTTCTTTTTTTGACTCAGATTGATCATCTAAATAATAGAATTGCGGATAGCCATTCTTTTTGTAATCAAGGTCAGCACCAGCTTTTTCACAAAGGGTTCTAACGCGTTGCTTGGCGTCTTCAAGAACCTTGAAATCCACTTTTGCGCGTGAGCTAAGGCCTTTGCGCGTCTCAACAGAATATGGCGTGCAAGCTTGAAGCAGGTCAACCATGATATTGGCCACTTCGACCATATCGGTTTCATTAAGTCCACGCTGGGTCATCCAGGGTGTACCAAAGCGGATGCCTGTAGAATTGTTGGCTGTTTTATCACCAGGGATGGTATTGCGGTTGAGCACAATGCCTGCCACATCCAGGATGCGGGCAGCCATGTCACCGGAGAGGGTTGTGCCATCATTACCTTTAATCAGTTTACAATCCAGGTTGGCAAGATGGGTGTTGGTGCCGCCAAATGGGATGCGCATGCCTCGCGCTTGAAGTTGGTTGGTGAGTGCAGCACTGTTTTTGACGATTTGATTTTGAAGCTCTGCGAAAGCTTTTGATTGTGCAATTTTGAAGGTGGTTGCCAGTGCTGCAAAAACGTGCACATGAGGGCCGCCTTGTTCGCCGGGGAAGACACCTTTGTCGATCTTTCTTGAAAGGGCAGCATCAGTGGTGAGGATGCATGCACCGCGAGGTCCGCAGATGGTCTTATGAGTGGTAAAGGTGATGATATGGGCATGACCGACAGGAGACGAGATGGTTTTTGCTGCAATCAAACCTGCAATATGCGAAACATCGGCAAGTAAGTAGGCACCAACGGAATCGGCAATTTCTCTGAAACGTTTCCAATCGGGCACAAATGGATAAGATGAATAACCGCAAATTAGAATTTTAGGTTTGCATTCAAGGGCAATCTGCTGCACCTTATCGTAGTCGATCATTTCAGTGACCGGATCAACATTGTAATGTGTAACTTTGTAGAGTTTGCCGGAGCGATTAACGGAGGAACCATGTGTGAGATGCCCGCCATGCAGCAGGTTCATGCCGAGGATGGAGTCGCCTACTTCAATCAGGGCATTGTAAACAGCATTATTTGCAGGGGCACCTGAAAGCGCCTGTACATTGACGTAGATTTGATCAGCGCTGATCTGGTCAGTGGCGAAAGTTTCGGCACATCTACGGCGAGCCAGACTCTCAACCATGTCTGCGTATTCCACACCCTTGTAGTAGCGCGGATCCGCGTTGCGGCGGTAATAGGTTAGTCGAGCGGGATAATCCAGAATTTGAGACTCGGTCATCCAGCGCATATCTTCATCGGGATAACCTTCTGCGTATATATTTTGAAATACCGATCCCAATGACTCGCGCACGGCAGCGGGTGCAGTACTCTCTGAAGGGATCAAGATCAGTTTACGGAATTGACGTTCCTTCTCGTATTCAGATAATTGCAATACCTCAGGGTCAAGGTCGGCGAGGCTTCTGCGCATTAAGAAATCAGTCATGGTAAATCTCCCTATCAATTCTGGTAAAAAATTAAAGAACCACCTTGAGATGACAATGAATTGTGCATCTGTGGGTGGTTTTTTGAGCAAATGATTGCATCATAGAATACTCAGCTACCATTATTCAGGTAATTGGAACTGCACTAAACCATACAGACTATATATTTTAGCTTGAAGCGTAACAAGGGTCAAGATTTACCTTGACCCTTGCAGGTTTATTTTTCGCTTATTTCAATTCCAGATCGAGCCAATCAGTGATGGTTTTTAAGACTTGGGCTTTTTCCGGTTCGTTATGCAATTCGTGGTAATAACCATCCCATACCTTAAAGGTTATTTTCGAGAGTGGGGCAGCATTGGCAAATGTTTTGGTCATTGGGGGATTGACAATATAATCGCCAGTTCCCTGCATTAATAAAAGCGGAATTGGGAATTCAGCAGCATGATCAATGATGAATTTGCCGTTATTGATTAAGTCAAGCGCGAGCCGAGCAGAAATTTTTGGGTGAACAAGGGGGTCGTTTGAATATATTTTTTCAACTTCGGGGTCACGCGATAAACCTGATCGCAGCAGTCCGTTATCCATTTGCATGGCAGGCATGAGGTTGTACATCAATTTGCCCAATGCCAGCTTTACCGGAGGAACTGGTGCGGCAGTTGCAAGACCTGGGCTGGTTACAATAGCGCCTTTGATTTGGGGGTTCTGGGTCAGGCAATAATATAGGGTCAGGTTGCCACCAAGGCTGTGTCCATAGAGGAAAACAGGCATCCCGGGGAAATGCTCTTTTGCCAGATCGACATTATGAGTTATATCTTCCATGATTGCAGCGTACGAGGGAGCGTGTCCTCGGATTCCTTCTGACTTTCCATGTCCACGGAGGTCGAAGGCAGTTAAGCTATAACCGGCCTGGGTAAATGCCTCAGCCACATGTTCATATCTGCCTGAATGTTCTCCCAGCCCATGAACCATGACAATGGCTGCTTTTTGTTTTCCTTCTGGTTTCCATTCCTGACCGTAGAGTTTTACATTGTCTGGGGTTGTCCAATTATATTCAGAATGCTGCATGCCAATCCTCCGGTATAGTATTTGTTTGTCAAGAACAATATATTGAAATTATAATCATTTTGTACTTGTTTAGTTTAGTCTCAGCTTCAAAAATATACAAGCCTCCAAGAACAACTATCTGAAGAAGAATGAGAATTCAATGAACCCACAAAATATGAATACTGAAGAACCAAATAAATCCATTGGCTGCGGTCTTATTAGCCTGACTATTTTTAGCTTTATCTGGGTTATCTTGTTTAGCGGTTTAAATCTATTTATCAACTGGGTAAATGAACAGACCATCATGCAAATCAGCGGGCATTCACCGGATTATCGCTGGATTACACACATGGTAACCAGTTTACTAATCCTGGTGGTGTGCTTGTTGATGGCTAAGTTGGTGAAAGAGCCTCGCATCAAACGAATTTTTAAACTTTGGACTTATGCTGCCATCCTGGCAGTGATTTCGATCCCTTCAAAAACCTTGTGGTTGGCTGAGCAAAACTTGACCGCCATCCTTCAAGCAGCCGCGCTTCTGATGGTCATTGCTGGCCGCAATTTGTTTTCACGAAAAAATGGTGAGGTCTCAGAAGAAATTTCTAGTAAACAAAATTTTTCTGGTGTGATTGTTATTATTGGGGCGATCATTTGTTTTCCCTGGTTACTTTGGGGAGCATTGGGATCCTGGCTGGACACAATTCTTGCAATTTTCGTAGGTGTTATCTTTGCATGGTATTCAGGAAAATTTATTTTTCAAGAATACTTAAATCAGAGCAAATCGGTTGATGGCAGCTTTAAAATTTCGAAAATTATTTTCGATGGGCTGGTTGTGGCTGTTTTCTTGCTTATCAGCATAACTGCTCTGGCGGTAAATGGATCTCAGCAAATGCTGGTCGTGACTGTGCCCATCGCCGGCTGGTTAATCGCGGCCATGTCTTTCATTTGGAGGAAAAATAAAGACCATGGCAGATTACCTGCCAGTACGATTATAGGTTTACTGTTCAGTCTTCCATTAATTTTCTTTGATATGGATGAACTTTCTTTGATATTTACCGGAGGAACCGGAGAAACACTGGAGTGGGCCAATAAGGCAGCCTGGTTTACCTTTTTGGCAGTTCAGTTTTTTTCCATCATGCTGCTGCCTAACTTAAAAAATATTCACCGGATTAGCTTGCCAAAATCAGCTCATCTTGGATTTGTGATTTTTGGTGTTGTCACAATCGTTATATTGTATTTCGGGTGGGGACAGGTCGGATTTTTTGGAGACAACCAGTTTATTATTCTTAAACAACAGGCTGATGTCTCATTTGCTTCTAGTATTCAAGATTATGAGGCAAGAAGAACTGCAGTTTATGACGAATTAGTAAAAACAGCCGAGATTACGCAATCTGAAATACACGATCGTTTAGACATACTAAATTTGAACTATACGCCTTACTATTTGGTCAATGGCATTGAAGTACAAGGTGGATTAATCGCTAAATTGCTGCTTCAAAATGATCCATCTGTTGATCGTATTTTGGAGAATCCACAGTTGAGGCCGTTACCGAAACCATTGATCGTTGAGGAAGGCGACATTTTAAGTTTGCCTGAAGAAACCTTATGGAACCTCAGCATGATTCATGCAAACCAAGTGATAATTGAATTGGGTATAACTGGTGAAGGCATCTTGATCGGACAGACCGACAGTGGGGTGGATGGCAGGCACCCAGAAATAGCAGCGGCTTATCGCGGTGAAGCCACTAATGATGATTTCAACTGGTTTGATCCTTGGAACCAAACATCCTTTCCGACTGACATCTCGGGTCATGGAACACTAACGTTGGGGATAATGTTGGGCCAGAATACCGGTGTAGCGCCTGGGGCGGAGTGGATTGGCTGTGTCAACCTGGCCAGAAACCAGGGAAACCCGGGATTTTATCTTGATTGTATGCAATTCATGCTGGCGCCGTTTCCGCAAGGAGGGGATGCGTTCACCGATGGTGATGCCTCCAAGGGAGCAATGATCATTAATAATTCCTGGGGCTGTCCGGCTGCTGAAGGTTGTGATTCAAACGTATTCCTTCCGGCAGTGGATGCCCTGAAACAGGCAGGCATATACATGTCTGTGGCGGCTGGCAATTCTGGCGACTATGGCTGTGATACCGTGATTGATCCGCCAGCGATTTATTCCAAAGTGTTTTCTGCGGGTTCCATCAATCAGGAAGGAAACATATCCAGTTTCTCTTCTTTGGAATCATTCGCGGTGGATAAACAAAATCACCATAAACCAGAAATCCTGGCGCCAGGAGAAAATGTAATTTCATCAAGTCCGGGCGGTGCATACTCGAGCTCGAGTGGCACTTCATTTGCAGCTCCGCACATCAGCGGTGTGGTGGCTTTGATGTGGTCAGCTAATCCTAAATTGATTGGGAATATCGACCAAACATCAAAAATACTGGTTGAGACTTCACACGCTTACCAGGGACAACTGCCAAATTGTGTAGCACCAACTGAACCCATAGAATCAGGATTGGTAGATGCTTATCGAGCAGTACAAGCCGCGATGGATTGGCAACCATGATATGATTCTGGTGTAACTATGACATTTATTATGGGTTATATCTATTGAAAAAGATGCATGAGAGCGAAGTAGTAGACATCACAGATCAAAATGCGGTAGCGTTAGCCTGCGGAGGTAACCCGGAGGCCTTCAGCTTTCTTTACGAGAAAAACGTAACCCGCATTTATAACTACATTTACTATCGCATTGGGTCTGCATCCGATGCGGAAGATATAACATCGCGTGTCTTTTATCGAGCATTTGGGCACATTAATACTTATGTTGATAAAGGAGTGCCCTTTTCAGCTTGGTTGTATCGGATTGCTCATAATCTGATTGCCAATTGGCACCGTGATAACCTGCGCCGTAAAGAAGTGCCTCTTGAAGATCATCTTGACCTTCCGCATAAGGCAGATCAACCTGAACGAATGCTAGAAAAGAACCAGGAATTGATCCTGCTGATGAAGGCGATTCGTAGAATCTCTGCAGATCGGCAGCAATTGATCTTATTGAAGTACCTCGAAGATTTATCAAATGCAGAAATTGCTCAAATCATGGGAAGAAGCGAAGGCGCAATTAAGAGTTTGTATCACCGGGCACTTATTGCTTTGCGAGAAGAGATGGAACGTATTGGATACAAATCAGATTAGTACAGGTGTAAACGTATGGAAAGTAAAATGAATGATATGAATAATAAGGGCATGTTTGGGCTGGAAGAAAAATTATCCAGTATGTTAAAACCGGTAATGCCTGATCCGGTATTTATGGGTAAATTAAAAACCAGACTGGCAAAAACGCCGGCTATTTTGATAGAAAAATCAAAAAGACGGATGGGCGTAATTGTTGTCGGTGCTGGATTATTTGCCGGCGCATTAACGGTCTGGATTATTTCAAAACTAAAGAAGCGTTAATCCGACCAAGGGTTAATTATTTCAAACCAAATTGTTCTTTTAGTTGATAACTTGAAGGTTCAACCAGGAGTGTTCCATCTGGGAACAAGATTGTTGGCACACTTTTGCACCCTTTATTAACACTCTTGACATATTCTACGGCGTCTTTATCAAGGTCGATGTCAACCCATTCATATTCAATTTTGTTTTCAGCAAAGAAGTTTCTTGCTCTTCGACAATCGCCACACCATGATGTGCCATACATTTTGATTTTCTGATCAGTATCTGTCATTTTCTACTCCATTGACTAAAGATATTTTTTCAATCACAAATTTAGCGTCTAACAATAAATCGAAATTCATTGGGAAGCTAAATTCCATCCCAATACGGGTTGATAATCGATCCAGGGCTTCGTAAACGGCTGCTGGAAGTTTTCTTCTAACATCACCATTATTAAGCAAAGCATTTAGTGACAATCCCCTTTGGTCAAAATCTAACATTTCAAGGTATTCCCTTATTGCCAATCCTGCAGCTCTGCGAGCTAAAACCCTGGCCATTCCTTCATTGCCTTTGAGTCTGGTTTCATACGCTTTTGCAAGTTCAAGTTCGGCCAGTGATTGATCCATGTTTGAATTTTACCTTCGATTTATTCAATCCAGACATTGATTATGTTAAAATCATTGCATGTCTGAAAAAGTCGTCTTTATGGGTTCTCCCGATTTGGCTGCAAAAATTCTGGAATCGCTGGTTACCAAGTATAGGGTTGTTGGTGTAGTTACCCAACCTGATCGTCCAGCAGGGCGTGGAAAGATACTAACCTCACCCCCCGTAAAAGTTTTGGCAGACCAATTAGGCATCGCGACGATTCAACCTGAACGTTTGAAGGATGAAGCCTTCGCCCAACTTCAGGCTTGGAACCCGGATGTAATTGTGGTGGCTGCTTTTGGTCAGATTCTGAGGCAGAGAGTGCTTGATCTACCTAAATTTGGATGCATAAACGTGCATGCCTCCTATTTGCCGCGATGGCGGGGTGCCGCACCCATCCAGGCAGCTATTTTGCATGGCGATGAATTTACAGGTGTCAGTATCATGAAAATGGATGCCGGCATCGACACTGGTCCAATTTTGATTCAAGAAAAAGTATACCTTGCAGAAAACGAAACCTTAACCAGCTTGACTGACAAGCTTTCAATTTTGGGGGGTTCACTTCTACTCGATGCACTTGAAGATTACATTGCCGGTCGATTGAGTCCAACACCGCAGCCTGAAAGTGGAGACACCTATGCAGGTATGCTCAACAAGGAAGATGGATTGCTTGATTTCTCAAAATCTGCAATTGCAATTGACCGAAAAGTAAGAGCTCTAAACGATTGGCCAGGGACTTTTTTCGATATCAATGGACAAGTCTTAAAGGTTCGCAAAGTAAAAATCCAAAACTCAGAAACGCAACCCGCAGGGATGCGCAGTGTTCTAGATAAAGTTCCAGCCATAAGCACGCCAGATGGTTGGGTGCTGCTCCTTGAAGTGCAACCGGCTGGCAAGAAGTGGATGCCTGGAACTGACTTTTTGAGAGGCTTCCAAAATTGGGAAACTGATTAATAATATGAGTAAATTCACACATAAATCATTAAGTGTTATTTGTTTTGGCATGGGAGCTATTGGTACGTATATTGGCGGAAGCCTGGCTGCTCAAGGCGCGAAGGTTACTTTCATTGAGAAGAAGGAATTTATTAAAGACGCTGATGCAAAAGAAATCCATTTGAACATCGGCGGTAATGAGATTTCGGTTCGCAATTTTGAGATTACTTCAGATGTGCGACAAGTGATCTCGGGTAAGCCAATAGATGTTGCCTTATTGGCTGTGAAGTCAAATGACACTGCTTCGGTAATGGAATTGCTCACCGGTCTTGAAGAAGAATTACCACCTGTGTTGTGTTTACAAAACGGAGTTGATAATGAAGCGCTAATTGCCCGCAAATTGGGTGAGGAGAAAGTAATCGGCGGCAGCATTACCAGCGCGGTGGGGCGTTCAGGTCTGGGCAATATAAGATTGGAAAAATTGCGCGGAGTTGGTATCGAAAGCGGACATCCTATTTCGCAGACTTTAATTGACTGTTTTAATTTAGCGGGGTTACGCGCAAAAGGGTATGAATCGCGAGCGGATATGAAGTGGTCAAAGATGCTCACCAACCTTTTGGCGAATGCCACTTCTGCTATATTAAACTGGACACCCGCTCAGGTATACTCGCATCCGCTGACATGGCGAATTGAATTGGAACAAATTCGCGAAGCCATTGAGGTCATGAGGCGGATGCACATTCACCTGGTGAATTTGCCGGGTACCCCTGTTAAACCCCTCATGATTCTTCTCAATTCACTGCCGTCAAATTTGAGTCGCACTTTAATTGGTGCACCTTTGGCAAAAGGTCGCGGCGCCAAGATGCCGTCTTTTCACATTGACTTGTATTCTGGCAAGACGACCAGTGAAGTTACTTTCCTCAATGGTGCAGTTTCGCGTTATGCGTCAAAAGTTGGTGTGCCATCCCCGGTAAATGATGGATTATGCCAATTGTTGGAACAGATGGCATCTGGTGAAGCTTCAAAAGAGGAATTCGCGAATCAGCCAGAAAAACTAGATCAATGGCTCAAGAGGATAAAATGAGCGTTCCGGGTTGGGTGCAAGACAGCATCTTCTATCAGATTTTTCCAGATCGTTTTGCAAATGGGCATAATGGCAATAACCCAAAATCGGTACTGCCCTGGAATGCCAAACCAACCCTTGTTGGTTTTCATGGCGGTGATATCAAAGGCATCATTGATCATATGTATTATTTGCTTGATCTTGGTATCAATGCGATTTACCTGAATCCAATTTTTCTTTCCCCCTCCAATCATCGTTACAATGCGGTGGATTATTTTCAAATCGACCCAAAATTGGGAAACAAGGTTGAGTTTTTTACGCTGCTTGATGTTGCCCACCGAAATGAGATGAAGGTTATTCTGGATGGCGTGTTCAACCACTGCGGTAGAGGTTTCTTTGCCTTTAACGATGTCTTGGAAAATCAGTCAGATTCGCCATATACTGATTGGTTCCATATTAAGAAATTCCCGGTAGATGCTTATTCACCTGGTGACGCTACCACCTTCGATGGATGGTGGAAATACAAAAGCCTGCCAAAATTTAACACCTCCAACCCTGAAGTAGAAAAATATATTCTCAAAGTTGCACGCTACTGGATTGAGCAGGGGATTGACGGTTGGCGATTGGATGTTCCTAATGAGATCAATGATGATGGATTCTGGCTGCGTTTTAGAAATGTAGTGCGCAGTGCCAATCCAGATGCTTATCTGGTTGGTGAGATTTGGGATGGGGATCCGCGCTGGGTAGGTGACAACCATTTTGACGGACTCATGAATTATCCGCTTCGCGATTTGATTGTGGATATGTTAGCCGGTGAGCTAAAAATGGAGCAGTTCAAACTTGATCTACAAAAAATTCAAACGAAATATAGTAGTGAAAACACCAAGGCTATGTACAACTTGCTGGGCAGCCATGATGTGGAGCGCTTCTTGACCAAGGTTGGTGGCGATATTGCCAAAGCCAAGTTGGGATACTTGCTGTTGTTTACAATGAGTGGTGTTCCAGCGATCTATTATGGTGATGAGATCGGTTTGCTTGGTGGCAAAGACCCGGATTGCCGCAGAACTTTCAACTGGGATGAATCGCAGTGGATGACTCCGCTGAGAGATTGGATCAAAAAATTGATCCGTTTTCGTAAAGACAAGGTCGCTTTACGCCGTGGCAACTTCCAACTATTAAATACCGAGCCTGGTAATAAATGTCTGGCTTTCATTCGTGAGATCGACCACGAATGTGGGTTGATACTTATTAATTTCGAGAATTCACCTTCAGATATGACCATTGATTTTGAAGGTACCCCGTTGGCAACTCATAAAAGTCTGCGCAATGTATTGGCGACCGAAGAATTTGTTGTGATTGACAAAAAAATCACATTACAACTGCCTGCGGTTTCTGGCAGCTTATTTTTCCCCTATTAAGAAGTGAAAATGACAAACTTAAAACCACCTAACAATAATTATCCAGGATCTGCAGCGAAAGGCTTCATTTTTGGACTTTCAATAATGCTGGCAGTATGTCTGATCCCGGCTATTATAAACACATCCATAAATCAAACCCTGTTTAAGGCAGATTTTTACTCAACTGTTTTAAAGAAAACCAACTTCTACGATCAAATGCCAGTGTTATTAGGTGAAACAGTAATGGCTTCGGGGTCTACAGCACTCCAAAGCAGTTTGCTGGCCGGGTTGGACCAGGAGCAATTCAAATGGTTGATGACTTCATTGCTGCCGTCGGGATGGATTGAAGCGGAAACTGAAGCAGCGATGGCATCTGTTGTTGATTTTATGAATTTTGAAACTGATTCGTTGAGTATCATCGTGGACTTGCAGCCAATTAAAGACCACCTTGCGAGTGCAGAAGGTAAGCAAGCCGTGATTATTCTGCTTGAGAATCTGCCAGATTGCTCGTTTGATCAATTGACACAGATTATGACTGCTGTGCAAAGCGGGCAGGGTGAATTTGCTTTGTGTCGTCCTCCCTTAAGTGGTTTTCTCAATATGGATATCATTCTTGACCCTGTAATAGATTCTTTTTCGGCCAGTTTACCCTCAGCGATTATTCTTCCCCCAGCAGGGCAGGCGGGTATTATTGAGAACTTGGTAAAATCACCGGTTTTTCAAATCTATAAAAAGGTACGCTCGACCCTGTCACTTTTTCCGTGGATTTGCCTGGTGCTGGCACTCTTGATCATTTTGCTTTCAATTCGGTCAATCCGTTGGTTGACTGGCGCATTAGGTTTTCCGTTGATTTTCGCAAGTGTGGCTTCAGCACTAGCAGGTGTATGGCTATACATGTCAGGAGGAGCGGATTTCGGGGCACTTTATGCCAATACAGCAACTTCTGGTACGCTTCAAGGGTTGGAAGGATTGTTGATTGAGGTCTTCCAAAAAGGGTTGCAAACTGCTGGACAAGCACTAATAATCTGGTGCCTGGGTATATTTTTGTTGGGTTTGGTTTTGTTGGTTGTTAGACGGGTTACCAAAAGATGATCTCCCAAAGAATTATTTCTTTGGAGGTATAAACTTTCTTTGCCATTCATACAGGATATTTAATGCTTCCAGTGGGGGAATGGTGTTCAGGTCAATCCCTCTGAGTTCATCCAACAAGGGATTGGTTTCAGGAAAGAGCGCCATTTGCGTGGATGAATGCGCTTCAATCTTGACTGCCGAACCGGAGCTTTCTTGAAGCTGTTTTAATATTTCAGTGGCGCGTGAAATCACCGGGCGCGGAATGCCTGCCATTTGAGCCACATGAATGCCGTATGAACGATCCGCACCACCAGGAATGATCTTGTGCAAAAAGACAACCGTGTTGCCAGTTTCACTGACTGCGACGTTGTAATTTCGCACACCAGGCAGCAATTCGCAAAGCTGGGTAAGTTCATGATAATGGGTGGCAAAAAAGGTGCGCGATTTGAGCCGTGGATGATTATGCAGAAACTCGACCACTGACCAAGCGATTGAAAGGCCATCATAAGTGGATGTGCCGCGGCCAATTTCATCCAGAATGATCAGACTGCGAGGGGTTGCATGATTGAGGATGTTGGCAGTTTCGATCATCTCAACCATGAAAGTGGATTGTCCGGCGTGAATTTCATCCTGGGCGCCGATACGGGTGAAAATGCGGTCCACCAGGCCAATTTTTGCCTTGGCTGCCGGTACGAACGATCCGATTTGAGCCATGAGCACGATTAACGCTACCTGCCGTAAAAATGTGGATTTACCGGCCATGTTTGGTCCTGTAATGATGCGGATTGACTCACCGGATTCCATGATAATGTCATTCGGCACAAAACGTTCTCCGTGCAAAGTGGTTTCAACAACTGGATGGCGTCCATCGGTAATTTCAAGGGTGGTGTCATCAGTCATTTCAGGCAGGGCATATTTTTCAAGTGCAGCAATTTCAGCCAGACCAGCTTGCACATCCAATTCGGCAATGGTGCGCGCAGTATCCAACAATCGCGGGATGGAGCGTGTCAATTGCTGACAGATTTCTTTGAATAATTTAAGCTCAATCTCATGAATGCGTTCTTCCGCATTTAATACCAAAGCTTCATATTCTTTCATTTCAGGTGTGATGTAGCG
Organism: uncultured Anaerolineaceae bacterium; assembly: GCA_927443345.1. GTDB lineage: Bacteria > Chloroflexota > Anaerolineae > Anaerolineales > Anaerolineaceae > UBA6107. Next base: position 88,612 of record CAKMKJ010000002.1, on the reverse strand, counting down.
TTCGGCATTCACTAGTGTCTGTTTGCGGATGTATTCAGGTGGTGCCTGGGTGGTGTTGCTGTGTGTGATTTCGAGATAATAACCAAAGACTTTGTTGAACCCCACCTTAAGCGTGCGAATGCCAGTGCGTTCTCTTTCAACACTTTCGAGGTTTGAAATCCACTCACGGGCATGACGTGACATTTCGATAACATTATCGAGTTCTTCTGAATAGCCGGCACGGATGATGCCGGTATTCGCTAAAGTAGCTGGAGGGTTGTCATCAATAGCTTTATCAAGAATATCCAGCGCTTCGGGGCACAGGTGATAATTGGTCAGCAAGGCGGCTAAAACTGGTTCCTCAGAAGGCAGAATCGCTCTAATCTCAGGCAAACGTCCGATGATGGCACGAATGGCCACAAGATCGCGTGGAAGGGCATTGCCAGCAGTGACGCGGTTGACAAGCCTTTCAAGGTCACCCAGGTGTTGTAAAAGGCTTCTGAAGCCCAGTCTGAGCATGGAATTGCTGAAGAAGAAGTGCACAACCAGTTGACGTGCACGAATGGTTTCAAGGTTAAGCAAAGGTTTGCTGACCCATTGTCTGATTAAGCGGTGCCCCATGGGGGTGGTCGCATGGTCAAGAATCGAGAGCAGAGAACCGTGAATATCGCCGCGGCGAATGGTTTCAGTGAGTTCCAGGTTGCGGCGAGTGGCTGCATCTAGGGTCATGAACTCTGAAGTGGAATAGACTGATATGCCTTTTAATAGTAACAATGACGAAGGTTGTGTGTCTTTTAGGTATTGGAGAATTACTCCTGAGGTTTGAACGGCAAGCGGAAGACCTTCCATGCCGTAGCCGTTTAGGGTGGTAACTTCCATTAGGCGTAGAATGGTCTCTCGACAGCGGCCAGATTCAAATCGCCAATCTGGAAGACGAGTAACGTGCCCATCATATGAACCGTTCAGTTTGAGTGATTCAGGGCACAAGACTTCGGCTGGATTCAAACGAGATAATTCAGAACGCAGATCATTGAGTGTATCCAGACTGGCGATCTCGGTGGTCTGAAACTCTCCAGTAGAAATATCCACATAGGCGAGGCCAAAATGATCTTGAGTGGCGGTTACCGCGGCAAGAAAGTTGTTGCGGTCGCTTTTTAGTAATGAAGGTTCAAAAACAGTGCCAGGGGTGACCACACGAACGACTTCACGTGGAAAAATACCTTTACTAGGTTGAATGCCAACTTGTTCGCAGATGGCAACATGGTAACCTTTATCGATTAATCGTGATAGGTAATTTTCAACGGCATGGTAGGGTATACCCGCCATGGGAATACGTTTGCCTTTATCAGCAGAGCCGCGTCCGGTGAGCACAATATCCAATTCACGCGAGGTGATCTCGGCATCTTCGTCAAAGGTTTCATAAAAATCTCCAAGGCGAAAGAATACGATCGTGTCTGGATATTTTTTCTTGATATCCAGATATTGTTGGCGAATTGGGGTTATTTCTTCAGACATGATAATTCCATTTACTCAAAAAATATGGGTTCTGGCTTTCGCTAGAACCCTGTTACGAAATATTATCAATGGCTTACTCTATTTTTTGTCCACATTCAGCACAAAATTTTGCATTTGGAAGTAATTTTGCATTGCATTTAGGACAATTCGTTTTTGTTTTTAAAGATTCGCCACAATTTGGACAGAATTTGGCATTAACTGCCAAAGGTGTTTCACATTTTGGACAGGTGGCGGTAATTCCTTCACGCCAATATTCAGTGCCCAATTTCTTATCTTCTTCTGCCATGGCAGCGTGAGCCCAAACCTCTTCGACTGATTTGGATGCTTGAGCAGCAGCCATTTCAACCCCAAGGTCAGGAGCGCAAGATTTACAAAGACCTTTTTTAACATTCCAACATTTCTGGCGACACACCCATGAGTTACAACGAGGACATTGTATAAAATAAGGTTTTATTTCAGCGACAGCTTCGGCAAATGCTTCATCGTTTGCTTTTTGCCAGCCTGAAGATCGAACTTTTTCACCGATATTGGCAGCAGTACCAAATACACCCCCAAAGATTGAATTTGCAGATTCCAATACATTCGTCAGTTTACCTGTGACAGAAGGTTTAAACTTGGTTCTATATCCAGATTCGCATCGATTGCAAGAAAATTCGTACTGAAAACCCTCATCCGTAGAAAGGTCATTGTAATTGTTTACAAATTCAATGTGTTCTACCATACAGTCCTCCTGGATTTTTTCTTGATAATAAATTATATCCCATTTCATTTATGAGCGATTTATCTTTGAATGTTAAACATGTGTATAATCATTGAATTGAAATAATCGGAGAATAATATGGATAAACAAGCAACGCCACAACCAGCGGTTTTAGACGGAGTTGAACTTGGAATCGGCACGTGGGCCTGGGGAGACCGATTGGTCTGGGGTTATGGCAACAAATATTCCGCCAATGAAGTTGAAGAAACCTTCCATGCCGCCATTGATAATGGCATCCGTTTTTTTGACACGGCTGAAGTCTACGGCCAGGGAAAATCAGAAAAATTTATCGGGCAGCTATTGCCATCTGTGAATGAAAAAGTATTGATTGCTACGAAAATTATGCCTTACCCATGGCGACTATCAAAAGACGCCTTAAGGAAGACCCTGGCAGCCAGTTTAAAGCGTTTAGGGCTGAAAAAGGTCGATCTATACCAAATGCACTGGCCGCTGCCTCCTGTGAGTGTTGAGCGCTGGATGCAACAAATGTCTGAAGTTTATGAAGAAGGATTGATCTCTGCGGTTGGCGTTTCAAATTACAATCTTGAACTCACCAAGCGATCAGTGGAAGCACTTCAAAAGAAGGGAATCCCGTTGGTTTCAAACCAGGTGGAATACCATCTGCTCGAACGGCGCATTGAAAAAGATGGGCTTTTGGATTACTGCAAGGCGAATGGAATAAAGGTCATTGCGTATAGTCCACTCGCAATGGGTATCTTGAGCGGTAAATATACACCAGATAATCCGCCCAAGGGGACGCGCGCAGCACATTATAACCGTGCATTGCTTGAAGCCATTCAGCCTTTGATTAAGTTGATGAAAAGCATAGGTTTGGACCACGATGGCAAAACTGCTTCACAAGTGGCACTAAATTGGGTTATCTGCAAGGGAACATTAGCCATACCTGGAGCAAAGAACATTAATCAGGTTGAACAAAATGCTGGTGCTGTAGGTTGGCATTTAACAGAAGTTGAAGTTCAAAAATTGGATGAATCCAGTGATTTGGTTAGCAAGATAATTTCTCGAAACTGACAGGAAAGAAAATTATGAGTGATGAAAAGAAAATTCAAGTATTGCCATTCCATGCGGTCAATGAATTCATGCGAGAAGATTATCGGCTGGTTGTGCTGCATGAAGTGTTTTCTGCTCTAGATCAATGCACACCAATGCAGAAACAATTGATATTAAAAATGTTTTCAAAAAATGTGAATGTTCCCGGATTTAGGAACAGTGGTCAGGCTCCTCTTTCCATAAAAATAAAAAACAGTCCATCATTATTTGAGCGGTCGCATGAGTTTTCGGCTACCGTCATGGAATGCTGGTGCAACCTTCATCCAAAATTAAAATCTGCCATGCACAGCTTGTTGACAGAAAGAGGATGGACCTTGCAACCGCTTGAAAGTGACCGTAGCCTGCTGCCAGGTTTTCAAATTGATTGGCCTAAAACCGATAATTTTGAATCCTTGATTAAAACCTTACAATCAGCGCAGCCTGAGCTTAATGAATCTGATGACAATATCAGTTTAATGGCGGTCTGGGTGGGGAATAAATTACCCTATAACCTTTATTCAAATGATGAGAGTGTTGCTGAATAACGCGTTTATCTACTATAAAAAAATCCCCAGAATGAGTATTTGCCTCTTCTGGGGATTTTTAGTTGTTCAAAAAATTAATTACTCAACAAACTCGAGATCCTGGTCGTCAAGCGAGGCGATTTCACCTTCAGAAATAAGGCCAATATCGCCGAAAAGCGTTTCTTGTGTTGCGCCAACAATGTGGCGTTTGACAAGTTCGAGCATCGCCAAAAAAGTAACGACAATTTCAACGCGATTGTTTTTTTTGCCTATCAATTTAGAAAAAGATATACCGCCATCTTTTTGCAACCGGTCTAAAATGACTTTGATTTTGTCGCGAATGGTGATACGTGGAAACGACACAACTTCACTCAGTGGAGGTAGGTTATTAGCGTCGCGGAAGATTTCTCTGGCAACCTGAACCAAATTTTCCAAAGTCAAATCACTTAAATCCAGTTTGGTTGCAATCTGAGTGCGCGGGGTGGTATCCATGCGCAGATAAGTATGTAATTTCTTGACTTCCCGTTCATCCAGAAAACCTGAGAGTTCCTTGAAACGTTTATAGATGATTAATTGGCGGGCTAAAGCTTCACCGGGGTCTTCTTCAAATTGAATGCCAGGGAGAGAGGGTCTGGGCAACAGTGCGGATGACTTGATTTGAACTAATCTGGCAGCGATCACTAAAAATGCCGAGACCTCGGCTGCATTCTGTTCTTCAAGGTGATGGAGATAGTCGAGAAATTGGTCAGTTACCTGGGCTAGTGCCAACCGGGTGATATCTAATTCAGCACGTTCGATAAGCTGCAGCAAAAGATCAAGTGGGCCTGAATAGACCTCGGTATTGATCTGATATGCATCGGACTGGTGACTTGCAATTTGAAAATCCACGCGGTTATTATAGCAGAATCACCATGGCAGGCCACATTTTTTAGGAATTTTCATCTCGCGCTATAATTATTTATGCAAACCTGAATTCATGAATGGACAGATAATGACGATTATTGCATGCTCGAAGTGCCATAAAATTTTTCCTAATGACCAGACTCCTTTTCAATGTGAATGCGGTGGTTCGTTCGATTACGCTGAATTTCCTGCTTATTCAGATGACTTGATCGACCACTCAACTTATGGGATGACGAAATACACCCGATTATTTGGACTTGTACAGGATTTCGGTTTAGTCACGCTCGGAGAAGGAAATACTCCATTGCTCTCCACTACAATCAATGGGAATGAAATCTTTTGTAAAATGGAAAGTCACAATCCCACAGGCTCGTATAAAGACAGGGGTTCAGCCGTATTGGTGAGTTTTTTGAACTCAAGAGGCGTTAGATTTGCTGTTGAAGATTCATCAGGTAATGCAGGTGCTTCGTTTGCCGGCTACTGTGCCAGAGCGGGGATAAATGCACGGGTCTACGTGCCGGAATCGGCTTCCGGCCCAAAACGAATGCAAATAGAACGCTATGGTGCTGAGTTGATTCAAGTGCCTGGTCCGCGAAGGGAGGCTGCCAAAGCTGTTTTGAAGGCTGCAAATGCAGGCGCTGTTTATGCGAGCCATGCCTGGATGCCCTTTGGGCTAACCGGTATTGCCACGATTGCATATGAAATAGTTGAACAACTTGGAAAGGTACCAGAGACTTTGATTGCACCGGTAGGGCATGGCGGATTGCTCTACGGGATCATGCGCGGATTTGAGAGCATGAATAAAGCGGGGCGTATTCCACATGAGCCGTATTATCTTGGCGTGCAATCCTGTGGATGTGCCCCCGTAGTATCTGCATATTCAAATAGCACAAGGCAAATATCTGAAGTGAAGTTAAGTGAGACAGCGGCAGAAGGAGTGAAGGTTTCTCAACCAGCCAGGGGTAGTTCAATTTTAGAAAGAATGATAACTGGAAGGGGTGAAATGGTTGCCATTGAGGAAGGTTTATTATTGGATTCATGGAAGGAATCGGCTAAACAAGGATTTTATATGGAACCCACATCCGCATTGGTGTGGGCTGCGATCAAACAAAACATCAAAGATTTTAAGACTCCCGTAGTTGCGATAATAACAGGTTCGGGGTATAAATCAACTATCTTATCATAATGGAATAATGTGAACGCGAACCACTCTGGCAGGGTGGTTGGCGCTCTCCTTCTTCCGGGAGTAATCATTGAATCTTCCAAATTCCAACTCGGTTTCTGAATCACCGCAAGAATTTGCCAACAGGGTATTAAAAGGATTCGGAAACCTCCTACTTTTAAGCCGCGCACTTACCCATCGATCTTACCTAAATGAACATGCCGAAGCACTTGAAGACAACGAGCGACTTGAGTTTCTTGGTGACGCGGTGCTTGATTTCATTGTGGGTGCATGGCTATATAACCGCTATCCAGAAATGCCAGAAGGTGACCTAACCCGAATGCGCTCAGCCTTGGTCCACACGGCTCAATTAGCTGATTTTGCACGCATGATTGATCTGGGCAAAGCCATGCGGTTGGGGCGGGGTGAATTACAGGCAGGTGGAAATGACCGCTCAGGTTTATTGTGCGATACATTTGAAGCTGTCATTGGCGCCATTTATCTCGAACAAGGCATTGATGGTGTGATGAAGTTTATTGGTCCCATGTTGATTACCGCTTCAGAAGACATCCTCGAAAACCATAAGGATGAAGATCCAAAAAGCAAACTTCAAGAATGGGCACAAGGCAAGGGGTATCAAGCGCCTCAATATTTGACCCGGAATGCCTCAGGACCTGATCATTCAAAACTATTTGAAGTGGATGTCATCATAAATGGAAAGGTCAACGGCGGAGGAATAGGGTTTAGCAAACAAGCCGCCACCAAACAAGCTGCGATAAATGCACTTGAAAGATTAGGATTAACAGAACACATCCCCCATAAATCGGAAAAGAATTAATGAAGCCGCGATTAAAAGCACTTGAACTACATGGGTACAAAACTTTCGCCAGCCGGGTTATGTTTGAATTCCCTGGCAACATCACTGCCATTGTTGGACCTAACGGATCAGGAAAATCAAACATTTCAGACGCGTTACGCTGGGTTTTAGGAGAACAATCGTATACGCTTTTACGCGGAAAAAGAACCGATGATATGATTTTTGCGGGATCAGACCAACGTCCGCGTGCAGGAATGGCATCTGCTTCCATTACTTTTGACAATGAAGAAGGCTGGCTGCCCATTGATTACTCTGAAGTTTCAGTAGCCCGTCGAGCAACCCGTGATGGCGATAATGAATACCTGCTGAATAAACAGCGTGTGCGCCTAAGGGATGTTTCTGAGCTTCTGGCTCAATCAGGTCTTGCTGAACGAACCTATACCATCATCGGACAAGGCTTGGTTGATGCTGCACTTTCATTGCGGCCTGAAGAACGGCGAAAATTCTTTGAAGAAGCTGCAGGTATCGGGCTTTTTCGATCAAGACGTGAAGAATCTTTAACTCGATTAGATTCAACCCGGCGAAACCTTGAGCGCGTTCAAGATATCCTCTCTGAGTTAGAACCACGTTTACGGAGCCTTGAACGACAGGCCAAGCGCGCTGAGGAATATGACCATGTTCAGGCAGACCTTCAGGTGCTGCTAAGAGATTGGTATGGCTATCATTGGCAGAACACACAAAAAGATCTGGTGCGTTCCAAAGAGATTTTGCGTAATCATGAAGAGAAAGTAAAATCTGCGCGCCAAAAACGTCTTGATATCGATACCAATGTTCAAACGGCACGCACCAGATTAATGCAATTACGTGAAGAACTAAACCTGTGGCACACTGAATCCGCTGGAATTCATTCAGGGCGTGAGAAAATCAGCCGCGACCTGGCTGTTTTAGACGAGCGTTTTCGTTCTCTTAGAGATCAAGAAGTAAGCTTAAGGAACGATCTCAACAATAATGAAGAACAATCTGTGGTTCAAAAAGAAAAACTTGAATCACTTATTGAAGAAAAAACGAGGCTTCAAGGTGATTTGATAGAAGCCCAAGAACAATTAAAGATCGCACAAACTCAATTAGATGTCCGGCAAAAAGAGCGAGAGAAGATTGATGATCAACTCAGACAGGCTCGCAGACTATTGTCTGAATCTGAATCCAAACAAGTGCAGCTAAAAGCACATCAGCGTGAGCTTACAAGCCGCATGGAATCACAATCGAATACTCAGTTTACGTTAACCACCAACATTAAAAATAGTGCATCAGCTTTCGCTGAAGTTTCAAAGCAAAAAGAAGACGCCCAAAAGAATCTTGAAGCAGCACAATTAACTTATGAAGAATTACAGTTGACTTCTGCAAAGCATATTGATGAATTGCATAAGAAAGAAGAAGAAGAGAAACAATATTTTCAAGAATTGAATCGTCTTGAGTCTGAACACTCGCGATTAAAGGCTCAACTGGATGTTTTGGATCAGGCAGAAAATGCGCTGACGGGTTTGGCTGAAGGCGCGAAGAATTTGATCCAGGCGGCTAAAGCGGGCAAGTTAAAAGGTCAATTCAAAGCCATCAGCTCATTGCTTGAAGTGCCAGCAGAACTAGAAACGGCTATTGGATCTGTGTTAGGCGATCAATTGGATGCCATTTTGATGGATGCTGCAACAGACCCCGATGAAGCGCTTGATTATCTCGACCTCGACACAAACGGACGTGCGATTCTGGTTCCGACTGCATGGGCAAGATCCATTGAAAAGATAAAAGAAATAAAAGAACAGGATGTGTTGGGGGTTGCCGCCGACCTGGTGGGTGGCAGTAAAGAACTCAAACCGATGCTATCAGTCTTACTCGGGCAAGTGCTGGTGGTTAAAAACCGCGGAGCTGCCAAGCGATTGTTGGAATCCATCCCGCAATCTGGGCGCATTGTGACGCTCAAGGGTGAAGTATTCCTGGGTTCTGGCGTAATCATTGCAGGCAAAGATAAACGGGCCAGCCTGGTTGGACGTCCACGTCAACGACGTGAGTTGATGGATAGGATCGAAAATGTTGAAGGCGCTCTTGATGAGCATGAGAGTAAATTCGGCAAACTGAAAGAAGCCATTCAAAACTTGCGGGCAACTCGTCAAAAAGAAGACCAGGGTTTGCGCACCTCAAGGCAAGAAGTTGAGGCATGTGAGCGAACCTATCAAGCTGCAGCCAGAGGGTTTGATCAACAAAACCAGAAAAACGAGTGGCAGCAATCGCAACTTGTTGCGATTAATGACGACATTAAAAAAACCACGATTGAACTAGCTGATATAGATAAACAAATCAGTTCAGGAACAGAAAAAATTAGCGAACAGACTGAAGTCATCCGTGATGTGAACCAGCAACTCAGGGGCGTTTCACTTGAAGAATTCCAAACGCAGGTTGTGCATTGGAATACATCAGTCGCTGTTGTTTCTCGCGGTGTGGCTGATGCTGAAAGACGCCAGGCTGAATACTCACAAACCGTAAAGCAAAATCAATCCAGTGTTGAAAATATCAACCTAAGATTGGGAGTAACTGCCAGCCAATTGGCTGATTCGGAAAAGCAGAAGGTTATATTACAAAAACAAGAGCTGGAACTTAACGAGGCGATTGCAAAATTGCAAGTGAAGATTGATCCTGCTGAAAAAGAACTTGCAGAAGTTGAAACTCATTACTCCAAACTACAGGATGACTATACGTTTGCTCAGCAAGCCGAAACCAACGCTGAACGAAGCAGCACACAATCTCAACTTGAAGTTGCCCGAATAGTTGAGAGTTTGGAAAACCTTCGACGAAAAATTGAGGAAGATTTTGGCCTGGTACAGTTGGAATACAATGCAGACGTCACTGGTCCAACACCGCTACCGCTTGAAGGTGTAAATCAATTAAATAATCTTTCTGAGATTCCACAAGGCTTGGAAGACTCAATCAACCGTCAAAGAGCATTGATGCGACGCATGGGCGCCATTAATCCAGATGCCAAATTGGAGTACAACGAAGTCAAAGAACGGTTTGATTACTTAACCAATCAAATGGCAGACTTGAGAAAAGCAGATGAAGATTTACGCCAGATCATCAGTGAACTCGATGATCTGATGCGCACAGAATTTAGAAAAACTTTTAATGCTGTAGCTGCAGAATTCAAGGTGATGTTTACGCGTTTATTTGGTGGTGGAACGGCGAGGTTGATCCTTACCGATGATGAAAATCCTACTGAAACAGGGATCGATATCGAAGCTAAACTTCCCGGTCGTAGAGAACAGGGGCTCTCGCTGCTTTCAGGTGGTGAACGGTCGCTGACGGCTGTGGCATTGATATTTTCATTGCTAAAAGTTTCGCCAACCCCGTTCTGTGTGATGGATGAAGTGGATGCAGCATTGGATGAAGCAAATGTGGGACGCTTCACTGAATTGCTAAAAGAACTAAGTCAAGACATTCAGTTTATTCTTATTACACACAACCGAAATACTGTGCAGGTGGCTGATGTCATTTATGGTGTCACCATGGGGCGTGACTCTGCCAGTCAGGTGATCAGCCTGAGACTGGATGAAATCAGCGAGGATATGGTCAAATAAAAAAAACTCCGAGACACAAAATCTCGGAGTTTTTTTTATGGAGAATTAGATTATTGTGCAGCCGTGCGAATTTCTGTGGGGATGGTAGGTTCGCTTGGAACAACAGAAGCCCATACGTCATTCTTTTCTATGGTTGCTTCAGTTTTGAGGTTATTGATATAAGTCTGGTAAACCGTACTATTGGCCGAGGTTAATTCTTCAGCACTAAGCTGACGAATTTCATGACCCAGAACCTGGATGATGTGATATCCGAAACTGGTTTTCACGGGTTGGCTAATCTCACCAATTTCCATCGCCCAAATAGCGGCATCAAATTCTGGAACCATCTGGCCCTGATATATCCAACCTAAATCACCACCAAGTGTGTTGTTTGAGGTATCGCTGGATAATTCTGCTGCTACAACTGCAAAATCTTCACCAGAATTTAAGCGATCTATGGCAGTTTTTGCTTCATCTTCAGTCGCAACAAGAATGTGCCTGGCCCAAACCATATCCTGTTCGTCAGCAATATCCTTGGTGACATATTCATAAAGTTTTTGGCTGTAGATGATGTTTCGTACATAATCTCTAAAATCTGCTTCACCAAATTTGGTCACTGTATCAAGGTTGGCAATTACCGTCGCATAGAGATTATCATAACCTTCTTTGGTATAAGCAGTAGCTGTAGGTGGTATTGGTGTTGCAGTTACTTCAACTGCAGGCGTGTTGGTGGGAATCACTTCAGTTGCAGTAGCAGCAGCTTCAGTGGGTACCAAAGTAAGGTCGGGGGTTGATGTTACACCTTCGGGGGTTGCTGTGGGACGATCCGTTGGCATACTAGTGGGGGTTGTTACCAAAGCCAACTGTTCAGCCGAAAGTGTGGATGTTGGTCGGTATTCAACCGTTGGTTCAACTGTAGGCGTGCCGTTTGGATAGTAACCAAAGTTTTCCTGGATTTCAATATCAATTTCTTCTTCAGAAACTGTGAAACCTAATTCTTGGGCTTTTTGAACAATCAGTCTTTCAGCGACCATGTTATCGAGAACGGTGCTGCCAAAGCTGATGTAATTATCCAACTGGTTTTGAATTTGCAACATATATGATTGCAGAAATTGGGCAAAACCCGATGAGTAATAACTGGTGTATGTTTGAGTGAGTGTTTGGCGTTCGTAGCGAACGCGTTTTTGGAATTGTTCAACAGTGATTTTCTCGTTATTTACCTTTGCTACGGTTTTTCCAGCCAAGAGTACAGTTTTTGAAAGTGCACCGTATGTTATTAGCAGGATGACGACAACAAGGATTGAGATAACACTAATTAAGACTATTTTGCGTTGTCTTTGTTCTTTTACTTGACGAGCGATATGTTTCTTGGTTACTACTTTTTGCTCTGATTCATTCTTTTCATTTGCCATGGTAATCCTCGGTTATTCGACAAAGGGCATAGAGGTATTTTCCTCCATGCCCTATTAATGCTTGAATACTTTTTAGCGAATGGCGTCTGACCAGCGCTCACCAGTGAAGGGGAGGATGGCAATATGCCTGGCGCGTTTTACTGCAACAGCCAATGAGCGCTGATGTAAAGCACAGGTGCCTGTTTGACGCCTAGGGCGAATGCGACCATCTTCAGTTACAAAGCGGCGAAGCATATCGACGGATTTGTAATCGATATTGATTGATTTGTCTGCACAAAATTGGCAAATTTTTGGTCGGGCTACAAACCGTCTGTTGCCATATGAGCGTTCACCTTCTGAAAAATTTTCATCTGACATGTCTACTTACTCCATTAGAACGGATACTCTTCATCATTAATCTGTTCAGGCTCATGAGAACTGGAATTCGTCTGATTTGATTCATGACGATCACCCAAAATCATCATCTCAGAAGCCACAATTTCTACACTGTTGCGTTTGATATTATCCGCATCTTCCCATCTTCGGGTTTGCAGGCGCCCCTCTACATAGACTTGTTGTCCTTTGGAGAGGTATTGTTTGCAAATCTCAGCCAGGTTGCCCCAAGAAACTACATTAAACCATTCAGTTTCATTGTGCTTTTCACCATCTGATGTGTTCCAAGTGCGGTTAGTGGCAACTGTAAATGTTGTGACAGGTCGGCCAGAAGGTGTATATCTCATCTCTGGGTCTCGTCCAAGATGACCAATGATCATCACTTTGTTCAAATCTCGACTCATGCCGAACTCCTCACGAAGCTTATGCCTGTTCTACTTCTTCTACTTTCGGTGCCGGTTTTTCAACCACGGTAATCATGAACCGAATTATGGGTTCAAGAAAACGCAAAAGATGTTCAAGTTCTGCAGCGAAAGCGGGAGCAAATTCAGCAGTAATTAAAACGTATTGACCGTCACGTTGCTTATTGATCATGTAGGTCAAACGACGTTTGCCCCAGATGTCCAATTTTACGATAGAACCGCTGGCTGCGGTGATCCAACCCTGAACCTTTTCGATAACCTCTTTAAACGCAGTCTCGTCAAGTTCGGGATGAACAATTAGAACTACTTCATACGTACGCATTATGGGAACCTCCTTTCCACGGGTTTGCCCTCAGTCAACACTGCAAGTGGTGCCAAGAGCGGAAAGGCAGCAGGAATTTCTCTGCTAACCAAAGGGGAATTTTACCACACTTATTAACACTGACAATGTTTTTCCATGTTTTTTACTCGTTTGGTTCTTATAAACAAACAATGGCATTTCTCTTATGTTAATTTGATGACGTAAGTAATAAGAGCGAAGTGACCAGAATGTGTAGGGGAGGTTGTGTAAATTGATTTGAAAAAGAAACTTGTTGGCGTTAATCACAGATTCACAGAATGCAAGTATGGCAGATTATAATACTCCTCTGTTCTAAAGAGAGGATGTTTAGTGAAGAGTCAGATCAATACCATCTTGGATTTTTTCCGCGACAATGAGTATTATCGTCAATTGATGCGATTGGCTGTGCCGATTGCCTTACAAAATTTAATTACATCGTCTCTCAATATGGTTGCACTAATTTTTATTGGTCAATTAGGCGAAGAATCTGTGGCAGCAGTTGGCTTGGGAAACCAGATTTGGTTTTTATTGAACCTGGTGATTTTCGGAATTTGCAGCGGGTCAGCCATGTTTGTTGCGCAGCTTTGGGGGAAGAGAGATATACCGAATATTCGTAAAGTGCTTGGATTAACCATTAAGCTTAGTCTTATTCCTGCACTTTTCTTCTGGATTGTGGCTGTTTTTTTTCCTTCATTCGCGCTAGGTATCTACACAAAAGATGTTCAAGTTATTTTGATCGGAAGCAAATTTCTTAGTATTTATGGCTGGAGTTACCTATTTTTCGCCATGACGGCTGTTTTTAGTACTGCGGCGCGTTCGACTGGCAATGTAAGATTGCCATTGATCGTCAGTACCAGTGCTTTGGGTTTGAACGTTTTGCTTGCGTACCCCTTCATTTTTGGTATCCAGGCTATTGGATTGCCTGCCATGGGCGTTCAAGGGGCGGCTATGGCAGGTTTAATTGCGAGAATACTTGAGTGTTTTGCTATTTTGATCAGTGTTTATTGGGATAGGATGACTCCGATTGCAGCTTCAATCATGGACATTGTTGACCTCAATGTTAAATTTATGGTGGCTGTGATGAAACCCGTGCTGCCTGTGATTTTGAATGAGGTGTTATGGTCTTTGGGAATCACCACTTATACCATTATTTATGGTCATATTGGCACCATTGCTGTTGCAAGCATTAACATCATTTCAACTATTGAGCAAATGGCTTTTGTCGTCTTTCTTGGATTAGGAACTGCCACCTCGATTATGGTTGGGAACCAGATCGGTCAGGGAAATCGCGATAAGGCTTATCTCTATGGCGGAAGATCGTTATTGATTCAGGGAACTGGTGCACTATTAATGGGTGGGATAGTCTATCTACTGGCAGGTAACATTTTCCAATTCTATAAAGTAGACCCAGAAGTTATTGCCAATGCAAAAATAATACTGACCATCTTTTCATGTGGATTGTGGATGAAGGCATCAAACCATGTGATTATTATTGGAATATTGCGCTCAGGCGGAGATACCAAGTTTTCATTAGTATTGGATGGTTTGGTAATATGGTTTATCGGGGTTCCCATTACTGCAGCAGGTGCATTCTTGCTTGGATTACCAGTATATTTTGTATATGCTTTGACGTTTACAGAAGAAGCGGTCAAATTAATTGTGGGTGTTAAACGCTACTTCTCAAAGAAATGGATCAATGACCTCACGCAAAAAGTGGAAAACATTTCGCTTGCTGTTTGATTAGACATGTTCAATTTTGCGAATACGTTCTCTATTAGGGTCATTTACCATTAGTGCAAGTGTGATCATCGAGATCAGACCAAATATTGCTGACGCTATGAAAGTAACCGGATAACCAAAAGAATCAGCCAGGAAACCTCCCAAAAGAGGGGCGAGGATAGCGCTTGGTGCAATCAGTGTATTTGCCATTCCGACGTATGTAGGTCTTTGGTTTTCAGTCCCAAATTCCAGTGAGATGGTCAAGCCGATCGTCCAAAATGCTGCACCGCCAATACCCATGAGGATAAAGACGAGCACAAACAATTCTGGCTGCTTGATTATTAAAGCAAGAACAGCACTGATGGCCGAGACTGCGCTTCCTATTACTAAAACCCATTTACGTGACCATTTGTCTGCGATTCTGCCTAATAATGGATTAGCTACTACTTGAGTAATCATAAGAATACTGGTCATTACTCCAGCAGTGATGGTATTCATGCCCAGATGTTTTACAGCAAAAACGGTGTAAAAGGCAAAAGCCATCATGCCAAATTGAGATACGAATCTGCTGATCAAAAAATTTCGAAACACTTTATCCGTTTTTAGAATTTGGATAACTTCGCGCCCAAGAGGTTGTGCCTGAAATGCCTCATTCTCTGGTAGTTTCAAGGGTTCACGGGTTTGTTTGAGGAGCAACCAGGAAATTACATATAAGCTTGAGGCAACAAAAAAACAGGATGCAAAATCCCAGGGTGGAGCAATCTGTTTCAGCATAATACCAGCAAGTATTGCACCTAAACTGGCTAGCAAATTTGCTGCAGCTGACTGTCCACCAAAGAAGGTCGCGCGAAGATCTCCAGGTATGATCTTGGTGATCATGATTTGCCAGGCATTGGCAGTTAAACCAGCACCCAATCCCTGCCATATGAGTACGGCAAAAGTTAACATCAAACCGACACTAGATCCGATTACCGGCAGCAATAATCCGATCAACGCGAGGGCAAAAATGGGTGCACGTTCATGAATGGTAAGCATCAAGACAGTTGGTTTGATGCGTTCCATTTTTGATATTCTTTTTGCCATCATTAATTGAGGCAACTGCCATCCCATATTGTGGATAGCAGGGATGAGGCCAATAAGCGTAGCTGAATTTGTCATTGTGGCGACAAACAGCGGGATTATGGTTGTATATGATGCAAAGCCGACAGCAAATCCAAAAAAGGCTCCATCAAAGATGTTAAAAAAAATGTTGTGCTTGAGATCTTTTTGAACCTGGTTTTGCATCGGGGTTTCTTTCAGTGAATAAAACCCCGGAAAAACCGGGGTTTTATATTTTTTGATTTATTATCCTAGTAAGACTCTTCGGTATCGTCTTCTTCCCAAATCTCTTCGTCTTCGTCTTCGTCTAACTCTTCCCATTCTTCCAATTCGTCTTCCTCAGTATCCCAGTCATCTTCGGTTGCTGAATCTGCGTTGGCAGAATACGTTTTACAACCAGTGTCAGGGTCAAGCTCGACCATTCCGGCGCTGCATATTCCTTCATCTAAAAACGCACAATCCAGATAGTGACATTTGATACGTGGCATAGAATAAATCCTCCTATTTACTTGTTCGTAATTGTTGTTCTTTCAAACGAATAATGGTTGTAATGAATACAACTGTCATACAAATTGCAGAAAGAATGCACCATTGGCAAATGGCTTGTAGTACAAAAAGCTCTAGATAGGTCAAGTATAGCGAATAAAGAAAACCAAAAAAACTGGTGCCGAAAACTAAATAATCGGAGTATCGCTTTAAGACTGGAATACTTTGTTCAAAAACAAAACAAAAAATCAGAAACAAATATGCCAAGGCACCTAAAAGCGCTATGGGAATTCCCCATATTGTAGACCATTGACTGTTTTGTACTGATTCACAATTACCAAGACCAGGGGTGCAGTAAATTGGCGAATTGGTGAACTTGATGATGGTTAAATATGCAGAATCAATAAAACCGATAATGGATGCAACAATGGCAATAATGGTTATTTTTTTCATTCACCCTTCTATGAACGTTTCTGGGTCAATAAACCGGCTGGCATTTTACCCTAACCTGGTCAATTCGTAAAGCGTTTTTGCACAATTGGCGAAAATACTCCTTTTGATTGATAAATTTGTTATCCAATGATGAATTATCCTGGTTTAAGACGATGAGCTTCCATCACATTGGGCAGGTTTTCGATTTTGGTCAAAACTCGTGAAAGTTGAGCAATATCAGAAATCTCAAGCTTTAAGACCATATGGGCTAAGTTATGCAAGACATTTAGCTTAATATCGCTCAAATTTATGTTTTCATTCGTTAACAAAGAAGAGATATCTCCCATCAAGCCTTGTCGGTCGTAAGCTTTAATTTGTATTTCAACTGGAAAGGTTAATTGGGGTTCTCCCCAGGTGACGCGGACAATTCTATCATGGTCGGTCATGCGTAATATATTGGGGCAATCTTGACGATGGATGGTGGCACCGCGTCCACGGGTGATGTAACCAATAATCTCGTCACCTGGAACAGGTTTGCAGCATTTGCCATAAGTGACAAGTATATTTTTCAACCCTAATACTGATACGGCTGTATCGCTGATTTGTCGTTGTGGTGCAACAGGTCTGGGTGACAAGAAATCTGGTTGGACTCTTTCACCTTCACTTAGGAGGTTTACCAAATGCCCGATGGAAATATCACCGCATCCAATTGCAACATAAAGATCATCCATGCTGCGGAAGTCGAAGTTATTTGCAAATTTCTCAACGTTATAATCCACCAGTCCCAAACGGCGAAGCTCTTTTTCGAGAATATCTTTACCTTGAGACAAATTCTGATCGCGATTTTGATGTTTGAACCAAGCCCTGATCTTTGAGCGGGCACGTTGTGTTTTAACAAGACCCAGGTTGACATTTAACCAGTCTCTTGACGGGCCGCCTTGTTTGGCCACTAAAATTTCTACCTGGTCACCAGTTTTTAAGGTGTATTCGAGATTAACGAGCTTGCCATTAATCTTGGCACCCCTGCAGCGATTGCCGATCTCGGTATGCACATGATAGGCAAAATCAATGGGGGTGGAGCCTGAAGGTAAATCGATGATATCTCCCCTGGGGGTAAACACGTAAACCCGATCCTGGAAGACGTCTGTTTTCATACCGTCAACGAACTCATTGGCGTCTTCAACATCCTGACGCCATTCCATCAGTTTTTTCAGCCAGTTAATGCGCTGTTCATATTTTTCGTCATGCGGACCCTTTTCTTTATATTTCCAATGGGCTGCGATGCCAAACTCGGCATTTTCATCCATCTCTGAGGTACGGATCTGAACTTCAAGCGGTTTTCCATCATCATAGAGTATGGCAGTGTGAAGAGATTGATAGAAATTATCTTTTGGGCCAGCAATGTAATCGTCGAATTCATTTGGAATGGGTCTCCAATTCGTATGGATCAAACCCAATGCTGAATAGCAGGCAGGAATATCCTGAACGATTAAACGAACCCCTCTTAAATCGCGTACAAGTTCAAAGGGTTTGTTTTTTTCTTGCATTTTCTTATAGATGGAAAAAATGTGTTTGCTACGCGCCGATATTTCGACTTTTACACCTGCATCAGTTAATAATTTATTTATTTTGTCACTGATGGCTTGCATCTGTCTGTCTCTCTCAAGACGAGTTTCAGACAGATTTTGTGCGATTTCTTTGTATTTTTCAGGATTTGTGTATCTAAACCCGAGATCTTCTAGTTCCCATTTAAGCTGCCAAATACCAAGCCGATTGGCAAGCGGGGCAAAAATATCAAGGGTTTCTTGGGCGATGCGTTTACGTTTTTTCTCGGGCATAAAACCCAAAGTTCGCATATTATGAAGACGATCAGCAAGCTTGATGAGAATAACGCGAATATCTTCACCCATTGCCAGAAAAGTTTTGCGCAGGGTTTCATTGGCAAGATCATGGCGTCGGTCTCTGGCGAGCTGTGAATCATGCAGAGAATCATCTGCTTCGGAATCTTCTGTGATTTGGTCAAAAATCTCGGAAACATGCTGGTCGGCACGGCTGACACGGGGCAGGTGGGTTAGTTTCGTAACGCCATCGACCAATCCGCCGATTTCTGGGCCAAATCCTTTGCGAATATCATCGAGAGTAATATTTGTATCTTCAACCGTATCATGCAATAATGCAGCCGATACAACAATTGGTTGAACCTGCATCTCGGCAAGAATGATGGCTACGGCGACACAATGGGTAATATAGGGTTCGCCTGAAGCTCTTTTTTGACCCTCATGAGCATTTTCGGCGTATTTATAGGCGTGGGTGATCATCTCTCGATCGGCAACTGAATATGATTCAGGAAGCCGCTCAATCAGGTTTTCAAGCCAGGGAGCCAGTTTTTCCGAGCTGATCATCATCTACACCCATTAAATATCGATAAAGTATATCATTTCTGCACTAATTCATAAGTTCGATTAATGCCTGCGGATTAAGGTGTTGAAATGAATCAATAATTTTTGTGGCCAAAGATAAATCCATGCTTTTGGTGATGTCATTAGGAATAGCGATACAAGGAATACCCGCTGCAAAAGCTGCTTTTATTCCATTGGGAGAGTCTTCAAAAATTACTGCTTCTGATGGTGAAATGCCGAGTCTCTTTGCGGCCAGTAAAAATAGCTCAGGATCTGGTTTTACATTGGTTACATCGTTGGAAGTACACACGACTTTGAAATATTTTCTGATGTCTAGTTTTGTGAGATAACCTTCAACCCATTCGCGGTTAGAACTGGAGGCAACAGCCATTGGGAATCCGAGGCGTTGGGCAGCAATAAGAAAATCTAACACGCCAGGGAGCATGGGCTGCAGTTCAATCAGTTCGCGAGCGCGATCAAGTGTTTGTTCTTGAATGACCAGAGGGTCAAGCAGACCGTTTGTTAATTGGCTAAGATGTTGGGCCGGGTCGTAAGCTGAGGGGCCGGTGCCTATGGCTTTCTTCCAGTCTTCAATGGTAAAGGAAAATCCATGTTGGTTGAACAATTCAGCCCAGGCATTGCAGCCGGGCATTTCAGTATCAATAATTAAACCGTCAAAATCAAAAATAATCCCTTTGAGTGCCATAATGTCCTGTTCATAATTTTTATTATTTTAGTAATTCCTGGCTATTAAAACTGCGTGTCGGAGATAGAATATCCAGTGTCTCTTTATCTTGTTCAGTAGTTGAACCATCGACTAACCGGGTAAGCAGTTCACCACAAGAAGGGCCGAGCATAAACCCCTGACCGCACAACCCTACACCTAACAGCAGGTTTGAAATTTCTGGCGCCCATCCGAGGATGGGGAATCCATCAGGTGTCATGGGATAGAGTCCCCGCCAGGTGCGGCGCACCCTGATATTTTTCAAGCGCGGCATCACTTCGATCATCCTGCGTGAAACCATGGGTAAGAAACTGCTGGTTTCGTTGATGTCATCACCCCAGGCATTTGGGCTTGGTGTGATGCAAAAAATGATTTGTCCGGTTATATGTTGATAAAAATAATAATTACTAGAACCAACCGCCGGACGAATATCCACGATCATTGGACCTAAAAAACGTGCCACTGGTTCGGTAATTGCAGCTTCATGTGAATCAGGTTTTACCGGTAGGTCGAGCCCGGTCATAGCGCCGATGCAGGCAGCAGAAGCTCCGGCACAGTTTATCACATAATCTGACTGATATTCTGATTTGGTGGTTAGCACTTTAGAAATGCGGCCGTGATCTAAATGCATGTCAATTACAGCCTCAGAGAAATGGAATTCAGCACCTTTTTCTAGGGCATGAGTGTAATAGGCATGATTGGAGAGAAGTGGTGACGCGCTGCCGTCATTAGGTGAAAAAGTGCCGCCGAGCAATCCATGAGGATTTAGATCAGGCACAATTTTTTGAAGGTCTTTTGGATCGTACCAATCGTTTTTGAGTTGATAGTTCTTTTGGGTAATCAGCAGGTTCTTTAAAGTCTTTTCTTCTTTTTCACCATAGGCAACAAAGGCATATCCACAGCAATCCCATTCGATGTCGTCTCCGAAAACTTCTTTGAAAGTGGAGAAGATTTCAATGCTGCGCTGACAGAGGCGGATTTTTGCCGGGTCAGAATGAGTGGCACGGATGCCACCTATGGCACGTTTGTTGGATCCCTGGCCAACACTGGAAACGGAATCAAGCACCAGTACTTTTAATCCTGCATTTGCCAGGTAGTAGGCAGTGGGTGTGCCTAATGAACCCGCTCCAATAACTATGACGTCATAATGATTTGATGGAACGGTCATTTAGACTCCTCACTGTTTTCACCAGCCAGAATGCCGAGTGATACTTCAATAAATAGTGGCCGTTTAGAAGGATCAATGATCTTGTCATTGGGGATGCCTTCTTCTCTAAAAATGCGACGGATCAGTGATGCACAGGTTTTTGCTCCACATGCACCCATGCAAGCTCGCGTCACAGTTTTTATTTCATTGATATCCTTATAGCCCTGGCGGATGAGATCCCGGATTTCGCCGGCGCTGACATGTTCGCAGCGGCAGACAATCGTATCATCCGTGACATGGTTGACATATTGGAACATGGGCTGAGTGATTTTCGGTGATTGGATGCGGATGCCGGCGATATGAGGCGCTATTTCTTTATCTGTTTCGACCTGGATTATCACAGTGCGGTCACTGGTTTTGATGCTGTGAATATCAAAGACTTCAGTATCGCAAAGGGAATTTCCCTCAGTATCTAAAATGGTTACAATATCATCACGAGTGATCATTTCACTTGAAAATTCGTAGGGGATGGAGATAATCGGTTTTTCGGGATTAGCGCGGTAATCCACCAAGGTGATGGCCAGGCCTGGACAGCCCGCCACACATTTTTCGCATACTTCACAACAATAATTGTTGCCCACGAAAGTAGGCACAGAACGGATATCTTTTTTATCCACAATGATCAATCCGTGCGGACAAAGGGATGAGCAAGGATCACAGGGGATTTCCTGGCTGCAGTGAAATATGGGTACAACGCCTTCAGGCAGGTTGGGCAGGTCTTCTTTGAATGTGTTGCCGGGGCGAGATTTGAGAATGGCACCCGTTCGATACCAGGCGTCTGGAATCTCGCCGATTTCTTTACCCAGGGCTTGAGCAATTTCAAGGCCCTTTATTTTGCCTGAAAAGATGGCCGCTGAAGCCTCAGCTATTTCTTCAGCATCACCCGCAACAAAGGCTTTAATCTTAAAATCGACTGCTTTTTGATAAAACTCAGAGACCGGGTCGAGGCCAACGGCAATTAAAACCGCATCGCACTCGTAAGATTTCTCGCTGCCAGGGATGGGAACGAAGTTGTCATCTACAGCCGCAATGCTGATAGATTCAACATTGTCTTGGCCATTTGCGCTCAAGATGGTGTGAGAAGTGTGGATGGGGACACCCATTCTCACAAGTTTGTCTTTATGCACCTTATATCCACCACATTCAGGCAAGGCTTCAACCAACCCGATGACATTGATGCCAGCTTGTAATGCATGGTAACCCGCAATCAAACCCACATTTCCGCCACCTACGATAAAGAGGTTATTTGCAGGCTTGACTAAGTCTCGGTTGACCAATGTTTGAAAGGCCCCAGCACCATAAACACCTGGCAGGGTATTGCCTTTGAAAGCCAGAAATTTCTCTCGTGCACCGCAGGCCACTAACAAGACTTCAGGGGTGACCAGTATGTACTCGCTGCCATTTTTGAGAACACCTACTTTTTGATCGCTAAAGACAGCCAAACAGGTACTTTGACGCCAAACATCAATGGATGGGTATTGCAAAAGTTCTTTTTCAAGAATAGTAGCAATGTCAATTCCGCGGGTACCTGCATAGACTGCATCAGTGGAACCAAAGAAACGGTGGGTTTGAAGCACAAGCTTGCCGCCCAGACGATGTTTGTCGTCAACCAATAAGACCTGAATACCCAATTTACCCAATTCAATGGCTGCTGATAATCCGGCCGGGCCGCCGCCAAGAATCAAAACAGGAACTTTAATTTCAAGCGCTGGTCTAAATGTGGGTTGAGACTTTACTTCAGGAAGGACAGGATCACCATTATTTGGAAAGACATACATCCCTTCAGCAACAGTATGCATGCAGGCTTTTACTGGTAAACCATCAGCAATCACCATACATTGTGAACACTGTCCGTTTGCACAAAAAATCCCCAATGGGGATTTGTCTTTGTGGTGATGGCCAAATATCTTAATGCCATTGGCATATAATGCAGATGCGATGGTTTCCTCTTCGTGAGCAGACAGAGTTTTGCCTTGCCACGAAAAGGAGATTTCATTTTTTGTTGGAATAGGTAAAATGGGGTGTTTATTAATCCTGTGATCGGCCATGGGGTCCTTTGATCCGAATTGTAGGATGCACTAAAACGACATTATAATAATTTATCAACTGTTTTAGCGATGTGAATTGTACCAAATCATCTCTACCTGGTGTATTGCATTTATACCTTTTTTGCCGGCAGTCTGTCATTTGTTGGTTATACTTGGCAGAATAGGAATCATGTTATTTATTTTGGAGGAATACTATGAAAAGAATAGCGGTATTAACGAGCGGTGGTGATGCCCCAGGGATGAACGCGGCTATCCGAGCGGTGGTAAGAACGGGTGTTGCCAAAGGATGGGAAGTGTTTGGGGTTAAGGGTGGATATGAAGGTTTAATTAATGGGAGATTCATCCCGTTAGGAACCCGTGATGTTGGCGGCATGATGCAGCGCGGCGGCACAATGCTTGGAAGTGCACGCAGCGAGGAATTTAAAACCGAAAAAGGTCAATTAAATGCCATACGTTCACTTAATGAAGCTCAAATAGAGGGGTTGGTGGTGATTGGGGGCAACGGTTCACAAACCGGCAGCCTGATGCTGCACAGGCATGGGTTTCCTGTGGTGGGTGTTGCTTCGACCATTGACAATGACCTTTATGGTTGTGATGTAACCATTGGTGTGGATACCGCACTCAATATTGCCCTTGAAGCGATTGACCGCTTAAAAACCACAGCCTCATCTCATCAGCGTGCTTTCTTAATCGAGGTCATGGGACGTAAATGCGGATACCTTGCATTGATGGCTGCAATTGCTGGCGGCGCTGAAAGTGTTGTACTGCCCGAGATTGATGTCGACCCTGAACACATTGCTGAAGTGTTAACTTCTGCCTATGAAAAAGGCAAAGAACACGCCATTATTGTTGTCGCTGAAGGCGCAAAATATAACGCCAACGCTTTGGATGCGTTTTTTACAGAACACCGAGATCGTCTTGGTTTTGACTTGAGAGTTACTATTTTAGGGCACACACAACGCGGCGGTATACCCAGTGCCTATGATCGAATTTTGGCCAGCAGGCTTGGATCTGCAGCGGTAGAGCAGATGGCTAAGCGGAATTTTGGTGTGCTCGTTGGAGAAATCAAGGACGAGATCGTGCCGACTCCACTAGAAGAAGTGGTTAGTCATCCCAAAGAGCTGGATCGGTCGTTGATCGATTTGGCGAAAATTCTAGACTAATTTTTTTTATTAGATAAGATCAACCCTGACAAGGTAACCCCACTCGCCGTTTCACGGCTCGGGGGCGCGAAGATCGCGACCTTGTCAGGGTTATGATTATTCGTTATTTACTTATTAAATTTGAGCCAGGCTTCTATAAATCCATCGAGGTCGCCATCAAGCACGGATTGGCTGTTGCCCACTTCGTAGTCTGTGCGGTGGTCTTTGACCATCTGGTAAGGATGGAGCACATAAGAGCGGATCTGACTGCCCCATTCTGCTTTCTGATAGACGCCGCGCAGGTCAGAGAGGTTCTTATCCGCGGCGACCTGGGCTATGTCTAGCAATCGGGAGCGTAAAACGCGCATGGCATTCTCACGGTTTTGCAACTGTGAGCGTTCATTCTGGCAGGTGACCACAATGCCGGTGGGAAGGTGAGTGAGGCGAATGGCAGTGGAGTTCTTCTGCACATTCTGTCCGCCGGCGCCAGAGGATTTGAAGATGTCAATTTTGACTTCGTCTGGGCCTATCACTACCAACGGATCTTCCTGTGCAGCTTCGGGAAGGATTTCGACCTGCGCAAATGAGGTGTGGCGGCGATGAGCAGAATCATAAGGTGAAAGTCTCACCAGTCGGTGAACACCTTTTTCTGCTTTAAGAAACCCATAGGCATAGGTACCGCTAACAAGCATGGTGACGGTCTTAATCCCGGCTTCTTCACCCTCGGTTTGATCAAGAATTTCAGTCTTGAAACCCTTGTTCTCACACCAGCGTAAATACATGCGTTCAAGCATACCAGCCCAGTCCTGGGCGTCTGTGCCGCCTTCACCGGTATTAATGGTGAGCAGGGCGTTGCCTTTATCATATTTACCTCCCAAAAGCGTGGAGAGGCTTAATTGGTTTAGTTCGCGGTTTATCTTTTCAGTCTCAGCGGTAAGTTCATCGTTGAGTGTAGGGTCTTCCATCTGAGAAAGTTCAAGCGTATCGCTGATGCGTTTATTTAAAGAATTCCAGAGGTTAAGTTCATCTTTGAGCTCTGAGATATCTTTCATTAATTGCTGGGCCTGCTTGGGATCATCCCAGATTTTGGAATCTTCAGATTGCTTCTGAAGATGCTCCAACTGAAGCTGCTTGTTGGTTAAGTCAAAGACGCTCCATGAGCGTATGGATGGTTGTCTGATATTCTTTAAGTGATGCGGTAAGTTCTTCCATTTGGTTCCTCTAATTTTGATTGAGCAGAATGTTTTTGACAAAGGCTTCGGGATCGAAAGGCGTCAGATCCTCGGGTTTTTCACCCAAACCGGCAAAAAAGATTGGCAGGTTGAGTTCCTGTTGAATGGCGAATGCCATGCCACCGCGGGCTGAGGAATCCAGTTTGGAGAGGATTACCCCATTGACCTGGACGGCTTCTTGAAACGCTTTAGCCTGGTGCAGGGCATTTTGTCCGGTGGTGGCGTCTAAGACCAGCAGAACGGCGTGTGGAGCGCCCGGCATGGCCTTGCCAACCACGCGGTGAACTTTCTTAAGCTCTTCCATCAGGTTGTAGCGGGTATGCAGACGGCCAGCGGTATCAATCAGGACAATATCAAATTTGCGTGCAATGGCTGCCTGAACGGCATCGTAAGCCACGGCACCGGAATCACTTTCGGGTTGACCAGCCACAACTTGCAGACCAAGGCGGTCTGCCCAAACCTGAAGCTGATCGATGGCTGCCGCACGGAATGTATCCGCGGCGGCGAGCAGCACCTTTTTGCCTTGTTGAGTATAAAGCTTGCCCAGTTTGGCGGCTGTGGTGGTCTTGCCAGAGCCATTAACACCCACCAGCAGGATCACGGCCGGTGAAACACCATTTATGGGTAATTCTTCGGGAACTTTAAGTAAAGAAAGAAGCTCATCATGCAGCACTTGCTGTAATTCTGAACTTTTGGTTAATCCAAGCTCGGAAGTATGGGATTTAAGCTTTTTGACAAGGCGCATGGTAGTTTCGACACCCAAATCAGCCTGGATGAGCAATTCTTCGAGCTCTTCCCAGGTTTCTTCCTTGATCTCTGTAGCCCCAAACAGGGTTGCAATCCGTCCAAAAGTGGATTTGCGGGTGCGGTCGAGACCTTCTTTCCATTTAGCAAAAATGTTATCAGCCATAAGTAAAAATTATATCATTTCCGTTTTCTCAGATTTTCGTTGATGCTGGGCAAGCTGTCCGCAGCCGGCATGAATGTCAATGCCGCGGCGAAGGCGAATGGTGCAGGGAATGCCGCTCTCTGTGAGAATGGCTTGAAAAGCCAGTGCACGTTCATGCGAGGGGGTCTTGCCACGATATTTTTTGGTGGGATTGAGCTGGATGATGTTGACGTGACAAATCATGCCTTTGAGCAATTTGACCAATTCATAAGCATCCTTATCCTGGTCATTGACATCTGAAATGAGCGCCCATTCAAATGTAAGTCTGCGGTGGGTGATGTTAATATATTCACGACAGGCTTGCATCAGTTCATAGAGCGGATACTTGCGATCAATGGGCAATAGTGAAGCCCGAAGTTCATCATTCGCGGCATGCAAACTGATGGCCAGGTTGACCTGGCGTTTTTCTTCTGCAAAGCGCAAAATTTCGGGGACCAAACCAACGGTCGAAATGGTGATGCGGCGTGCGCCCAGGTTTAGACCCAACGGGTCGTTTAGCAAGTCCACAGCGGTCATGACGGCATCGTAGTTATGGAAGGGTTCACCCATGCCCATGATGACAATATTGGTGACGTTTTGACCCGTTTTTTTGAGTTCACGAGCGAAATGCAATACTTGTTCGACGACCTCGCCGCTGGTCAGGTTGCGGGCAAAACCCATTTGACCAGTGGCGCAAAAGACGCAACCCATGGCGCAGCCAGCTTGCGTTGATATGCATAGTGTTTGCCGTTCATCGTAATGCATTAAGACCGTTTCGATCGCTCTTCCATCAATGAGGCCAAAAAGCATTTTTGCCGTTTCTTTATCTGTTGACTGTAAGTGCTCAATGGGTTTTAGACGGCTGAAATCCATTTTATCGGATAACATTTGGCGCTGGTCTTTTGAAAGCGTAGTGACTTCTTCGACACTCGAAACGAGCTCACCATAGAAAGCCTGAAAAAGCTGGTTAGCTCTAAATTCAGGCAGCCCAAGGGTTTTAAGTTCTGCCTTGAGAGCATCGAGATTAAGGTCAAAAAAGAAAGGTTTAGTGTTCATCCAAAGCCTGAAGGAGGTCTGATAGCTCGTTGATCACCAGATCAGGATAGGGCTGCCAGGCGTTTGCTTCTTCCTGGGTGGAAATACCAGAAAGGACAAGGGCGGTTTTGCAACCTGCGCGCTGGCCGCCGAGGATATCCGTCTCAAGGCGGTCGCCGACCACAAGTGTCTCCTGGGGAAGGGTTCCGAGTCGTTCGAGGGCAAAGTCAAACAGGGTGGTGCCTGGTTTGCCAGCGATGGTCGGCGTGACGTCGGTGGCTGTTTCAAGCGCAGCCAGGATTGCGCCAGCACCGGGGATGAGGCCTTCAGGCGTGGGGAAGGTGCGATCAGGGTTGGTGAAGTAAAAGGGGATGCCACGGCGAATGAGCAAGGTTGCAGCTTTCAATTTCCAGAAGGTGATGTCGCGATCCATGCTGCCAATCACGGCAAGACCAGGTTCTTCGGAATGATAAAAGCCCGCAGCATTCAGTGCAGTGGTCAAACCGATTTCGCCAAGGATGTAAACCGGTCCGCCCTGGGGAAAGCGTTTTTTGAGTAGATAGGCGACACCCATGGAAGAATTGACCACTTGAGCTTCATCGAGATGGACACCGAAACCAGCTATCTTTTGCAAGTATTGAGCAGGAGTGCGTGTAGCATTATTTGTCGCCAGCAACACCTTAAGGCCGGCACGTTCAAAACTGTCAAAGGCGGCCGCCAGATCGCCAATGGGGGCATTTTCACGCCACAAGACGCCATCCATGTCGAGGATCAAGGATTTTATGGGTTGGTCATTGGAAATAGTGTACATGTGCCCTCATAAAACAGACCGGACGGCTTGGCCACCCGGTCTGTAAGTGTTTATTTTTTTTCTTCCGGTTTGGGAGGAGCCAAGACCTGGTCGACGAGACCGTAATCGACGGCCTGCTGTGCATCCATGTAAAAGTTGCGATCAGTGTCGCGCTCAATGATTTCTTGAGTTTGACCAGTCGTCTCTGAGAGGATGCCCATCAAGCGGGCTTTAAGGCGCAGAATTTCGCGTGCCTGAATCTCGATATCGGATGCCTGACCTTCTGCTCCACCAAGTGGCTGGTGCATGTGGATGGTGGCGTGTGGAAGCGCATAGCGTTTGCCTTTGGTGCCGGCAGCGAGTAAAACGGTTCCAAATGAGGCGGTGACACCGACGGCCACGGTGCTGATCTTGTTGGGGATCATTTTCATGGTGTCGTAGATGGCTAGACCTGCATAGATCTGTCCGCCGGGGGAGTTGATATACATCTGGATGTCGGCGTCTGAATCTTCACGGCTCAAGACAAGCAACTGGGCAACAATTGCATTGGCGACCTGGTCGTCAATGGGAGTGCCTAAAAAGATGATACGTTCGCGGAAGAGCAATGAGTAAATATCGTATGCTCTTTCACCACGACCCGAATTCTCAATGACCATCGGGAGAACTGATTTGAAATTGGGGATTTCCACTTTACCTCCGTAAAAATCCAACTAGGTGAATAAAATTATTCTGCTTTATCGTCTGCTGCTTTTTTGGCTGGTTTCTTGGCTTTCACCGGTTTTTCAGCGGCATCGGCAGCGGGTTCGACTGATTTTTCAGCCTTGGGAGCGACTTTTTTCTTGGCAGCAGGTTTGGCAGCGGCGTCTGAAGATGCACCTTCGGCAGCCGGCGCGGATTCTGCTTTGCCAGTGGCAATTTCTTTCATACGGTCAAGTGTCTTGCGATTGATCAAACGAGATGCGGCTTGCATGGCCATATTATTGGCAATCCGCTCGTTTTTCAATTGTTTTTCAAGCTTCTTGAAGTCAACATTACCTTGCATCTGCATTTCATGGATCATGTTGGAAACTTCTTCTTGCAGATCTTCGTTCTTGACCTGGATTTTTTCAAGTTTGGCTATTTCTTCCATTACCAAAGAGCGCTCGAGACGTTTCTTGGCAACAGGCTTGATATCTTCTTCGAGCCAGGCGTCTTTCTCTTTCTTGATGGTCTTGAGATAGGTATCGAGTTCCATCTTTTGTCTTGTCAGGTCTTCCTGGACGGTCTCAACTACATGTTCCATCTCGTGTTCAACCACCTGAGGCGGGAATTTGATGACTGACTGAGCAACTATCTGGTCGATGAGTTCTTCAAACCAGGTGCTTTCGTACTCATCACGCGCACGAGATTCAAGTTGGTCGTGGATGCTCTCGCGTAGTTTATCGACGCTTTCAAATTCTCCAACGGTTTGAGCGAAGGCATCGTCAAACTCAGGAAGTTTAAGTTCTTTTACACTTTCAACCAAAACACTAAATTCTACATCCATGCCGCGCAGCTTTTCATAGCGGGAATCGGCAGGATAGGTGTATTTGACTTTTTTGGTTCCGCCGGCCTTGAGTTTGACCAGATTGTCGCCAAACCCTTCGTAAGGGAAGTCGTTGCCGTTGGGATCAGTTTCGCCAATCACGACCTGCATGGGTGAATCTTTAAGCAGTTCGGGTTTGTCGTCTTCGCCCGGGTTGAGAATCTCGGCATCCAGTTTAATGTAGACCAGATCACCCACTTTTGCGGCACGTTCTACAGGTTCGGCAGTGGCGTAGTTACGTTTGAGGCGGTCGATGAATTCATCCACTTCTTTCGTGGCAACAGGTTTCAAAGTGTATTTCTTGCGAATGTCTTTGTAGCCAGCCATATCCACGGTGGGTTCGAGGGGGACAACAAAGGTAAACTTAAGCGGATCACCTTTGTCGATATCTTGAAGTGAACCGGGAGCAGCAGGTTCGATTTTTGCTTCGGTGAGCATTTGGGGATAAATATCTTCCACCATTAATTCGACGGCTTCGTCGCTGAGGGCTTCTTCTCCATAGATGCGTAAAATGACGTCGTAGGGAGCCTTGCCGGGACGGAAACCAGGGATCTTGCTTTTGTTGGCAATTTTGCGAGCAGCCTGATGTTTATATTTTTCGAGTGCGGAAGTTTCAAATTCCGCGATGACTTTCATCTGATGATCTTCAAGAACCTGGGTCTCAATTTTCAATTTAATAATCCTTCTTTTGTTATTTTTAGCCAGTGGGGAAAGAGGGACTTGAACCCTCACGCCTCGCGGCACATGATCCTAAGTCAACACCAAGGGCTTATCATCGTTCCCTATACGTTAAATGCGTACCTATTATACTAAACAAACAAGTGAATTAGGATTAAACTAGTAACATGAGTACCATTTCTAACATTTTTCTTATGTGTCTTTTTAAAGTTTGCAACAAGATTGCAACTAAGGATAAACGACCATGATTGATTTTACCGATGAAGGCGTTATTGAATGGTTTGATTGGGTAGTAAAAAAACACCCAGAGATTATCAGAGACAGTCTAATATTACGAACTGATCTTACGACTTCGGGACTTCAAAAGGTTATGAACGGCGATTTAGAAATAACGGCAAGGCCAGGAAAACCATACATTACCAAAAAAGTAATTGATTGGGACGCGTGGTACCTCTATTATGAATTATCGCAGCTTGCAGGATTTAAGATTGGTTATAGTGACATTGCGTTATTAACAAACCGAAAACAAAATACAGTCATGCGCGAATTCAAATCCAGAGGAATAACCCCTACAATATTGCCTGATAAATAGTACTTGTAAGGTACTTATACTATCGTAAATTATCGTCTATTCTCAATATAGTAGACGGTAATTTATTTAAATGGATGGTTAAAAATGAATGAAAAATATGTTGTTATTTCAAGCAGACTTTCATTACCAGAATTCAAGCTTGTTGAAGTAATGGGAAATCGAGAGGGTTTACGAACTTCTGAATTTATCAGAGTTGCGATCCGTGAAGCTGCTGAAAAACGCGGTCTTTATTCTGTAGGTGAAATAGTTTTGAATAAAAATACAAATCAAAAGGGGTAGATTATGAATATTGAAACCCAGTCAATACCTTCATTATTAAAAGCGGTTGATGTGTCAAAAATCTTGAATATTTCAAGAACCGAATCCTACCGACTCTTAAAAACTGGCGCAATTCCTTCAGTCCGTTTTGGTACTTCAACGGTTCGAGTACTTGCGTCTGATCTGGAACAATTCATTACTAAAAACAGGACAAAGGTAGATTTATGCGAGTAAACGCTAATGAAGTTAATCGTATGGTTGACCTACTACAGCTCACAGGAATAAATAAAAAAGTATCCAGTAGTGGGGGCGGCGAATATGCAGGACCATGCCCTTTATGTGGAGGAACTGACCGCTTCCGAGTGCAACCGTTCGGGCCAGAAGGGGGAAAATGGTTTTGTAGGGGATGTGGCGAAGGCCGCTGGCATAGTCCAATTGATTTTGTCATGATGCGGGATAAGGTTGATTTTAAGAACGCAGTTGCCAAATTAACCGGAGTGAGTACGCCTATAAACCAACCACCCCAGCAAGTAAAAACGAATGACAAAGACAAATGGAATGAAGCAGCAACCAAGTTTTTATCAGAAAGTAAACTTTCTTTTTTAGACGCTGAAAAAGCCATTGATTGGCTAGCTAAAAGGGGATTATTGATTGAGACTGTTTGTAATGCACAAATCGGTTTTAATCCAGAGGATCACTACGGCGATCCTGTTAAATGGGGATTATCACCGACCGAAAAAATATGGTTGCCGCGTGGTATTGTAATTCCTTGTTTTCATGACCAACAACTAAAGTATTTGAAAATCAGAAGGCCTTCGGGCGATCCAAAATATTACATTGTCAAAGGATCAACAGGTTTTATATACGGGGGAAATACTTTTAAGAACGCGCTTACAGCGTTTTTATTTGAGTCAGAATTTGACGCGCTGCTGGCTTATCAGACTTTGCCGGGCGTTGGAAGTGCTAGTTTACCGGCTGGTAATTCTATTCACCCAGAATGGCAACCGATATTTGACCCAATTCAAGATTTAATTATTGCCTACGATCAAGACGCTGAAGGTCTGAGAGCGGCAGAAAAACTAATTGAAGCTATTCCAGCAATACATAAAGCAGGTACTTTACCCCAAGGGAAAGACCTATCAGAATACTTTCAATCCGGTGGTGATGTTCTGGATTGGTTATTAAGTGAACTTGACAATTTAGAGGGGGCAAAATGAATATAACAACCCAAGTAGACACACAAAAACCACCCCCCCAAGATAGACCGCGTTATATTCTAAGAGATGCAACTTTTGCTCTCCAGCCCCAACCGCCTATTGATTACATCATTGACAATCTAATTACCAATTCCAGCGTAAATGTTTTCTTTGGGGAGCCGGGTTCAAAAAAAACCTATTCAATGCTAAGCTTGGCGGTTTGTGTGGCTAGTGGAAAGTCATGGCTTGATTTTAAAACAAAACAAGCGCCTGTTCTTATCATAGATGAAGAGAGTGGAGAACGGCGATTTTCCCGCCGGTTGAGTGAATCAATTCGGGGTGAATTATGTGATACCACTAGTCAGATATTTTTTGTCTCTCTTGCTGGCTTCAAACTGGATAGTGATAATGACCCTACCATTTTACAAGCCCTAATTGAAAGCACAGGTGCCAAGCTGGTTATATTCGATGCCCTTAGCGATTTAATGGACGGGGACGAAAACGATAAAAAGGATATACAACCCGTTTTTAATCATTTGCGAAAAATGGCTGAAATCACAGATAGCGCGATCCTGATAATTCACCATTCCAATAAACAAGGCGGATATAGGGGAAGTAGTGCGATCAAAGGCAGCGTTGACTTGATGGTACAGGTAACAAGCGATAATGGCAGCAACTTGATTAACTTCCAGACCGAAAAAAACAGGGACGGCGAAAAAACAGCCTGGGCAGCCGAAGCCATATGGTCAGAAGATCAATTCTATTTGAAACCTTCCATTAGGCAGCCAAACGAAACTGGTAAAAGTGAAACCTTTATTATTCAATATCTGACTGATAACGGCGCTTCTTACGTTGATGTAATGCTAGAAGCAGCCAGCACATGCACCCCACAAGGGGCTAGGCAAGCCCTATATTCACTCAAACGTAAAGGAACTGTAACGAGAACTAATACAGGTAAAAGGGCTATCTATGATTTGTCTGTAAGGTGTAAACCGTGTGTAAATTTACTGTAAGGCTTACAGCTAATGATGTGTATGTAAGCCCCCCTTTTCTTAAGGGGCTTACAGATTACAGATGCTTTTACATTTGAGAAGGAAAGAAAAACAGACTTCCCGCCCTTACTTCTACGGGCCAGGAATGCTTACGAAACGATCAATTTATGGTCCTAAACAGTTGCACATGATTGTAAATCATAAGGAAAGGTAAAAGCATGACAAAGGAAAATAACCAGAATGCGATAAAACACGGTGCCGAAGGCGCTATAAGGCGAATTTCAGAGGGAAAACCCTTTATTGGTCTGGCAAAAGACGAACAAAAGGCAGTTGAAGCTGAATTACAGGCCAATGGTCAGGCTGAAATAGTAAAACGTGATGCAATCCGGTTGCAATCATGTTTAAATCTTTACTTTAACGCAGTTGAAAAGGCAGCAGCAGACGGTGATTTAGCCGCATTTGATCGGTATATTTCAAGGTTCGGATGGCTTTCAGGGGTTACTTTGAGAGCATGGTCCCAGGTTGCAATCAATGACAAATCTGCAACAAAGTATGACCCTTCAACGATTTTGGATATTTACAGAGATAAAGAGGTAAAAGATGCACCAAATAGTTAACTTTGCACATGACACGCTGGGAGTGAAATTACACCCAGGCCAAGCTTCAACACTTTCTGAATACTATGAGAGTGGCAAACAAAACTGGCTATTATTGGCAGGTCGCCGTTCGGGTAAATCTCTTCTATCCGATGTTATCGCCTGTTATGA
Source organism: uncultured Anaerolineaceae bacterium (assembly GCA_927443345.1). Classification (GTDB taxonomy): domain Bacteria; phylum Chloroflexota; class Anaerolineae; order Anaerolineales; family Anaerolineaceae; genus UBA6107. The sequence continues at coordinate 54,467 of CAKMKJ010000002.1, read as the reverse complement.
AGCACTAGTACCTGACTTTGAGGGAATGGTCCGAGATAATGAGGATCGTTATATTTTATTGGTAAGTGTGAGACAAGATAGCGCCGGATTACATATCAGGAATATTAATAAGTTACTTCGACACCGTAAAGAGATTGGATCACTCATTGAAAAGGTTGCTGAAGACCGGATTATATTGTCAAATGGTTGCGTTATTTTATGCTTGCCAGCAAGCGCACGAAGCGCACGCGGTTATACAGCTAGTACCTTAGTATTAGATGAAGCTGCTTTCTTTGTAGATACGCTGGGGAATTCAAGCGCTGAAGCTATTTATACGGCCTTAGAGCCTACTACAGCGACTTTTGGGGATAAAGCACGTATTGTTATCACTACTTCCGTAGGGGCTAAACAGGGGCTTGTCTATGACCTGTTTGACCGTTCTACCCAGGGTGAATTGCCAGAATTCTTTGTAACCAAAGCACCTACTACTGAAATGAATCCGGCGGTTAGTGAAAAGACAATTCAAAGCGCTTTGAAGCGTGATTCTGAAAGTGCAAGCGCTGAATATCTTTGTGAATTCAGAGAGCGAACTGAAGCATTTTTTAATAGCGAAGCATTAGAACGCTGTATTGATAAAGGAGTTCATATTTTTGACAGAAAAATAAAGGTAGACAGTTACCTTATGGCAGTTGATCCGGCGCTTATGCGGGATCGTTACGGTTTCGGGATAGCGCACCAACAAGACGGGGTAATTATTATTGATTATATAAAGGCATTACATCCACCTGTAGATGCAAACGGTGCTGAAGACCTATTACAAAGCCTAGTCGAACGATATAAACCTTCAGGCGTTCTTTGTGATAATGCTTCAACAGTCCAAAGACTAAAGCCAAAAATACCGGCTATGGTTTACAAACCTTTTACCAGACCAATGAAACTAAAGATTTATGGCTCACTCAAAGAAGCAATAAATCTTGAAACGATCCTATTGCCTAATGATGGGGAACTGATAGATGAACTTAAGGCTTTACAAATTAGAAATGGCGTTGACATAGCAGCACCAAAGAGTGGACGAATAACGCATGATGATTTAGCTGATTGTGTTGCATTACTTGTTGACGGTTTAATGTCACGGGAATATCAATATCAAAGAATTGAGATTATGCCAAGTTTTCTAGAAGTTGATTGGTCCCCCGGCTGGCAGAAAAATTACTTGAAAATCCCAAGAGGTGGTGCTGTTTATTGGGAAGAGGTGCCTGGATGTAATCAAGCGCCGCACCCCCCAGGAATAAATCACGAAAATTGTCCTTTTTCAAGTAAATGTCAAGCCTGTATTGACGAACTGGATGCGGAAGGTGTTTACCAAAAAGAAGAAGACTTCTGGAAAGAACAAAAAGAATTTAATAAAACAGTTGACCCAGAACAAACAAAAATAGACCGATTGTTAAATTCACGTCCAATGGGACCTGATTCGGAAGATAGGAGTATTGAAATAAAAAATATATTTTGGAATAGCTTGAAAAAATAAAAAATCTACTAAGACAAATAAAGGAGTAATAACATGTTTACAAATCATTTCACAACTAACAGCAGTAATAATTGGCGGGAAAGCCTCAAAGAGCTAAAAGCGGCACGCGACCAATACAATCAATACACCAATATTATGACCCCTTTCGAGCGTGCAATCATTGAAAAGTCGATTGTCGAGCAGCGTGAAAAGATAGAAAAATCAGTATTAACCGGCGCGATTACCGAATGGAATAATGCAATCGACCATGTAAAAACAAGCTTCGAGATCGTTGACCTCATGAAAGCTAAGGAAGTAAAACGTTGGAATGCCAGCGAAATAAATAGTCAACGTCAAATGATGGAAGACCGTATTAAAACCGAGTTAGGCCGTGATGACATTGGAAGAGCGGTAAAAAATCTTGAGGGATTTTTTGAAGACGGTATGCGCGGTACCGTAGAGCAGCAGCGTGCGACTTGCGAAGTCTTTAGGGGATTAGTCAAGTTATTACCAAAAGGTAATAATCCGATAACTCACGAAGTTTTAAGCGCTAATGGTTTAGCCACAAAAGCCAATTTAAAACTAAAAGAATTGCGTACTATGCCTGATTTAGATGATGCACATAAAAAGGCCGCTGAAGCCGTTGAAGGATTAGAGCAGGCAAGGAAAACGATCCAACACGCTGACGCGGATTTAGGGTACACAAAGCCAAATGGCGAAATTGGAAGCTTTACACTATTCCAACAATTGGGCCGTGTAGGGACGGACAACGAAGGCAATATAACATTTATTGAAAATAGGAATATTGAAAATTCTTAAATAGTTTTTACTACGGGATGGTAGTAAAACTACCATCCCTTACAACCAACAATTGATCTTTACAAACTAAATATGATTTTTTATGAATCTACAATAATCGCGCCTGCGGCTATTGGATCAAACCCTTCAGGCCAAATAGTATTATTTGTATATCTCACGTTTTGGAAATTGGTTTGATCAAGGCAGGCATTTGTGAAATTTACTCCATTAAATTTGCAATTTTTAAATTCTGATTGAAGCAATAAAGAATTCGAAAAATTCGAAGATTTTATTTCAGAATTGGAAAAAATAGCACCGGCTAATTTTGAGTTAACGAATTTTGTCCCTATAATTTTTGAATTTGAAAAATCCGAAAAATTAATAATTGCATTAGAAAAATCTAAGTTAAATAAAGTGGAATTTTGAAATTGAAATAATTCTAGGTTTGAATTTGAAAATTTACATGAATTTAAATAACAGGTTTGAAAAACAAACGGATTAAGAGACAAAGAACTTAGGTCAATATTATTTATCGATATTAACGTATAATCGTTCATTCTTTTCTGAATTAAACCAGATGAGCTAAGAAATGAAATTAAAAAGCCTAATCTTTTATTGTCCAATTTGGAAATTATTGTTGAAGTTTCAAGATTTGCGATAGCATGAATTGAGTTACAGTCTTCATAATTATCTAAATTTATATCCTTAATAAGCGAAGTTATATATCTAGTATATTCGCGAAAATCTGTTTCTCTTTGTTTTTCTTCTTCAATCGCTCTATCTTTTTTCTTTTCGCTGGATTGTAGAAAATAGAGCACACTCGAAAGACTAATGGGAAGAATTGCGAGGTTCAACCAATCCCATAAATACTTTCCAGAAAAACCGGTTTCTTGTAACCAGTATTTTGCTCCAAAAATATTCGCAAAAATTAAATAGATAAATAATAAAACACTAAATATACAAACCATTTTCCAAACAAGATGTAATTGCTTGAAAAAAAGAAATGTTTTTTTCAAAGTATCCTCCCAAATAAATAGTAATTACTGATTATACATAAAAATGCATTAGATTTATCTTGTTATGGTTGAAGAAAAAATGTATAATGAAATTGTCTAGGACGTTGTAAGGCTTTTTTGTTTGTCTATAAAGTGCTGTACTTATTGCGTTAAAGCCTTACGTCCTAGACAAACGTCAGACAAAACGCATGAGTACAGCACTTTATTATTAAGAAAGGTCGCAAAATGAGTAAACGATCACACGGCGAAGGATCACTTTGTCATAGGTCAAATGGTACCTGGCTTGCTCAGGTCAGTATCGAAGGGAAACGAGTAAGTAAAACATTCAAACTACGCAAAGAAGCGCAGGAATGGCTAACAAATACGACAGGTCAAGTAAGGCAAGGTCTTACCTATTCAAGCTCAAAGACCTCAGTCAATGAACTTCTGATAATATGGCTTGCTGCAAAAAAAACAAATTCCAGACCGGCCACAGAAGAGCAATACCGGCGTTTATCAAGGTTGTATATTTCACCATTTTTAGGGAATGCAAAACTTCAAGATATTTCACCGGCAAAGATACAAAAATTTTACCGGGAATTAGAAAATCGAAATATTGGAAAACGAACAATTGAATTAGTCCATACCGTTCTACATGGCTTTTTAAGTCACGCGAACAAATTAGGGTTAATTGCTCAAAATTGGGCAGAAATGGTAGAAGTTCCGAGACCGGATAAAAGAGAAATGTCAGTTTGGGATGAAACCCAAGTAAATCAATTTTTAATAACGGTCCCTGAAGATCCATTTTATCGGCTGGCATTTGCAACTGGAATGCGAAGAGGTGAATTGATTGGTCTTCAATGGAAAGATGTAGATTGGAATGCAGCTATGTTACAAATTCGCCGGCAAGTTTACGAACCTGAAGGTGGCGGTTTTATTTTTCAAGGTCCAAAGACAGAACGAGGTAGAAGAGGGATCAGGTTGGGACCTGGATTGATCGAAGCATTGAGAAATCATTACAAAACAACAATACCGCTTATGAAGGCAATTGCCGGGGACGATTGGCAAGAAAATGATTTGGTTTTTCCTTCAGAAAAAGGGACACCGCGAAATGGTTATAACGTATCGAAAGCCTTCGATAAACTAATTAAAATTGCCGGATTACCAGATATTCGTTTTCACGATATACGACATACAGCAGCAAGCATAATGCTTTTACATGGGGAGCCACCGGTAAGAGTAGCTGGTATTTTAGGTCAAAGTGTAGCGGTTTTATTGTCAACCTATGCACATTATATTCAAGACGATCAAGAACGCGCAAGTCGGCTAATGGATGATATTACAACTATTACAGCGATTGAATTAGATGATTGCAACAGATTGCAACAAAAAACGGCTATTTTCGCCGAGAAAAAAGCCGTTCAATGAAAATTGCGTATAACCTATATTCAAAAATGAGGTGGGGAAAGAGGGACTTGAACCCTCACGCCTCGCGGCACATGATCCTAAGTCATGCCTGTCTGCCAATTCCAGCACTTCCCCAGACGGAGAAGAATTATAAGCGAGAGGGGAGCTTGCGTCAATTGTGAGTAGTAAACCGTAAACATTAAACCGAGAACCGTGAATCGTGAATCGTGAACCGAAAACCGATCAACCGATGAACCTAGAACCTAGAACCGTTGTATTTGATGAATTATATTTTTGAAGTATTTGACTTATGTTAACTATTTGGAGCATTTTTATTAACATTTCAAAGCTTATGATTCCAGATTTAATAAAACAATAAAAATCAATTCGAATAAACGACTATGACTTCCAAATCCAACCACTAAAAACTCGTAACCATCTACAAACACATTAATACTAAGGTTACTTTGCTTCAAAAAATCTTTATTTTTGTTTCAAGAAACCCCACTCGCGATGATGCTACTCGGGGGCGCAAAGTTCGCGAAATCAGAAACAAATACCCTTCGCTCTGCTCGGGCACAGGTAAAACGAATATTTTTAGTCAGAAAATTCTCCTATATTGTATTTTTTTAGCTTTGCCAATAAATTTAGTAGCATTTTGTTGTAACATTATTGTTGGAAACGAATATTTGAATTCAAAAAACGAATGATTTCCTCACTGTTTTTGAGCGTTGATATTGAATATAGTAAAAATGTTCTAATTTGTCAAGAGGTGGATTTGGATTAGGGTAATAAGGATGGGTTCAACCACCGAACCCATCTTACAAATACAAACTAACAAAAGCGGAAAAAATTTTTTCCGTTATTTTCGATAACGAATTCTTGTACTATAATTTGCCTCGTTGTGCCATTCTCTGAATGAATATGAGGACTAACCGTTTGAGCAGAGTCTACAATCCCGAAAGCGTCGGCAAAGACCGTACGCGATTATCAAAAAGTGTTGTGTTGGCCTTGCGCGAGTTGATGAAGCAAAATGAACCCAATGCTGAAACCAAAGATCTGACGGCCTTTGTGGTGTTAGCGCTGGCAGAGATCAATGACAATATTGATGTCAGTGTGGCAGCCTGGGAAAAACGTGGTTATTGGGTTAAAGCAGATAAGTTCCGCCTGGAGTGGGAGTGGGCCGGAAGCTGTTCCACGGCGATGAAGAAGGCTTTGCTGGCTGAAGATTGGGCGACAGTGGCAATGAACGCTGTGAAGATTGGTCAGAAATTGAACAAGATTATGATCGCTGAACATCATCGGTTGGGTACGCCGTGGGTTGGAGCGTGGAAAAACTTGAAAGGGTAAAACCTTTTTTAACCACGAACGACACGAAATACTCGAAAATTAAGAGCAAGAAAAACAATTTTATTTCTGATATTCCTTTGGTAAAAATTCTTTGGGTGTAAGGGCATGAAAAAAATTTAATGAACCACCCACATTATTTTATAACCACGAACGACACGGAATACACGAATATTAAGAGCAATAAAGCAAAAAAATATGTGTCTAACATTTGTTCTGATAATTTGACTGAAAATCAATTGAAATGGAAAATATAAGGATTGACCATGGATGCGGTGAATACTAATAAGGTGTTTGATTGGCTGTGGACTTCTGGCCAGATTTCTGAAAACGATATTGTGCAATTTAATAAAGATGGGTTTACTACGATCATCAATCTGGCTATGCCTAATTCGACGAATGCGATAAAAGGTGAAGCTGAAATCGTGGCTAACCTGCATATGAACTATATCAATATCCCTGTTGAGTGGGAAATGCCAGAAGTGGAGCAATTTGAGCTGTGTGCCGGATTGTTAAGTGAATTGCATGCGCAGGGTCAAAAAGTTTGGTTACATTGCGCAATGAACATGAGGGTATCTGCATTTGTGTATTTGTATCGCAAGCTGGTGTTGAAGCAATCTGAAGAAGAAGCTGTGCATCCCATGATTGATGTTTGGACGCCGAATCCGGTGTGGCGGGAGTTTATTGACGAAGTTGTGGCCAAGCATATATAAGGTTCAATTCTATTTGCACTATTCAATAAAAATTTATAACAATATCCTCAAAAATGTAGTTTCATGAGTGATGACTCTAGTTAGTAATAGATGGGAGAATGATCTCTGCGAAAAGCTGCCACCTATCACGGGGTTTGGCAATGATTGATGAGGTGATTGTAACGACAAGGTCTTTTTCCGGGATGCAACAAATAACATTTCCTCCAGCTCCCAATGCTGAATAAGAGAAGATACCATTCTGATTACTGAGCCACCACAAGTATCCATAATTATTGGCATTTAATGCAACCGACTCTTCTATCCATTTTTCAGATATAACATGTTTGTCTTCCCAAACTCCATTGTTAAGATATAGAAACCCGAAACGCGCCATGTCTCTGGGCGACATTGTGAGCCCCCATCCTCCCACCGTGTAGCCACCTGGATCATTTATCCACCCATGAAGGTTTTTCCCAAAAACATCTTCCATCAAGAAAGATTTCATTGTCTGATTGGGGATTTCTTTCATAACGAGAGGTGAAAATAGATATTTATTGGCGAATTCACGCGCACTTAATCCTGTTGCTTTAGTGAGAATAGCAGAAAGCAGGTGGACGCCAGCAGTGCAATATTGAAAATTGCCGGGTTGTCCATTTTGCCCAAGCAGATTTAGGATGTATGTTATCCAATCTTTTTGCCTGCGAAGTCTATCCAGGGGTTCATTTACTCGCCGATCAGTCGTTTTCCATGCAAACGGAGCAGTCATGGTTAATAAATGTCTGATGGTTATTGTCCGTTTTTGAAAGTGATTTGCGCCAGACACGTATTCCGGGAAAAAGTCAAGAATTTTCTGGTCAACGCTTTTGATATGGCCTGCATCAATGGCAATGCCGATCAATGCTGAAGTGATGCTCTTGGTTACTGATGCCACGTGACAGGTATCTTGTGGGCCATTGCCATTGAAATAGCGTTCATAAACCATGAATCCATTACGGATAATCACAATTCCATTTATATTTCTATAGTGAGAATTAATCACCTGTTCGAGGTTAATCAGTTTTCCTTGATCCATACCCACAGATGCTGGTTCTGATTTCTGCCACTCGCGGGTTGGCCAATACTCTCTTTTTATCACAGATACCTACCTGTAATTGATTGAGGATTAAGCTTCAACTCTTTGGGAGAACCCTGTGCAATGATCTTTCCTCCATCTGACCCGCCTCCCGGGCCAAGTTCAACAATCCAGTCACAGATTTGAAGAACCTCTAAATCATGTTCGATCACAATCACAGAATTACCCAATTCGACCAACTCGTCTAACAATTGGATTAGTTTGGCTGTGTCATACAGACTAAGCCCTGAAGTTGGTTCATCCAATACATAGAGGATGTTTCCCTTGCGACGTTTGCCGATTTCTTTTGCCAATTTGATTCTTTGTGCTTCTCCTCCACTAAGGGTCGGAGTCGGTTGCCCTAGTTTGATGTATCCCATGCCAATCCGCTCCAAGACCTGCAAAGTTGGAAGAATAGAAGATTCGCCTGAAAAGAATGTGACAGCTTCAGTAACAGTCATTTCGAGGACATCATAAATATTTTTATCTTTGTATAAGACGGATAATGCTTGAGGATTAAATCGTTTACCATGACAGTCTTTGCATGAATGATCGATTTTTAGATTTCCTCCCAGCCAGATGGTTTCACGACCACTCCCATTGCAAACAGAACAAGCTCCTTTTGAGTTGAAAGAAAAGTGACTTGCAGAAAACTGCTGTTGAATCGCCTCAGTCTGTTCGGCAAACAATTTGCGAATTTTATCCCATATGCCCACATATGAAATCGGGTTGGAGTTCATGTTTCTGCCAATTGGCGATTGAGATACTTCTGCATATCCCGAGATTAATTCAACACCTTCCAATCTATCTGCGATGGTTTTAATAGATGGTATTTCAGCGTTATCTTCAATGCCGTCTAGTTCTGTTTCTGAATTGTTATATTCTCTTTTGTTATGGAAGTATCCCTTTAAAAGGGTTATCAATGTATCAGAAATGAGAGAACTTTTTCCACTTCCAGAAACACCTGCAATACCCACCAGAACTCCCAATGGTAAAGAAATAGTCACGTTCTGCAGATTATTGGTTTTTACATTATGCAAGGTCAAGCCAGGATTTGATTTGCTTATTAGTTTTATTTTCCTTTCAGGCATCATAACCTTGCCTGAAAGATACTTCCCGGTGATTGATTCATCACATGCAAACAGACCTTGCATGTCGCCCTGATAAATCAACTGTCCACCTTGTATACCCGCTTTTGGCCCTATGTCGATGATGTGTTCTGCGATTTCAATCGTCTTACGGTCATGCTCAACAACAATAACGGTGTTACCCAATTCTTTGAGGGTTAAAATGGATTTTAGAAGCTCAGTTTTTTCGGATTCGTGCAATCCAACCGTTGGTTCATCAAGTATATAGATTAGAGAATCCATTTGTGAATCAAGATGCGAATTTAGAAACAGACGCTGGATTTCTCCGCCACTCAGAGTAGGCATTTCTCTGTAAAGGGTTAAATGTCCAAGACGAGATTTGTTCAAATTATTTAATTTTCTCAGCGTTTCCTTAAGCAGGTTGAGGCCTAAGAGTGAAAAATCCTCCAGCGTGTGTAAGGTTTCAAGAAAAACAGATAAATCCTTAATGGTCATTTTACCAAGTTCACCAATATGCTTGCCGCTGAGTAGAACTCTGCGTGCCTCATCTCCAATTCTAAAACCATGGCATTCAGGGCATTCAGTCCAAGCATAAATTCCACTTGAATCTTCTCCCTCATAATAGATGCGACCTTGAAGAATTCTAGACACACAAACGCTTCGTTTATCAGTGTTGTTGCTTAATTGATGTCCAAAGAGGATTTCTTCTTTTATTTCGTCTGGAATGATTGAAAAAGGCGTTTCGAGATAGTTCTGAAAATGTCTTTGAAGTAATTTTAAATAACCAGGTGTGGGGCCTATTATTTGGAAAACTTGCGAAAGGGTTGTTTGGTTATCGGGTACCAATTTTTGCATGTTGATTTCATAAAAGGTTCCACGGCCTGAGCACCTTAAGCACATTCCATTCGGGGCATTATAAGAGAAATAGCTTGTGGCCATTCGTTCTTCGATATTCCCGCAAGCTGAACAACAAAGGTTATTATCTACAGGTGTGTTACATGTGGAACAAGAAATATGTCCTTCACCAGAATAAAGGACAGCCAATAGATTTAAAATATTTGACCTTGATCCTACTGTCGACCGTGGATTGCTTTGACGGATAATGTTCTGTTGTACAGCAATTGTGGGGCCAATACCTGAGATGCTATCAAACTTGTCTTCATCATCTATTCCTGCAAGGACACCCAAAGATTGCAGATACTGTTTGCGGCCTTCTTCAAAAACAATATCAAACATGAGGGTGGATTTTCCTGATCCACTAACGCCTGTAGCCACGGTGAGCTTGTTTTTGGGAATAGCAACATCAATCCCTTTGAGATTGTGTAAATGCGCATTTTTTATGATTATATTATTCATGATTTTTGTCCAGCGTTCCTTAATTGAATACCCCATAAAGATAGATAAAATTATAATGGGAAAACTGGATATGAAACAAATAATCGTAATTGATCATGCGGGATGATACATCGTTAACTTGATCATGCTTAATAGTGTGATTGAATTTCTGCCGTGCTTTAGTAAAAACGAAATTTAATCCTGAACGAAAAGCAAAAACAAAACACATATGTAATATCACCTCAAAAGAGATGGCTTTACATTTATATTTCGAATTTAGGCGATTCGTGAAGCGTCCTGAGGTCGGCAATACAAGAATTATTCCGCTTTGAGGATGATGCGTGAGTCAGCGAATTTCAAGCCCTGGCCGAATTCAGTGAGAATATTGACAACAGTATGAAGCCTGGGAAAAACGCGGTTACTGGGTCAAGGGACAGAAGCTGTACAAGTTTTATGACCCCTGAATATCAATGGCTGGGTACAGCATGGGTGTGTGCTTTAAAGAAGCTTCATTAAAAATATGAATAGAGCCGCTACTTCAATAACGCGGCTCTTTGGTTTTACAAGCGGTCAATTTTAAGAATGATCAGTATTTTTCAATCGTGTAAAACTCATCCTCTTCATCCGGGTTGTGACGAACCACATTAAAAAATATTTTGTGATAGGTAATCTTTTTTTCTGCATTTTCAAAGTTCGTAAAAATACTAATGTTGTACAGGGGCGGCAAGGAATATTGAGTAACGTATATGTAATCTCGCGCTTCAAATATCCCGAAAGCAACCAGAAGGGTCACGAACGCGAGAATCAGAGCTCTAATGATTTTTTTTCGAAACCATAGAAAAATAGCTATGGCGATCACAATAGTACCCAGAATCGAATAAACTGACACCCACGAGGTATCTACACCCAGAAATAATAACGAGAACACAAGAAGGATGGCACCACAAGTGAATAATGCGCCGTTTATCATGCGGTTGATCTTCTTTTTGGAATCGGTTAATGTTTTGAGAATGGTCTCATCCGCACTTTTTTGATATTGCGCTGGTTCAATTCTTTCGCCAATGATGATCTCGTTGACGGACACTTCAAGGATCACACTTAAATGTTTCAGCAATGAAATATCAGGAAATCCTCTTCCTGTTTCCCAGCGTGAAACCGCCTTGTCAGTGACACCCAATTGTTGAGCAAGCTGGCTTTGCGTCCATGCTTTTTTCTTGCGCAGATCAGCGATGAATAAGCCTGTTTTGATACTATTCATTTTGAATATCTCCATTCAATGGCAATCATAGCTAATAATGGTTGAAAAGTCACCCTATGAATGATAGAGTTAGCTAAAATTTATAGAATATGAAACAAATGGATACGGAGTGCGCTAAGCTCCTGCGGATGTGATGGGTTATTTTGGCTTTGGGGATGATTCGAGGGATGGTGACTTTAATTCCTTGGCCGTCTTGGTCGTTGAGCACAGAATTGGTGTCGGATTCTTTGACCCATCTTTATAATTCAAGGTTGATGGATTACCGTTCCACCTCTTATAGACCTTTACTAACCACTAACCATATGAAAGGCCTTAAAATGGGATCAAAAAAACCGCCTCAGATGAGACGATTTTTTGTCGAGAGGGGCGTATAGCCATACGCCCCTGCAAAATGCATATCGGTGGTTATTTTGCCTTGAGGATGATGCGGGCATCAGCCACTTTGAGGCCCTGGCCGTCTTCGTAGACGAGCACGGGGTTGGCATCTGATTCTTTGATCTCATCATCGAGATCGTGGATCATGCAGGAATAATTGTAAATGGTTTCAGCAAGCATGGCGCGGTCTTTGGGTTTCTCACCGCGAGCGCCGGCTAAAATGGCTGCGCCTTTGATCTCGCCGATCATTTCTGCGGCTTCAGATTTGGTGAAAGGGGTCACACGGAAGGTAACGTCTTTCAAGACTTCAACGAAAATGCCACCCAAACCGAACATAACTGTGGGACCAAAAGCTGCATCATTTACAGAGCCCAAGATGACCTCGGTGCCCCAAGGTGCCATTTCTTGAATGGCAATACCGTGGATGTTGGCATCCGCTTTGTAGGCTTTGGCGTTCTTGAGTATGGTCTGATAAGCTTCGCGAATTCCAGCGTCATCCTTGATGTTGACTTTGACGCCACCGGCATCCGATTTGTGCAAGATGTCGGGGGAAACGATTTTGAGGACGAGGGGGAAACCGATTTTGTTACCGAGGGCAACTGCTTCGTCTTCAGATTTGGCAAGTGCAATTTTGGTTACAGGCATGCCATAGGCTTTGAAGACTTCTTTAGCTTCGATTTCGGTGAGTGAATCGCGTTTTTCAGCGCGGGCTTGGGCAAAGATAGCCAGAGCGGTTTTCTTGGCACTTTCATCACAATTGTAAGCGCCATCACTCTTGTTTTCTTGAAGACGGGCATATTCGCGCAGGGCTGCCATCGCATTTACAGCGATATCGGGTCCGCCAAATGCGGGGATGCCGTTCTCAACCAACCATCCCATGGCCTGGTCGGATTTTTCACCACCCACGAATGAAACGGTGATGGGTTTACCCGTGACGCCGGAATCATCCACGGCTTGTTTGATGCTCTTGGCGATTTCGAAGGGATTGGTCATGGCGGTTTCGCAATAAAGAACGACCAAACCGTCAGTCCAATCATGGGCATAGCTAAATTTTGTGGTCTGATAGTACCAATCGTTGCCAGCCATACCGGTCATATCGACGGGGTTCTTTGCTGAACCGAACTCGGGCATGTGTTTCTTTAATTCTGTTTGAACATCCGCGGGGGCGAAATGCAGAGGGATGCCATATTTTTCAGCGGCATCGGTTGCCAGAACACCTACACCGCCGCCATTGGTGAGAATCAACAGATTTTCACCTTTCATAGGAGGCTGCTGTGAAAGGGTCAGGGTGCGATTGAAAAGATCATTAAGATCTTGTGCCTGGATGACTCCAGCCTGTTTGAAAGCAGAATTGTAGATTTTTGCAGCGCCAGCCAGAGAACCTGTATGAGAAGCGGCTGCGGCGGATCCGTGAGCTGAGACGCCTGATTTAAGAGCCACAATCGGTTTGCTGGATTTTCTCGCAGCATCAATGAATTTGCGGCCGTTTTTCATACCTTCGATGTAGAGGGAAACACAGGTGGTGTTGTCGTCTTCGTCGAACCATTCGATCAGATCTGCAAAATCGACATCAGCCATGTTGCCAATGGAGATTAGTTTGTCAAAACCAATTTTGCGGGTATAGGTGGCCATATCAATGGCGATTAAGAGGGCGCCTGATTGAGTGACCAAAGAAGCCTTGCCGGGAAGAGGTAAACCGGGGGCAAAGGAACCATTAAATTTATCTGAGTTAGAGAGGGAACCAACGATGTTCGGTCCGAGGATGCGCATTTTGTATTTTGCTGCGATTTCAAGCATTTCATCTTCGAGATCTTTGCGGCCAGATTCGCTAAAGCCGGAAGTGATGACAATAAGGCCTTTAACACCTTTTTTGCCACAAGCTTCTGTAACTTCAGCCATGGCTTTGGCAGGGATAGTGATGATGGCTGAATCCACTTCGCCGGGAACTTCTGAAATACTTGGATAACACTTGAGGCCTAGAATTTCTGTGCAGGTGGGGTTGATTGGGTAAATTTTTCCAGTATATCCACCTTTGATCAGGTTATTGATCACGGTGTAGCCGATTTTCCCGGGGGTGGCAGAAGCACCCACTACAGCTACAGTTTTGGGACGAAGCATTTTATCTAAGACGTTCTTATCCACGATATTCACTCCTTGGCATATAAAATTTGGCAAGCATACAAAATCTATGTTTTAATAAGTCATATGATGTGATGTTTCTACTTAATCATTTTAAGACTTTTTTCGCAAACGAAAGTCCTGAAAATATCAATCATTCATCATTTGTTTGCAAAAGGTAAAGAATGAAATTCCTAAAAAGTCTCAAGCCACTGCAAGCACAAGCTTATCCAGTTCAATCCATCAGCAGAATTCTGCAAGCATCAATAGAGGCTGCGGAACCGTTTAGAGTGGTTGAACATAACCTTTTATTTATTGAAGACCAACTTCAAGTCGGAAGCAAAACCTTTTTATTATATCCCACCTCACGCATTGTTACGGTAGCAATTGGAAAAGCCAGTATATCCATGGCAGAAGCAGTTCAAGCCATCCTTGGTGATCGGATTGAAAAAGGGATTGTGGTGTGTAAACATTTGCCTGTTGGATGTCACTCTATTGGCAAGATGGAGGTACTACAAGGCAGTCATCCGGTGCCGGATGATAAGAGCATCGAGGCTGCTTTGCGAATTGAGCAACTGGTCGGTGGTTTGACAGCCGAGGATATTGTGCTGTTATTGATTTCAGGTGGCGGCTCGGCATTGGTGTGCCGGCCAGCAGATGAAATTACTTTGCAGGATATGCAGGCAGTGACCTCCGCTTTGCTCAAGTCTGGTGCATCGATAAATGAATTGAACGCAGTACGTAAACACCTGGATTTGATCAAGGGCGGCGGCTTGTTGAAAATGGCGCGTCCGGCGCAAGTCGCAGGTTTGGTGATCTCAGATGTGGTTAATAGTCCGCTGGATGTGATCGCCTCGGGACCGGGTGTGCCTGATCCATCCACTTTTGCGGAGGCAACATCCATTTTGGAAAAGTATGTATCGCTGGATGACGTGCCGGCTACCGTGAGGGAGAGGTTTATAAAGGGCTGCCTCGGAGAGATTGAAGAGACGCTAAAACCAGATGATCCGATGGCAGCAAGAGTAAGCCATACGGTTGCCGCCAGTAACAGGGTATCCGCGGAGGCGGCGATGAAAGCAGCGCAAGAAGAGGGCTTTGACGCTGAAATCATCACATGTGAAATGGTGGGAGACGCCAGGCTGGCGGGTGAAGCTCTGGCGGATAAATTGTTAAACAGAAGGGTAAAAGGCAGGCCATGGGTGGGGATCGCTGGCGGGGAAACGACGGTAAAGGTTAAAGGCAACGGCCTGGGCGGACGCAACCTGGAAGTAGCGCTTGGAGCGGTTAGAAAACTGAGCGGACTGGCAGATTGTTTGCTGGTGACACAAGCGACTGATGGCGAGGACGGTCCGACGGATGCTGCGGGGGCGTATGTGACCGGAGAGACTCTTGAGAAGGCAATATCGCTTGGAATAGAACCAGAGGCGTATTTGGATAACAATGATGCTTATCGGTTCTTTGAGAAGGTTGGAGGGCTGATTGTTACCGGTCCGAGTGGGACGAATGTGAATGATTTGAATTATATTTTTAGGTTTTGAATGTTAAGTTGCCAAAGATAAAATAGAAAATATCCTCTTTTGACAAACCCAACGAGGAGAATTAAAATATAGTTTAACTACAAGGAGCAAAAAAATGTAATAAGTAATGGTGGGTGGTAAAAGAACCATGCCAGGGGTTGAGCCCCATGGAATTTACGCAAATTACCAAGTTATAAAATTTTACGCTCTAATAATATTTTATTGGGCACGGTTGAAATTAACTATCGAAGGAGTTAACGATGATAGCGCATTGTGGCATCAATTGTGACGAGTGTCCGTCATATAAAGGGACAATAAGCGGTGATCAAGCTTTGCTCGAGAAAATGAACAAAGATTTTGGCGATGAGAAAACTAATGCTATTGATTTTGTCTGCTTAGGTTGTAAATATCCAGATTTAAAACTTATCGCTACTGATTGTTCACGTTGTGAAATTCGTTCTTGTGCGAATAAGAAAGGCATAGATTTTTGTGCCACATGTAATGAGTACTTATCGTGTGAAACTGTGAAACCTTATCGAGGTGATGGCTCAACAGCCAGGGATAAAATGAACTCTTTCTTACGGGAAAAGTATAATCTCGCAAGCAGTTAATAGATAAAACACTTAAGAGTGAACTGGTCTTGAATTTTGCCCTCTCCCTATAATCCCTTTCCCGCACGCGAGAGAGGGATGGTTAGCCACGTTAGAAAAAATATAGAGAAGTGCTAGAGAATTATTCTTAAGATCAAAACCAAGATATGGAAATCAAGTGTGGATTCGTGTAGTTCAGAATTGTTAGTGAAACCCCTAGATTCCGGGAATCAGTGCTGATTCCCGGAATTCATTTAAGGATTTCGGGATTCGCACAATAAGGTATGGGTCTTCCTTCAAGACCAGCTAGGATGTTGTCGATGGTCATGACGGCCATTTGGTGACGGGTGGCGGTGGAGGCACTGGCGATGTGGGGGGTGATGATGACATTTGGCAAGCCCAGCAATGGATGATTTTGGGGTATGGGTTCGGGGTCAAAGACATCCAATGCGGCAGCGGCGATGGTGTTACGTTTGATTGCATCAAAAAGAGCGTCATGATCGATCATTGCACCGCGGCCAGTGTTGATGAGAATGGCAGATGGTTTCATCAATCCCAATTGGGCTTTGCCAATCATTCCGCGCGAGGATTCCGAGAGGTAGGCGTGTAGACTGACGAAATCAGACTCATGAAGCAGTTCCTCCAGGCAGACATAGCGCGCATTGGTAATCGCTGCATTTTCTGGTTTAAAGCGCGGCTCATTGTAAAGCACCTGCATTTCAAAGCCGGCGGCGCGGCGCGCCATGGCTTTGCCAATACGGCCAAAGCCGATCAACCCCAGTGTCTTGCCGTAGACATCCGCTCCGCACAGTACTTCGGGTCCCCATGGACGCCAAATGTTATGAGAGACTTCGACTGCGCTTTCAACGACGCGGCGGGCGGCAGCCATCATCAAAGACCAGGCAAAATCCGCAGTAGTTTCGGTGAGCACCCCGGGGGTGTGTCCGACCGGAATTTTGTGTGTTGTGGCAGCAGAGACGGCGATATTATCCACACCGACAGCGATCTGGCTGATCACTTTGAGGCGATTGGTAGCGCCCAGGCTAATCAATTCGGCGTCGATTTTATCGGTCAACATGCAGATCAAAGCATCCGCTTCGGGGATGTGCTGCTTGATCCAGTCGTAAGGAGGCGGGGATTCGTCTTCCCAGACCAAGAGCGAACACTTTTCTGATAACTTCTGCAAAATGCCAGGAAAGAATGACCGGGTAATTAGAACAGTGGGTTTATTCATTGCACTTGTCGTATCTGGTCTTAATAGTGGCATTGTTTTTTGCCTCACCCTGTGGTCCCTCTCCATAAAATGGAGAGGGACGATTGATCAAATTAGATAGCAATATTAGAAATCCAGAGTAAATTAAAAACCCCAAATACCGGGAAAATACAGAGCCAGGTTCCTTGTATTGTGAGGTTTGTTAATCATTGCACTTGTCGTATCTGGCCTTAATAGTGGGAATCAAGTACTCCTGAAAAGCACGCGCCTGGTTGTATTCAGGCTGCCAACCCCAATCATTTGTGGCCGCACTGTCATCGACAACGGCAGGCCAGCTATCCACGATACCCTGGCGGGCCAAGTCTGGTTTAAAGTTAATATCGGCTTGAGGGAAGGCATCCTTTACCTGATCGTAAAAATCCTGGGCGGTTGGACTGAAACTGGTGACGTTGTAGACCAATTGGGTCAGTTTTTCACGCGGAGCGGATTCAAGCATTAATAAGGATCTGATGGCATCAGGCATGACCATAAAAGGCAGGGCAGTATCAGGGCGTACAAAACAGGTATAAGGCAGACATTGAGCGGCATGATGCAGCATTTCAGGTCCGTAATCGCTGGTGCCACCGGTGGGGACGGTAACCGAACTGACGAGGCCAGGAAATCGGATGGCGCGGAAATCCACGGTAGTTTTGGTGTGATCTGCGGCGAGTTGGCGGTAGTTATTGGTGTAATAGCGGCCAAGGTGTTCGCAATAGAGTTTGTTGCAGCCGTACATAGTGATGGGCATATTCCAATCTGTTTCCTTTACCTTACCAGCTTGTTGCTTGGTTTCAAGGTTGGGTAAGCCGTAAGCAGCAATGGAACTGGGATAAATGAACTTGACCGGGCGGCCTTGCCAGGAGGATTGTTCCACGGCGAGGCGCAACAGGTTGAGCATACCCTCCACATTAACGCGGTGGGCGGTTTCAGGATTATATTCAGCCTTCGTGGAGAGAATGGATGCCAGATGGTAGATGGTGCGGATTTCGAATTCAGAGACCAACCGTCCGAGAAGCATGAGATCAAGAATATCACCCAGAATAAAGCGTTCGCATAAGGGTTTTAGAAAATCATCCAACGGCTGCACATCCATGGCAACAATGCTGTACTTCTTGGTAGCACCGAGGTGGGCTATTAACCCGTGTCCCATCTCACCATTTGCGCCTGTGATCAACACAATCTCTTTACGCATTTGTCCTCTTTTCTAAATAGTTTTGGGATAATGATAAAAAAAGGTTCCGGTATAAAAACCAGAACCTTTTTGATTGTAGACTTATGCTGTTTTTGGAGTTCGTCTGAACCAAGTCTTCCATTCTTGATTTTCCCACACAACCAGAAGGGGAGCGGCAATGAAAATGGAGGAATAAGTTCCGCTGAACAGACCGACGAGAAGAATCACAGCGAATTCACGTAAGGTAACACCACCGAACAACGCCAAAGAAAGCAGGAAGAATTCCACAGTCATTAATTGGGTGTTGATGGAGCGCTGCAATGTTTGAACAATGGAGTGGTTCGCTAATTTCTCAAATTCGAGTTTGCGGTAGATGGTGTTGTTTTCGCGAATACGGTCAAAAACAACGATTTTGTCTTGAACTGAGAAACCGATGACTGTCAGAACTGCGGTAAGGTAGAGAGAATCCACTTGCCAGCCGAAAAGTCTGGCGCCGTAGCCAGTAAGCGCTAAAACGATCAACACATCGTGGATCATGGCAATAATAGCGCAAACACCATAGCGGAAGGCGTGAGGCACGCCGCGGAACGCGAAAGTGATGTAAAGAACGATGGCCAATGCTGCGAGACCGACCGCTTGAAGCGCACGTTCAGTAACGCCTTCTCCGATGGAGGGGCCGACAGTATCGGCTTTGCGGATAACAAGTTCGCTGCCAGCCAAAGCGGTTAATTGCTCAAGAATATCAAGGCGAACCGTATCTGACAATACTGAAGATCGAATAATCAGAACAGTGTCTTCTGTGGTTTGGATTTGGGCATCCTTGACACCAAGTCCGTCATATATATCTTTGACCTGTTCAGTAGAAGGGAGTGCGTTTGAGGGAAACTGAACTTCGAGTAAAGTGCCGCCTTTGAAGTCGATAGAAAGGGGCATGCCATTGATGCCCAGCATGATCAATCCAGGGATGATGATCAGAAAAGATATTGCGAAGAAGATATAACGTTTTCCAAGAATATTAAGCATTGGTTATCCTCCTATGCTCCGAACCATTTTTGATGGCGGGCAGGATTTATTAATTTGATCACAATGCTCAAGAAGTTGCGCGTGACCACAATCGCTGTAAAGAGTGAGACACCTACGCCCAGAGCAAGTGTTAGGGCGAAGCCTTTGACGATACTGGCGCCGAAAGCAGAGCCAAACCAGAAGAGGATGATGCTGGTGATAATGGTGGCGATGTTAGAATCGCGGATGGATGGCCAGGCACGTTTCCAACCCAGATCGATGGCTTGCTGCAAGGTGCGTCCGTTTCGAAGTTCTTCTTTTAAGCGTTCAAAGATGAGAATATTTGCATCAAGCGCACTACCCGTTGAGAGCAAGAAACCTGCGATGCTAGGAAGGGTCAAGGTCACCGGAATGAGTTTGAACAAAGCAAAGGTCAAGCCTGCATAAATGGCAATTGAAAAAACTGCCACTACACCAGGAAGACGATAATAAATGGTCATAAATAGAATTACGATACTAAAGCCAATGGCTCCAGCGAGGAGACTTTTGGATAAGGAATCTTCACCGAGGGTGGGGCCGATAATGCGGCTTTCAACCACTTCGAGAGCCACGGGCAGACGACCGTAGCGCAGGGTAACGGCCAAATTGTTGGCTGTTTCAGAAGTGAAATTACCACTGATTTGACCACCGCCATCCAATGCACCTTGAATGGTAGGACAAGAGATAACTCTTTTATCCAGGACGATAGCAAGATTCTTGTTGATGTTTGCAGCAGTATATTCTCTAAACATCTTGGTGCTATCGGCAGTAACCTCAAAGGGGATTATAAATGTGCCTGTCACTTGATCTACTTCTACAGAAACATTTTCAATTTCTGAGCCTAACATCACAGTGTGAAATACATAATCAGCGGGTTCAACCACACCTTCTGAATTCACCACAGGGACGATAGCGGGATCATTGATGACTGGTTCTGTCAGACCATGATCTGTAGTAATTAGTGTGCCATCAGGAAGATAAGTGTTGCCAGCGTCAACAAATTCGAGCAAACCTGTTTGTTTGACTGTGGCGATGACTTCTTCGGTGTTGGTTAAGCCAGGAAATTCACCGAGGATGTATTTTTCACCAGCGACTTGAAACACGACTTCGCTGACACCCAACCCGTTGGCACGGTTTTCAAGGGTTAAGGCGGCATCTTCAAGAGCCTGCTTATCAATATCAGATCCTTCAGGGGGTGCTAGTAACACTTGCATGCCGCCGCGAAGATCCAACCCGAGGACCGGGTTCAGGGTACGTTCAAACGTACCAATTTTGATGCCGGCGGCGCCTTCAGCTCTGGGTAAGTCTATCCAGATAATGGCTGCCACCAGGACGAGGATGAAAATGAAATTAATATAACGACGATCCATGTGTTTTGTAACCTCCGGTGCAAACAAAATCCAGCTCACGCTGGCGGGAACTAAAGGATTATACCGCAATTCGGTAGTTTACCAGCTATTTATGAGGCTTATTTTTACACAGATAGGAACCTGTCAATATGGTCTTTGGCGGTTTGAAGTACTTCTGGTGCAGAGCGTTGATTGGTGTCAATATGCACGTGGGCTTGTTCGCGGGCGTGCTGCAAGCGATCAAGTTGTATCTGGTATTCGTGGAGCGTCCAGTTTATGTTACGACGGGCAAGCGTTGTTTCATATGAAGCAGCAAGATAAATCAACATATCAGGATTGGTTAATCGCTGCCACATATTTTGGACGTAAGAATGTTCCTGGGCAATATGGCGGCATGAGTATCCCATGCGCTGTAATTCAATGATCAGGGTTGTCTTACCTGATGCACAAACCCCCACAATACCAATTAAGGGCGGATCATGTTTGAAAGACATGTTCTCTCTTAAAATGTTGTGCTTATTACGAATCTCTCCTGAGGGTCAATGAGGAATCATCAATGGCGGAACGGGTAATTTGAAGGACATTCTTCTGATTTGGTCTGTTTCAGCCGGTATTGAACGCAACACGACCACACTCATGTCGTCATTCGGGCGGTTGTTATCGAGACGGATGGCGTGGGAGAGGATGGTGTCTGCCATTTCTTGTGCAGTTGGGTTTTCTTCTTCTAGCAAGGCTTCAAGTGCGGTGCAAATATCAAAAGTCTCGCCAGTGCGATCACCGGCAAAGCGAATGCCGTCGGTGTAGAAGACGATGGTCAAGCCACTTTCGAGTGGGAATTCAGTAATGGAGGGTCTGACATTTAGCGAGGTGCCAATGGAGGTGCTTGGACTGGTGATGCATTCGACTTTGTCGCCGCGAGCGATAAACACCGGGCAGGGATTATTGCGCGTGATGACAATGGTGCCGCTTTGCAGATCCGCGGAGAGGATGTTAAGGGTGGAGGTGACTTTGCCGCTGCGTTCGGTGAAGAGGTGGTCTGAGGCAGCGCGGGCGGCTGCACCGTCTCGCACACCTTCGGCCAGTAGACTGATGACTTTGCGCACTACCAGGGTGGAGATGTTCTTAGCGCCACGGCCTGAGGTCTGGCCGTCCGCGAGAACGACTGACACGCCGCCGTTAGGCCTTTCTACCATCTCAAGCGTGTCTCCGCTTTCTGAAGTGGCGTATTTGTTGGTCTTGGCTGCGGCTACGTGAATTTCCATAGGTTGATTGTACAACAAATGAAAAGGGACGCACAAGTGACTAATATTAGGTAGATTGGATATGGTGATTTGCCTTGACGGTTGCATGAGTCAAGCTTATAATCTATCCGCCTGTCAAAAGAATGACGGGTACGGAATTCTTGACAGGAGTATTACGATGGTTCCTCTTCCAAAACGGAAACTTTCAAAAGGTCGCCGAGACCGCCGCAGATCACAAGACGCACTGCAGGCAGCCAATCTGGTTCAATGCAGCAATTGTGGTGAGATGCGATTGCCTCATACGGTCTGCTCTAATTGCGGACACTATGCCGGCAAGGAAGTCCTCGACCTGGGCAAAGAGACCAAGAAAAAATAAAGTTTATCGAGAGAAAAAGCGGACTGAAAAGTCCGTTTTTCTTTTAAAAGCTTTTAAACCATTTACCACGAAATACACGGAATACACGAAAAATTCGATAAAAAATTTTTATAAGAGCAAGGTTCGGAATTCTGGTAAAAGAATTCCGAACCTTGCAATAAACTAATGACTATTCTTCAACGAAGGTTATATCTTCAGCAGGGGGAGCGGAGGCTTGGTAGGCGGCATAGCGAGCCAAGAGACGGCCAGGGATTTGGCCTTTGATGAACTCTCCCTTGCGATTGTGTTCAATCTGTTCAATATGACCTTGTTCATGGAAGAGTGAAATAAGCTGACCTTCGCTGTAGGGAATTTGCACGGAGATTTTGACGTAGTTTTCGTATAGTTCGCCTTCAACCATGCGCAGCAATTCGGGGATGCCCGTGCCTTTAAGGGCCGAGATGGCGACAGCCTGAGGGAAGTATTTTAACGCCTCCTGGGCGGCTTCGGGATAGGGCAGGTTATCTATTTTGTTGAGTGCGACGATCATGGGGATGTGCTCAGCCTTGATGTCTTTGAGGGTTTGATCCACCGCCTTGGCCTGTTCGAGGGCGTTGGGATGGGTGATATCCACTACGTGGATGAGCAAATCCGCTTCGGCAATCTCTTCAAGGGTGGCTTGAAAAGCAGCAACCAATTGGGTGGGCAATTTCTGAATAAAGCCGACGGTGTCAGTGAGCAGTGATTCGTGTCCGCCGGGGAGGATGATCTTGCGGGTAGTGGGGTCGAGGGTGGCGAAAAGCTGATCCGCGACGAGCACGCCAGATTTGGTCAAATAGTTAAGCAAGGTGGATTTCCCAGCATTCGTATAGCCAACAAGAGAGATCAAGGGTATGCGAGAGCGTTTGCGTTGGGCACGGTAACGCTGCCGGTGTGCACGCACTTTTTCAAGTTCATCCTTGAGGAATTTTATGCGTTTACGAATTTCGCGGCGGTCAACCTCAAGCTGAGTTTCACCAGGTCCGCGCAAGCCGACACCGCCGACCGAACCGGCGCGTCCGCCACCGCCACCGCCCTGACGGGCTAGATGGGTCCAGGCGCGGGTGAGACGGGGAAGTCGGTATTCGTATTGGGCAAGCGCCACCTGCAAAATACCTTCGCTGGTGTGTGCATGCTGGGCAAAAATATCAAGAATAAGGGCGGTGCGATCCACCACGCGCACGTGGAGTCCGAGTTTCTCTTCCAATTCGCGCAGGTGGCGCGGGGAGAGTTCGTTGTCAAAGAGGACGACATCGGTGAGGGTTTCTTCGACCAATGCGACCACTTCTTCAACCTTGCCTGAGCCGACGTAGGTATTTGGGTTGGGGGTATCCAACTTTTGACTGGTTTCTCCTACAATTTCGAGGCCGGCGGTATCAGCCAGGCGTGCAAGTTCACTCAGTGAATCTTCCATCGAAATTAAAGAAGGTTCCTGTCGAATTTCAACGCCCACCATAAAGGCCCGTTCGCGAGGGCGTGCAGTGGGTTGAGATTTTTTAGTTGACATGATTATTTACCGTTTGTCCATTTCACAATACGCTGCATGGCTTGTTCGACACGTTCAGTGGCGGTACCCAGCGAGATGCGCAGATAGCCTTCGCCGTGAGGGCCGTAGACCGTACCCGGCGTGGTGCTGACACCGGTTTCTTCCAACATTCTGGCGCAATAAGCCACAGAGTCTTTTTCACCGTCCGGCAGGGCAGCCCAAACATAAATGGCTGCTTTGGGTGTTTCGAGGGTGAAGCCAGCTTGCCTGAGCCCTTTAACGATTAGGTCGCGGCGTTTTTTATACGTTAAATTTCGTCCTTCAAGCCAGGATTGATCACCCGTTAGAGCGGCAACACCAGCTGAATAAATAGGTGCAAAAGTGGATGAATCCATCTGGCTCTTGTAATTGAAGAGATATTCGATCACGTCCGCGTTGCCGACGGCCATACCCAAACGCCAACCAGCCATGTTGTAGGTCTTGGAAAGCGAGTTGAATTCGACTGCCACTTCACGCGCACCAGGAATCTGCATCAG
Source organism: uncultured Anaerolineaceae bacterium (assembly GCA_927443345.1). Taxonomy (GTDB): domain Bacteria; phylum Chloroflexota; class Anaerolineae; order Anaerolineales; family Anaerolineaceae; genus UBA6107. Next base: position 29,880 of record CAKMKJ010000002.1, on the reverse strand, counting down.
GCTGGGGGCAATATAGCCATCGAAACAGACATCCACGTAAGGGGCATCGTGGGCGATGAGGATGCGGTGTTCACGTGCAAAGAGAACCACTTTTTCAAAAAAATCCATGGTGGCGACTGCGCCAGTGGGGTTGTTGGGGTAGTTTAGCCAGAGCAGTTTGGCGCGCTTTAATACATCCGCGGGAATGGCATTCAGGTCAGGCAGAAAGCCATTTTTGCTTTCGAGGGGAACGTTGTAAATTTCGGCACCGGCAATGATGCCGCTTGCACTGTAAACAGGATAACCGGGGTCGGGTACAAGGGCAATATCACCCGGATTGAGAATGACCTGGCTGAGATTAAAGACACCTTCTTTTGAGCCGATCAAACCGATAATCTCGGTTTTGGGGTCAAGAGAGACTTCGAAGCGGTCCATATAATATTCCGCGACGGCTTGTTTGAATTCAAGGCTGCCGCCGGTGGCGGTATAACTGTGAGTATCAGAGCGACGGGCGTTATTTATCAACGCGTCAATAATAAAGTTTTCAGGGGGAAGATCTGGCGCACCCATATCCAGGCGAATAACATCCATACCGGCGGCTTTTAAAGACGCCAATTTTTTGCCGAGTGAAGCGAAAAAATAGGGTTCAAAAGAAGAAATCCGGTCTGAAGGCGGTACGAAGGTGTTTGTTTTGTTCATTAGTCCATAATTCCTTGTTATTTTTGTCGGTTTTATTATCTCATGATTCCAAGAATTTCCATAATAATTACATCAAAAAGGTATTTGGCGTATTATTTATCTGTGCGCATGGGTGTATCGGTGGGCTGGATTCACCGTAACGCAACCATCTTCATGAATCTCTTGGGTGCTGAATCTAATACCACCCAACGACTCATGTTTGATAATTATTGATTATTTTTGACCCAAATCATTGTCAAGCCAGGTGAGGAGGGTATGCCCAACAACCGCCAAACTAGCAGGAGAGATCTTTTCTTGGGTATCGGCGAGTGTGTGCCAATAGGGGTAATCAAAATCAATGATAACGATGGCCGGTATTCCAAGTTCGAGGAAAGGTAGGTGGTCATCCAGAATATTGTATTTCTCTTGATTATTAAACTGGTCAGAATAGCCAAGGTCTGCGGCGGTTTGCCAAATCGAATTGGTGATGGCTTTGTCTGAGGATATTTCGCGGTAAATATTAAGATCAGCATCACCAATCATATCTACGACGACTACTGCATCAGGTTTTTTTGTCAAGGATTCTGCAAACGCGCGAGATCCTAAAATCCAATCCCAGCCTTCTATGCGGCCCTGGTCTTCGGCATCGAAGAAAACCAGCCAAATCTGTTTGTCAGTATTTTTTGGCAACGTTCTGGCCATTTCAAGTAGTACTGCAACACCGGAGGCGCCATCATTCGCTCCGGGGACGGGTATAGTTTGATTGGCGGGGACAGGATCGTTATCTGCGAAAAAACGACTATCGTAGTGTGCACCGAAGATCACCCAGGGTGAACCGCTGCCGCGTTTGGCTATGATATTGCGGATGGGATGCCCCATGCGTTCGGTTTCTTGAATTTCTACTTTCCAGCCGGCTTTTTCAAGTTCGGTTTGAATGTACAAGACAACCTGATTGTGGGCGTCAGAACCTGGAGTGCGGGGGCCCATTTCCATTTGGGCGAGAACATCCAGCCAGGCGCGGTCTGCATCAAATTGATGTGGAGGTTTAGGCTGAATGTTAATAAGAAGGATCGCAATCACAATGCCCAACAGGATTATCAAACCGATTGAAATCAACCTGAGCGATTTATTTTGCATGAAAGCCCTCCTAATTCAAGATTGTTTCTATAAAATTTTGCAACGAATTCAATGCACGTTTGGCATGAATGTAGCCTTTTTCTTGTTTGTTGCGGCGCATGATCTCAAGCGGCGGTAGCAGCCCCATATTGGCTTTCATGGGTTGAAAGCGTTCAGCATTGGCATTGGCAACGTAATGATGTAGTGAGCCAATCATGGTGTCAGTCGGAAAAGGCACAGGCGACTGACCTTTGATGAAACGGGCGGCGTTAATCCCAGCCAGCAAGCCTGATGCGATATTGCCGATGTAACCCTCAATGCCGACAATTTGACCGGCGAAGAACAGGTCTGCGCGCGTACGTGTTTGCAGCGTGCTGTCAAGCAAATCAGGAGAGTTGATGTAAGTGTTGCGGTGCATTTGACCAAAACGAACAAACTCAGCATTATCCAAGCCGGGGATCAAGCGGAAAACACGCGCCTGTTCAGAATGCAGCAGGTTGGTTTGAAAGCCAACCAGATTGTAAAGCGTGTCGGCAAGATCATCCTGTCGGAGCTGTACCACGGCAAACGGACGCTGCGCATCGTTTGGATTGCGAAGTCCAACGGGGCGCATGGGACCAAAAGTCAACACCAGCGGATCGCGTGCGGCCATGACTTCAACCGGCAGACAGGCTTCAAAAAAGGCAGGCTGGTTGACCTGCACACCATTAATGACATCGATTTCATATTCTTTTAAAGGGATGCGTTGAGCAGATTTGAGAGCATTTTGAAATGCGAAATACTGATCTTCAGTAAAGGGGCAGTTGATGTAATCGCCGTGAGGGTCAGTCTCATATTTATAACGTGAAGCCCTGAAGGCGATGGACATATCAATGGTTGATGCGCTGACAATTGGCGCAAGGGCATCGTAGAAGAACAATCGGCGCGCTCCGGTCATTTGCCGGATGGAGGACACCAGACCGTCAGAAGTGAGGGGACCAGAAGCAATGATGACCGGGCCATTTGGAATTTCAGTAACTTCCAGACGGATGGTGCTGATGTTTGGATGGGATTCAATTCGCTGAGTGACTTTAAGGGCAAAGCTCTCTCGATCCACGGCGAGGGCGTCACCTGCGGGGATCGCGGACTCTTCGGCACAGGCAACCAATAACGACTTGAGCAGACTGCATTCTTCTTTGAGCAAGCCAGAAGGCCGGTTGCGCAAGGAAGAGCCGAGCGAGTTTGAGCATACCAGTTCGGCAAAATTACCGCTGACATGGGCATCTGTGGATTTGACGGGGCGCATTTCGTAAAGCTTGACCTGCACACCCAATTGAGCAGCCTGCCAGGCAGCTTCACTTCCGGCCAGTCCTCCACCGATTATGGTTAATTCGTCCAATACGCCTCCGTTTGCGCATTTATTCTACCATTTCACCTGAAAATTGCTTGGCATAGAAGTTGCACTAAAAATAAAAATACGCTATACTCTTTTCAGAGGATGGATGGCCATGTTACAAAGACAAACGACAGGATTGCGACCCCTAACCACCGCTCATTTAGCTCAAACGATGACCTTGTTGAGCTTGACCACCCAGGAACTTCAGCAGGAGATTGATTCAGAGCTGGCTTCAAACCCGGCTCTCGAAATGGTTGAAGAACGCAGATGCCCCACCTGTCACCGTCTGTTGACCGACCCCGGAAAATGCCCCGTGTGCAGTTTGCCTGCGAATCTGAATTCTGAAGAGCCGGTAGTATTTCTCTCTCCGCGTGAAGAATTCATTTCTCGCAAAGATTATATTGATAATACGATGGATGATGAGCCGTTCGCTCCCGAAGTGGAAGAACTGCCGGTTTATGTCTTAAAACAAATTGCGCCAGACCTTGATCCGAATCAGCGCGCTCTGGCGGCTTATTTGCTGACCCATTTAGATGAAGATGGGCTGCTGACTACCACGCTAATGGAAGTTTCGCGATATACGCACGTGCCGATTTCCGAGGTTGAAAAAGTAAAACGCTTGATCCAACTTGCAGACCCGGTTGGTGTTGGTTCGAGCACTCCGCAAGAAGCGCTGTTGGTGCAGCTTGAAGTGCTCAAAGAAACCAATGATGCTGTTCCTGCTGCTGCTAAGCGCTGCATCCGCGAAGGTATGGATCAACTCAGCCACCACCAGTATCCAGAATTGGCTCACAAATTCGACGTGCCGGTCAAACAAATCTCCATGGCTGCCCAGTTTATCAGCGAGAACCTCTATCCGTTCCCGGCTCGGGCGCATTGGGGAGATGTTCGTCAACCTGCTCACGACGAAACCCAGGTTTATCATCAGCCTGATATTTTAATCAATTACCTTAATGATGATCCGACAAAGCCGCTCATCGTGGAAATTATTATGCCTACCAGCGGAACCTTGCAAGTTAATCCGATGTTTAAGCAAGCCATTAAAGAAGCCAGCCCAGAAACCAAGCCTGATCTCAAAGGCGATCTGGAGAAGGCTTCATTGTTTGTGAAATGCTTGCAGCAGCGCAATCACACCATGGAAAGACTATTGATGCGCGTGGTGAGTCTGCAGCGTGAATACATTTTGCACGGCGAAAAATTTTTAAAACCAGTCACCAGGGCGCAAATCTCACGCGAGATGGAAGTACACGAATCCACGATTTCACGTGCGGTCGCCAACAAAGCGGTGCAACTGCCCAATCGTCGTATTGTGCCGTTGTCTGTATTCTTTGATCGCAGTCTTAATATTCGCAGCGTGCTGAAAGAGATTATTGAAGGCGAATCTAAACCTTACAGCGATTCTGATTTGGTCGAACTGTTGTCTGAAAAAGGATTCAATGTTGCGCGGCGCACGGTTGCCAAATATCGAGCAATTGAGGGCATTTTGCCTGCCCATCTTAGAAAAGCCATGGCCAAGGGAAAATGAAATCATTTACATCGCAGATAACATCCAACCTGCTTGGCAAGAGCGGCCCCGGTGCCGAGGAAGTATTTGCCTTGTTGAATTTGCAGGAGGAACCCTGCGCTTTGGTTGACCTCTCTGCTGACAAGATTATCTTTTTGAACAGCCGATTAATTAAAGCAACTTCATTCACTACTGCTGACCTGCGTGATAAAAACACAGGTTTTTTGTTTCCCAATTTAGATGTCAAGGCAATCTCTTCAGGCGAATCCAGGGAAATAGACCTGAACCGCCGCGGACAGACACCCATCCATGCCAGGGTGAGGTTTGATTTCATTGGAACCGCGTCTCATTTGGTTGTGATCCGCATATTGGCACATCAATCCAGTGAATCGGATGTGGAGCCTGAAATTGAAGGATTGATTGATCAATTGATTCTCTTAACCAAGGTTTCTGAAGGATCAGATGTCAACCAGATCTTACCGCAGTTGATGCGATTGATTTGCCTGATCTTGAATGTTGAGACTGCTGCCATCTTCCAGGCGGATCCGAGTTACCCGAGTTTGAAGTGCGTTTGTCTGCACGGCCGATCCACAGATTTGCCTGCAGAACTGCCATCTACTGATTTGATCCGCCTTACCGAGCCGGCCATATGGAATGCAGGAGACCGGGCGATCACCGACATTCACAAATATGCACGTATGAATTCGGTCGAATATGTGGCGACTGCCCCGTTAAAATTGGATGATGCCGCCATCGGCATTATGGTGGTTTGCGGCAGAGGCGTGCTGCCGAGAGAACTGCGCATCAGCGTGCTGCAATACCTTTCGATTCACATTTTAAATTTCCTGCAAAAATCGATGTTGATCAAGAACTTACAAGACCGCATCGTCTTTGAGCAGCAAAGAATGGTTGCCCGTAACGCGACCTTTGAGAATATGCAAGAAGCTGTGATTGTGCTGAACAATGAGCTTGAAATTATTGAAATCAACCAGGCGGCTGAATGGATGTTGAATTACGCCGAGCAGGAGGTGCTGGGGCAGCCTTATGACAACGTGCTGATTGGCACCGATAAGCTTCAGCCTGCGCTGGAAGATGCCAAAAAAGGAAACACAACCCATAATTTAGGTAAAGCCAATCTTAATCGACGCAACGGACAGTCCTTTCCGACCCAGATGAAGGTCATACCGGTGATGCGGGATAAAAAAGTCTATTCGATTGAAGTGCTGCTGGCAGATATTAGCGAAAATGAACAACAAAAAGCCCTGACCCAGCAGTTAGAAAACAGGGCGCTTTTAGGTGATTACACGGCTGCCATCGCGCATGACTTGAGAAACCCGATCAACTCCATTTACACCGGCATCCAGTTATTGGGCATGAAGCTTGCGCCGGATGACCCGAATCAGGATAACATCGGACGCATCCAGAACGACTGCACTCGTTTAAACAACCTGCTTGAGTCTTTGATGTCCTCGGTCCGCACGGTTGACACACAATTGGAACTGATTGACCTGGATGTTTATCTGCATAAAATCGTAGATCGCTGGCGACCGAAATTTGCAAAGGTCAATGTCAACCCGGTATTCAATATTCAAGCGAACCTATCCAAAATTATGGGCGACCCAAAATCTTTGGATCGGGTGTTTACCAACCTGATCACCAATGCACTGGATGCGATGGCTGAAAAAGGCGATACATTGGCAGTTACTGCGGTGATGAATAAAGAAATCGTCAACCATCCGTTTGTGGATATTAGCATTACGGATAACGGCCCCGGTATCCCTGAAGATGTGAAAGAGCATTTGTTTTCGCCTTATATGACCACGCGTAAAAAAGGAACCGGTTTGGGATTGTTCCTTACAAAACAGATAGTCACTGCACACAAGGGCAGTATTAGTGTAAACTCGTTTCCAGGTGGTACCGTTTTTACTATTAGATTACCAGCGGAAGATGGAGAGGTGAGATGAGTTTTTGCGTCTTGATCGTGGATGATGAAGAAAGTGCCCGTCAAAATATTGGCGAGTTTCTAAAGGGCAAAGGACACGAAATCATTGAAGCCGGAACGCTGACTGAGGCTCGTGAGCGAGTAAAAAGGGGAGAGGGAGATGTCATCCTGTTGGATGTACAGCTTCCAGATGGATACGGCCCAACCCTGATCATGGAAACTGCAATGCTAGCTGTGAGGCCTCCTATTATTGTGATTACGGGTTTTGGTGACATTGAAACCGCCGTGGATGCGATGAAAAATGGGGCACTTGATTTTTTGACCAAACCGCTGGATTTTGTGCAGCTTGATAAATCACTGGCAAAGGCTTTAGAAATTGTGGCAATGCGGCGTGAAATTGCCCATTACCGCGAGCAGCAAATGAAGAATAGCAACTTTGTCATCGGGCAGACCCCCTTGATGAAAATTGTGGTGGAACAGGCACTCAAAGCCGCAGACGCCCAGGTGTCTGTGATGATCACTGGCGAGAACGGCACCGGCAAAGATGTGCTGGCACAATACATCCATGCCAACGGGCCCAGGGCCGGCAAACCCTTCATCGCCATCAACTGCGCGGCCATCCAGCACACAGTGTTGGAATCTGAGCTTTTTGGACATGAAGCCGGCGCATTCAGCAGCGCGGATCGGAAGAAACTTGGACTTATGGAGGTTGCTGACAACGGCATCCTCTTTATGGATGAAATTTCATCCATGCCGCTTGAGATTCAAGCAAAATTATTAAGAGCCATTGAAACACATTCATTTATGAGGGTCGGCGGCACACAATTAATTAGCGTTGATATTCAAGTTGTGGTAGCTTCGAACCGTGATCTGCAAGCCATGGTCAAAGAAGGTAGTTTCAGGCAAGACCTGTATTATCGCTTGAAGAAAATTGATCTAGACCTTCCTCCACTGCGCGAGCGCAAAGTAGATATCCCCGAAATGGTGGGCTACTTTATCAGGCAAAACAATGGCCGGCAAGGCGCGAACATCACCGGTGTCTCTCCGCAAGCCATGGAGGCGCTGCTCAAGTATGACTGGCCGGGCAACATCCGCGAACTGGCCAACGCGATTGAACGTGCCTTGATCTTCTGCGATGGCGAAACCATCTCATTGGGTGACCTTCCGCGCGACATCTTGAATCCCCGCTAGGAAATGCTTTGGCATAAACCTTGCATCATGCCGTTTAGGTAAATTATATCTGGAGGGCACCATGTTTTCTATGACGGTTAATGACTTTCTGCTTTCAATGGCCACCGCTTTATTAATCTGCGGTATCGTGATGCTTGGCATCGGGGTCTACACCCTGATCGGCAAATTAATGGGTAAAGAATTGCGCACAATCGCGGATCAAACCGCTAAATTGGCGCAAAAAGGGATTACCGAAGAAATATCCGGTTTGGTGGGCAATGCACGTACTTTGATTGAAGCGCTCAACAGTATGGTGAAGACCACTGCCGGAATCGGTATCTTGCTTCTGATGTTAGGAATCATCTTGTTAGCCGCAGCATACGGACTTGTCTTACAGATTAATTAATTTCTATTTATCCGTATTGATCGCGGAAGGGAGCTACCATGCAGGTGCTTGAATTGCGCAATACCCTGGGGAGTCTTGATGCGACAGATTACGCCGCATGCCTGGTAAGATCGCTCAGGGCAGACGAAAAAATCTGGACATTTTTGACCCAATCCACGGGTGAAATCACCAAGCAAATCTCTGATCTTGCTGCAAGCCAAAAACTAAATCCCGGAACATTGGGATTATTGGCTTTTAATCAGGAGTTGTTAAAATCGAATTATCCTGATTCTCGCATGCAGGTATCACTGCTGGAAGCGTGCATGGTTAATTATGAGTCGTTCCTGCAGCAACACAATGCTCCTACGACACTTGAAGAAGCTGCCAAATTGGCCGTGGTGTTGATTGAAAAGAGAAAAATCGCACCAGCATGGCGGCATACGCTGCTCGAAGTGGTCAATCGCATGCGTTTAAGCGATGGCAAAGCCCTCAGAGGCTTGTGGGGAACAGCCCTAATCATCACAATTAACTTGATTAAAGATCAAGACGAATTCCTTTATGATCTCTTAAAACTTCAGACGGCTGAGCAGGGCTTAGACAGCCTCGTTTTTGCTGTGATCAGTTTGCCGATTTCTGAAAATGAGAAGGCAGAAAAGTTGGTCAAAGCTTTGCAAGACCAGACCGCTGCGATTATCGAGAAAACACTCAGTTTCTTAATCTCGATCAACGAGAAAGAATTAGCCCAATCCGCTGCTCAATTATTGGTTGGAAAATACAAAATCGAAGAGGCTTCAGAAAAAGGTTCCAAAGATATTTTGGAAAACCTCGAAGCATCCTTGCAGCAATCCATGCACTATAAGCAAATTGCCAGTGTCGCCCAGATAGCAGGTGAAACGGATCTGGCGTCAATTCTGCTTGAAAAATCAAGCGCTATTTTTGATGCCATTTCGACCGGCATCAAGATTCAAAACCTTTCACTGCTTGAACAAACCGCGAACAGGCTTGAGTATAACGAGCAAGTACGCAAATTCCAGTTGGAGCAAGCCAGTCATCCAGTGATGGCACAGGAGTTAGCCAGTGTGGGAGTGGTCGCGCAAGATGAGAATAAAGATGATCTGCAATCTACACCCATCGCAGCGATAAGCCAGGCAAAAAAGATTAATTTTGCGGGCAACCCTGAACTTGCAAAATCGGAATGTGAAAAAGCGTTTATTAGCATAGACAATCGCACTTTTGATGCGGCAGTTGAATTTGTTCCGCAATTTAATCCCTACTGGAACCCGGTTGAGATGGTCAAAACACTGGTTGATCTTGGTGCAAAAAAAGAAGCTGTAAAAATGGCAGCCAGTTTGCATGCCAAGAATCCAGCCAGCCTGAGCGCCACACAAGCTTCAGCCGAAACTTATTATGACGCTGCGGATTATGCATTAGCACTGCCATTGTTTGAATTTGCCTCAATGGCTGGCGAAAATTCAACCCCTATGCTGAGAAATTTGGCTGATTGTTATGCGCAAACCGGCAACTCAGAAGCCTGCTATAAAGTGCGCAAGCAATTGGTTGAGGTAGAAGCGCCAGTTCTTTCGGATATGCTGAAGTTTGCTGATTCGGCCATTTTTGCCGGCAGGTCTGATGAGGTTTTTCCGATCACCTCCAAAATTATTGAGCAAGATCCCATGAATGCAATCGCCTTGACGATTAACGGCAAGGCTTATGCAAAGAGCGGAAAACGGGACCAGGCGTTGGAATTTTTCTCAAAAGCCATTGAAGTGGGCTCTGATGCCGCCGATCCGTGGATTGGATTGTCTGAGCTGCAGGTTAAGGGAGGAGAATTCAGACAAGCGATTGAAACCTTGCGTCAGGGTCTTGCGGCTTTACCCGCGGATCGTGAAATCAAGCGCAGACTGGCTGAACAACTTATGGATAGTGGATCAGCCTCTGAAGCACTGCCGTTGTTGAATGATCTTGCTGAAGAGGATCAAGATGCCCTAATCGGTGTACTACAACTTGATGCGTTGAAGATACTCGGATTGCCCGAGTATGACGGAATGGTCGTCTCACTCTACTCAAAATTCCCTGAGAATGAAGAAATAGCCCAGGCTTTTGCCGCGCAGTTAATCAAGAACGGCAAGCACACTGAAGCCAAGACAGTCTTGCAAGCCAAGCTGTCACAAGTTCAATCCAACACGCCAACAGCACTCACTTATGCCGAAGCAGTGGTTGGCATGGATGTACATTATTCAGGCGAACCTAAATCCATATCGGCTCAAGAAAGGGAAAAAGTAGAATCTATTATTGACCGGTATTTGGAGCAGGATTCTGATCATACGCATGCGCAATTGGTGAAAGCCGAATTGCTGGTCAGCAAGAAGAATTATGCAGAAGCCTTTACCCTGTATTCAAGATTGCTTGAAAAACAAACCACTGTGGATAAATCCTTGTGGGAAAGAATCCAGGCGGGATTCGCTCAAACGGCTGCATTCATGGGCAAGTTTGAAGTTGCGCTGGCTGCCATCAAACAAGCTGTAGATTCACAACCCGAATGGGTTGGGCTGCGCAAGATCATGGCTACTATTTATGGTCTGGCAGGCGAAGTCTCCGATGCGCTGGTGCAGGCTGAACGTGTGCTGGATGTGGCTCCCCAGATTGTGGAAAGTGCTTTATGGTTTGCTGATTTTGCATCCGGGTTGGGGAAGAGTGACACTGCTGAAGATAAACTGACCACGATTATTGAAATGAAATCTGATGATCTTTTGCTGCGGTTGAAATTGGCTGAGATGAAGATCAAGAATGGCAAGTCAGTAGATGCTCTGGAACTCATGGAAGAGATTAAAACGAGTTTGTCTATTGAATCTTCAGAGACAGAATTATTGTCGGCTGCCAAATTGTATGACAGTATCCACGATATTGAAGCTGCCCTTAATTGTTTGGAGTTCAGAGCTCAGTCCTACGAATCGCTATCGGCGAGTTTGGATTTAGCCGGATACGATTACATGCAAGGACATTTTGCAAAAGCTGGTCAAGCGTTGGATAAATCTGAGATTTCATCGGACCTGGTGCAATGTTTGAAGGCTGATGTTTTGGTCAAAACAGGTGAGTTGGATAAAGCTATCAGCCTGGTGCAGAACAGCAACCAAACAACGCAAGATGATGAACTAGATCTGGTGTTTATTCCAGATGCCTGGAAGAAGTTAATGGCTTCCAATTATGGTAATCGGGCAATTGAAGCAAAGATATTATTGATGCAAGGAAAAGCAGCAACCTGTCTTGACGTCACTGCCTTGTGGCTGGATGGAGAACCTGACAATGCAGAAGCCAGAATTATGGCGATTGAATCCACGCTGGCATTAGGTGAACTTCCCGGTGAAGCCTTATTTATGCCGATAGTGACAAATGAAGTGGATGACGAAGCCAGTGATCATCTGACTTCATTAAAGATAAACACTTTGCTTGAAAATAAACAGGCCATTGAAGCTCAGCAGATCTTTGAAAAAGTTGGGAAAGTAGATTCACTTTCTCTCAAGCTCGCAGACATTCAACTGACCTTGATGACTGGGCATCTGGCAGATGCAGAAGCAATTTTTGATGAAGTTTTATCAGCCAGGGACGAGATTAAAACAAAAGAGCTTCATATTCAATTTGGACTAAACAGATTGCTGGTAAAAGCTGCAGCAAGTTTACAACGTTGGCATGAAGCACTCACTTTCAGCAATGAAGCCGTGGCTCGTCATAGTTGGCATATGGATTGTGTCATGCAGGCACTATCCACGCTGACAAGAGCCAAAGAGTTTGAGAAGACTGCAAATTCACTTTCAATTGATGCACACAACCCTGCTGCCTTCTTGAGCAAGGTCAACTTTGAAGAAGAGTTGGACGGTGTGGCTGGTTTGACCGGCGGAAAATATGAACAAGAAGTTGAACGCTGGCTGCTGCGCGGAAAGATGTGTGCCTCTCCTATCTCCGAAAATATCAGGGCTTTCGCCTTGGTTACGCCAACCCCTGAAGATGCGGCTGCCATGGTGGCAGCTTTACACGCGAACGGACAGGAAACAACGGCTGCACAAGTGGCCAAAAAATTCCCAACCAATTCTCAAGTGCTTTTTGAACTGGCATGCGTCCAGGCTGATGGGGATGAAGCTGCTGCGCTAGAAACCTTGAACACACTGATCGCCAACGATCCGTTAATCCCTGCAGCGGTGGCTTTGCGCGGATTGATCTATGAAAATCTCGGCAAGCTGGATCTGGCAATCAATGACCTTGAACAAGCCATCAGCGATTGGCCCAACGAAATTCTGTGGCGTATGAAAGCTGCATCCCTTTGGCAAAATTATGGCAACAACAAGAATGCCATCGTCCAATTGCAGGCTGCATTTGACCGAAATCCAGAGCATGCAGAGGCAGCGCTTGAATTGGGCAAGGCTTTTGTATCTGAGGGTGCGTCAGAAAAAGCGGTAGAAATTTTATCTCCACTGGCGAAACAGAATCCGAACTTTTATGAAGCCTGGGAAGCGTTGGCTGAAGCACAATCGAATTGCGACCAATTGGAACAGGCTCTGGAATCTGCCAAAAAAGCAAGCCAGGTCAACCCATTCTCAATCAAACCATATTTGATGAGCGGTAAAATCCATATGCTTAATGGCAACCTGGATAAAGCGCTTGATCATGCAAGAACGGCAGTCACCCAAAATAAAAAAGACGCAAATGCAATATTATTCCTGGCAAAGGTGCTGCATAAAAGAGGAGAAAAGCAACAAGCTTTGGCAGCCCTCGAAATGACCAGCCAGTGTGATAATGTCACCGTGCAAACCATGGTTGAACATGTTAACCTGGTTAAAGAAATCAACGGCGGCGCTTATGCAAAAGAATTAATTTCATCATTCTCAGAAAAATATCCAGAGAATGTAGATTTGATGAAGATGTTAGCTTCAGCGCAGGAAGAAAACGGCGATACGGCAGATGCCGAAAAGACAGTCAAACGTGCTTTGCAGGTTGAACCAGATGAACCTGAACTGCATCTGATATTGGGTAAACTCAGTGTTGAAACCGGGCAGCTTGACCAGGCTATTCATCACCTCAGTCAGGGGATTGCACATAAAGCAGCCAATACTGATGGTTATTTGATGTTGAGTAAAGTATATGAACAGCAGCGTGAATTCACCAAAGCGCTGGATGCATTGAAACAAGCCATGGATGCAGAACCCAATGATACCCGCAGCTACCTGGCAGCAGCAAATCTTTATCGCAACTCAAAGAATTACAATGCGGCTGAGAAAGTTTTACAAAAAGCCGTCCAAATTGATCCACAAGACGTCACCATCCGCAGGCAGCTCGGCGCATTATTGGCATTGAAGCTGGTACATCACTCACAGGAAGCGAGTTCGCAATCATGATCTCAAATATTTCTCCAACCCCGCAAAAAGTTCAGATGATAGATCGAGAACACCTGCTGCGCTTGCTTAAAAATGGTTTGGATGCAAAATCCTTTCGCTTTACCAGACAGGCTGCGCTGGTATGGTTATCAGCTTTTCCGGGTGACCTTGAAGTGAACTTGTACTATGCCATAGCGCTAATCAATGAAGGACGAGCCCCGCAAGCTTCCCAGGTGCTTGAGCGAATTTTGAGTAATGATCCGTTGTATGTGGAAGCGCTCAAAATTGGAGTTGAACTTTTCTCGAGTGAAAATGCCGCACTTGCAAAGAAATGTAACGGTGTTCTTCAGGGTTTGGGCGAACAGCCAAATCAATTTGTTGACCTGCCAAGCTGGGGAACCAAACTTATCCAGGTAAAGCAGGCGATGGCGGCCAAGAATTTCAGCGAAGCTCAAAATCTGTTAATGTCTGTGATGGGGGATTCGACTCATCCAGAAATAGCTGATCTGCTGCACCTTGAAATTACCTCTGAAACATCTGATGCTACTTCGGTGTTGAATTTGGCACGCCTTTATCAAAAACGCTGGCCTGAATGTCTGCAAATCAATTTGATCCTGGCTAAAGCGTGGATGGAAACCGGCAATGATGATGAGGCCGTAAAAATGATGCATTTGTGCGCTGCCAATGATGCATCTGCACAGGTGCCCACCAGAATGTGGGGCAGCAACTTCGCATATAGACCACTTTATCCATCAAAGATGGAAGTAGTTTCAAGTTTCAGTGTGCCTGCTGAAGTTGCGGGCAAACTGGGAATGAACATCTTGGGTTCCGGTCCGGGTACCCCCAATGTGACCTCATTTGCTTCATATCCTAAATCGAATGGACAAGCCAGCTTTGATTCATCCGCATATGACAGTACTGAAGAAATTGAACCGGAGTTGACACAACCCTTACGCACAGAAGTAAGCAGTTTTGACGGCTACAAAGTGCTGCCCACTGAAAACGGCAGTTTTCAAGAGCACCCCAAATTCCAGGACAACAAACAAAAACCACCTGGTAAGAGTTCAACCGTTAAAGAAGTAGAAGAAGAGTTAAAGAAGGTAGCCGAAAGCATTAACCAGCCGGTGATCAGCAATTCAGACAATCGCTTTCCGGCTTATGTGGTTTTGAGCATGAATAAAGGACTAGAAACACAGTTCGGTGCTCAGAGTACGCAGGTCATCAAAGACGAACTCAAAAAATTGATGAAATCTATCCAGGAAAAAAATGCCTGGAGTTCCATTTTGTTTATGCCAGATGACCTTGAAATCTGCGGCAGGTATGGCATTACTCCGATTGACGCCATTGACCCATGGAAGATCAAATTAGCTTTGGCAGATCTGGATAAGGCTTTGCAAAAGAAGGGTGAACGGATTGGATGCGTTTTAATCGTTGGAGGTGAAAGCATCGTGCCTTTCCACAAACTACCTAATCCCACTGACGATTCGGATGCAGAAGTGAAATCTGACAATCCTTATGGCTCTCTTGATACGAACTACTTTGTGTCTGATTGGCCGGTCGGACGTCTGCCTGGTGAAGCTGGCAGCGAGGTTGGCTTGCTGTTGACCCAAATAAGAAACACAATTCAATATCACCAGGAAGAAGCACAAATGCAAACCTGGGTGAACCGCATTTTGAACATGGTCAGGGCCTGGAATATGCCCTGGATTAAAAATAATGGCAATATCGGTTACACCGCTTCCATTTGGAAACGGTCTTCCTTATCCGCATTTCGTCCGATAGGAGAAGGTAATAGCCTGTTCTTATCTCCAAATGGTAAGGCTGCAGCATTTTCTTCATCCAAGCTCGCAACCGCGCCAATCGGGTACTTTAACCTTCATGGTGTTGAAGACGGCAGCGATTGGTATGGACAAAAAGACCCTTCAGATAAATTGGGTGGACCTGATTACCCGACTGCGCTTAAACCATCAGATTTGATTAAAAATTCAAATAGTCCGCGAATTGTTTATTGTGAAGCATGCTATGGCGGACATATTTTTGGCAAGAAAGAAGAACAATCCATAGCGTTGACCATGACCGGCATCGGTGTGTTGGCAATGATTGGTTCTTCAACAATCGCTTACGGCTCGATTAGTACGCCGTTGATTGGCGCTGATCTGGTGGGTTACCTGATCTTTAAGAACCTTTCTGAAGGACTGGCCATAGGAAATGCCTTCATAAAGGCGAAGGTGGATTTTGTACGCGAAATGAACCGTCGTCAGGGTTACCTGGATGGCGAAGACCAAAAAACGCTAATATCTTTCATCTTGTATGGGGATCCGCTTATTGCATATGATCCTTATCAAGGGGCGGCAAAGAACCTGGGCCGTGAAGCAGCAGCGCCAGTGGTTAAAACCATCTGCGACCGCACTACTTATGATGAAAAAAGCGCCACAGTTACCCCAAAAATGGTTTCTACGGCCAAAGAATTGGTAAAAGACTATCTTCCCGGCATTGAATATGCTGAAATGCGTATTCAAAATCAACAGGCACGCATGGTTACCGGCAGCGGCAAAGGCGTAAGCCAACCGAAACGGGTTGTGGTTTCTTTCAGCAAGCAAGTCAACCAGTCTGAAAAAATTCACAAGCATTTTGCCAAGGTGACCCTTGACCAGCAAGGTCAAGTTTTAAAAGTAGCAGTCAGTCGATAGAGAAACAGTAGATTGTAAAACCGCGGAATTGTTCTGCGGTTTTTTTGTTTTAACGAAGTTATCGAATATAATTAAGAATTAGTCGAAAAATCTTATACATACCAGGTGAAATTAATGCAAAAACCAAAGACCGGCGCAGAGATCAGACAATCTTTTAATGATTTCTTCATTTCAAAAGCACACACTTTTGTACCATCTTCTTCATTGGTGCCAGGCGGAGACGCCACGATTCTTTTCACCAATGCAGGCATGGTGCAGTTTAAGGATGTGTTTTTAGGCACAGATGATCGCCCATATACACGTGCTGTTAACTCTCAAAAATGCATGCGCGTAGCCGGAAAACACAATGATCTTGAAGATGTGGGCAAGGACGATTCACACCATACCTTTTTTGAAATGCTGGGCAACTGGTCTTTCGGTGATTATTACAAAAAAGAAGCTATTGCCTGGGCATGGGAACTCTTGACCAAGGAATGGGGAATAGACCCAAAATTCCTTTACACATCCGTTTTCAAAGATGATAAGGGCAATCTGCCCACAGATGAAGATGCAGCCAATTTCTGGAAAGAACAACCAGGCATGGATCCAAGCCATGTGTTGGAATTTGGGCGCAAAGACAATTTTTGGGAAATGGCTGAAACCGGTCCGTGCGGGCCGTGTAGTGAGATTCATATGGATCGCGGCCCCGCTGCATGCAACAAACAAAACTTGCCGGGGCATGTTTGCGGTGTCAATGGTGACTGCAATCGATATCTCGAAATTTGGAACCTGGTTTTCATCCAATACAATAGGGTGAGCTTGACCCAGTTTGATCCATTGCCAGCTACGCACGTGGATACTGGCATGGGGCTGGATCGTATTGTATCGATCATGCAAAACAAGAATTCCAACTATCGCACGGATCTTTTGTACCCGTTGGTTGAAAGGATTCGTTCGCTGGCGAATAAGACGGTTGAAGAGATGGATGCGAATTTCACCCCTTATCGGGTGATTGCTGATCATACGCGAGCTGTGACATTCTTGATTGGCGACGGAGTAGTGCCTGGCAACATGGGACGCAACTATATTTGCCGCATGATCATCCGCCGGGCAGCAAGATTTGGCACAAAACTTGGGTTGACCGAACCTTTTTTGGCAAAAATTGCAGAAGTGGTGATCAGCAGTTATGGTGAAGCCTACCCTGAATTGGAAAAGAATCGCAATACTATTCTCGATAACTTTACGCGAGAAGAAAAACGTTTTGCGCGAACTGTAGAAGAAGGTTACGGCTATTTGGATGAACTTCTCAATGAACTCAAAAAATCCGGCGGCAAAGTATTGGATGGAAAAAGAGCTTTCGAGCTTTATGCCACTCACGGACTGCCTTTTGAATTAACTCGAGACGTTGCCCAGGAACAAGACCTGGATGTGGATGAAGCGGGTTTTAAGGCTGCCATGGAAGAGCACAAGGTTCAGTCCGGCGGTGGTAAAGCCATGGGAAAAATGGGTTGTGAAAATGTAGAACTCTACAGCGCTGCGCTTGAAAAATGCAAACAAGCCAAAGAAATTAACGCCAACGGGGTTGAATACAATCCATATGAATTGATGAAAGTAGAAGGCAAAATCTTAGGATTGTTCAGTGAAGGTGAGGCAATCACTTCTGCGCCGACAGATACAGAAGTTGAAATTTTGGTTCCACAAACCGGGTTTTACATTGACAGCGGCGGACAGATGGGCGACACGGGCTGGATTCAGGCGGCTGATGGAAGTTGGGAAGTTGAAATCATCGAAGTCAAGAAACCGGCCACTGGCGTGATCATCCATTATGGAATGGTCACCCGAGGCAAGGTCTCGGTTGGCGATGAAGCGGTAGTGATGGTTGACCATCAGCGGCGCATGGATATCATGCGCAACCATACTGCCACGCATTTGTTGCACGCACAACTGCATAAGGTGATTGGCGAACACGCGCGCCAGGCAGGATCATTAGTGGCGCCTGACCGGCTGCGTTTTGACTTAACCCATCATGAAGCCATTCCTGCCGAGAAGCTGGACCAAATTGAAGCTGGCGTCAATCAGGCGATTCTTGAAGATCATGACTTATCAATTAAGACCAAATCTTTGGCCGAAGCCAAAGCTGAAGGCGCAATGGCATTGTTTGGCGAAAAATATGGTGAAATCGTGCGTACTGTGACGATTGATGCCGAGCATCCCATTTCTTATGAATTGTGCGGTGGCACACATGTTGAAAATACCGGCGATATCGGCACCTTTCTGATCCTCAGCGAGGGCAGCGCTGCAGCCGGCGTCAGAAGAATTGAAGCGGTGACCGGTCGGGCTGCCTACGAAGTGATCAGAGAACGCAACAAGACACTACGAAAATCTGCAAAGATGTTAACTGCCAGCCTCGAAGAAGTGCCAACAAAAATTATTGCACTGATGGATGCGCATGAAGACCTGCGGCATGAAATGATTGAAGTGAAACAGTTGTTGGTCAAAACAGAATTCACCAAACAATTGTCCGGGACGAAAATGATCAAGGATGTTCCAGTTTTGAGCTGTCTTCTGAAAGACGCGGATAATGATACCCTGCGTATGATGACAGATGCTTTCAGAGAAAAATATCCGTCTGGCGTGGTGGCACTCGGATCAGTGGTGAATGACAAACCGACAATCATTTGCGCTGTAACAGAAGACCTGGTTAAACGCGGTCTGAACGCCGGAGATATCGTCAAAGCTGTGGCAGGCATTATGGGCGGCAGCGGCGGGGGACGCCCCGTGCTGGCACAGGCAGGCGGTAAGGATGCTTCAAAGCTGTCTGAGGCGCTGGATAAGGTTGTGCCGTTTGTAGAAAGTAAATTGTAAATTCTTGTTTTATCGGCAAACTGCGGGAGTTCTCGAAACTCACGTGGTTGTATTATCTAAATAAGACTTGGGTATAAAAAATCAATTAAACCCTAGATACCGGGAATCTAATAAAGAGCAGATTCCCGGTATTCTTTTTTAGACAAAGCGTTCGATGTGGATCTGGCCTTCTTGTTGTTTGGTGTGTTCGACAAAGCCTTCTGCATTGAGTGCTTCAAGCATGGCGTTAACCATGCCAGAGACACCACACAAGAAGACATGAGTGTTCTCAGGAGTCGGTTTCAGTCCCCATGAATCAGCCACAGCACCAGACTTCCATACCTCTTGCACCCAGCCGGTCTTGCCGCCCCAGGAGACGGGTTCTTCGTTGGGTTTATCTATGGTGGAAATGTATTTGAAGTTCTGACACAAGAACTGCATGGTTTGCAGTTCAGAACGGTAGCCGAGGTCCCAGCTATGGTAGGCACCGTGAAGTACTGCAAATCTGCGGTCGCTGCCGCACTGCAGTTCGGTGGTAAGCATGCTGATATAAGGCGCTAGACCGGTGCCGGTAGCAACCATGACGATGTGCTTTTCTTTGGGCACCTGGTTGAGGGTGAAGATGCCGCTGGTTTTGGGTCCGAGCCAGATGGGATCGCCGACCTTGAGTGCGAACAAACGGGGGGTTAGTGCGCCAGTGGAGAGCATGCTTATGTAAAACTCCATGTATTCTCTTGTTTTAGAGGAAGAAGTAATGGAGTAGGGTCGGCGAATGAGTTTATCAGGGTCACTGGGGGTGGGTTCGGCTTCTGACCAGGGAGCGCGAGGTGCTGAACCTGGCAGCCCGAGGACGCCAAACTGCCCGGGAGTGAAATCTGGCATTTCCCAGCCATTGGCAGCGACCCGCAACGTCATCACACGCGGAGATAAATCAACTTTAGATGTCACAATGGCGTTTAACGATGAATCAACCATATACTCTCCCTTTAATCATTATTATTATTGGATATATTATATATGAAATGTCAAATAAATCTAATTTAGAGTATTTTTTTGGAAAAAAGTTTGTGGATTAAAATGAGGATTATTTTTCCCAAGCTGTAACAATGTTACGACCCTTGTTTTTTGCGTTATACAGAGCTTGGTCACAGTGATGCAATAAATCTTCAGGTGTTTTACAGTCATTGTTAATTTCGGCTACACCAATACTGGTTGTAATAGAGACTGGTCCTGATTGATAAGAAGTTAAAGTCTTTTCGATATTATTTCGTAAACGATTTGAAAAAATCAAGGCATTTACTTGATTTGTTTCAGGAAGGAGAACAATGAATTCATCTCCCCCTAAACGGGCAGCGATGTCCGATTTGCGAAGTTCGCCAGATATAATATTTGCTAATTCAATTAGAACTTTATCTCCAACGGGATGACCATAGTTGTCATTTACAAGTTTAAAGTGGTCAATATCCAACATAATGGCACTTAAGGGTGAATGGTATCTTTTAGAACGCGAAAACTCATTATCCAATGCCGATAAAAAGTAGCGACGATTGAATAGGCCAGTTAAAGAATCTGTTGACGCAAGTTTTTGAAGTTTTACTTCATCATCCTCAAGTTGTTGGAAAGCACGTGCTTTTGAAATCGCTAATCCAAATAATGGTGCAATTGATAATGCCATATTTAAGTATTTTTCAAAATATTGAGGGAAGGCTATTTTTGATATTTCGGCAGCGCCTAAAGTTTTAGATTGGTGGGAGATGCGGATTAAGAAACTATCTTTATTTTCATTTACAGAATAATCGTCATTAGTGTTTGTTATCCAATGCTGCAGCTTGGTTACTTTTTCTTCACTGGCATATTGAGGCATATTGCTAAGCAATTTACCATTTTGAAGAGACACATAAGCAGTGTCTTTGGGTGAAAAGAGCATTTTAAAAGTATTATCGATCTCTCGTATTGCTTCAGACTCATTCATCATCCTGGTTAAATTTGTCACCAAATCAAATGCAAGTGCATAATCTGCAACTTGTTGATTTGCTAGTTTGGCCTGATTCATAAGTATTTCAATATTTTTTTCTGATTGAAAATTTGATAATTTGTTCAATACAAGTAAACGGAAATGGTCAAGTCCGACTGGAATGGTTTGGCTAGGTAGATCAAGAAATTCTGAGAAATTGGTCAGGTTGATTTCACTTTTGGAATCAACACCAGAATCAAGCAAGATTATTTTTCTCGCAAAGTCTGAAAAAAATTGCTTTGCTGTCTTTTGATCAAACCCCCATTCCTTTAGGTTTGACTTCCAAATGGATAACCAGCCTGGTGAAACTAGATAACCACCATTTGAAGCGTAAAACTCTAGCAATTCTTTACTGACAAGCATTTGTAGGCAATTGCCAAATTGTACATTTCTATTTAGCGGATTCGATTTTTTATTTATTTGATCAAGTTGGGCTAATACACAAGTATCTGCAATTAAACAACCATTTTCTGTTTCAGAAATCATTTTTGCGACAACGGGTTCCAATTTCTGTTTGATACACACAGGATCATAATTCAGAATATTAACATCCTGAATATTTTCTTGTTGAAAAATCGTTTCTAATTCCTTTTGGTAATGGTGACAAACAAATGCATTAATTGTTTTACTCATAACTGCCTAATTGATTGGATAGTTTCCAAAGGTATGAACTGTTTCAGATATTGTCAAAAGAATTTCATCAGGTACTTGAAAAGGAATTTCTCCATGGTTGTCTGACAGTATAAATCCACCACCAGGAGCTGCTATAGAGATTAATTCTTTTACCTTAGCTTCAGCTTCCACCGAAGTCCATCTGCGCATTTCAATGCCATTTAAATTGCCCAACATGGATAATTTACCTGCACATTTATTTTTAATCTCTTGTGAGTCTTCTTCAACACTGCATCCAATGATAGCAGTTCCAGTCTCCATTACTTTAGGAATAATTGGCAAACATCTGCCGGATGCAAAATGTGTGGCCGTTGGACCCTTAATCTGAGCAATCACGCGTTTGGCTATTTGAAATCCTGTTCGCTCATACATTTCAGGTGTCACGACGGTAGTCGAAGAGACAGGATCAAAATAACAAATAGCTGTTGCTCCAGCAGCAATTTGCGCATTTGCCCATTCAACACAAAAAGATTCATTGACCGCCATTAATTTATTAAACAAAGCGGGATGTTCAATCATCAGATCTAAATACTTTTCGAACCCCAATTGCATCACAGGTAGTGAAAATGGCGACATCACGACCCCAATGATGGGAGCATCATTGCCAATCCTGGATTTTAAATCTTCGATCGCGTTTAAGACTTTTTGTAATGGTTGATTATTTCTTATTTTGGGAGCTTCGAAACGTTCGATTTGGTCAAATTTAGTGATTATTGGCTCTCCAGCATTGGGAGGACCATCATCGCTGTAAATTATTTCTCCACCCCAGGCTTCAGTTTCAATGCCGGCATAAAAAAAAGGAAAACAACAATCATGTTTATATTTTTCTCGTAAACGCAACTGACCTTCAACAACATTCTCGGATTTTGAAAAATAATTCTGTATTGATAATCCTAATTCCATTGCGCCATGCATGGTAAGAAGTAAGAAGAATGGTACCCGATCAGGTTCTTTGAAACTGAGGGTGGTTAAAACTCGCTCAAGGGAGGTCATTGTTTTCACCATTATGATAGCTCCTCAATACATTTTTTTACATAAGTTACAGCATCTGTTGCACTAATGCCCATTGCATCTGCACCTACCTCGGTCCAAAGATTGGAATCAAACCGAAACGGTGCACCTCCAACCAAAAGCTTTAATGTGATGTTTTCCTGATCTAATTTTTGGCGAAGGTCTTTTATATGTAACGCTGAAGGAAGCATTAACACTGAAATCAGCAATATCTTAATTTCGTCGAGCTTTATTTGTTTTACTAGAGTTTCAATATCCATATGGTTATAGTTATGAAGTTCAAAGCCACTAGCACGTAAGGTTGAATACACGATGCGTTTACCTAGCATATGGTAATCATCCAGAACGACGATAGCCATTGGGGGTTGATCTGTCCGGTCAGGATCTAATGGCGGAAGTAAATCGTCAATTGTTTCTTCGCAAATACGTCCGCTCATATAGACCTGAGATAAGGAAAGTGAACCGTTTTCCCAAGATTGGCCTATTCGTTCCAATGCAGGAACCACAAGTTCTTCAATTGAAGTGATTATTGAGGAATTTTCACAATTTGACAAAATGACTTTCTTTACTTTAATCCGATCCATGTCAAGTAAAGATTGTGTCAATATTTCTACCAGTTCTAAAGTATTGTTATTCAATTGTACCTACCTCTAACTATACTAATAAGAATACTACTAATTTGTACTGCTTGTCTTACTGCAAAACCGCATTTAATAATTTTGCAAACTTAATTATTGTCCTAAGATTTAAAAAACAATTGATATTTGTATTTTACAAATAATTATTGTAAAAACAATAAAAATTATGTAAAGTAGACATCAATAATTTGTGAATTAAAAATGTTGTTTTGAGAGAAGAAAAAGGACTAAATAGGTTTTAATAATAGTTTATGTGACTGGCTTAGCGTGGTTTTGAAAAATTATTAGTCAACTCCCACAGGATAAGTTCTGGTCGGCAGAGGAAACGGACACGCGGAGCAATAGCGCCTTCAAGGCCAAGTCCGCGAGAGATGTAGAGGGTCATGCCATTCACCAGATATCGCCCAGCTTCAAAAATTTTGCCGTAGAGAGAACCGGTAAATAAGGCACCAAAAATAGGAAGACGAACCTGTCCGCCGTGGGTGTGGCCGGAGAGTTGGAGGTCAACACCAAGCTGGCTGGAATTTAGGGAAAGGTCGGGGGAATGGTAGAGCAATACGTTAATGCCTTCTTCTGGTGTCTGTTGATGATTAAGTAAATCTGATAAGGCTTTTTCATCCAGGTCGGGATTGTGGGTGCAGGTGACACCCAGCAGCTTGATCAGACCGGACGGCGTTTCAAGCAAGATTGACTCATTATTCAGCCATTGAAGTGAGGTTGATTTTGTAAGGCGAGCAAAAAAGGCGGGGTCATCCACCGCGGGAGATCCGGTAACGCCATACACACCGAGCGGCGCCGAGAGTTGATTGAAAAAGGAGATTGCATCCGCTTGAGCGGTGAAATCATTGAGATAAGAAAGGTTGAGCACATCCCCGGAAAAGAGGATTAAATCAGGCGACAATTGCTTAACCTTATCTATGATGGTCTTTTCTCGGTGCGTGAGTCTTTCAATGTGAAGATCACTGACGTGCAAAATGCGAAGCGGCTGATCCCCGGTGAGCTTTGGGGATACATAAGTCTCGTGATGATCATCAACCCAGAGAGGCTCG
This sequence comes from uncultured Anaerolineaceae bacterium, assembly GCA_927443345.1. Taxonomy (GTDB): domain Bacteria; phylum Chloroflexota; class Anaerolineae; order Anaerolineales; family Anaerolineaceae; genus UBA6107. The sequence goes on along the minus strand of CAKMKJ010000002.1, from coordinate 5,468 downwards.
ATATAAAAGCCATATATCACCAGAAGGGTACCGGCGATTTCAAAGCCGAGGTTCCAACCGTCGGGCAGCCAGGCGAATGGCACGCGCAAACAGGCTAACATCAGAGTGACCACTTTAGGCGGACCAAATGAATGTCGGGTGACGGGCAGCAGTGAGAGCAAAATATAATCCAGGAAAAAGAACATGGCCAAAAAGCCTGTTATCAGCGGAAAGGTGTCATACTTCAAATAGTAAGGCAATCCGCCGAGAAGAGCCAACAAGAGCAAAAATATATACAAAACCAAGGGTGGTATGTTTTCTAATTTCTCCAGGGAGTGCAAAATTCGGTCAAACGGGTTGCCCGCACAGCCAGGGAAATATTTCGTTTTTGTAAAAGTTTGAGGGTTAAGGTTGATTGTTTTTGTCATAAGACAGAATAATACCGCCATGCGCGCAGCATGGCGGTATGTTGGTCATTTTTATTTATCGTCAGGCAGCCAGCAGCACAGCACCAGTTCCTTGGCAGCCTTGACTTCATCCAGGCGGCCGATGGGGGTGTCGTGCGGGGCTTCTTTGAGTAATTCTGGCGTCTCGCGGGCTTCTTTGGCGATCGCAAGCATAGCTTCCGCGAAGGCGTCGAGAGATTGTTTGCTCTCGGTTTCGGTAGGCTCGATCATCAGCGCTTCATGAACAATAAGCGGAAAGTAATTGGTGGGTGGGTGGAATTTATAATCCATCAGACGTTTGGCAATATCCAGCGCATGGATCTCGGGTATATCAGGCCAGCAGCCCTCCACCACAAATTCGTGCATGCAGGTGCGTTTGTAAGGCAGATGGTAGACGTCACCCATTTTGGCTAGCAGGTAATTGGCGTTTAATACTGCGTATTCAGACACCTTGCGCAGACCTTCCGGTCCGTGCATGCGGATGTAGGTATAGGCACGAACAAACATGCCAAATTGACCAAAGAAAGATTTAACCCGGCCGATGGTCTTGGGCGGTTTGATGAATCCATAAAGCGGAGGCAGGTCTGCGGTAGCTTTTTCGACAATACCGACCAACGGCGTGGGTAAGAAGTCTGCCAAATGAGCAGACACGCCAACCGGGCCTGAACCTGGTCCGCCGCCTCCATGGGGGGTGGAGAAGGTCTTGTGCAGGTTGAAGTGCATGATGTCGATACCGAGATCGCCGGGGCGGACAATGCCAAGCAGTGCGTTGAGGTTGGCGCCGTCGCCATAGACCAATCCGCCTGCCTGGTGCACGATGTTGATCACTTCAATCACATTCTCGTCAAAGAGGCCAAGGGTATTGGGGTTGGTAAGCATCAAACCGGCCACGGTGTCATCGCATACCTCGCGTAATTTGGCGAGGTCTACGTTGCCGCGGGCGTCTGACGGCAGAGGCACGACCTCGAATCCACTCATGGCAGAGGTGGCAGGGTTAGTACCGTGGGCAGAATCGGGGATGAGAATCTTAGTGCGTTTGGCATCCCCTCTGGAGCGGTGATAGTCGCGGATGATCATGACACCGGTGAATTCACCCTGGGCACCGGCAGCCGGTTGAAGGGTTACGGCAGCAAAGCCGGCTATCTCTTTGAGGGTTTCCTGCAGGTCGTACATCAAGGCAAGGTTGCCTTGAATGGTTGATTCTGGCTGCAGAGGATGCGTATAAGCAAAACCTTCAAGCCGGGCGATTTCTTCGTTGATCTTGGGGTTGTACTTCATGGTGCATGAGCCCAATGGGTACAAGCCACTGTCGATGCAGTAATTTAGTGAAGAAAGATGGGTGAAATGGCGAATGACATCTACTTCGGATAGTTCGGGAAGCGGTAATACTTCACGCATCAATGATTGAGGCAGATGAGTAAGCGGAACATCCGGTTCGGGGAAGCGCACACCGGTGCGGCCTGCAGAGGAAAGTTCGTAGATGGTGGGCTCAGTCATGAGTCACCTCCTCTAAAACGGAAGCGAGGTAGTCAATATCATCTTTCGAGGTCATTTCGGTGACGCAAATCAGCATATGATTGGCGAGCGCCTCGCAATCTTTGCCGAGATCATAGCCGCCAATGATGTCTCGCTCCAACAGGAGGGTGTTTATGGCCTCCACCGGGCGGGGACACTTGAGGATGAATTCATGAAAGAATGGCGCGTCTGAAAGAACACTAAAGCCAGGAACCTGACCGAGAACATCCGCGGCATAATGGGCTTTTTGAAAACATAAATTGGCAACCTGTTTGAGACCAGATTTACCCACCAAGCTGAGATAAATGGTGGCGGCCAGCGCCATCAGCCCCTGATTGGTGCAAATATTAGAGGTGGATTTCTCGCGGCGGATGTGCTGCTCACGCGCGGTGAGTGTTAGCACGTATCCGCGGCGGCCCTGGGCATCGGAGGTTTCTCCGACCAAGCGGCCTGAAATCTTGCGGGCAAACTCTTTTTTGGTAGCAAAGAAACCGAGGTAGGGTCCGCCATATGAAAGAGGAATGCCCAGCGGCTGGCCTTCGCCGACTACAATATCCGCACCCATTTCGCCAGGCGTTTTTAGTAGACCAAGCGCAATCGGGTTTGTGACAACGGCTAATAAGGATCCTTTTTCATGGACCTTTTGAGCCATGGCTGTGAGGTCAAAAATGCGGCCAAAGAAATCAGGGTATTGAACCACCACCAGGGCGGTTTCGTTATCCACGTGGGCAGCAAGGTCATCAGGGTTGCCGGGGATGGTGAAATCTTCACCGATCGTTTGAATGTTGATGTTTTCGTATCCGCAGAGGTATGAGCATAGCACTTCACGATATTGGGGATTCACTGCGGAAGAAAGGAGGATGCCTGGACGTTTGCCTCTAAAGTTATGATAAGCCATCACCCCGGCTTCTGCGGTGGCAGTTGCACCATCGTAATGCGAGGCGTTGCTGACTTCCATGCCGGTGAGGTTGGCGATCAGGGTCTGAAATTCGAAAATCGCCTGCAATGTACCCTGGGCGACTTCTGGCTGATAGGGGGTATAAGCGGTATAGAATTCTGAACGGCGCAAGAGACTATCTACGCCGGCCGGGATGTAATGGTGGTAGGCGCCGGCACCTAAAAAGCTCAACAGTCCTTTGACTGTTTCGTTTGAGCCGGCATATTCGTGCATTTCAGCGAGGGCTTCCATTTCGGTCAGCCCTTCGGGAAGGTTCAGTTTTGGAAAGCGATATTTCTGAGGAACATCCTTAAACAAATCCTCTATGGATTTTACTCCGATGTTCTTCAGCATCTCCACCGTTTCAGACGGAGTGTGCGGACTGAACATTAGTGCCCTCTGGTTGAACAGTAATCAGCGTAAGCTTTGGCATCCATCAGGCTGGTTAGTTCAGACGGATCGGTGATTTCAAATTTAACCATCCACGCTTGGCCGAAAGGATCATTGTTAACCAGTTCTGGTGTATTTGAAAGCGATTCGTTGATGTCTGTGATTTTGCCTGAAATGGGGCTATTGACATCGGCGGCGGCTTTAACAGATTCAATGGTTGCAACGTGAGCCAGCTTCTTGACTGTTTCACCTTTTTCTACGGTGATTTCAACAAAAACGATATCAGAAAGTTGATCCTGGGCGTAATCGGTAACTCCAAGTGTGGCGATATTGCCATCAATAGACAGCCATTCATCAGCATGGGTGTATTTCAAGTTTTCAGGTACGTTCATTTTGATCTCCTCAGGATAATTTGGTAAAAAAACAGAGGACGCAAATATACTAATTGCGTCCTCTGTTACGTCTATTGGATTCCTTCGCAAGGTAAAAGATACAAAGAAAACCAACAAGTTTCAGAGCAAAGCCAAAATGGGTCCTTTTACCTGAGAGTTTCAACTTCATCATAGCAGGTGAAGCCTTGCCCCTTCGGTGCCGATTAAACGGACTCTTCCACATTTTGGAATAGATTGTAGTTTGATTCTATAAAGAAGCGGGAAAAATGTCAATGGAAGGTGAAGTTAAGGTTTCTGGGGACCAATATGAACAAGAATATTTGGGTTATACAGCGCTGATAACACGTTTCGTTCGTTTTTTGCCAATTAAGAAAAGGAAGAATCCCAGGAAGCGCAGACCAGCCGCTGCGAAAAGTCCGACGGGTAAACTATATTGATCAGCAATCCAGGTGCCAATCAAGGGCGAGGCGATGGCCGCCAGATACTGGATGCTCTGTGCCAACCCAACGAAGATGGCACTGTATTCAACCGGCACCACCTTCATCAATTCATCGAAGAACACGAGATCCAGACCGGCCTGGAAGATACCGGCTATACCAGCCACAACAGCAATCTGCCAGGTGGATGTGGTGAGGGCTAACAAAAAAGGATAAAGCGATATGCCAAGCGTCGTCCATACCAACACGGAGCGGGTGCCTTTTCTTCTGCCGAGGCGCGTCCAAAAGAAGTATCCGATTACCAGAATGGCTGTTTGGCTGGTCGTGATGATCGAGATCCACTGATCTGAGGCTTGGACGTAGCGGACCAGATAAAGCGGCACCAACGGAACCGCCATCGAGATACCCGACATAAAAATAAAGCGTTTAACCATGAATGAAATAAAAGGCTTTTCTTTGAACACAAGCCCTTTGAGTTCACGCCATTGAACAATTAATGACTTCGCGGCGGTCATGGGAGGATGAACGATATCTGGCAGTTTGAGGTGGCTGGAATAGTAATAACTGATCAAACCGCCAATGGATAAGCCGATAAACATGAGCTGATAGTTTAATGGAAAGAAAACTTTATCCAGCAGTTGGCCGACGCCAATCACCATGAGGGTGGTGGTGACTCCCATTGTTGACCAACGCCTTGACATTAACTCAAAGCGGCGGTTTGGACCGGCCACCGCATTCATCACCACTGAAAAGGCGATGGCGACAATCGTTTGCGGCAAGGTTGCCAATGCCCAAATCAACAAGATGGAATTAATTAATACTGTTTGAGGAAGAATAAACGAAATAATGCCAGTGAGCGCATAGCTGGCGACAACAAACAATCTGGCAATACTAAACCATTTGACAATGTTAGTTTGACGCTGCAGAAAGCGGGCAAGAGGGAGGGCGAGCAGCAAACCTGTAAAGGCTGGCATGGAGGAGAGCAATCCAACCTGAAATGAAGTAGCGTTGAGGTGGGTTAAATAAACGGGTAAAAAAGGTGCTGCGGCGTTGGCCAGGCCGACACCGATGGCGTCAATTTGCACATTGCGAAAGTTGGCTTTCACCACATCCGCGGATTGGAGTTCGGGGGGAGTTTCGAGTGATTTATCCATATTCAATTTTTGTTATGTAAAGAAGATTATACCAATGAGATTATTGATTTTCGGATTCTTATTTTTTGTTGAAAATAGTTGATGTAACATTCTTTCTGTAAAATGCTGAACCTTAACAAAAGCGGTGAGTCAGAAGTATCCTTAAGGTGACTAAACCAAAAAAGGAGAACAAAATGACTCACCAAAATGATTATACCTTTGCAGAAGAACTTTCGGAA
>CAKMKJ010000001.1 GCA_927443345.1 uncultured Anaerolineaceae bacterium | reverse complement strand
AGCGAACCGGAAAACCATTCTTAACCAATACTGTTTGAGCAGCTTGAATATGAGCCCAAGATGTTTCATGAGCAAAAAAATCTGCAAATAGTAGTTTTCGGCTGAAGTCATCCAGAGAAGTTATTAATGTCCATTTTTCATCTTTAAACGTGTCCACTTTTGAACTTTTGGTAACACACTCAAACAGTTGATTGATGAAAAATGTTTACTGGAGCTGAAAGTCGAAGGGTGGGATGAATCCGCCTGGGCGCTGCCTGAGGTATGGGAGGGTTATCAAACTTTTCTGAGGCAAACCCCCGACCCTCGTTGCACCTCCATCCTGTCTCCATTTGATTCGTTGATCTGGGATAGAGCCAGGACGAAAAAATTGTTTAACTTTGACTTTACCATCGAATGTTATCTACCGGCAGCCAAACGCAAATACGGCTATTTTTTGCTGCCGATATTGCATGACGGTAAATTGATTGCCCGCATGGATGCCAAATCTCACCGCGCTGATAAAAAATTTGAAGTGATATCTCTCCATTTCGAACCCTGGGTTGCCGCTGACCATAATCTTGTCCAAAATTTGATTTCCACTTTGTCAAATTGCGCGGTCTGGCATAAATCGCCAGAGTTGTTCATCGAAAAATGCGATCCGCCTGAATTTTTGGTAACCCTGCAGCAAAAGATTGCAAAAAGAGAATAGTTTTCTCATTTCAGGGGTTATATGTATGGAGTTAACTGCATTCTTATATTGACTGCATATCATTGGGGTATGATGCTCAAACCGATTCGGATTTTGCATAAATAGTTATGACTGAAATCCTTGATAAAAAACCTGAAGTATTGATCATCATCAACCCGGTTTCCGGATTGATGAATGTGAAAATGATGAAACGCATCATCAAAGAACATTTCAAGAAAGCGGGTTGGATATCTCATATCTATTTAACTGAAAAAGACACAGAATACGACACATTGATTAAATTTTTCATTGAGAAGGGCATTGATATGGTCGTAGCCGCAGGGGGTGATGGCACTGTGGCTTCAGTGGCCGCCGGCATGGTTAATTCTTCTGTCCCCCTGGGCATCATTCCTTCTGGCACATGGAATGCCATCTCCCGGCACTTGATGCTGCCATTTTTACCCAAACGCGCGTTAGCTTTATTGACTGGAAAACACCAGGTGCGTTACCTTGATCTGATGTCTGTCGGAGACAGCCTCCATGCCATGAACCTGGGGGTGGGTCTTAGTGCGCGAGTCATAAAAACAGCTTCTCGCGAAAAGAAACGTAAATTGGGGAACCTGGCATATTACGGCGGTTTGATTAAACAGGTCTTCGGCATTAAATTAACCCGTTATAGCATCGAAGCGGATGATAAAACATATCGCGGCAAAGCCCTTGAAATTATGGTTGCCAATTACGGCGTGGTGGGTTTGAATTTGATAGAATCGTTATTACAGGTTCATCCAGATGACGGTAAAGCGGATGTGTTGATCTTTAAGCCCAGAACCATTCTGGATTTTCCGGCTATGTTCTGGCAGGCGCTTATCCGGCGACAAAAGCACGCTCCGAAGTTTCAACAACTACGGGCCAGCCGAACCATCAAGATTGATACCACCCCTCCCATGGATGTTCAAGCGGACGGCGAAATGATCGGCAAAACACCTGTTACCGTGAGGGTGCTGCCACGCTGTGTGGGTGTGATCGTCCCCCATTCGAATTAATATGGTTTCTTAATTATTCCGCTGCCATTGTACTCGAACGAATTTCTTTCGCGAGAATATCGGTCCATTTGATCGAATCCAGGTAGATACTGGTCAGCGTTTCATCTGGGATATTGAGTGTTTTTACCGTGGCCCAGTCACCCATTTCATAAGCTTTGATCGCTTTGAGGATAAATCCGGGCAATCCTTCGTATTTCAGCAGGGCATCAGATATCGTCGCTGAAAGATTTAATTCCGGGATGATATCTGCCATGGGTTGGTCCATCAAGGCATCCAATACTGAAAATAATCCAACCAAAAAGAAAATTTCAGGTTGGGGTTGACCGTAGATTTTTGCAATTGATTCGGACATGTGAGCACGCTGCAGCGCAATGTTTGTTAACTCGGGGGGTTTATCTACCAGGCTGGACATTAAGATCAGCGACATCCAGCCGCGCATGGTATCCAAACCGATCAGCGAGATCGCTTGCCTGAGCGATTTCACCTCAGTGGTGAAAGAATAATAGCCTGAATTGGAGAGGCGCAATAGCTTGTAGCTTAAACCCACGTCTCTCGCGATGATGGTTTCTAGGTCTGTGAAATTGGTTTTTTGATTTTGAAGCATGGCAATGGATTGCATAATGACCAGTCTTGATGAATCCATTTTTTGGCTGCGCACAACATTTGGTCTGCACAAGAAATACCCCTGGTAATAATCAACCCCCAGCCTGCGGCAAAGGTTGTAATCTGCCTGGGTTTCAACCTTCTCTGCCAGTACTTTAAATCCGCTCGATTTAACACCAGCAACGATGTCGGGCAAATCCACCCGATCAATTTGCATTAAATCCAATTTAATAATGTTAGCAATTCCAACAAATGGAGATATCCGGTCAAGCGTGATGACATCATCCAGGGCAAGCGTAAAGCCTTTATTGCGCAGGGCGGATACCGCTTCAAGTAACTGTGGGTCAGATTCAACGGTTTCCAATATTTCGATGACAACCCGGTTGGAAGGCAAAAGAATTGGAAAGTTACCGACCAAAAAATTGCGGGTGAGGTTAATAAATACGATTGCGTCGCCGACGATACTTTCAAGACCCATTTCAATCAGGGCGTTCAAGACGACCTGCGTGGTGGCCTTGTCGGCATCACTAAAATCTGCACGATTGCCATCACCTGAACGATAAAGCAGTTCGTAGGCGTAGACTTGCATGGTGCGATTAAATATGGGTTGTCTACCAACTAATAGCTCTGCCACGGTATCCTCATTGTATTATCACTGGTTATTAAATCTAATTATCCATTATTTCTTTTGTTTTTGCACCATTTATTGTGCGTTTTATCTTTGCTAATTTTGGTTGTCTAGTTTGCTACAGGGATGTTCCCATGGATCTCTTGTGAGAGTATGTTTGCCCACTTGATCGAATCAAAATAGACATTTGATATTGTCTCAACCATCATGTTTGGATATTTCAAATTTGTCCATTCTCCCCGTTCGTAATTGATGACCATTTCGAGAATGTAACCTGGTAAACCCTCGTTATAAAGCAATGCACTCGAGACTGCATTTGAAAGGTTTAGTTCATGGATGACGGTTTCCATGGGTTGATCCATAAGGGCATCCAGAACTGAGAACAGGCCAACCATAAAACAAACTTCTGGCTGCGGGTGGCGGTAAATTTTCGCCAGGGATTCAGCCATATGGGCGCGCTGCAGGGCAATGCTGGTTAATTCCAACGGTTTGTCATTCAGTTGGGTCAACATCAATAAAGTTAACCATCCCCGAACAGTATCCAAACCGATCAGCGAAATAGCTTGACGAAGGGATTTGACTTCCGAGATGAATGAATAATAGCCAGAATTGGTCAACCGTAATAACTTGAAACATAATCCAACATCCTGGGCGATGATTTGTTCCAGGTCTGAAAATGATGTTTTTGGGTTTTGAATCATGGCAATTGAGCGCATGATTACCAGCCGCGAAGAATCCATTTTTTTGCCATGCATGATGTTGGGTTTGCACAAGAAATATCCCTGGAAGTAATCTACTCCGAGATTGTGGCATAGCTTGAATTCTTCCATCGTCTCTACTTTTTCAGCTAAAACCAGAAAGCCGTGTGCTTTTACCGATTGAATCATCCCGGGTAAAGCTTGAGGATCGATTAGTCTCAAGTCCAGTTTGACGATTGAAGCAATATTTTGATATGGCGTGATCCTCTCCAGGTCCATCACATCATCCAATGCAATGGTATACCCTGCTTTATGAAGCTCGCGTATAGAAGTGAGAAGTTCCTGATCGGTTGCGATATTTTCAGGAATTTCAATCACCATCCTTTCGGGCGGCAGCAGAATTGGGTATTTACCCACAAGATAATTACGCGTAAGATTTATGAAGGCTTTGGATTTGTTTACAATTTTGTTTAAACCTATCTCAATGATCGTATTGAGCGTCACCTGGGTGGTGGCGAGGTCTGGATCACTAAAACTGGCCGTGTTGGTTTCGCACGACCTGTAAAGCAATTCATACGCATATACTTCCATTTTTCGGTTGAATATTGCTTGTCTTCCAATAAAGATGTCTACCATTATCCCCTCTAAATACTAAACGGTAATTATGAAGTCTTAACTAAGGCCTGTTGGTGTTCCCACAACTCATGAATTTTTCCTTCAAGTCGATCCCCCAGGGCAGTTCCTGGTTGAGATGTAAGATCATCGTGATTGTTAAATACAACATATGGCACCTGGTAGCCTTGAATGGATAAGTAATGCTTATCCGTCTGGCTGACTGCCTGCCAATCACTTTCTTTGTACAGGCGTTCAAGCTTGTCGTCCGAAAGCCCGTGTTCAAGGATGCTGTCTGGTTTTTCGGGGTTAAAACGTTTACGATTTTTTCTCAAAGATTCTTCCCATGAGACATCAACATATAAAACAGCCATCCCCTTAATTATCTCTTGACATAAATGAGCGAAAGCTGAGCGATAGCCTCCATGTTCGCTGCCGCGTGAAAACTCCAGCAGGGTTGTGTATCGCTCGTTGTAATCGGCTATATCTCGTAATTTTTTGGAATACTCCAGGCCTATGCGTTCAATTAATAAATCCCAGAAATACTGGTTCAAAAAGTACCCATCCTGATCGGTGTAGATGGGGGGATAGCCCATTTTTTTGAGCAAGGCGTCTTCTTCAAACCACGTCCACAACATGGGGAAATCATCAATTTCATCCAGTTGTCCGATGTGAAAACGTTTGATCCGCTCTTCAAGAGGAACACTTTTTAAAAAGGCAATAATTTCGCTTTTGCCGGCTGCCGGTCTGGCGATTAATAAGATACTTCTGAAAATTTTTTGATTATCCATTTTTTCCCGCTGACTGATTAATTATAGCCATTTCATTATCAGGATGTAACTAACAAGTGTCATGTTTTTTGCCTATTTGTTGGTTCTATTCTTGCAACAATTTGATTAGGAGCTTTATATATGAAACTGATTGGTTACATCATTCGACACATCATTCCAATTAGTCTGTTGGCTATTATAGGTTTCGGAATTTACACTATGGCGACACCGCCTCCTTCTTCTCGCATTGACGGCCTGGGGATTGATCTATTGTCTTCACCGCCATTGACGACTGAAGCTGTCGAGGGGCAGTTGAACGCCATCCAACAATCCGGGGTCAAGTATGTTCGTATCGAAATGAACTGGTCGATTATTGAATCCTCCCAGGGTATCTATGATTTTTCCAGCGTCTTGCCACTTGATTTGTTTTTTAGCTCTGCCCAGGCACGCGGAATAAAGAGTGTTGCTGTGATCACCGGGTTCCCCGTCTACCTCACAACCTCTGGCCTGCCGCTCGATCAGCAGACCATCGGTCTGCGCTGGGAGAGATTTATCCAGGCTTCTGTGGATCATTATGGTGACCAGGTCAACTACTGGGAAATCGGTGATCAAATAAACACCACGAATAACGCGCGTTCTCTGGCACAATCAGACCCTGCTTTTTACTCAAAAATGTTAAAAGCAGCCAGCAAGATTATCAAAAATACCGACCCCAATGACCAGGTTTGGATGGGTAGTCTTGTAAGTGCCACCGCCAGCAATTGTGCGGTAAATCCGCTTTCATTTTTGCTTGAGGTTAATGCCGCCAAAGCCTGGAGCATGGCTGATGCGGTCACCTACCAGCCGCGCCGCGGCGCGACCGTCCCCGAACTACCTTCAGAATCAGACATCAATCTGAGCTGTAATGCTTCAATGGCTGCCAGTTCTGCTTCTCTGTCTGCCGAAGTTCAATCTATACAAGATCTTGCCCGCCAATTAGGTGGAAAACCCGTATATATCACCGGCCTGACCTGGAGCCCCGATGAATTGGTCAGCCTTCAGGGTAGCCGGGCGATTGATGTCAACACCCTTCAATCTGACCTGTTGGTGCGCGCCAGTGTTATGCTTACCGGCGGGGATGCAATCCCGCTAGTATTCTGGCAGGTGGATCCTGTCAATCAACCTCAGGCGGTTACCAGCCTTTCAGACCTTTCTGCATCTGTAGTAGACAGCAAATCCCTCGGACAAATCCAGGGGCAAACAGGCAGCGTGCAAGAATATCGGTTTCTAAAAGGCCCTGATCTTACCATCCTGGCCTGGCGCTCTCAAGATGGCGATGTACCCCAGCCCGTGGTATTTTCAAACCTGGGCACAAAATCAATGATGGCTTTCTCCACCGATGTCTTGGGGCTGGATAAATCATATGGCACCGTCATCCAGGTGGATGGTACGGGCCGCAGCATTGTCATGCTTAATGAGAGGCCGGTTATTTTCCTCTCCAAAACTGGCGCATGGGATGAACAAGTTAAAGCCGTTGTCAGCAACCAGATTGAATTATGGCGTCTCGCGCTTAATAATGTTATCTCGCATGGGCTTGGAAATTTGAAGGGTGTCTTCACGCAATGGCTGGATGGTATTTTTACCAACGCAAAAGACAGTGCCGTGGATTGGGGCTCGGAAAAAATTAAAGATATACTCAATTAATTCAGGGAGTATAATCACGGTAAGGATTGGTGACATGAAAGTTATTACACACATCAAAAAAAGGTTCATCCGATATCTCAGTGTAATTGCGATTGTTCTTCTGGCTGCTTGCAGTTTGCCTGAAGTAACACCGGCTGTTGAAACGACCGTTGCCACTGAACCCTCATTTGTCCTCACAAGTACAGAGATTCCATCACCAACGATTCCGCCCGTTCCATTGCCAGTCGAAATTAGCAGCAAAAATGCTGCTTCATTGACCATGGTCAATCGCGCGCCAGTCAATACTGCCCAACAACTAAAGTGGGCTAATGACTCACTCAGCCTGGCGGTATCCACCCAAATGACAGATGCATCTGGCAATCAGTTGTTTGGGGTGAGTGTGCTGGCTGTTCCCGAGTTAACGCCCACCAGCATCATGAGCACCCAAGACGGCAGAGTGGCTGACCTCTCTTCTGATGGCAAACTGGCTGCCCTGGTTTCACTGGATATGACTACCATTTCTTTAGTTGATCTTACCAGCGCAAATTCTGTCGTTTTAACCATTTCACCTGAATTTTTGGTGGGTAATGCCACCTTTTCGCCAGACGGTGCAGCACTTGCAGTTGTTGATTTGGATGGCAAAGTTGATGCAGCGGGCAATCCAGTTTGGTATGTTGAATTGCATTCCACTGTTGATGGCAGTTTATTGAATACCTTGGAAGGTTTTGTAACGGCTTCACCAGTTTTTAGTGCAGGCTTTTCTCAAAGTCCGCAGTGGGTTGTCTGGCAAGCCAGAGCGACTTTGCAGCTTCAAGAAATTGTGAATGGCAGTTTAAGCCCCACTCTCGATCACCAGGATTTCGTCACCGCTTATGCCATGACCCGCGACGGATCCATGCTTGCCAGCAATGTTTCAACTGCCAGTGTTGAGCCTGCTCCTGCTGTCACTTTGTGGGATGCAGCCGGGGGTAATGTGCTCAGAACCTTCGAGCTGACTGAGCCGGCCCTTTGTCTTGATTTTTCGCCCAATGGCACCTTGTTGGCCATGGGTGTGGGCAGCGCTCTTCAGATTTGGGATGTCACCAGCGGCGTAATGCTGGTTTCTTTGGATGGCCACGCCGGTCAAATTACTGCTCTGGCATTTTCTGCTGACAGCAAGTATATTGCCACCGTCGGCAACGACAATCAGCTTTTTCTCTGGCAAGTATCCGAGTAGGATAGTGATCTTTGATTAAATCACCCCAAAAGGATTTCTTTTTGGGGTTTTTTCTTGAAATAATCCGCTATGGTATACTTTGCTAGCAATTTTCAGGAAGCACAAACATGCCTTTACTTTCAGCAACTAACCTTTCAAAATCTTTCGGCGCTTTGGATATTTTTTCTGAGCTTTCGTTTAGCATTCCACATCGCAGCCGCATCGGATTGGTTGGGCCAAACGGCGTCGGAAAATCTACTTTACTGCGTATTTTGATTGGTGAGGATGAAGCCTCGGGTGGTTTGGTCAACCGCGCCCGAAGCAATGTGCTTGGCTACTTGCCTCAAGAAGCCACGATGCAATCCGACCACTGCCTGTGGGATGAAATATTGACCGTTTTTCAACCGCTGCTGGAGATGCAAAAAGAGGTTCATCAGCTTGAAAAGCAGCTCGCCAGCGCTCATGGATCAGAAGAGATGCTCGCTCAATATGGCAGCTTGCAGGCTCGTTTTGACCATCTTGGTGGTTACACCTACGAAACCCAGGTGCGGATGACTCTCACCGGGCTGGGTTTTTCGCGTGCGGATGAACAGCGTCCGGTGGCCCAACTTTCAGGCGGGCAGCGCACCCGTGCCATGCTGGCCAAGTTGCTGCTGTCAAAGCCTGACCTGCTGCTGTTAGACGAACCCACCAACCACCTGGATATCGCTGCGGTGGAGTGGCTTGAAAATTATCTTAAAGACTGGCCAGGCGGCGTGTTAATCGTCTCGCATGACCGTTATTTCTTGGACCAGGTCGTCAATGTGATTTGGGAGATGACCCCCAATCTTGAAGAATATCGCGGCAACTACAGCGCATACATGCTGCAGCGTCAGGAGCGCTACGAAAGACGGCTGGCCGAGTACCAGACACAGCAAGAATTTATCGAAAAAGAAGAAGATTACATTCGGCGCAACATTGCTGGACAGAATACGCGGCAAGCGCAGGGCAGGCGTAAACGACTTGAACGCATGTTGGATGAAGCCCGGCTGACGCCGCCTACTCAAAAAAGGTCACTTCACCTCAATCTCAAAGCCGCAGATCGTTCAGGCGATCTCGTGCTGCGCACCCGTTCGCTGCAAGTGGGTTATGCCGATGAAGGCAGACCGCTCTTTGAAGTGCCTGATCTCACCCTGGTGCGCAACGAATGCGCCGCCATTATCGGGCCTAACGGGGCTGGCAAGACCACTTTCTTAAAAACCCTGCTTGAGAAAATCCCCCCCTTTGCGGGTGAGGCTGTCTTGGGCGCGAACTTAAAGATTGGCTATTTTGCCCAGGCGCATGAAGGGCTGCACGCCGCATGGACGCTCGTTGAAGAGATTCAAGGCGTGGTGCCCAAGATGCTGCCTGCCGAAGTGCGTGATTACCTGGCGAAATTCCTCTTTACCGGGGATGACGTTTTTAAGACTGTCAACCTGCTTTCAGGCGGCGAGCGCGGAAGGCTGGCTTTAGCCTGCCTCGCACTGCAAGGCTACAACTTGCTGCTGCTGGATGAGCCCACCAACCACCTCGACCTGCCATCGCAAGAGATACTGCAAGCTGTTATGGCAGATTTTAGAGGTACGATCTTGCTCGTTTCGCATGATCGCTATCTGATTGACCGGCTGGCCACCCAAATTTGGGAAGTGAACCCCAAAGACCAGCTATTGGAGAGTTTCAAAGGTACTTATAGTGAATATAAGGCTTCAAAACAGCAGCTTAATCAACCTGTTGTGATTGAAGAACCTAAACCTGTTCAATCACAAAACGAAAAAAATAAACCTGCCATGAGCAAGGGCGAAAAACACAAGATCGAAAAAGGGATCCAATTATTGGAAGAAAAAATTGCCTGGTTGGAAAATGAGATCAAATGTCTCGAAGAGGATTTGGCAGCCCCGCCTTTAGACCCCGGCGAAGTGCAGCAGATGGCAGTCAGTTATGCCCGCTTGCAGGCTGAACTCGAAGCGCATCTCGAAAAGTGGTCTGGTCTTCACGAAGCTTTGAGTGAATAATTAAAAGTAGGGGAGGGTTCCAAACCCTCCTCGATTATGGCACCACACCCGCTTTCAAAGGCTCATCGCCTTTGTAATTTCTCAACTGCGGGAACTTAAACGCCACCACAACCACCGAGATCAGGCAGCCGATGCCGCCAGTGATAATTGATATAGGGGTACCAAAAGCCTGGGCTACCAACCCCGCTTCCAATTCACCCAGCCGCGGACCGCCCGCGAAGAAGATTTGATTGATGCTGATCATGCGTCCGCGCAGTGCATCGGGGGTTTGCAGTTGCCTGATCGTATTTCGCAGCACGGTGCTGACTGCATCACCCGCGCCGATCATAACAAGAGCAACAAAGGTTAACGCGAAGTTCCGAGACAAGCCAAACAATATGGTCGCAAAGCCGAAGACGGTGATACCCCACATCAACAGCCTTCCCTGGTGGCGAATGCGGTTTGCCTGGGTCAAAATAAACGCCACTGTCACAGAACCCACCGATTGAGCAGCCGAAAGCCAGCCGTAACCGATCGCACCCACCTTGAGGATGTCTTGCGCCACAAAGGGCAGCAAAGAGTTCGCAGAAGAAAAGAATGAGGCAAAGAAATCCAGCAGCATGCTCGATAAGATGATCGGCGACTTGAGAATGAAGCGAATCCCCTCCGGGATGCCTGCAATATTTAGTTTAGGTTTGATCGGTTTCTCATTCACTTCAAGCAGTGGGGTTTCTTTTTCAACCTTGCCCATCACAATCAGGGCTGCGATCACTGCCAAAAACGAGATGGCGTTGAACCAATACGACCATTCAATCCCGAGTGTAGCAATCACTACGCCGCTCAAAGCAGGGCCGATGATCGCACCGGTATTTGAGGCGATTGATTGCAGTCCAAACGCGCTTCGTAAATCTTCTCTCGGCACAAGATTTGGAATTAATGATTGCCGAGACGGTCCATCAAAGGCAATCGCGATGCCAGAAATTGCAGAAATGATGTAGATGGTCCAGAGGGTCATCTGCCCGAAATGGGTAATCCAACCTAACAGAAAAGCACACAACAGCATAAAAGTTTGCGTTACAAACATCACGATGCGGCGGTTGAAAGTATCCGCGAACAAGCCGCCAATCAGGGCAAACATCAAAATGGGGATCAGCCTGGCAATACCCACACCGCTGACTGCAATTGGCTGGTCGGTCAGCAGACGCAGGTGCCAATAGATCGACCAGACTTGCATTTGCGTTCCGGCAATGGAGATTAATAACCCCGCCCATAAAAGCGCAAATTTGCGATGTTTGAGGGCGGGGGGGATTTTGAAATAATCTTTTAGTCTCATTTATGAATAATTATGTTCCCCAATCTCTGAGATATAAAAAGTCGTAACCCATGGTACGGTTGCTCAATTTGGCAATCGGCGGCAGCACGCGTTTGAATTGATTCTTTCGCACGCGTTGGATCACGGCCTTGACAAAGTTCGCGGCAAAACCGGCTTCAACGCATTCTTCTGGTTTATAACGCTGGTCGATCAATAAATAGAGCAGACGGTCTGCCTCTTCATAGGTAAAGCCGAGCTCTTGTTCATCTGTCTGGCCGATCCACAAATCGGCAGAGGGAGCTTTGTCAAGCAGCGCTTGTGGCACCCCAACGGCTCTTGAAAGTTCTCTGACCTGGGTTTTGTAAAGGTCGCCGATGGGGTTGATTGCACATGCAGAATCGCCGTAAAGTGTGCTGTATCCCAGCAGGATTTCAGTTTTGTTGCCCGTGCCCAAAACCAGCCCTTTGAAGGCTTCAGATTGGTCGAAAAGGATGATCATACGCTGTCGGGCCATGATATTCCCTTTGCGCCTGTTTTCCATGTCTGGAAAGCGTTCAATCAGCGGATCAACCATGTCTGTGATCGGCGTCGTCAGTGATTGCACCCCCAGGTCGTCAATGATGAGCTGAGCGTGTTCGAGCGAATCTTTTGAAGAGGTCTTATATGGCATGCGGATAGCCAATACGTTTTCAGGGCCAAGCGCTTCAGCCGCCAGGTAGCAGGCTAATGCAGAATCGATGCCGCCTGAAAGGCCAAGCACGGTGCGTGAAAAACCAGAACGGGTGATTTCAGTTTTAATAAATCCGGTCAAGATCGTACGTGCCAACTCGGTATCAATAGACAGGTCAGGCATACAACCTCCGAAGATGCGATTTGCTGGATAACTTCATTTTACCTCTGATTGCGGGTCATGCGTTGTGTTTTTGATTGATGCGGGTAATCTCTTTGAGCACCAGAGAAGATTTTTCATCGCGCAGCAGCGGTAGTCTTACCCGCGTGCGGTGCAGTTGGTTGAGGTCCAGTTCGGTCATCACTAGCGCTTCTTGATGCTGCGGCCCCTGGATGGTTGGTTCGCCATCCGGGTTGTAAGCGGAAGCTCCGCCCCAGAAGTTCAAACCGTCTTCGTAACCAACCCGGTTGGTATGCACCACGAAAGAGGTAAAAAGACCGGCATAGGCACGATTGATTTCATCCACCCAGCGCGCGGAATCCAGTTTGCCGGGTTCGCAGCCGTTGTTGGTGTGAGGCAATCCGCGGCCAGGGGAGGCTGAGGCAAACAAAAAGAGATCAGCGCCATCCAGCCATAACACGTAAGGCAGAGAAGCGTGCCAGAAATCTTCGCAGATCAGCATGCCGACCCGGCCAAAACGGGTGTCAAAGGCATTTACGCCGTCACCGGCGGCAAAGAAGCGTCCTTCGTCGAATAATCCATAGGTCGGCAAGTACACCTTGTGATGCACATGCAGCACTTTGCCATCTGAAAGGTAGGCGCAGGCAATATAAAAGCGGTTGCGTGAATCTTCTTCCACGAATCCCACCATGATATCAATGGCTCTTGAGGCTTCAAGCAGTTGGTTGAATACCGGGTCGGAATCATCCGGATGCAGGGCGACGGTGGGTACCAGGTCTTGCAGAATGTACCCGGTGAGCGAAAGCTCCGGAAAGATGATTAAATCAGCACCTTTATTGCGTGCTTCTTTGATTAGCGTCAGGTGTTTTTCGAGATTGCGGTTGACGTCGCCGAGAACGGTATTAATTTGCGCCAGTGCCAGGTTTAATTTCATGGGGTTTACTCCGATCCGCTTTCATGGGTGGCAATACTTGTTTTCTTCTTGAACAAAACAATCATCAGAAACAGGCAGGCGGATGCAGAGAAGAAAATTGCTGCCCAGGTGTCAAGACGAAATCCATACATGCTTTGAACACTATCATACCGCATGAAAGAGAAAAGCAGGCTGTGCAGACTGAGCACAAAAAAGCTGACGGCGGCCTTCAATCCATCCTTATGCGCTGAGCGAATTAACCATTCAATCAACCCCATCACCAGCAGCAGACTGACCACCGCAGCGGGCTGTACCGGCACTCTTAAGGCAGTCAATCCCGATTCATCTCGCAGCATTATTCCCCATCGGGTACCAGCCGGCAGCAGTTGGCCAAAAGCAATGCCAGCTTGCCATGCGCCAAGCCAAACAGCACCTGCCAGAGGCAGCAGCATTCGGCTTAATCGGTCAAGCCCCTCGATAAAGGGAAGGCGAAAAATGAAAAGGGTTAAACACGCAAAAAGGATGGCGCCGGCCAGAGCTCCTGGCCACGAAAGACCGCCCAGGGTGATGCGGCTGATTTCTTGTGTGTGGGTTGAAAAATAGGCCTGGTAGACGGCGACAAAAACAATCCGTGCGCCGAGTATCGCGCCAGTCATGGTGAGAACGCCTGCCAGCAGCCAGCGAAACCGCCGCTCCACAGTTGTATGCTGCACAATTCTTAGTAATGCGATGGTGCCGCCGACCCCGAGGATTAATGAAAAAAGATTCATGATTATTCTTCCACCGCGTTTATCTTACCACATGCTCCCTGATGAAGATTTGAAAAATGAGAGAATTCTTCTCCAAAAAGGACATAAGCCGGGTAAAATTGAGGTAGGCGACAATTAGATAGGATTAACCTTGGTGGCGACTGAAACTGAAAAACTTAAAATCCTTCAAATGATCCAGAGCGGCAAGATCACTGCCGATCAGGGCATCGAATTATTGAATGCCTGCTCTACCTCTGAAGCAAATACAGCCGGGCTCAATGCAGCTTCTTCAGGCGGACGTATGCCTTCTGCCCATTGGGTGAGGGTGATCGTCACGGATATGAACTCTGGCAAACGCAGGGTGAACGTGCGCATGCCGGCCGGTCTGGTCAACACGGGAACCAAATTTGGTGCGCGTCTTTCAATTGACCGGCAGAACCTTGACCCCGCCATCCTGCGCGAATCCATTCGCAGCGGCAAGATCGGCAAGATATTAGACGTAGCCGATGACGACGAACAGGAACGCGTCGAAATCTATCTTGAATAAAGCAAAACAAAAATCTTCAGTTTCGGAATTCTGTTAAGAATTCGGAAACTTGCTCTTAATTGATTGATTTCGCTTTTTATTATGCTTGGGGTTAATTCTGGTTTTGGATTTCGGTAACTTGGAGCCTGCTGTTTGTTTTTTCAGACCAACCTTGACAAGGCCGCGGTTTTCGCGCCCCCGAGCTGCTTTAGCGGCGAGTGGGGTACCTTGTCAAGGTTTAAGTTAATTGCCCTTAATTAATTGATTCCACCTTTTCGATTTCAGGGAAGAACTGCCTGACAGTGCCTTCCACCCAGCCCTTGACCGTGACCGGTGAAAGCGGACAGCCCAAACAAGCGCCGCCCAATTTGACTTTGACCACCTTGCCGTCGAATGAGACAAACTCCACTTCTCCGCCGTGATAAGAGGATATATAAGAGTTGAGTTGTTCAATCAATCCGCGCAGTTGCTCGATTTGAGAAAAATTTTGGCTTTGATCTGTCATTTAAGTTTCCTCTTGAAAATGATCCATATAAATTGCTATTGTTTGTTAAAATCATACCATAACTCAATAAAATGTCACTTTTAATGCATCCATACATCCAAATTGCATACCAACAACAGGAGAACATTCATGGAAATGATAATTGACTTCCCCGGTGGTGCCAGAGTGGACGCCCACTTCGGACCATACACCGTAATGACCGATCAACCCCCCATGGGCGGCGGTGCAGCCTCTGCTCCCACCCCCTTTGCCCTCTTTTTAGCCTCGTTGGGTACCTGTGCAGGCATCTATGTCTTGGGCTTCTGCAACCAGCGTGGACTGCCAACAGAGGGCATCCGCATCGTCCAAAGGGTAAATACAGATCGTTCCACAGGTAAGATCGAAAACATCGAACTTGAAATTCAAGTGCCGCCTGCTTTCCCCGATAAATACTATTCTGCCCTCGTCCGTTCTGCTGAACAGTGCAAGGTAAAACAAGTAATTGAAAATCCACCGACTTTCACCGTTTTCACCAAAGTTATTGAGTAGCTTTTTAAAACAGTTTCCGAAATCTGTTTTAAGATTTCGGAAACTTGCCCTA